>JAENWA010000014.1 GCA_016650295.1 Desulfuromonadales bacterium | reverse complement strand
ACTTCCATACCATTTACCTCCTGTTAGTAGAATATATATATTCAATTAACAGATGACAAATAGAACTACAAGACTGTTATAATTAGCTGATAATAGATAAACTTATTGATTTTGTTGTATCTAAACTAACATATAACGTTCCTTTCTATGTGAGTTTAGCAAGGTTAGTCAAATAGAAAGGAACGTCCCCGTGGGTTCCCTCGTAAGCAAATGAGCAAGAAGCACCTCATAAACGGATTCGAGCAATCCGGGACCAAGCTCCATATGAAGGCGCACCGCGCAATTAACAACAATTGTCCCAATTTGGTTTTCAGTCATTTCCCGTGTCTTCGTATCTTCGTGAAAGATAATTGGTTTTTACAAAAAAAGCCGCTGAATCAGCAGAAATACTGATTACAGCGGCTTTAGTTACTCTTTATGATATTGGAAACAGGCTGCCATTTCGCCCTCAGTAAAATATCAGTACAGTATTCAAAAACCTCCAAAGGTCCGAAGAGTTAGTAAACTAATACTGCATTAAAGTCAATCAACGCGTGAAAGTGAGACGTGTATAACATGGTGGGTGTTGAAAGCTGCTTTATGCGAAAACGGTTCGCATAAAGCAGCGAAGAGGCAGGCGTCAGTCGTTGATATACTGCAGGGCATATTTGACGTAGTTGCCGGGTGATTTTTTCAGCCAGGCGATCTCGTCCGGGATCAGGTCGCGTTTGTATCTGGCCGGAGCACCGACCCACAGGGTGTGGGGGGGTATGATCGTCCCTTCGGTCACCAGCGCCCGGGCGCCCACCAGGGCCCCCTCGCCTACCACGGCCTTGTCCATGATTATGGCCTGCATGCCGATAAAGCAGCCGTTTTCCAGTGTGCAGCCGTGCAGGGTCACGCTGTGGCCGACCGTGACATCGTCGCCGATGATCAGCGGTGCGCCGGGATCGTCGGCATTTTTCTTGTGGGTGACATGCAGCATGGAGAGATCCTGCACATTGCTGCGGGCACCGATGCGGATGAAGTTGACGTCGCCGCGGGCCACGCAGTTGTACCAGATACTGCTCTGGGGACCCATCTCCACATCGCCGATAATCACGGCCGTTTCGGCCACAAAGGCACTTTCATCTATCCTGGGCTGCATGCCCTGAAATGATCGGATCACGCTTTTTCTCCTGCGACAATTTACCACCAATGGATGTAGCGGATTCGCTACTGTTCTGCTTTCAAGGCTCTGGCCATCAGATCCATGACCGCCTGTCGGGCCGGCTTGTCCTGGTGCAGGATCTGGAAGGTATTCTCGACGATCGGCATCTCGACCCCCAGCTTGCGGGCCAGATTATAGACCGACTCGGCGCTCTTGACCCCTTCGGCCACCATGCGCATCTCGGCCAGGATATCCGCCAGCCGCATCCCCTGCCCCAGCTTGAAGCCGACGGTACGGTTGCGGGACAGGTCGCCGGTGCAGGTCAGCACCAGGTCACCCATGCCGGCCAGACCGGCAAAGGTGGCGGCATCCGCCCCCATGGCCTGTCCCAGGCGCTTCATCTCGGCCAGACCGCGAGTAATCAGGGCCGCCCGGGCGTTGTGGCCGAAACCGAGTCCGTCACAGATCCCGGCGGCGATGGCGATGACATTCTTGACCGCCCCCCCCAGCTCCACGCCGATGACGTCGTTGTTGGTATAGACCCGCAGACAGGAGCAGCTGAAGGCGGCCTGCACCCGTCGGGCAGCGGACTCATCGCGGGCGGCGGCCACGATCAGCGACGGCAGCCCCAGGGCCACCTCGCGCGCAAAGGTCGGGCCGGACAGTGCCACAAAGCGGCGGGTCACTTCCGCCGGCAGCAGCTCTTCACAGATCCCGGACACCGTCCGCAGGGTCTCCAGTTCGATGCCCTTGGAGGCATTGGCAATAACCATGTCTGCCGTAACATGCGGAATGATCTGTTTCAGCACGCCGCGCATGACCTGAACCGGGGTCACCAGCACAATCATGCCGCAACCGTTGACAGCATCCGGCAGGCTGCCCGTGCAGACCAGCTCCGGGTGCAGGGCTATGCCGGGCAGAAAGGGCGTATTGGTGTGCTGTTGGTTGATCTCAAGCACCAGCTCCGGCTCAAAGGCCCACAGCCGTACATCGTGGCCATTGCCGGCCAGCCGGTTGGCCAGCGCGGTGCCCCAGCTGCCGCCGCCGATCACGGCTATCCGTTCTCTGCTATTCTTCATCGTCGTCATCATAGTTTTCATCAAGCCTGAGATCATACCCTTCGGAAAGGGCCTGTCGGGCGGTATCAACACTGTCAAGCACCAGCCGCCGGATAAACGGATGGCGACTGTCGGGCAGAAAGCCCCCCACCAGACTCAGGGCCGTGGCCAGAACCTTTTGAACCGCCGATTCCTCACCGCCGGTCTGCTGCAGATAGTCGGCGGTCAGAAGCAGCCGTTTGACGATCTCGGCCCGCCGCGGTGTGATCAGTTCGTCGCAGAAGCGCGATATCTCGGTCTCCAGCGCCTCCGCCGTCACGTCGTCCACTGCCCCCAGGGCAACGAAGCGATCGGCGGCATCATACACGGCCGGTTCAGACAGAATCCATCCGTCCAGGCCCGGATCATCCAGCAGTTCGTTGCTGCCGGTGACATAGCCGGGGATCTTCTCCACGATACCGTCCAGGTGGGCCAGGGTGAAACGCGGCAGATAGGGCTCCGGCTTGAGGGCGTCCGGACGGAACAGGCGCATGTCCACATAGAAATCCGGCGGCAGGTAAAAATCCTGCTCCCGGCTGTGGTGCAGGGCATCCCGCAGGAGCGCAAGGGCATAGGCCGGATCGACCGGCAGCAGCTGTTCGCCGGAAACGACTTCCTTCAACACGCCGGCGTACTCCTTGGCATCCTTCATCCGGTAGCTGATGGCGTTGAGCAGCCCGTCCGATTCACCGGTCAGGGCCAGGATGCCAGCATAGCCACCTCCCTCCAGCTGCCAGGCAAACCAGAGCGAACGGGCACCATAGAAGTCTATAGGTCCGGCCTGTACCTCGTGGAAGGGGAGCGGCATGATGAACTCGCGGGGCAGTTCCGACGCCTCGCGGATTCCGAGAAACGACAGGCGGCGTTTGCTGCGCCTGATCAGCTCGGCAATATCGCCTTCGTGGCGCGGCTCGGCCCGTTCCAGAACATTCAGCGCACAGCCGTTCTTGATCTTGCCCAGCGCCAGGATTGCCTCCCTGACCACCTCGACCTTTTCGAATGACAGCAGGATCTCCAGCAGGGCGACCGCTTCGGTGCTGCCGGCGACGCACAGATGGCGGACCATGCGGTCACGGTACTCGTCGGCCACATCCAGGAAGCTGTCGATGAACCTGACCAGCCCGCGTTCACCGTCCTTGAGACATTCGTCGATAAATCCCTCCAGCGATGCGGCGCCGTAGCCGGTCATACCGGCGAAAGGGGGAGCGGTGACATCGATGCCGCTGTCGTGGAGCAGGTCCAAGAGGGCCAGCTTGCCATCCTCCTCCAGGTCGGTGCGCTTGAGGGTGATCTGGATCAGTTGGTCCATCCAGGCCGAGGCATCGAAAAAGTCCAGCATGCAGGCGTAGCGGTAGATGGCGGTGCCGTTATGCTCGCGCCACAGTTTGCGCACCAGCGGCTTGAGCGCCCGCTTGCCGGATCTCTGCAAGCGCTTGCCGATGCGTTCCATCTGTTCGCCGGTCAGATCGTCCCGTTTGAGGTAATCCAGCAAACGGATGATACGACGGCGCTCCCGCAGGGAGGTATCTATTTTGAGAGGTCTAGTCATGGTTGAATACCAGGTAGAGGAAGAGGAAGAGGTAAAGAAATTCTGTTTAAAATCTCTACCTCCACCTTTTCCTTAACCTTGTGTTTATTCCTCTTCGCCTTCCTCGTCCAGTTCGTCTTCTTCCTTCTCGGCCAGTCGCGCCACCGCCACCACCCGTTCCTTCTCCTCGGTGGTGATCAGCTTGACCCCCTGGGTGTTGCGGCCGATGACCGAGAAGCCGGAGACCGGCACGCGCAGGATCTTGCCGTTGTCGGTGATGACCATCAGGTCGTGGTCGTCGGCCACCTGCATGACATTGACCACGCTGCCGTTGCGCTCGGTGGTCTTGATGGTGATGATGCCCTTGCCGCCCCGACTCTGGTCCTTGTATTCGTCCAGGTTGGTGCGTTTACCGAAGCCGTTCTCGCAGACCGTGAAGATGGTCGAGCCGACCGCCTCGTTGTCAACGATCTCCATGCCGATGACCTGATCCGTGGCCGTCAGCAGCATGCCGCGCACACCGCGGGTGACACGTCCCATGGGGCGGGCATCCTCTTCGTTGAAACGGATGGCCTTGCCGTCGCGGGATGCCAGGAAGACATCCTTGGTGCCGTCGGTCAGGGCCACCGAGATCAGCTTGTCGCCATCGTCCAGCTTGACGGCGATGATCCCGCCCTGACGGACATTGGAGTATTCCACCAGCGGCGTCTTCTTGACGACCCCCATCTTGGTGGCCATGAAGAGGTAGGTGTGCTCGGTGAATTCCTTGACCGGCAGGATGGTGGTGATCTTCTCGTCCATGGCGACGTTGACCAGGTTGACCACCGCCTTGCCCTTGGTGGTGCGGCTCCCCTCGGGGATCTCGTAAACCTTGAGCCAGTACATGCGCCCGGCGTCGGTGAAGCAGAGCAGGTAGTCCTTGGTGGAGGCGATGAAGAGCTGTTCGACGAAATCCTCTTCCTTGGTCTTCATGCCGGTCTTGCCCTTGCCGCCGCGGCGCTGGGAGCGGTACAGGTCCACGGCGCTGCGTTTGATGTAACCGGTGTGGGAGATGGTCACCACCATGTCCTCTTCCTCGATGGTGTCTTCCAGCGTGATGTCGGCGCTCTTGTCGGCGATCTCCGAACGGCGCTTGTCGCCGAACTTGTCCCGGATTTCGGTCAGCTCTCCCACGATGATCTTGAGAATCTCGGTGTCCGAGGCCAGGATCTCCCGCAGCCGGGCGATCACTTTCATGATCTCTTCGTATTCGGAGATGATCTTGTCCCGCTCCAGACCGGTCAGGCGTTGCAGGCGCATCTCCAGGATGGCCTGGGCCTGGATATCGGTCAGCTGAACCGCACCCTCGTACCCCTCCGGACGCGGCAGATTAAGGAGTTTCAGATATTCGGGGTCGGCAAAGCGGCCTTCCATCAGCCCCTGCTTGGCCTCGGGCGGGGTCTTGGATTCGCGGATCAGCTCGATGACCGCATCCAGCCAGTCCAGGGCGATCTTGAGACCTTCCAGGATATGGGCGCGGGCCAGGGCTTTCTTCAGTTCGAAATTGGTGCGGCGGGTGACCACCTCGCAGCGGTGCTCGATGAAAAAGTCCATCATCTCGCGCAGGGTCAGCACCCGCGGACGGTTGTGAACGATGGCCAGCATGATGATGCCGAAGGAGGTCTGCAGCTGGCTCTGTTTGTAGAGCTGATTGAGCAGCACCTCGGCATTCTCGTCGCGCTTGACCTCGATGACGATGCGCATCCCCTGGCGGTCGGATTCGTCGCGGATCTCGGTGATCCCTTCGACCTTCTTCTCCTTGACCAGCTCGGCAATCTTCTCGATCAGACGGGCCTTGTTGACCTGGTAGGGAAGTTCGGTGATAACGATCGACTGGCGCTCGGTTTTCTTGGCCGCCTCGATATGGGCCTTGGCCCGGATCTGGATGATGCCGCGACCGGTGGCGTAGGCATCCCTGATCCCCTGGCGGCCGTAGATGGTGGCGCCGGTGGGAAAGTCCGGGCCGGGCACCAGCTCCAGCAGTTCGTCGTAGGTCAGTTCCGGGTTGTGGATGGTGGCGATCATGCCGTTGATGATCTCGACCAGGTTATGGGGCGGTATGTTGGTAGCCATGCCGACCGCGATGCCGGTGGAGCCGTTGACCAGCAGGTTGGGGAACTTTGAAGGCAGGACCGTCGGTTCCTCAAGCTCGTCGTTGTAGTTGGGGACCATGTTGACGGTCTCTTTGTCCAGGTCGCCCAGCATCTCGTGGGTCAGCTGACGCAGGCGGATCTCGGTGTAACGCATGGCGGCCGGACGGTCGCCGTCCACCGAACCGAAGTTACCCTGACCGTCCACCAGCATATACCGCAGGGAGAAGTCCTGGGCCATACGCACGATGGTGTCGTAGGCGGCGGTATCGCCGTGGGGATGATACTTGCCGATCACGTCACCGACCACACGGGCAGATTTCTTATAGGGCTTGTTGTAATCGTTGCTCATGTCGTACATGGCGTACAAACAGCGGCGATGGACCGGCTTGAGGCCGTCGCGCACGTCCGGCAGGGCGCGGCCGATAATGACCGACATGGCGTAGTCCATATAGGAACGTTTCATCTCGTCTTCGATGTTGACGGCGATTTTCTTGTTGGGGTCTGAAGTGGTCAGCATTGGTACCTCGGTATATCGGACTTAACTATCTAGCAGATAAAATATTTTTGGGAAGTAACCTGCTTGCGGCTCTTCAAATGCCACGCTCACACAGGCCTCGTGTATTGTCCGGCAACACCATTTAAAATAGTCTGTGAATTTATCATAAAATTGTGTTCAAGAGAACCCTTTTAATTGAAACCTGCCAGCTTGTCCACAATCGGCGTCACCAGCGATTCTCCTGCAATTTGCAGATAGAGGGTCCCTTCGGTAATGGTTATCTCCCAGGTGATGGAGCGTTCCAGGAGAGCCACCAGACGGTTTACGAAACTCTGATCAACGGTTGTGACGGTCAGGTTGGCTACCCCCGCCAGCTTGGGGAGTTGCAGCCGTTCCCAGGTGGCAAGGGTGCTGCCGCAGGCCAGCAGGGCCACCCGTTCGGCATGCCGGGCGGCTTTGACCAGACGCTCCGCATCCGGCAGACCGACCTCGACCCACAGGAGCACCCGGCCGTCGGGCCCCTTTGACCAGAGATCCGGCTCATCACTGGCGCTGATCCCCTTGGTAAACTGGAGCCCTTCCTCCTGGAACAGGGCCTGGGCCAGCAGACGGGCCACCAGCCGCTCGGCGGTCTCCGACGGGTGACGGGCCACCGATGCCTGAAGTGTCTCGTAGACCCCCCGGTCGATGTCGGAAAGCTGCAGGTTAGCCCGGTAAATGGTTGAGGGAAGTGCCATGAATATCTCTTTTCCGGTGATTTTTTATCGACAGGGAACAATATTCCACGTCTCGGTGCTGCTGTCGTACACGATCCGGGCCCGCTTTTGATTCAACTGCTGCAGGACCTGTTCAACCTTTTCATCCAGCGTGTATCCTGAGTCGGCCAGTTCGCTCCACTCGCGCGTCACGAACTCTTCGAGCATCTTCCGCAGGGTATCCGGGTTGATGCGCTCCAGCGGAATCTCGACGGCTTCCTCGTGGCTGTCACTCTGTTGTATTGTCTGCGTTTCATCACGGTCCGACATGGTCAACTCACTGCCAGTATTTCATAGTCCATGCGGCCGGAACCGGTTGCTATTACGGCCGTATCGCCCGGGCTCTTCCCGAGCAACTCCCGGCCGAGCGGTGATGCGGGGGTGATAATCATGATTTCGCTCTGGTCATCCATGATCCGCAGCCCGCCTTCCAGCGGGCCGATAAAGACGGTCTTTCTGCTACCGTCGCCGGCCTCGACGGTCACCAGCGAGGTCAGGCGGATTGTCTCGTCGCCCGGCACAAGCGACAACTGTTTGTAGATCTCGATCGACTGCCTGATTTCCTGGGCGCGGTTGGCCTGTCCCTGGGCAACATAGGACGCTTCCAGCGCCAGGGTGCAGTATTTGTTGTCCGGAATATTCTCTTCGCTGGTGGCGGCCTCATGGGCTGTCTTGGCCGCCGTGAAGAGCACCTCCAGATCGTGGGAGAGTTGGGCAATGATCCGTTGCAGCAGTTCCGGTTTATTCATGAATGTGGTTGCGTCTTTCGATGTTTCCGGCCGTACCCGTCTTCCTGGTCACGCATCCGCTCGGCCATATCAGCCAGGCGTTTCGCCACCAGATGAAAGATCGTCTTGGAGGGAAAGACGCCATGCTTGCCACGCTGGCCGGCCGGCATGCCGGTCAGGATCTCGATACCCTGCTCGATGGTCTCCACACTCCAGATATGAAACTGCCCGGCCGCAACCGCGGCCACGACCTCGTCGTTCAGCATCAGGTGGCGTTCATTGGCTCCGGGGATCATGACCCCCTGGCGGCCGGTCAGCCCTTGTGCCTTGCAGACGGCGAAAAAGCCCTCGATCTTGAAATTGACGCCGCCGATGGGCTGGATCATGCCGCGCTGGTTGACGCTGCCGGTGACGGCGATGCCCTGTTTGACAGGGATTCCGGACAGGGCCGACAGCAGGGCGTACAGTTCCGTGGATGAGGCGCTGTCCCCTTCGATGCCGTCGTAGGACTGTTCAAAACAGATCGATGCCGACAGCGACAGGGGGTGTTCCGTGGCAAAGGTGCCGCCCAGGTAGCCGGTCAGGATCATGACCCCCTTGTCATGGATCGGGCCGGACAGCTTGACCTCCCGTTCGATGTTGACCATGCCGGCCTGGCCGGTGTAGACCCGCGCCGTGATGCGGGCCGGCCGGCCGAAGGTGTGATCCCCCAGGCCGATCACCGAGAGGCCGTTGATCTGGCCGACGACCGCGTTGTCCGTGTCCACCATGATCGAGCCTTCCTCGTAGAGCTCCTGCATGCGCTCCTCGATGCGGTTGACCCGGTACAGCTTCTCTTCGGCGGCGCGAACCACATCCGCTCCCGTGACGAGTGTGTGCCCGTCCTTGTGGGCCCAGAAACTGGCTTCGCGGATAAAATCGGAGATCTCCATGAACTGGGAGGAGAGCTTGTTCTGATCCTCCACCATGCGGGCGGTGTATTCCAGCAGGCGGGCAATCCCGCTGCGATCGAAGTGCAGCAGTTTTTCACTGCGGCAGTGGGTGGCCACGAACAGGGCATAATCATACATGACTTCCGGGGTGCGGGCCACGCGGCTGTCGAACTCGGCCTTGACCTTGAAAAACTTGCGATAATCCGGATCCATGTAAAACAGCAGGTAGTAGATCCAGGGGGTGCCGATCATGACGATCTTGGTCTGCATTGGCACCGCCTCGGGCTTGAGGGTCACCATGGTCATGAAACGGTACTGTTCCAGTACATCCTCGATGCGGATGTCGCCGGTGCGGATGCAGCGTTTGAGCGCATCCCACACAAAGGGATTGATCAGCACCTCGCGGGCGTCAATCACCAGATAGCCGCCATTGGCGCGGTGCAGGGCCCCGGCCCGAATCATGGTGAAGTCGGTCACCGCCACGCCGCCGTACTGCATGACGTGCTCGATCCGGCCGAAGAGGTTGTTGTAGGTGGGGTTCGATTCGAACACCACCGGCGCGCCGTCGGTCTGCCCGTTGTCCACCAGCACGTTGACCTCGTAACGCTCAAAGGTCGGCTCCTGGTGCGGCAGCTTGATGCCGGGGATCTGCGGCTGGGTGGCCTGGGGCTTGAAGTCATCAAGGGTGTTGAGGATATCCTCCTGCACCGCATCCAGATAGCCCAGCGCCTTTTCCAGGCCAACGTATTTCTCCCGGAGCGGATCGAGACGGTGCCCCAAGCAGGACATGCCCAGTTCGCGGTCGGCCTGCGACAGGGCCTCCTTGGTCAGTTTCTCGTTATCCCGGACCCGCCGCAGCACCTCGTTCAGCTTTTCGGTCAGTTTTTTTCCGGTCAGGTCCAGTTTGTCCCGTTTTTTATCGGTCAGCCCCTCGTATTCTTCCTGGGTGTAGTTGCGCTCCTCCTTCTGTGGGACGATCACCAAGCCGGAGACGGTCCGCTGCAGTGCGAAACCATGTTTACTCGATTCCTTCTCCAGGATCTGGAAAAGGTCGTTGTTGTTTTTCTGGTATCCGTCCAGGATTTCAGCCCGACGGGCCTCATACTCCGGGCTTTCCAGCGCCTTGGGGATATCGATCCTGAAGGCATCCACCAGATCCTTCATGTCGGCCGCCAGCTCACTCCCCTTTCCGGCCGGAAGCGCCAGGGAGACAGCGGAATCGCTGTCCTTGAAATTATTGACATAGACCCAGTCGCTGGGCTGGGCTTCAGTTTTGGCCCGTTTAGCGAGGATATTGCGGATGGTGGAGGTGCGGCTGGTGCCGGTCTCGCCCGAGATAAACAGGTTGAAGCCGGTCTCCTGCATCCCCAGGCCGAATTCGATCGAGCGCAGCGCCCGTTTCTGGCCGATGGCATAGTCCAGGTCGGGTAGTTCTGCTGTAGTTTCAAAATCGAACAGGGCCGGGTCACAGCTCCAGCGAAGTTTTTCCGTTTCAAGGCGATGGTTGCGGGATGTCATGTATTCTCCTTTAAGTGGAAGCCGTGAGTTGCGGGTATTCACGCGCATTTTTTTCAATCGCTGCCACGGCCAGCGCCACGGCCTGTCGGGCAGGCTCATCGAGCGGGATCGTTGCCGCCAGGGCCGGTATATGGCCGCGCTCTTGCAACAGCCGGTACGATGAGCGGAAGTTCAGATCATAGACCCAGGATATCTGCAACAGTTTGAAATCGTTCAATACCCGCACATCTTCCAGGCGGATGATACGGCCGGCGGCCAGTTCAGCCACACAGGCCGGGGTCACTTCGGGCAGGTCGGGAAAACCGAGCGTCACCGCCGATGGCCGCAGATCATCCGGCTGGCGGAAGTAATCGAAGAACACCCGCCAGATGTCCAGTTTGTCGGCATCGCGGATCAGGCGGATGTACAGTGTGGTCGGGGATTTGAAGCGAAGCGGCAGCGCCAGCAGGTTGTGGAAACGGACCGCCTCTTCGATCAGGGTGCGTTCAGCGTCCGGGAGACCGTCCAGCAGACCATGCCGGCGAATAACCTCGATCCCCAGACGGGCGTGATTGTCGGAGTCGCTATCCCGGAAGGTCCGCCAGCGCCGGAACTGGGGAAAGCGCCCCACATCGTGCAGCAGCGCCACCGCACCGGCAATCCGGGTCTCTTCGGCGGTCAATCCTTCACCTTCTGCCAGAAGCTCCATGATCCCGCACACCTTGCGGGTATGTTCGACCTTGAGCAGGATGTTGCGGGAGCCTTCCTCATCTATATCATTATAGGTCCGGACGTATGCCTCAAACCATTGCTGGAGTCTGTCCAGCTGTGCCTGTTCCATTCCAGTTCCGGTGCGCGGGCTTCCATTGAAATAAGCTGCATAATACTGTACCCTGCCCCGAAGTCAACCAATCCTGTGAGGAAACCGATGCAGTTATCGCTTCTTGATACCGCCAGCCCCGAGGATACCGCCCGGAAACGGGCCGAGGAACTCCGTCATCAGCTGGAGCAGCACAACCGGCAATATTATGTCCTGGATGCGCCGACCATATCCGACGCAGAGTATGACCAGCTGTTTCTCGAGCTGCAGCGGCTTGAGGAACTCTATCCCACACTGGCCACCCCCGAGTCGCCGACCCAGCGGGTTGGCGGGGCTTCCTTGGACAAGTTTTCCTCGGTTATGCACCGCCTGCCGATGCTCTCTCTGGAAAATGCCGTCAATGCCGCTGAAATCCGGGACTTTGACCTGCGGGTCAGGAAAAACCTGGGATTATCAACGGAAGGCCAGATCCCCTATATCTGTGAACCCAAGATGGATGGACTGGCGGTGGAACTGATCTATGCCGACGGCCTGTTGACGGTCGCTTCCACGCGTGGTGACGGCATCAGCGGTGAGGATGTGACCGAAAACATCCGCACCATCCGTTCGCTGCCGCTGCGACTCTCGGGCGGCCGGATCCCGAGACTGCTGGAGGT
>JAENWA010000013.1 GCA_016650295.1 Desulfuromonadales bacterium | reverse complement strand
GGTGGCCTTGATGAAAGAGGTCCTCCGCGTACTCAAGCCGAACGGCATGCTGGCGGTAATTCACTGGAACTATGACCCCGCAACGCCGCGAGGTCCGGCCATGGAGATACGTCCCCGACCGGAACAGTGCATCGAATGGGGGAGAGAAGCCGGTTTCCGTTTCAACGAGAGCAACCGCTATGACCTGCCGCCGTACCACTACGGTTTGCTCTTCAGGAAACCCTTTACCTGATAAGCCTCTTGCTGCCCGTGAGGCAGCCGGGAACCGCAAATAACACAACAACACCTTTCAATGTGCAGGAAAACGATAGGACGCCTCCAACTTTGCTTTATCTTGACACCACCCATATGATCTATTATCTAATGAAAACGATTATCCAAAATCATTTGGAGGTTGTTATGCGGGGTAAAAAGATTGTTTTGGCACTGACTCTTATTGCAAGTATGCCTTTTCAGGTCATGGCCGAAGAACCGAAGAAAATCCAGGACAATTCATTCCTGCTGGAGGAGGCTTACAATCAGGAAGCAGGGGTTGTACAGCATATCCAGACCTTCATGTATCTGAAGGAATCCAAGGACTGGATCTATACCTTTACGCAGGAATGGCCGGTACCGAATGAGACTCATCAGCTTTCCTATACCATTCCCGTGGTGCATGTGAGCGACCCTGCAAATGCAAGCGGCATCGGTGACATTGCTCTTAACTACCGTTATCAGGCTGTGTTAAAAGACCATATTGCATTGTCCCCTCGGTTTTCCGTCATACTGCCGACCGGCGATTACAAAAAAGGACACGGCACCGATTCGGTCGGTCTTCAGGCCAATATCCCTTTGAGTGTAGAGTTATCGGATAAATTTGTTACCCACTGGAACCTCGGAGCCACATACACCCCGCGCAGCAGGGAATCGGGTGGGGCAAAAGCTGATACCACTTCATTTAATTACGGCGCCAGCCTCATTTACCTGGCTACGGAGAATTTCAACCTGATGCTTGAAGCAGCCGGTACATCGGGAGAATCAGTGCAACCGGACGGCAGCAAACAGCAGGCAAACACGTTCTTTATCAACCCTGGCGTTCGATTCGCCATCAACTTCAAATCCGGACTTCAGATTGTGCCGGGAGTTTCCATGCCCATAGGGGTTGGGCCATCCAGAGGAGAGCTTGGCGGCCTGGCCTATCTGTCGTTTGAACATCCGCTCTTTTAATACGTCAGACGGTACCATTGAAGCCACACAAGAAGAGCCGCCCTGGTCTGCCAGGGCGGCTCTTCTCATTTTCACATCAGGTTGTTACCGATTACTTTTTGTCGATCAGCTTGATTACCCCGTCGGTCACATCCTGGGCATCGACCCCGCTGCCCAAATACAGGAGCTCTCTCTTGACAACCACCAGAGCAAGACCATTGGCCTTGCCGTATTCGGAGCTGGCCTGCTCAATTGCCTTGAACAGACTGTTGCTGAACTCCTCCTGCCGTTCCTGAAGTTCTTTTTCAGCCTTCTGGCCGAATTTCTGGAACTCCTCGACTTTTTTCTGAAAATCTTTGCCCTTGGCTTCCCGTTGCTGGGCGGTCAGCGTGCTCAGCTTGGCTTCAATGGCCGACTTTTGTTTATCCAGTTGCTTGCGCTTGGTCTCGATCTGGCCCTGCAATTTTTTTTGAAGTTCGGCCAGTTGAAGCTTTCCTGCTTTTCCGGTCTCGGATTCGTTGCTGATCCGTATAAGATCCACATGCCCCAGGCGCAAGGTCTGTTGTGCCGATGTGTCCTCCGGTTTTTTGGGGGTTTCGGTGGGCAGTATCTGCTGAGCAGGCGACAGCAGGGACGGTTTCTGGGGCTGCGTGCCTGTGGCGGGGTCGGCAGCCCCGGCCGCGACGGAAAGTGAGCAGGCCAGCAGGGTGAACAGGATATATCTGACGGGTTGTTTCATTGTACATAACCTCTTTGGCCGGAGATATCGCCGGTTGATATTGGATGCGGGCACAAGAAATTTTGTGCGGGAATCCGATTATTGTTCACAGGATGACCAGCCGGATCATTCTTCTGTTCCATTGATCGCATCCCTGAGAAGATTGCTTGGCTTGAAGGTCAGTATCCGCCTGGCCTTTATGGTGATTGCCTCTCCGGTCTGCGGGTTGCGGCCGCGACGGTCCGCCTTCTCTTTTACGAGGAAGCTGCCGAAACCGGATATTTTCAACGTCTCTCCGGATTCCAGGGTGTTCTTCATGATGGAAAAGACCGCCTCCATCATTTCGGCGGATTCCTTTTTTGTCAGGCCGGTAGAATCCTGGATCTTTTCTGCGATGTCAGCTTTGGTCATGGGATACTGTAACCTCCTTTAATTGAACCAGCGGGATACTATCCAGCCGGGTTTCATACTGTTGTGGGGCGTGATTCAAAGTCGATTCACACCCGGTCCGCTGATCCTGCTGCGCCCTGCGCTGCCTGCCTCTACCTGAATCTGTGTACCGATGCGCTCCTTGAGTGCCGGGACATGCGAGATGATGCCGATCAGCTTGCCGTCCTGCTGCAGGCCGGAAAGGGTTTCCAGGGCGGTTTCCAACGCATCCTCATCAAGTGTACCGAATCCTTCGTCAAGAAACAATGAATCAACACGCACGTTGCGGCTGGCCATACTGGAAAGCCCGAGTGACAGGGCCAGGCTGGCGATGAAACTCTCGCCACCGGAAAGATTCTTGGTGGAACGGATCTCCCCGGCCTGGTAGTTGTCGATAACGTTCAGTTCCAGCGGTTCGCTGTTGTCGCGCAGCAGTATATATCGGTCGCTCATCTTCTGCAACTGACGGTTTGCATGGGCAACCATCAACTCGAAGGTCAGCCCTTGGGCAAAGTTGCGGAAGCGCTTCCCGTCGCTGGAGCCGATCAGGCTGTGCAGCTGCTCCCAGCGGTCGCACTCGCGCCTCTGTATCGCTATTGCCTGAAGCCGGCTCTGATGGCGCTGCTGCTGTTCGGCGTGCTGGCGAAGTTGCTGATCGATGGCGCCCAACTCCTTCTGCAGCTCGTTCAAGCGTCCACTAACAGCGGCGTTCTCCTCCTGAATCAGATCCAGCGCTTTATCGGTCAGCTGTCGATCACGCTCCCCGGCCAGGGCCTGGCTGCGGTCCTGGTGACGGGCCTGAATGGCGATCTCCTCCGAGCGCAGGGTCTCGGCCTTATGCCTGAGCTCATCGAAGCGCTCCCTTGGCAGGCGCGCCTCCTGAAAAGCGGCCTCGTCCGCAAAAACGGCATCCGCCAGACACAGACGGAAGGCAGCTTCCCGTTCGGCAAGCTGCTCACCCCTTCGGGTAGTAGCGTCCGACAGCCGTTCCACCAGCCGGCTCAACCCGTCAAGCTCGGCACGCAGCCGGTTCTGCTCCCGCAGCGCCGCTTCACGCCGTTCACCGGCCTGTCGCAGCGCATCGGCCAGCCGTTTTTCCTCCGTATCCGGGTTGCGTTCTCCATAGCGTTCCAGACGCTGCTCAACCAGCAGATCCCGCTGTGCGCCTTTCTCCCGCAGCAGCAGCTCCCGCTCCTCAAGCGTCTTGTGCGATCCGGCCAGCAAGGCCCGCTGTTTTTCCTGTTCGGCTGTCGTGTCGGCCAGCGCTTTTTCCAGACGTTCCCCGGCCTGAAAGCGCTGAACAAAGGCGTTGCGCCGGGTTGTCAGGGCCGCCAGCAGCTTGTCGGCCGTATCCGGCGCAACCTCGCCACACCCATAGGGCGCTACAACGCCTCCGACCAGGGTCAGCGCCTGTTCAAGGTCGTCATGAAGCGACGCGGATTCCCCCTCCAGACGGGTGCGTTCCCGCAGCGCCGCTTCCTGTCCCAGGCGGGCCGCCAGCCGGGCCTTGTCATGCGTGGCCAGCTCGTCCCTGAGCCTGGTCATCGCTGTCTGAAGCGTTCGTTCTTCCTGCTCGTTCAGTTCCCCCGTGCGGATGATGTCGTGGCGGATGGCCAGCTCTTCCCGGCAGGTCTCGGATTCGCGCCGAATAACCTCCGGCCGCGTCTCAGGGTCGGCGCGTATCCCCAGCTCCGCAAAGGCGCCGGCGCACAAGGCCTCATCGCGCAGCAGCCGTTCCTGAAGCGCGGCCTGATCCTCTGCGTTACGTTGCAGGTCCTTGGCAACAGCCACCAGATCCTGCCTGATCCGGGAAAGTTCCTCCTGCACCCGTTTCGCCTCGTTGAGGGCCAGCTCAAGCTCCTGGCGGGCCTCGTCCGGCTGCGGGATATTTCCGGAGGCATAGGGGTGATCGGCAGCGCCGCAGAGCGGGCAGGGGGCGCCGTCCACCAGCTGTTTTCGATCCTCTTCCAGACTGCGCACCCGGTTGAGCAACAGGACGTTATCCTGCATTTTTTTGGCAACCTGCTCGCACAATTCATATTCACGGGCCAGCATCTCCTCCTGCCGGACCAGGGCCTGCCTCCGCTCTCCAAGCCCCTCTCCGCGCAGTTTCAGCTCCAGCAGTCCCGGCTGCGCCTCCGCGATTCGCGCAACGGTTTCCTGAATCATCCCCAGGCGGGTCTGGCGGGTCGTGACTGCTTCGGCATCAGTGCGCCATGCGGAAAGATCTCGGTTCTGCAAAATGGTTTCGCGAACGGTACGCAGATCCGTCTGCTGCTGTTGCGCCGCATTAACGGCCTGCTGAGCCCCCTGCCAGGCGGTTTCAGTCCGGCCGAGGGTCAGTTGGGCGGTCTCGATCACTGTTGACTGCTGCCCCAGCTTGGCCAGCGTGTCACGCCGTTGCGCATCCAGCGTCTTCAGCCCCTTCAGCTGCTGTTCGATGCCGGTCAGGGCCTCGGCCAGTCCGGCATCGTTTTGGTGCGCATCCAGAAAGGCGGCGGCCTGCTGCAACTCCGCGCCGATTTCGTTCCTGCGCAGATCGCATTCGGTTATCGCCCGGCGAAAATCGCCGTTTTGTCGCTGTGTTTTTTCTATCTCGACCGTCAAGCCTTGCAGCTGGGCCTGGGCCTCGCCGAGCTTGACATCCAGCGCACGGGTAATACGGATCAGCTCCGCCTCCTGTTCCTGCTCGACCCGGGCGCGTGTCAAGCCGCTCTCGGCCAGTTGCAGTGCGTCAAAGGCGCTCTGCCAGTCAATCCGAAGCTGGGGGAGTCGTTCCTCTGCATCCTTCAGTTCGCCCTGTTCAGCAGTCTGCTGGACGCGAAGCGACAGGATATGGGCGTGCTCCCCTTCCAGATTCAGGGCGCGACCGGCCAGCTCCAGCCGCTCCAGCTCCGGCGCGGCAGCTGTTTTGCGTGTTTCAAAATCTGAGCGGTACTGATCCAGCTGCCGGAGTTCCGCCTCCAGGGCCGCGATTCGCTCCCGCCAGGCCTGGGCTTCGCGGATAATCCGGGCTTCCGTGGTCAGGGCCTGTTCCGCCAGGAGCAGATCCGTTTTTTTACACAGCAGGTCCTGCTCTTCCTCCGGCGTCAGCAGCCGGATACCCTCCAGTTCGGCCCGCAGCTCTCCCAGCTGTTTCCTTTCCTCGCTGGTGCGCTCATGGACCTTAATGGAGATTTGGCTGTAGATGGCGGTGCCGGTGATCTGCTCCAGGATCGGGGCGCGCTCGTCGGGGCGGGCCTGCAAAAATGCGGCGAAGCCACCTTGCGCCAGCAGCATGGAACGGGTGAAACGGTCGAAGTCCATGCCGGTGACCTCTTCAACCTTTTCAGCCACGGCCCTCAGTTTTGATTCGAGGATCTGTCCGCTTTCAACCACGGCGATCTCATGTCTGGGCGACTGTAACTGGCCGTCGGCCTGTCGCCGCGAGCGGTGCTGGCTCCAGTGGCAGCGAAAACGCCCCTTGGCGGTTTCAAATTCCACCTCACTGAAGCATTCGCCGGTCTGGCGCGACATGATCTCGTTTTCGCCCTGGGTGATCCGGCTGAGACGGGGGGTCTGGCCGTAGAGGGCCAGGCAGATGGCGTCCAGGATGGTGGTTTTGCCGGCGCCGGTCGGCCCGGTGATGGCAAAGATGCCGCTGGAGACATAGTCGGGGTGGGTGAAATCGATACTCCAGACACCGGCCAGGGAATTGAGGTTTTTAAAAGAGAGGCGCAGGACTTTCATACTTCCCCCAAACTGGCATCTTCATGCAGTGCCGCCACGGTCTCACGAAAGGCCGCCACCAGTTCGGCCTGCTGCTCCTCGGGCACCGCATGGGCCGCCAGGCAGCGGGCGAAGACATCGTCAACACTGAGATCATCCAGGGTCTCTTCCGTCGCCATCCGGCTCAGGGTCCGCTCCACCAGGCGCATGTTCTTGGCCCGCAGGATTTCCAGCGCCGTGCCGTCGATCAGTTCCCGCAAGCGTTCCTGCAGATCAGCGATAACCTCATCCCCCTCGTAGATCACCTCCAGCCAAGCCGCCGCACC
This sequence comes from Desulfuromonadales bacterium, assembly GCA_016650295.1. Lineage (GTDB taxonomy): Bacteria > Desulfobacterota > Desulfuromonadia > Geobacterales > Pseudopelobacteraceae > CAIPTY01. The sequence goes on along the minus strand of JAENWA010000013.1, from coordinate 106,334 downwards.
ATCCCGTTTCAGCTCCCCGATCCGCCCGGCGATGCGCTGCCAGTCGCCGCGCACCGTGGCCAAGGTCTGAAAACAGGGGACAGGGATTTCCTGTACCGTTACAACTTCGGCGCCTGTATTCACCGCCACCACAACCTTGCGCTGCCCGGCCTCGCCGAAGCTCATCGGGATGGGCGCACCCGAATAGCGGCGCAGATCCGAACCGCCGACCCGCTGCGCCAGATGCAGATGACCGAGGGCCAGGTAGTCGAAGCATTCGGGAAAGCAATCGGCCCGCACCTGCCCAAGGGTCCCCACATACAGCTCCCGCACCCCATCGCCTTCCATGGTCTGACCGCCGTTGGTAAACAGGTGTCCCATGGCGATAATGGGGATATTCCTCCCCAGTTCGGAGCGCTTGGCAACGGCCGCCTCGCCCGCCTGCCGGTAGTGCTCGCGGATACCCTCCACAAGTTTGCGCCCCTTGTCCTCAAAGGTTTCACCGGCCTCGGCGCTGCGGATATCGCGGTCACGCAGATAGGGAACCGCGCAGACGATCAGCTCCGGCCGGCCGTCAACATCGTTCAGCACAACCAGCTCATCGGTCGCTTCGGCCATGCAGCCAACCACGTGGACATTGAGGAAACGCAACACCTCGCGGGGTGCATTCAGCAGCGAGGGGGAATCGTGGTTGCCGGCCGTGACCACCACGTGACGGCAGCCTGCTCCGGCACAGCGGCACAGAAAGCGGTAATAGAGCTCCAGCGCCCGGTTGCCGGGCGTACCGTTGTCGAAGACATCCCCGGCCACCAGCAGGGCCTCGATCCCTTCTGACTCAATACAGCCGATCAGCCAGTCGAGAAATTGCGCGAATTCCTCGTAGCGTTTGCGGCCATACAGCGCCCGCCCGATGTGCCAATCCGATGTGTGCAGGATTTTCATTGCAAGCCTGTTCCTTTGGTTCGCCGCACAAACTGTCGTTTCTGGCGCCGCTGCAAAAATCCCCCTTGAGAAAGGGGGATCAGGGGGATATCAACTGTCTCTTTGCTCATCACGTGTGGCGGTCACAGCTTGCTCTTCACGCTTTCGATCTTCTCCGCCATGGTCTGATCCCGGTCGGTGCGTGTTCCCAGCTTGATGGTTGTTGTAATCCGCGGTGCTCCCATGGCGTGGACTTTTTCATGGCAGCGTTTGATGGGCGCGAAAACATCGTCCCACTCGCCTTCGATGTTGGTCCCGTAGGAGTGCAGCGAACTCTTCAGGCCCGCCCCGGTCAGGATTTTTTCACATTCCGCAACATAGGCAGACAGGGATACGCCAACTCCGATCGGAACCACGCATAAATCGACAAGTACCTTCATGTCGCACACCTCCTTATTTAACGAGGGTCATTTTGTGAAACAGCTTTCTCTTCAAGCCTCGCCGACAGTCGGCGTCCACTCGGACATCCCGTTAAAATCCTCTTCACAGGCGGCTTCAGGGTTTTTCCCCGGCACCCCGGCTTTGCACTTCCTTCATGAACCGACCGATGGCACGGTCCATGACGGAAATGTGCTCGATAAGCCAACCGGTCATCAACAGGCCCGTGGATGTAATAAGGCTCGGGTCGGGACCCTGCTTTTTGAAGCGTTCCTTGAGTTCGGCAACCGTGCGGGTCAGTTCCTGGTGTTGCTTCAGATGTTTCTGGTAATCAGGAAACCCGATCAGTCGTTGCAGCCTCTCCTCGTTGGCAAAGTGGACGGCCACATACTCTTCAAGAAAACTCAACAGCCGGATTACCTCTTCGTCGGACCGCCCCTCGGAGTAGGCCGTAAAAAAGTCATTGTATTTATCGAAAAGGAGCTTGTGCTGGCGATCGATTTCCTCTACCCCTACCGAAAGACTTTCCAGCCATTCGACCTTCATGAAGAACCTCCGAATCCGTGTTGACGGGATGTTACCGGGCCAAGGCGGCCTGATTGCTTTATATCATGAGATCAGGGCCTGGAACGAGACGATTCTGCCTTCTTCGGCCTGATAACTGATTTCGATGGGGTTGCAGCAGACTTCGCAGTCCTCGATGTAGCTCTGGAAGCCGATTGAGGAATCCAGCAGCATGGATATGCGTTCACCGCAGTGGGGGCAGGTAAAGACCTGTTTATGATTTGTGAACCGCTCTTCTGTCGTCACTATCTTCCCTCGCCCTGTCGTCATGCGGATAGATGTCTGCACTGTCAGTATACCTTAGATTTCCCCTAAGTCCGACAGGCTCCTAGCTCTCATCGAGTTCTTCACCCACATCCTCCGCGATCAGCCGCAGCTGTTCCAGAGCGCTTTCCAGATCAACGATCATGTCGCGGCAGATCACACCCGGCTCGGGCAGGTTGTCCGAATTCTCCAGGGATTCGTCCCGCAGCCAGAAGATGTCCAGACTGGCCTTGTCGCGGGCCATCAGATTGGCGTAGTCGTAGGACCGCCAGCGGCCAGCGGGGGTCGCATCGCTCCAGGTGGCGCTGCGCTCATGGCGGTTGGCCGGATTGTAGAGGGCCACGAACTCTTCCAGGTCGGTGCGCTTGAGCGGGTTGGTCTTGAGGGTGAAGTGCAGGTTGGTGCGCAGGTCGTAGATCCAGAGCTTCTTTGTCCAGGGTGTCTCGCTGGCCGGTTTCTTGTCGAAGAAGATCACGTTGGCCTTGACCCCCTGGGCATAGAACAGACCGGTAGGGAGGCGCAGCAGGGTGTGCACGTCGCACTCCTGAAGCAGCTTGCGACGGATTGTTTCACCCGCACCGCCTTCGAAGAGCACGTTGTCCGGCACCACCACGGCGGCGCGGCCGTGTTGTTTGAGCAGGGTCTTGATGTGCTGCATGAAGTTGAGCTGCTTGTTGGAGGTGGTGGCGCAGAAATCATCCCGCTCGATGGTCTCCTTTTCGCTGTAGGCCTTGCCGTCCGCGCCGATGATGGTTGTGCTGCTCTTCTTGCCGAAGGGCGGGTTGGTCAGAATGATATCGAAGCGCTCGCCCGGATCGGAAGCCAGCGAATCAACGCCCGCCTCGATGGGGAGCGCCTCGCCGCCGATGCCGTGCAGCATCATGTTCATGGCGCAGAGCCGTGCCGTGGCGTGCACCAATTCCCAGCCGCGCAGGGTCTCGGTTTCCAGGAATCGCTTCTGGTCCCGGTCCAGCTTGTAATGCTTGGGGTCGCTGACATAGGTAAAGGCCGACAGCAGAAAGCCGCCGGTGCCGCAGGCCGGGTCGCAGATCGTCTCCTTCGGCCTGGGCGCCATGACATCCACAATGGCCTGGATCAGCGGACGCGGGGTAAAGTACTGCCCGGCGCCGCTCTTGGTGTCCTGGGCGTTCTTCTCCAAAAGCCCCTCGTAGGCCTCCCCCTTGACGTCGGCGCTCATGATCGACCAGTTTTCCTTGTCCAGCAGGTCCACCAGCAGACGGCGCAGTTTGGCCGGGTCCTGGAACTTGTTCTGGGCGCGGCCGAAGATCAGTCCCAGCAGCCCCTTCTCCTGTCCCAGTTTTTCCAGAGTGTGGCGGTAGTGGTCGAAGAGTTCGTCGCCGTCCTTCTTCAGCAGGCTGGGCCAGTCATAGCCAGCCGGAACCGGGCTTGTCTGGCTGTAGGGTTTCTTCGTCCGCTCGTCGGCCATCTTGAGGAAGAGCAGGAAGGTGAGCTGCTCGACGTAATCGCCGTAGCTCATTCCGTCGTCGCGCAGGACGTTGCAGTAGTTCCAGAGTTTTTGTACGATTGCCGCTGGGGTCATCTATGGTCTCGTTTCAATTTTATGATTATAGAGCAACGGCCTTCTAAGCCGTAGGTTATTGGCTCACTAGACTGGGGGTCTAGTGGTCACCGACCATCGGGCTCATAACCCGAGGATCACTAAGCGTCAACAATAATTGTTGACAGTTAAATTTTATCAGGTATACAGTCTTAACAGACGGGTAAATCCTGTTACGTGCCTGAGGTGCTCCCCTCCATCGGTTGGCCATGAGCCTCGGGATAATAGACGTAACAGGGGCCGTCTTTTTTATTGTCTATTTCAGATACTCCCCTTCGTAGGCAATGGCCGAACGATACACCCTGTACCATTCTTCATCCTCTCCCTCGTGTTTTCTGAAGATTCCCCAGCAAAAGAGATCTACAGCCTGCAAGCCAGGGTTGTTATGTGACATTTCGTGGGTTATGAATAGTGGGATATCCAGCGGCAGTAATCCCTGTAGCTGGTTTTCTACATAGGAGTTAAAGTCTTTGATCTCCTCTTTGTTCTTGCACCTGTCCATAATCAGGTTGACGGTATTGCCGGCCTTTGAAAGATCAATCTTTTCCAGAAGAAACCGGGCCAGAAAGTTGTAAAGCTTCTTCTTTCCAAGCTTTGTACGAAGATTATCGTACACCCGGCTTTTATTCAGAATTACCGAATAGATTTGCCAGCCATCAGGCGATACATGACGGTAAAAATATTCCTTGATGACCTGAGTAGTATTGGTACCTTTCAACTCCTGTGATCTGTTCTTCCTGTTGTTAAGCTTGTTTTTCAAGGTCCTGCGAACGCCACGACGGAACCCTTCAATTGCTTCAACATTTTCACAAACGAGAAGAGTAATAACGAACTTTCTGGATGTCTTCGGCTTGCTAAAGTCAAAGCCCAAATCGCCAGATTCGTCGAGGAAAATGATCATGTGCGAAGTCCTTCAAATTTTTCCTGTTGATTAACAGCCACCTGCTCTACCAACTGAGCTAAAGGGGAATTGAACCTCATCATTACGAGTGATGTGCTCTAGCACCTGAGCTAAAATGGCATTTCTGGTGCAAAATATCGTCGGATTCGGTATACTGCCTCTATGAAAAAGTCATTGCTTGAAACCAATCCCTACCTGAAAGATCCTGTGCTCAGGCGCAAAATGCTGGATAGATCCATTATCTCTTCCAGCGCAATTGAAGGTATTCATATTACCGAAGAAGACCTGCAACGTTTCAGGGAAGAGCGGGCAGTGAAAGAGACCACGAAAGAGACTTCCGATACTCCCCGCTAAGAATTCCACATCAAAATAGATTTCGTATCATTCGCGCATCGTTAAAGAATGTTGGATTCTGCCTAAACTGCTCTTTAAGCCACTCAAGGTAAGTATTGCTGTATTGCGGTGCATGTAATCCAATGGTGTTCAAATAGTACCATTCTTGATTAGTAGTTACGTTATGTACGGACCGAACACACTGCATGTCGAACTGATTTACAGTCCCCGCCCCAAACTCCGCATTTATTCCTGCCATTAGATCTTTCTGTAGCAAAGGGTGAGTAACTGCAGGGTCTGTCGGAACCGGATGAGGTACCTGGACCATTTCAGTTCTCACAACTTCAACATCACCAATAACCCGTAATGCCGGTTCTCCCCCTTCTTCAAAGTGTCCTTCCTCGATGAATTTGACCTTTTCGAGGAGTTGCTCACCGATTACAAATGTACCTCGCTCACCGGTTGCACGGCCTGAATTTGTGTCCAGAAGATATGTTGCGCTTGGAATTGTATGAGCTGTTTTGGTTAATAACTCTCGCCATGACTTCCTTTCGGCGTCAATGAGATCTTGTATAAGCCCATGAAGTTCAGCAGATGCTATAAGCCTAGTTTCACCTTGATATCGATAATATACGTCGCCATCTCTCAGCTTGCCGTTGTTTCTTGTACAAACGATTGGTTTACGTTTTGCTGGTGCTACGTAGATAACACCGAAACGCTTTCCATCTTTGTTATGTACGTGATGATGCCAGTTAATATTTGGCGAAAATTGTTCGGCAAGGAACTGCGATAAAATCCTCGGGTCAAGTGTCTCGAATCTATCATTGATCATACCCAACAAGAGGTGCGGTTGGTCCTTTATTCCAAACAATAAATAGCCGCCATCTCGGTTCGCAAATGCAGCCATTGTGCGACCGTATTCAACCTTGGCATCAGGTGACAGGCTGAAATTCTGTTTCAGTTCGAGCGTGGTGCTCTCACGTCGTTTAAGGCGATCAGCTCTGGCAGCATCTGACTCGAACAACCTTGCGAGTTTTTCTTCTGAAAAAGGGTTGTTCAATGCACCCTCCAGTATTTAAACCAACCCACCCGAAAACGCCTGTTGCAAGATCGTCTGCCTAAGTCGCTCAGCGCGTTTGAGGTTGGTTTCGATGGTGGCTTCGAGTTCTTCGGTGACGGAGAGACGGCGCTCGATTTCTTCCACAATTTGGTGTTGTTCAGCTTCTGGCATCAGTGGAATCGGGAATTCACTGAGCTTTGTGATATTAATGGATGCAAGATTTGTTGTCTGCTTTCCTGCTCGAAGAAAATAGTCCTTACCGAATGTGTTACCCCACCAAGAAATCAACTTTGCTGAAACACCGCTGGCACAGAGTCTTGCCCTAAAGACGTGATTCTGATGGATACATTCAGGAAGTTGGCCTTCCCAAATCCAGCCACGACCAAGCTTATCGCGGTCTCCGCCTTCATTAAATAAAATATCACCTGGGATAAGGCTTAATTCTTCGATGACGGATTGAGAAGCCTCTATCTCTTTCATTTCTGTTAGGTTCAGGTAACCTCTCTGCACGTTAGCAACACGGAGATAGGGGACAAGCCGCGCAGTCGGGTCTTTTCGCTTCTTGTCTACCGTGATTCCACCCTTGAGTGCAGCAATAGCTTCAAGTTTCGCCCACACCCACCCCTCCGGCAATTCCGGCAGATTGGCCGTATCCGGCCAGGCAGGCTCCTTGTATTTCTTCTTCCAAGAATCATCCTTCGGCTTTATACCCTTTGCCTTCATCTTCGCCAGCTCTTCGGTTTCCCACTTGTCGCGGCGTTCGGCGAGGATGCGTTTGAGGAGTTGGTCGGCAGGTTCGACGTCGGGGTGATCCTTACGCCACTGTTCGGTGAGTTTGCCTTCCACAGCGGCCTTGAGGACGGCGGCTTTGTAGCGTTTGAGATTAGCCTGAATCCGCTTGAGTGAGGCAACGGCTTCATCCAGGCGGGAGAATTGCTTTTCGATTTCGGCGACGATCAGTCGTTGCTCATTCAAAGGGAAATATGGGACTTCAATATCTTCAATTTGTTTGGGACTGATATTTGGCTGTGCTGCGCCGTATGCATCTTTAAGGACTCTGTCGCGAAGTTGGATTACAAGGTAGGAAATATATTTAGGATCAACTGGTAACTCTGACAACAACTTGAATCTTCCAACACGTTGGTTAAGCAAAGCTTCTTGGTTGTCGCTATAAACAGCCATTTTGCCTGTAGTTGCACCCGACATGGCAATGAGGGTGTCACCCTTTTTTAAAGTAAAATCGGAGTATTCCTTTAATCGCGAGGGATCAAGGAAGACCGTCTTTTCGTCAAATTGAACAGTGCTATTTACAAGGCTCGAAATTCTGACAAGAGGTATTCCGTCTCCTTTATACCATGTGCTTTTGAATGCAAATCCACCTTGAACTTTACATAGCTTCCCAAACTTAATCATTTTAGTCTTAAGGGGAGATTTTAAATTATGTTTTTCCATCACGCTGCAAGCACCTCATTCAATTCCTCCAACATCCCTCACAACTCCTCTCCAAACAACTGATACACCTTGCCGCTTTTCTTTATCCTACGTCCGAACAAACTCAAGCAGCGGCCCGTAATCATGACGATCCGCCGCCCGAAGTGCGTTTATGTACTGCCGGCGGCACTCCCCGGCATCAACAAGATTGCCGCCTCCCCAGGTAAAACGTGGCTGATTCAACAGATGCACCAACAGGATATCGGTCATCATCCGGGCATGACGGCCATTGCCGTTGGGAAAAGGATGAATCACCGTGAGCCGGTGATGGAAACGGACGGCGATCTCGTCGGGCAGATAGCTGCCATGTTCCAGCCAGGCGGCGGTATCGGCACAGAGAGTGCGCAGTTCCGTGGCTATCTGCCATGCCGGCACGCCGATATTCTTGCCGGTGGTCCGGTATTCTCCTGCCCAGCGCCAGACCTGGCCGAACATCCGTTTATGCAGGCGTTTGATGAAACCATCGGTGAGGATGTCACGCGGGGTGCGGCGGAAGGCCCAGACTTCGGCTTCGGTGATGTTCTCCTGCTCCCAGCGGTCAAGCTCTGCCCGTGTGGTAATATGGGAGAGCAGCAATCCCTGTGCCTCATCCGGGTCGAGTGGCGTTGCCCCTTCCGGGTAGTCAAAGTTCATGCTTTCGAATCCCACAAGTCTCGCGGCGTCTCGCGTGCCAGCTCATCAACGGCAGCGTCAAGGGAGGCGCGCTGCTCTTCCTTGCCTAGTGCCTGCGACTCAAGGAGCATGGAGTGCGATACCCGCTGCATGCGTTCCCCGGCAACCTTTCGGGCCTGCGCCCTGATGGTATCCTCCAGTGATGTGCGCGGGACAAGTCCATAGATAAAGACACAGTCCAAGGCCTCAGCCGCCTGACGCATGGTTTTCAGGGTCAAAGCGCCGGACAGCTCATCCTGCTCCAGTTTCGGGATACGCGGCTGAGAGACCCCGAGCCGTTTAGCCAGCTGTGTACCAGACATTCCCAGCACCTCGCGTACGGCCCGAATCCATCCTTTTACCGGCGGTTGAATTCTTTTTGCAGAACCGAACAGGCTCAAGGTCTTGTCGAGCTGCTGTCGGGCTGCCTGTCTCTGTTTCGGCGTCATAATATAACTCTCATGTTATTTATTTATGACATAAAAATAACATATTAATTATTAATGTCAACAGCAAATATAATATATCAGTTATATTATTACGCCGCCAGCACCTCATTCAATTCCTCCAACATCCCCCACAACTCCTCTCCAAACAACTGATACACCTTGCCGATCCCGCCGTTCTCCTTGAACGGCGTAAACTCGAAATCATCCCGCCCGATCTCCAGGCTGGCAATGACGTGATCGCGAATCCGCTCCAGCCACCAGCGCTGCTCATCGCTGAAACCCTTCCCGCTGGCCTCCTGCTTGGCAATCCAGGCGGCAAATTTCTCTTGGACATGCTCCTCGAACGGCTCCAGGGTCGGCTCTTGATGCAGGGCAAAACGGACCAGCGAGACGATATCAGTCCAGAGGCGCCTTCTGCCTGCCCCCTTGACCTTGGATGTTTCCAGGGCGGCGTAGGCATCCCACAATCGGTCGATGCGCCACAGATAAGGGGGACGTTCGATCATCTCGGCCAGTCCCTTGATCTCGTCGTACTTCAACCGCTGGCGGTAGGGGCGGCTGTAGAGGATCTGCAAGGCGGTGATCTCGTCTTTGTTCTGCTCGATGAACTGTTCGAAGGAGTGCACCAGTCCCTTGGCCTTGTCCAGGGCATCGGCATCGAAACCGGCCTCGATCACCTCGTCGGCGCTGACCGTGTCGATAATCTGGTCGGCCTTACGCTGCAGCTCCAGGATCTTCTCCCTGAGCTTCGGCTCACAGAGCGGCCGAACCGCTTGCTGGATCAGCCTGACACCGGCCTGGCGGACCTGCTCCACGGTCGGATCACCCACGCCGAAATCGGCCTGGGCCTGCTCGATCTGTTGTTCCGGGTCGATGGCAGCGATCAGGTCGCCGGTCAGCTCCTTCAACCCCTTGCCACCCGTCAACCGCTCGATCTCCGCCTTGCCGGCCGGATCGAGCTTGCGCTCCAGGCGGGCAAAACGCCCGGCAATGGAGGAGACCACCTCGCTCTCGGTATTGCCCAGGGCCACGGCCTGGAGCAGTTTTTCCAAGGAGACGCTCGGCCTCTTTTCCAGCGGGCGGGAATCGGTCTTGTCCTGTTCACAGACGCCGACCGCATCGACGATGACGAAGTGGGTCTTGGCCACGGCATCGGGGGTGACCGCCTGCAGGTCGGTATCGTTGATCACCCGCACCCCGCGCCCCTTCATCTGTTCGAAGAAGGAACGGGAACGGATCATGCGCATGAAGAAAACGCACTCCAGCGGTTTGATGTCGGTGCCGGTAGCGATCATATCCACGGTGACGGCGATGCGCGGCATGGGGCTGGTGCGGAACTCGGCGATCAGCTCTTCCGGCTTGCGGCCGGTGGTGCGGTAGGTGATCTTCTGGCAGAAGTCGTTCCCCTTGCCGAACTCCTCGCGCACGATGCGGACGATGTCCTCGGCGTGGGAGTCGTCCTTGGCGAAGATCAGGGTCTTGGGCACCCAGGTGCGGCCGGGGAAGATCTCGGTCAGCACCTTGTCGCGAAAGGTCCGGATCACGGTGCGGATCTGGTCCACCGCCACCACGTCCCGGTCGAGCTGACCCGCCTCGTAGGCAAGGTCCTCGTCCAGCTGTTCCCAGCGCACGGCCCGCGTCTCCCGCTCGCGGTGGTCCACGTAATGTCCGGCCTCCACGACTGAGCCCCCTTGGGTTATCCGCGTGCGGATGCGGTAGACGTCGTAGTTGACGTTGACCCCGTCGGCCACGGCCTGCTCGTGGGGGTATTCCATCACCAGGTTCTGGTTGAAGAAGCCGAAGGTCTGCTTGCCGGGGGTGGCGGTCAAGCCGACCAGGAATCCGTCGAAATACTCCAGCACTTGACGCCAGAGGTTGTAGATCGAGCGGTGGCACTCGTCGGTAACGATCAGGTCGAATGTCTCGGGCGGGATGGCCGGGTTGTAGACCACCGGCGGTGGCTCGCGGAAGAGGCCGGCATGGTCGAAGAGCGATTCCTCCTCCAGCTCCGGGGCCAGTTCCTCGCCGCGCAGGATCGAGTAGAGCCGTTGGATGGTGCAGATGCTGACCCGCGCCGTGCTGTCCAGGCGGCTGGACTGCAGGTGGTTGACGATGTACTCCTCGGAGAACTTGTAGGGGGTGTAAGGGGACTGGTACTGCTGGAACTCCTTGAGGGTCTGGCGTCCCAGGTTGGCTCGGTCTACCAGGAACAGCACCCGCCGGGCACCGGCGAACTTCAGCTGGCGATAGATGAAGGAGACGGCGGTAAAGGTCTTGCCCGAGCCGGTGGCCATCTGCACCAGCGAGCGGGGTCGGTCGGCGGCCAGGGATTTCTCCAGGTTGCCGATGGCCGTGAACTGGGCCAGCCAGAGCCCCTCACTGTGCAGGGGCGGCATGTGTCGCAGTCGCTGTCGGTAGCAGTCCGGCGACCAGATCAGGCCCGGTTCAGCCACTTCACCGGGCTGGTGGGTGGCGCTCTCCACGCTGCGGCAGGCCGTATCCAGCCACTCGGCCAGGGTCTCGGGACGGTGAAAGGAGAACACTTCGCGTGAACGGGGATCGGGATCAAGGCCGCTGGTAAAACGGGTCTCGACGCCGGTGGATTGATAACGGAAGGGAAGGGGACGGAACCAGGCCGGAAGCGAAGCGGGCAGGCCCTGGGTATAACGGTCGGACTGGATCTCGACACCCGAGAGGGTCACGCCGGCCCGCTTGGCCTCGATCACCCCGGCTGCCCGGCCGTCGATATACAGCAGGTAATCGGCGAAACCGAAGCCGCGCTCCAGCGGGAACTCGCGGATGGCCACGCCCCGGCCGGCATGCAGGTTGACACTCTTCACGTCCTGCACCAGCCAGCCGGCCTCGACCAGCATGCGGTCGATCTCTATGCGCGCTTCCTGTTCAGGTGTGGGTGACACTCGGGCCGCTCCTGATGAGCTATTAGTTTCAACATACTATAAAAAACGCTTCACCTTACCCCGCCGGCTCCCACCTGTCAACGCCGCAAAGAACCCCTTCCCTGGGCTCTGACAGCCCGTGTTCAGCAGATTGCTTCGAGTTTTTCCCGAGAAGACGAAAGAGGTGTTCTTACAATGCTCAACATCTGATGGGGCATGAATTGGTAAGGATTGGGCCGTTTCCAGCATTGATACTTATGTCCTGCATACTTTGAACGTTCTACATCTGCTGCCTTAGCAGTGTAGCTCCTACCCAGTCGGTAGCAAATTGATAGGCAATGCGACCACTGTTGTCTCCCTTGCTGTAGGCCCACTCTATGGCGGCCTTTTCTCCGTTGTCATCCCAGACGGGAGCAATATTATACTGTTGGGAAAGTTTCACAACCCACTGCCGGACAACCTCGACATACTGATCCTGAGAAAAAGGGTGGAAACCGATCCAAAGACCAAACCTGCCGGAGAGCGAGATCTTTTCTTCAGCCGCCTCACCGTGATGAATCTCGTTTTTGACCAGCATAGCTCCGCGATTGTCGGTCTCGTATTCCGGCAACAGATGGCGCCGATTGGACGTGACGTAGATTCTCGTGTTCTCAGGCGGAGCATATACGGAACCATCCAGAGCACTTTTGAGCATCTTGTAACCGACCTCGCCAACTTCAAACGATACGTCATCGGAGAAGATTATAAACCGGTACGGTTCCTGTTTAATCGAATTAACAATATCAGGCAGGTGAACCAGATCATCTTTGTCTACCTGGATGATCCTGAGGCCCTCCGGGGCATAACGATTGAGGAGGGCGCGGACCAGAGATGATTTACCGGTGCCGCGCGTACCCCACAGCAGAACATTGTTGGCAGGAAACTTATTGAGAAACTGGGCGGTGTTCCGGATCAGGATCTGTTTCTGCTTTTCAATGCCGAGCAGATCGTCCAGGTGTATCCCCTCGATTTCCGGCACCGGGTCAAGGTAGCCGACAAAGGAGTGCCGCCGCCAGTTGGCGGCATGGCACTCTTTCCAGTCGATCTTGCCTGCCCGTTGCGGCAGCAGAGCTTCGACAGAGTCAAGAACCCTTTTAAGTTGTTCGCTTAATTCAGGATCCATGAAGACTCCTTTCTTGGATTGAGCGATATCATCTGATTTTATCGAGAATGCGCAACAGCCCGTCAAGAATGGTTAACGGATGAGGCGGGCAGCCGGGGATGTAGAGATCGACCGGAATCAGTCTGTCCACACCGTTGCAGACCTGGGGCGAATCGATGTACGGCCCGCCGTTGATGGCACAGGCGCCACAGGCGACAACGATCTTGGGGGAGGGAATCGCCTCATAGGTCGTAAGCAGTGCCTGGACCATGTTTTGAGTAACCGGGCCGGTTACCCAGAGTCCGTCCGCGTGGCGGGGCGAGGCCACGAACTGAATGCCGAAGCGGCCCAAGTCCCAGCCTATGGTTGACAGCACGTTGGTATCGGCCTCACAGGCATTGCACCCGCCGGCGCTGACCTCCCGGAACTTGAGCGAGCGACCGAAAATCCGTCGCAGATCAGGAGGAAGCGGCTGTGCCAGCTGGCGGTCAGACTCAGGCGTTATGAGCAGTTGCTCCCTCTTTGTCACGGCCAGCCGGTGATCCGTGGTGAATTCCATGTTGCCGGCCGGGCACTCGGCGCAGAAGAGGCATTTCCCCAGATCCAGACAGCCCCCGTTTGAAGCCGAAAAGGCGCCATACGGACATTCTGCCGATTCATCATCACCATGCTCTGCGGCCCGGGCCAGCGATGCTGCATCCGGGTAACCGCGGAACCGTTCCGGCATCTGCGGCGGCGCTGCGGGATAGGGCATGGTGCGATGTCCTTGCTTGAAACGGGAAATAATGGCACGAATCATGAGTTACTATCCTTGTATTGATAACTACTCAGGTTGACAGGCTGAAGGCTGTCAGGGGATAACCCAACTTGACCACCAAATTCAAGATATTTCCTCATCCCTCAACCCTCATCCCTCAACCTTCAACCTTCAACCTGTTTATAAATCAAACCCGCAATAGGACAAATTGAAGCTCTTGTTAATTACCGGAAAATCGGATATCTGCTGCCCACGGAGCGCCATGGCGACTCCCGACCAGTTATGAAAGGAGGGGTCAACAATCTTGTAACGGGCAAACTTACCGGCTTCATCGGTAACCGCCACGTGACATATCTCCCCGCGCCACCCCTCTGTCAGGGCAACCGCCAGCCGCAGGCCGCTGCTGCGTGACGATGTGGCACGATGTCCTCCACCGGGAATCTGCCGTAGCTGTTCTTCGATGAAATCCATGGATTTCTGGGCTTCCTGCCATCTGATCATGGTCCGTGAGCAGACGTCTCCGTGGAAGGCGGTGGCAACCGGCAGATGGGTCATGCGATAGATCCCGAACGGATAATCATTGCGCACATCCCGTTTGATGCCGCAGGCCCGGGCGGCAGGTCCTACCAATCCCAGTTCAAGCCCCTGTTCTTTTGTCAGAGCGCCGGTTTCTTCCAGTCGTCCCATAACCGAAGGCGAGTTCCAGAGGAGCTCAACGGCATCAGTCAGGTCACGACGGGCATCCGCCAGGCGCTTGAGCAGGTCGTCACGCTGGTTGGTTGTGATATCGAAGACGGTGCCGCCGGGGGTGAGCAGTCCCCGACCAAACCGGCTACCGCAGAGTGCAGCGGTCATGTTGAGGAAATCTCCCCTGATCCGGCCGCAAAAGGATGCAGTGGGGAGATAGCCGACATCGCCTGCAATGGCCCCCAGGTCGCCGGTATGGTTTGCCAGCCGTTCCAGTTCGAGCGCAATGCCGCGCAGTACCTCTGCCCGCGGCGGCACCTTGATCCCGGATAATGTCTCCATGATCATGCAGTAGGCCTGGCCATGACCGATAGTGGTGTCTCCGGCGGCGGTCTCCAGCACCTGCAGGGTGCGTGGGTGAGGCCCGCCCATCAGGGCTGCCTCTATCCCCCGGTGCTGATAACCAAGCGAAATTTCCAGATGAAAGACCTCTTCTCCGTGACACTGGAAACGGAAATGCCCCGGTTCGATAATCCCGGCATGCACCGGGCCGACGGCAACTTCATGCACTTCGTCGCCGGTCACCTGAAAATAGTTCATGACCCCCACACGGATAGGCTCGTCCGCAGGCCGGTTCCAGGCATCGCGTCCGGGAACGAACGAACGGTGGAAACGCAGGGGCTTGAACCAGGGATGCTCATCAAATATCAGTCCGCACTGTTCGGCAATCTCTCGCTCAAACAGTTGTACCTGCGTACAGAGTGAGGCGATGGAAGGGAAATGGTCATCACTCGTAACCGAACGGGTTACGGCAAGCTGCCCCTCGCCCCGATCGGCAAGCACACAAACCAGCGTTATGCCGGTCTGGTCCGGAATCCCGAAGTACGAAACTATGCGCCAGCCACGATCTACGTGGTCGAGAATGCTCTGTAAAAACTGGCTGGAATCGACAGCCGGAATGTCCGACATCGGAAGAGAGGAACCATTGTATATGGTGCGCAGGGAGCCGTTCACGGTTGCACCCCCAGCATGGCAGAGCCGTCTTTGAGTAAAGTGACCAGAAATTCCGGCGGCCAGACCCCCAGCAGCAGGATTAAAGCCATCATGAAAAGCGGCGGCCCGACCGTCAACAGGCGATCCTCGTAGTCGGTCGGTTCGATATTTGCCGGCGGGGCACCCATGACCATCGGCAGTACCGTAAGGGCCATGCCGATGAAGACAACCACCAGAAAGAGCAGAAACAGCCCGCCTACCAGATAATGCCCGTCGATAAAGGCGCTGCTGACGATGGTGTACTCGCTGATGAACGGCGAGAACGGCGGCGATCCGGTGATGGCTATGAAACCGGCCAGAAAGAGCCCTCCGGACCAGGGCAGGCGCGTCAGGGCTCCCTTGACCACGTGGGTCGTCTTGTTTGAATAGGAGCGGTGAATGTTGCCGGATGAAAGGAACAGCACCCCTTTGGTCAATCCGTTATTCAGCAGGTGAAAGAGCGCGCCGTACAGGGCGCCCTTGCCAAGCCCCAGGCCGATAGCGAGAATCCCCACATGTTCGACGCTCGAATAGGCCAGCATCCTCTTGAAGTCGGCCTGGCGGGCCATGAAAACGGCGGCAAAGGCCATGGAGATCAGTCCCATCCCGAGCAGGGCCTGTTGAAAAAAACGGATCTCGGTTCCGGATGCCAGGCAGATCTGGTAAACTCGCAGGATCGCCAGAAAGGCGCAGTTGACCAATCCGCCGGCCAGCAGCGCACCCACCAGTCCCGGCGCTTCGCCGTAGGCATCCGGTTTCCAGGCATGCAATGGCGCCAGCCCCATCTTGGTTCCATAGCCGACCAGCAGGAAAATCGTCGCCGCATGCAGCCAGGCCGGATTCAGCTCGCGGGCCGAAAACATGAGCGGGCCAAGCAACAGGGTTGCATCATGATGTGCCACGTAGGTTGAGTAGGCCAGGAACAGCAGCCCGAGCAAAGCCAGACCGATCCCCACGGAACAGAGCAGCAGGTACTTCCAGGTCGCTTCGATGGAACGGGCGTTGTGATTGAAGTAGATCAGCGGTGCCATCGAGACGGTGGTCGTCTCCAGGGCGACCCAGAGCAGCCCCAGATGCTGGGTCATGGTCACCATGCTCATGGCCGACAGGCAGACCAGCAGTCCCATGCAGAGCACCCGGTTGGAACGCTCCCGACGGTAAGACAGGTAACCGACCGCATAGAATGCGCAGACTGCAAACAGCAGACTGATGCACAAGAGTACGATCTTCCCCAGTGGGTCGAGCCAGATCCATCCTGCGGGGGAAGGCGGCGGTGCATTGCCCAACAGTATGGCCGTCACTATACTATGGATTGTAGCGATTACCGGCAGAACCAGGGGACGCCAGCGGTTGTCCGGTACAATCCAGGCGCATAACGCCCCCAGCAGGGGCAGCAGAACAAGGGCATACAACATGCTGCTACTCCTCCTTGAGAGTCCGCAGACGAGATGTGTCCAGGGACGAAAACTCCCGGCTGATATGGTTGATGACAATTCCCATGACAAATATCCCCACCAGAAGATCGAGCAGCGCACCAGCCTCCACCATGACCGGCATAGCCTCGCTCAACAATAGTCCGAATACGAAAATACCGTTTTCCATTACCAGATAGCCGATGACCTGGGAAATAGCCTTGCGCCGTGTTGTGAGGACCAGAAAGCCGGTCAAGAGGGTGGCGATGGAGGCCGGAACAAACAGAAGTTCCTTGTGTTCAGGCGCGAGAGGCAATTGTTCGGCAAAAGCAAAGGAAAGAGCGGTGAACACGGCGCCCAGGAGCAGGGTCGGCACATAGCCGAGGAATGGCTCCACTTCGCGCCTGATGTGGGCCTTGCGGACGGCATCGCTGATCAGGTACGGGATGATAATCCCTTTGGCCAGGATGATCCCGACCGTGATGCCGGCCAGGTGACCGGAAAAAGGGTGAATCAAGCCGGGCAAGATGCCGAGAATGACCCCCTGGACAGCCACGGCGCGGATGGAAAAGATCAGTCGGCTCGTTCCGAGCATGACCAGATTGATCAGCATCACCAGGACTAATAGTTGATCTGCTAATAATATCATATGGTTACCTTAACACCAGCATCAGGGCAAAGGCTGACAGGATGGTGGCACCGACCAGGAGCTGCGGGATACGCGTCATCCTCAATCTGGCCATGACCGACTCGACAATGCCGATGGTCATTGCCAGGGAAAGCATGGCAGCAATGAAGATTGCCCAGTCCAGCAGAGCGTTGCCGGTGGCAAAGGGGAGGGCGACATTGACGAACACCGCCCCGAGAACGAACAGTTTCAAGGCGGCGCCGTAGAGAATGATCCCAAAGGCAGGTCCGCTGTGATCAAGAACCATGACCTCATGGATCATGGTCAATTCCAGGTGTGTGTTGGGGTCATCAAAGGGGATGCGGCTGTTTTCCGCCAGCAGGGTGATAAAGAGCGCCCCGGCCAGCAGCAGCATGCTGGCTCCGGATGCAAGCCAGATCATGGGCGTGGGGTGTGTCAGAATGTCCGAAAGAGTAAGCGACTTACTGATCCTGGCCAGCGTGATGAGTGTGAAAAACAGTGTCGGTTCAGCCAGGCAGGAAAAAGTCACCTCGCGGGCCGCTCCCATACCTTCAAAGCTTGAACCGGTATCCAGGGCGGCGATGGTCGTGAAGAAGCGTGACAGCCCGAAAAGATAGGCAAACAGGATCAGATCACCGCTGAAGGATATCGGCGCGTCATGGTGCCCCAGCGGTATCAGCAGGCCGGCGATCAGCGTTGCCGACAGCGTCACCACGGGACCGGCCCGAAAGACCCAGCTGGTGGTCTCGCTGAAGACCGAACCCTTGCGGAAGAGTTTGATCAGGTCGTAATAAGGCTGGAAATAGGGCGCCCCGACCCGTCCGGCAAAGGCCGCCTTGGTCTTGCCGATGACCCCCAGCAGCAGGGGCGGGAAGAGCAGCGCCACTGCGCAATGTATGATGATATCAGTCATAATCGGCCATCCTCAATGTTACTTATAGACTGAAGGCTGAAGGCTGAAGGGAAAACAAGGCAAAAGCGTTACCTCATCCCTCATCCCTCATCCCTCATCCTTCAACCTTCAACCTTCAACCTTCAACCTTCAACCTTCAACCTTCAGCCTTCAACCTTCAACCTTCTTTAATTCCTCCAGAACATCAGGACGCACAACGTGGCAAAGATATACAGTACATAGATATGAAGCTGGCCGTGCTGCACTCTCCTGAGATAGGAAAAGGCCAGGCCGACAACTTCAAAGATCGGTGTCAGAATCCGGTCCAGCACGGTTTCGGTAACCGTGTACTGAAAACGTGTCCCGGCAGGCGGAAAAGCTGCGGCAAGCCGGGGTTTCCGGCGGTTGGGGGCAACGATTGCCCCTAACACGTTAATCGCCATCTCACTGAAGGATGTGCCGGTATATTGCATTCTGGCTGTCGGTTCAAGGTAGCCGCACCCCCAGGTAGCCCCCCGGGAGCGTGGCAACCTGCGCAGACGAAGCAGGTACGCAGTCCCGATCACCAGGAACAGGGAGACGAGCAGGATATTCGCAATCGTGAGCGGCACTATAGGAACCAGACTGGTAACCTTGGCAATGACAGGAGCGGCCAGATCACCATACAAAGCGACCGCCGGGGTAACCAGTCGCACCAGCAGCACAGGCGCCAACCCTGCAACCAGGCAACCTGCCGCCAGCAGAACCATCGGAACGGTCATGGCCGGAGTTGCTTCATGGCCGTGCGCGGCTTCGACTGAGCGGGGAACGCCAAGAAAAATGATGCCATACAGTTTAACGAAAGTAATCACCGCCAACCCTCCAACCAATGCCAGGACCGGTGCCACCAGGGCCGCCAGAGGCAACGGGGCAACAATCCCATCGGTGATGGCGCCGACGTAGAGAAACAGCTCACCGACGAAACCATTGAGCGGCGGCAGCCCGCAGATGGCCAGGGAACCGACCAGAAAGAGCGGAGACGTGATCGGCATGCGTCGGGCCAGGCCCCCCATCCGGTCTATCTCACGGGTACCGACAGCATGGATCAGCACCCCGCTGCCCAGAAAGAGGAGCGATTTGAACAGACCATGATTGATGATATGGATGAAGGCTCCGAAGAGACCACATACAACCAGGTAGGGTGCCTGCAGTTGCATTCCAACCAGCGCCAGACCGATGCCGATGAAGATAATGCCGACATTCTCGATGCTGCTGCAGGCCAGGAGACGTTTCAGGTCGCGTTGGCCGGCTGCCAGGGCAATGCCGTTGATTGCCGACCAGGCGCCCAAGAGGAGGATCAGCCAGCCAACCCAGACCGGAAGGGCGTCAAAAAATGACAATGTCCGCAGAATGCCATAAACACCCATCTTCAGCATCACGCCGGACATCATGGCAGAAACATGGCTGGGGGCGTTGGCATGGGCGCCGGGCATCCAGAAGTGCAGAGGCATAAGGCCTGCTTTGCCGCCAAAACCGATCAGGGCCGTGATGATAATGACCGATGCAACCGGCACAGACGGGGAAAGTGAATGCGATAGCGGAAACTCAAACGTGCCGATCGTCCCGCGCAGGAGCGAAAACATAGCTAAAAGCGCCATGGTTCCGGTGTGTGTGGCAATCAGATAGACCGTACCGACCCGCTGCACCTCGGCACTCTGTTGCTCGGCCGTCAACAGGAAATAGGCCGACAGGGCCATCACTTCCCATGCCATAATAAACAGTACGCTGTTGCGGGCCATAACCACTATGACCATCGCTGCTGCGAAGATTCCGAGAAACAGCGTAAGTTTTCCGGCGCTGGAATGCTTTCTGGCCGGCCAGTAAGCGACTGAATATACCGAGACACACCCGGCAACCAGGAAGAGTGGCAGGAGGAAGATAATCGAGAGCTGATCGACGGACAAGAGGGCCGGGCCGAACGGCAGCGGCCAGTCAATCTGGTAGACTGCTCCCGTGGAACCGTTAAGGAGAGTAATGACGGCGTATTCACCCAGAAAAGATGCAATAACAACGAAAAAAGCGGCTATTCGTTGTCCTCGGGCCGGATGATGTAACGCGAGACCCGGCACACCTGAAAACGCCATCAGTATTGCTGCTGCCAGTAGGAATATCGTCGGTTCAACGGAATAAAACACGAAGCCTCACACCTGTTCTCTCGCTCAATCGAGGGGACATGGCTGATTGATGGTATTAAATAATTATACGTTGTAAAAATTTATAACACTTTACATAGATATCTGGTACAAATATTCATACGTCAATGCAATTGTGAAGCGCTAAATTAATTCAAGACACATAAATATGCAAAGGAAATAGCCATTATGCCGAATACGCGATTGAATATCACGTTGCCGAGCCCGATCGTGGACGATATCAAGGCCTTGTATGGGCAGCGGGGATTGAGTCAGTTCCTTGCGGAAGCGGCCAGGGAAAAACTTGAAGAGGTGAAAAAAAGGGCCTACAAGGGCCTGATAGAAGGATACACGTCGACTGCGGAGGAAACCAAAGAGGTGCTCAAAAAATTCGAATCAGCGGTAACGGAGAAACGGGATGTTTAAGCGCGGCGGTATCTATGCGGTCAAGTTGCCCCATGCCGATGTGCAGGAACCTGAGGTCTGCCCCTGCCTGGTGGTGAGTAATAATATCAGTAACGAATATTCTTCTGTCGTGACCATTATTCCCCTGAATTTTACCCGTCTGGAAAAGATCTATGATTTCGAGACCTTTTTGCCGGCTTCGGACGACGGTTTGGCAAGAGATGCCAAGATCAGCTCGCATATTCTGATTACCATCGACAAGGCCAACGTGGTCGGCGACCGGCTCGGCTTTATTAGTAAATCACTCATGAGTCAGGTAGATAAGACGCTCTGCCTGCAACTCGGTATCGAAGAAACGCTGGGATACCTCAACCCTGTTAAAACAGGATAAGTGCGTTTACGATATTATTCCCTACAAAAATCGCAGTGAATAATATCTAACTTACTAAAGGATAAACCACATGCTGCTTGAAACGTCCGAAGCCGCGCAGGCATTGAATGTCGATGAAAAAACTGTTGTGCGCTGGATTAAAAAAGACAATTTACCCGCTGAATCCATCCAGGGGAATTACCAGATCAACCCGGTGGACCTGCTGGAATGGGCAACGGAGCACGGAATAAAAGTGAATCCGGC
Source organism: Desulfuromonadales bacterium (assembly GCA_016650295.1). Classification (GTDB taxonomy): domain Bacteria; phylum Desulfobacterota; class Desulfuromonadia; order Geobacterales; family Pseudopelobacteraceae; genus CAIPTY01. Next base: position 85,027 of record JAENWA010000013.1, on the reverse strand, counting down.
CCTGTACAAGATGCCTGATGCGGATAATCGTCCGTTGCCGACATTGAGCCAGGCGCTGCAAGCCGGCGGCATCCATTGTGGTTTTCCGGGTGACGATAAGGAAGCTGTGCTGCGAAATGCCGTGAAGGTCTTGGACTTGCCGCCGGATATCGATCCCGACTTCATCCTGCAGGTGCTGCTGGCCCGTGAAGCCATGGGAACAACTGCAGTCGGCGATGGTATCGCCATTCCACATGTCCGTAATCCGATCCTGGTGCAGTTGCCCGTCCCGAAGATTGCACTCTGTTTTCTCTCGGAGCCGGTTGATTTCGGGGCATTGGACGGTAAGCCGGTTCAGATACTTTTCACCATCATCTCTCCGACCATCAGGATGCACCTGCATCTGCTCTCAAAGCTGGCCTATTGTCTGCGGGATCAGCGTTTGCGGGACATCCTCGGCAAACAATGCAACTCCGAGGCGATCATGGCTGCCGTTCTTGAAATCGAAAATGATCTCGGCAAAACCGTCTCATGACCGGCGACCCGGCGGCAAACCTTTCTGCCATGCTCCTGATAGGAGCGGCACTAACGGCTGCTTTATCAGGTCTGCCACTCTTGCTGCGCGTTCTGAACCCGGTTCTTGGCCAGCGCTTAGCGACGTTGGCACTGGTTGCTGCTGCGGTTGGAGGGATTGCCGGTTCCGTCATGACGCTTATCCATCGTCACTACGTTACCTATCAATTGGCCTGGCCGCTTCCCTTCGGTCCTGCTGAATGCGGGATTGACCCGCTCACCGCCTTCTTTGCCCTGCCGATCCTGATTGTTGCCGCCTGCTGCAGCATCTATGCCCTGGACTACTGGCCGGCCCTGACCAATCCCCGCACTGTTCGTAAAATGACCTTTTTTTTCGGACTGCTGGTGTCATCCATGATCTTCATTATCATGGCGCGTTCGGCGGGCATGTTTCTGCTGGCCTGGGAGATAATGGCGCTGGCCGCCTATTTCGTTCTGACCACTGACGACCACACCCCGGAAGTCCGTGACGCCGGCACTCTCTATATGATCTGCACCCATACCGGAACCTTGGCCCTGTTTGCCCTGTTCGCACTGCTGAAGAGCAGCACCGGCGCCTTCACATTCCCCAATGCCGGTTCTCTGGCCGCCACGGCGCCTCTGTCCGCAGCCATCTTCCTGGTGGCCCTGTTCGGGTTCGGGTTCAAGGCCGGACTCATGCCGCTTCACATCTGGCTCCCGTCTGCCCACGCCAACGCCCCCAGTCACGTATCCGCCATCATGTCCGGTGTCATGCTGAAGATCGGCATCTACGGCCTGGTGCGGACTTTGTCGTTTTATACGGGGATACCGCTCTGGTGGGGCATGGTCGTCATTGTCCTCGGCATGGCATCCGGGATCGTCGGTGTACTCTTTGCCCTGGGACAGCACGACCTCAAGCGCCTGTTGGCCTATCACAGTATCGAAAACATCGGCATTATCACCATGGGGATCGGCACGGCATTGATCGGTTCGGCCAGCGGTTCACCAATCCTTATTTTGTTGGGACTGGCCGGTGCGCTCTTGCACGTGCTGAACCATGCCACCTTCAAGGCGCTTCTTTTTCTTGGAGCCGGTTCGGTCATTCATGCGGTTGCAACCCGTGAAATCGATCGCATGGGAGGTCTGCTGCGTCCCATGCCCTGGACCGCCGTATCGTTCATTATCGGCTCCGTGGCAATTTGCGGATTACCTCCACTCAACGGGTTTGTCAGTGAATTCCTGATTTATCTCGGTTTTTTCAACGGGACTATTTACGGCAGCGGTGCAGGGGCCATCGCTACGGCCATCGCTGCTCCAGCCCTGGCCCTGATCGGTGGTCTGGCCGTCGCCTGTTTCGTCAAGGTCGTAGGCGTTGTATTTCTTGGAGCGCCGCGCTCGCAACTCCCGGCAACGGTCCATGAAGCAAAATGGACCATGCGTCTCCCCTTGATGATATTGGCCATGGTCTGTCTCATCATCGGGGTGGTGCCTGTAGCAATAGCCCACCTTCTGGAATCTGCTGTAAGCGCCTGGTTGCCACGCTCTACAGGCCCCATTTTCTTGGCCGCCGTTGCTCCTTTGGCCTGGATTTCGATCCTTGCCGTTGCCCTGCTTGCCGTGACGTTCTGTTTGACGTACTGGTACCGCAACAAGGTGAACAAAGCAACCGTTTCCAGCGCCGCCACCTGGGGATGCGGCTATCTCGAACCGGGCAGCAGAATGCAATACAGTGCATCTTCCTTTGCCGACATACTGGTGAACCTCTTTGCTGGTGTTCTGCGCCTCCAGCGTCACGCGCCGCACATCATAGGCCCATTCCCTGCTGATCCTCATTTTGAAAGCCATGTGCCGGAAGCAGTTCTAGAACGGATATATCTACCCATACTCGCTCGCATCTACGAGAAGTTCCTGCCTGTCAGGAGGCTTCAGCACGGACATCTGCACCTCTACATCCTCTACACCTTCATCACTCTGGTAGTGCTTATCGTCATCAGCCTGCCATACTAGTCCATTAAACTGAAGACGTTATCTTTCCGGAATTCGGCCATTCCTGCGTGAGTCCGCACACAAAAAACGCCGCAACATTTCGTTGCAGCGTTTTAATTTCATATTCAAAAGAGAGGCTAATTGATTACATTTCAATTTAGATTGCTTATTTTTGTGTTGATGTTTAGCACAAAATACGTATCATTATTTGTGCAACATACTCATGGAGGTCAGATATGACACGCGCTACAGTCACCCTTCCCCAGGACCTGCTGACAGAATTAATGGCTCTGTTGGGGGCCAGAAGCAAGACCGAAGCTGTCGTTACCGCAGTCAAGGACGAGATCCGCCTGCGCAAGCTGAGCCGCATCAAGGCCATGGCCGGAAATATGGAGTTTACCGGCACTGCCGATGAACTGCGCCATGGAGACAATCGCCTTGGCTAGTGTACTGATAGACACCTCGATCTGGATTGAGTTTTTTCGTCAGCGCGAACCGTATCACAGCATGGTAACGAAGCTTATCGACAACGATCAGGTCGTCTGCTGCGGCATCATCCTTGCCGAACTGATGCAAGGGGCGAAGTCAGACAAGGAACTTACCGTTCTCGATGACTTCCTGAAGGTTTTTACTTTCATTCCCGAAACTCCCGAATTATGGGCTGCTGCCGGTAAATTGTCAGGCAAACTGCGTCGCAAAGGTATCACCGTCGGCCTGTCCGACTGCTTCATTGCCGCAGCCGCCGCTTCGGCCAAGGTTCAGGTGGCAACCCTGGACAGCCACTTCGAGGCGCTCGGCAAACCGGCGGGAATTACCCTCTATCCGATTGGTTAAAGTCAGTCGCCCCTGGCACACTAGACTGGGGGTCTAGTGGTCATTGTTTCAGCTCAATTCAAGGAAAACTGCCGCTATGAAAAAGTCACTACTTGAGACCAATCCCTACCTGAAAGATCCGGTTAGCGCAAGCGGCTTATGCGTCGTTCGCTGGTTTCTTCGTTTGCCATCGAAGGGATTTACCTGAAAGACGAACCCGCCGGGAAGATACGAACTCTCAAGCAACCAGCGAAGACAGGAATAGCTCCCGGTGCAGACGACCCAAATCCGCAAAGTTCGTCTTGACCAGACCCGGTTGAAAGAGGACATAATGGCTCTCGTCGTGGCAGAACATCACGCACTGGCGGCGGTCGATGGTGAGAAGGTGGGCATGCCAACTTCCCAGATGGCTTGTTTCGGCAAGCGGTGTTGCCGACACCTCCGGCAGTTTGGCGGCTAGCTTTTTGGTGCAGTGAAGGAGCATTTTTGCCTGTTTCTATGCTGTGCAGTGAAAAAAAGTAATTCATCCTAACAGAGCGCCATTGCAAATCTGACTTTTCAAGACTTGACCCTGACAGCCCCCAGCGGCATCGATTGGCCGACCAAGAGATCCCTGGGTCGTACGACCTTTACACCGGATGATGTGGCAATCAAGGCCGCCAAGGACGGCCCTCTGCAGTTGATAACTTTCTACCACGACGGCCAGCGGGTCAGTGATACCCCGGCATCGCGCATGGCGGAGCTGATGGGTTTGGTAGCAGCAAAATGAATTATTCCTTGATATGCAACTCCTGCTTGGCGCATCAACAGGCAGGAGCTGCAAAGTTTTAGAGTTTATAACAAATATAGTGATGTCTTGCATGTTCTCCAGTTGCTACATCCCCTAAATGGTGGTAAACGATATGAGCTGTCTTTCGAAAACCCCTGTAATGAACTGTTATTTATGGAGGAGCCATGAAGGGTCTTTTGAATCTGCTTGCAAAGGCGAATCTTGTTGAGTTGAGTGATGAGGAAAAAGTTGAGGCCGGCATAGAAAACCTTGATATGCCATCGTCCGATCAGGTGGATGTTCCACCTGACCCACCAGAACCGCCACCTCTCCAAAACGTGTTCCCACCCGGGAGCACTATCATTGAAAACAGACCAATAGAAGATATTTATGCCGCAACGGGTCTGCCCCAGTCCCCTTTTCCGGCTGAAAAACTGCTGCGACTGCTGGAAGGTTTGCGCACCATGGATGCAGTAACCCGCAAGGCCGCTGTTCAGGCTATGGATGCCGCGGATGATAACTGGCAGATAAGCGATTGCGTCGATGATGCGAAACGCAAGATCGACACACTGAACAGCTATAAACAGCTTCTGGATGTACAGCTGCAGGCAGCCGAACAGCAGTCGGTGGCACAGGTAGAAGATATCAGGTCCGGCCTGGAGAAATCTACGTCCGAGATACGCAAGCAGATCTCTGAGCTGGAAAAGTTGCTTGAACGGGAGATTTCCAAATCAGCCCAGCAGACAACCGCTATTGAAGCAGGCGTTCGGGCGGCCCGGGAAACTGTCGGCAGGGAGTCACGCAGAATCGGTACAGAGATTGAACGCTTGGGTGAGATTACGGCTCAGTTCGTAGCTGAATAATAAAAAACAGGAGAGAATATATGGCTCAGCTGACCCCTTTGGCAAAAGGACTGGTTTCTGTAATCGTAATCGGAGTTGCTGCCTCCGCTGCCTGGAACCTGGGACTGAAAGAACGCTTTTCCAAGACGAAGAGCGCTGTCACCGAGAAGAAGGCCGATAAAGGTGCAAAAGCTGTTGCGCCCCCTGCGGATCCGAATGCACCATTAGGTTCGGCGAACAATCCTCTGAAGGTGAGCCTGGTAAGCTTTCACGGCTATGCGCCTGCGTTGCTTGCCAATGGCAACAGTCTTGTTACCCGGCCTGACTCGATTTATGCCGGCAAGGGATTGAACCTCCAGTTTCTGATTCAGGATGATATTCCGACCCTGTCAACCATCTATGAATCGGGTGCTGCCCATTGCGCTTGGCGCACGTCAGATTTCTGGGCTCAGGAACAGCCGAACCTCCGCAATGCCGGCAAGGATGGCAAGGCGGTCATGATTGTTGACAACACGCAGGGTGGCGACGCGATTATTGCCCGTGACCCGGCGATCCGCTCCGTAGAGGATCTTGCCGGCAAAACAGTGGCCCTGCTGCAGTTTACCCCGTCCCACGGCATGCTGATAGATGCCATCGACAACTCCTCCCTTACCGCCCGTAAGAAGGAAAGCATCAAGACCGTCTTCATCAACGCCGAAGAAGGAACCGCCGGCGTGCGTGCCGCCTATGAATCTGGCAATGTGGATGCCGCGGTGCTGTGGGATCCGGATCTTGCCCTTGCCCAGCGCAACGTGAAGGGTTCCCATGTAGTCTATTCGACCAAGACCGCCACAAACCTGATCTTTGACGTTATGGTTTGCGATTCGCGGGTACTTGCCAAACCTGATGGCCAGGCGGTGGTGCAGAAGTTTGTGGATGGCTGGATGGATGGGGTCAAGGGTGCCCGCTCCAATCCGGACAATGCGGTTGACGCCCTGGTGCAGACCGAAGAGTTCTTCAAGCTTCTTGCCGACAAGGAAGGGAAACCCTTTGTCAAGAGCCTCTTTGGCAACCTGGTCTGGACAGGTCTGGAAGACAACGCCCGCATACTTGGTCTGGCGGGCGGCACAAACCATTATGAGCGGGTGTATCGCCGTTTTGACGAGATCTACCGCAAGGCCGGCGCCCTGGCAAACCCCAAGTCCCCGGTGATCGCCCCCCAGGACAGCTTTGACTATCGTTTCATAAAGTCGCTGCTGGGGCAGGACAAGGGGGCCTCCAAGGCAGCCGCCAAGCCGCAGACAACCTTCTCACAGGCAGAGCTGACCCAGGCGACGCAACAGAAGTCAGCCATTGTTACCAAGCCGGTCACGGTCGGTTTTTCCACCGGTACCGCCACGTTGACGAAACGGGCGCAAAAGACCATTGATGAAGAGATGGTGCCGTTCATTGAAAACAATGGCAAGGCGTACTTTGAAGTGAGCGGAAATACGGATTCTACCGGTGCCCGTTCAACCAACATGCGGCTTTCCGGAGCACGGGCCAGGGCGGTTGTGGAGTATCTTGCCAGTCAGTGGGAGTTTTCGAAGGATCGTTTCAAGATCAAGGGCAACGGATCGGACCTGCCGTTGTGTAACGAGGCCAATCCTGCGGCCGACGGGCTGTCGCTCGAGGAGTGCCGCGCCATGAACCGCACCACCCGTATCGCCGTCTATGGCGGGCGCTAACGGTATGAACGGTTTCTGGAATCCTTACCTGTCTCCTCCGCCATCGCAGAGCCGCGCCCTGGGAATCGGCTCGGTCGTTTCAGTGCTTGTTCTGTGGAGCCTGCTGGCTGTCACCGGACTCGTCAGTCCGGCCAGGCTTCCGGCACCGTGGGATGTGGTCAGGGCATTCGGATACCTGGCCTGGAACGATGGTGAAAGCATGCTGTTTATTGCGACACTCTGGTCGGTCGGCCGGCTGGTGGTCGCTGGAATACTGGTGATCGTCATCGGCATCCCGGTTGGAATCCTGATGGGGGCTTCACAGCGGATAAATGCGGCCATCTCGCCCCTGGTGGATCCCTTCCGCTCGGCGCCGGTAGTTGCTCTACTGCCCATACTGGTGATGTGGCTCGGAATCGGTGAAGCGATGAAGATCGGATTTCTGTTTACCGGTGCCGTGGTCTACCTGATACCGATGGTTCGTGACGCGATTCAGGCCGTTCCCCAGAGCTACTGGATCAGTGCCCGTGACCTGGGTGCAACCCCCTGGGAGTGTATCCGCAAGGCGGTCATCCCGATGGCGATGCCCCGCATTGCCGATGCCATCATCGTGGCATTCTCTGTCATGTGGACCTACATAACCGTTGCAGAATACGTCAATGCCAAGGTCGGGCTTGGCCAGCTCATACAGAATGCCCGCCGTTTCAGCGCCTGGGATCAGGTCTTTGCCGGTATCATCGTCATTGTGGCCCTGGCGCTGATCACCTATCAGCTGATGATCTACATCAAACGCAGACTCTACCCCTGGGAGACCCAGCTATGAGTGCCCAGAGCGATTCGTCACCGCAGCCGGAAGCAGCGACGGCAGTTTCGATAGAACTGAAGGACATTGTCCAAGAGTATCCTGCTTCCGGCGGCGGGATTACTCGCGTTGTTGACGGGGTAAATCTTGTTTTTGAGCGTCCGGGAATAAACATGCTGCTCGGCCCTTCCGGCTGCGGCAAGAGCACGATCCTTCACATGTTGGGTGGTGTCAGGCCGATGAACGCCAAAACCCCCACATCCGGAAAAATACTTATTGACGGCGTCGAATGCCATGATGCCCATGACGATTCGGTCATGGTGTTTCAGCGCTACTCGAACCGCCCCGACCTTTCCGTGTTTGACAACGTTGCCTTTCCGTTTCGCCTCAACCTCTGGAAAAAGCGCGTCCCGGAGGCGGAGTGGAGAAAGCGCATATCCGATATGCTGGAGTCGGTTGGTTTGGCGGACAAAAGGAATCTGCGCCCGTCACAGCTTTCAGGCGGCCAGAACCAGCGGGTCGCGCTCGCCAGGGCACTGGTTCTGAGACCTCGCATCCTGCTCATGGATGAACCCTTCGGAGCGCTGGATGCCCAAACCAGGGAGGAGATGCAGCTGCTGCTCATTGACCTGTACAAAGAGCGCCCCTGTCTGGTTGTTTTTGTCACCCACGATGTCACGGAGGCGCTGGTGCTTGGTGACCGGGTGATTGTACTTTCACCGCAACCCGCCAAGATCGCCGATGATTTCACCATCGACGTACCACGCCCCCGCTCAACCACATGGCAGCGTTCGGAAGAAGCGCTGCAGCACGAAAAACGGATTCTGGCACAGTTGCACAAAGCCCCGGGCAAAGGCACTGTCCGGGTAACAGTCTGAAGGACGCACTGTGACAGAGAGACAACCATCCTATCTAAAAGAGATGCTTACCAGCCAGGGCAACCTGTACGCCGGCCTCGGCTCCATGGCCGCCGCTGCACTGCTCTCCATACCGCTCGGTTTCGGATTCGGCGCACTCCCTCTGATAGCCTTCGCAGCGGGAGAGTTCATTGCCGCGATGTATATTCCCGGTTCCATCACGTTTCGTGATGCCGTTGACAGACGATTCCGTGCAAAAAACAGGGAGGCGGCACGCAGCAGGCTTCTTGACGAGATCCAGGCGCGGGACAAGAAAAGGACCGCATTTGAGCAGACTCTCAGGACCTGGCGCAGGATGTCGGAACGGGTGGAGTCACTCTACCGACATGCCGCAGAAACCCGGACTAGCCTGCCGATAGTCGAGATTGAACGATTGGACGATGCAACGATCGAGTACCTGTGCATCTGGCTTGCACGGCTGGTTATGGAGGACCGGGCCGAATCCATCAACCTGAAAGAGATCGAGCAGCGGGTGGCGATGATCAACCGGGAGCTTGAGTCCGCACGACCGGGAGTGGATGCACGGCAGCTCCAGAAGGCAAAGGCGGAGTACTTTGCCCTGGTTGAGCGGCACAACAGGATGATGAGCCGCAAAACCGCCATTGAGGCGGCCATGCTCTCCATGCCGGACCAGTTGGAGGAGATCTACCAGACCATCATGACCACTCCGGCCTCCGAGGATGTTGGCTCGCGGCTTGAGGATTCGATAGAAAAGCTCAGACTTCAGGAAGATATCGAGGCCGAACTTTCGGGAGAGCTGGAAGCTGCCCTGCCCGGAATGGTCTCGCCGCTGCAGCGTAGCGCTGCCATTAACCAGCCAAAGGCACAGACCGCCCGACCAAACCCGCAAACTACATAGAAACCTCAGCTTTACTTACGAAAGGAAGATTCCGAAATGGCCAACATCAATTTGGTAGCACGACTTGCAAATCTCTGGGCCGGTTTTGTCTCACTCTGGATTTCCGATGTAGAAAAGAACCATCCGGAGATCGCCTATCAGAACGCCATAGATTCCATGATCGACAAGTACGGCAAGCTCAAGTCCGCCACTGCAGCTATTATGAGGCGGCGTGAAGACATCAATGCCCGACTGACACGAGAAAAAACAGAACTTGAGGCCATTACTGCCGATCTGAATGCGGCGCTGGCAACCGGCCAGGACGAACTGGGAATCGTCCTGATTCAGAAGAAGAATTCTCTGGATGCGAGCATCAAGGTTCTTGAACAGGATATGGAGCAGGCCAGGACCGATGCCGAAGAGGCAAAATCCTCCCTGCTGCAGGTCAAGAGCGAGGTGCAGAAACTCAAGGATGAAAAGGACCGCATGCTCGCCCAGATGCTCAGCGCCCAGGCACGGCTCAAGATCCAGAACCAGCTGGATGGGCTTTCGGTAGATGCCGAGGTCCGGGCGCTTGACAACGTCCGTGAACATATCAAGAACACCGTGGCCGAGGCCAAGATGGGAAGCGAGCTGAGGGAATCCGATCTGGATGTGCAGCTGGCAAAGTTGCGCCAGAGCAGCGGTTCCATCACCGCCCGACAGGAACTGGAAGAGATGAAGCGGGCCAGGGTCGCACAGGCCGCGGCCACAACGCCAAAAACGATCTGATGGAATTTCAGAATACCAATAAACCGGTGCTGCCCCGCTGGGCTGAAACAGTCCGCCAGAAATATCTGGCAGGTGAGGCCTCCGTCTTCATCCTGTACGGAAATGTTTTTGACCGGACACTCCTGTCCGGCAAGAGCTACGGGCTGGTTTCGTTTTTGGCGGATGTTCTGCTTGTGGAAAAGAAGCAGCGGATCTTCGAGCTGTGTCTGTACCGTGGTCTCAAGGTTCTTCATGGCGGCAGCCCGGCGGAGAAGGACGAGATATACCGGCATCTTGAGGGGAAGGGGCTGGCCGGCATATTCGAATCGCTTGAACGGCGGATGCGGGAATACCCTTCAAATGCCCTGATCATTCCCTACGCCGGCTCCCTGCTTCCTGCGGCGGAACCGCAGTTTCTCTCGCTTGACGAACGCAGCGCCTTTATTGCGCTGCACAGGTGGTCTCTTGATGAGGAACTCTCTGCAAAAGACAATCTGATCATCCTGATCGCCGAATCCCTTGCCGAACTCAATCCGGCACTGCCTGCCAACCCTCGGGTGGCGGCCATAGAAATTCCGATGCCTGACCGGGCAACACGGGATCTGGCGATTCATCACTACGCTCCGGGAATGTCCGATGACCAGGCAGGCCATCTTGCCGATCAGACTGCCGGACTGCGCATCGTTCAACTGGCAACAATCGTTGCCAGCGACGCGCCGCAGGGGCTTGACGAACAACAGCGGGCGACCCTGATTGACGAGCTGCTCAAGGGAACCCCCAATGCAACGGAGCGCGCGGCAAAGCTGGCAGCCATAACCTCGGGGATGACACCGGACGAAATCAGGCAGCTGATTGACCCTGCCCGCAGTCTGCCTGAAGCTGAAAATCCCTATGAAGAGATGATCGAGATCGTGCGGCGGCGCAAGCGTGAACTGATCGAGAAGGAATGTTCCGGTCTGATTGAATTCATCGAGCCCCGGCATGGTCTGGATGCGGTGGGGGGCAATGAGCATATCAAGACAGAGCTGATGGAGATCGCCCGGATGATAAAAAGCGGCGACCGCAGCAGGGCCCCGATGGGGCTTCTGGCGGTTGGCGCCATGGGTGCCGGCAAGACCTTTGTCATCAAGGCCTTTCTCAAAGAGGCCGGACTGTCCGGTATTGCGCTCAAGAACTTCCGCTCCAAGTGGGTCGGCTCCACCGAGGCCAATCTTGAACGGGTCCTGTCAACGGTCAAGGCGATGGGGCCGATAGCACTGGTGATCGATGAGGGGGACCGGAGTTTCGGCAACCAGAGCGAAGATTCTGACGGCGGCACCAGCTCCCGTGTCATTGCCCGGTTGAAGGAGTTCATGTCCGACCCGGAAAACCGCGGACAGGTGCTGTTTATCCTGATGACCAACCGCCCGGACAAGCTCGACACCGATATTAAACGGCCGGGACGTCTTGATCGAAAGATACCTTTCTTCTATGCCGAGACCGCAGCAGAGCGTGCCGCCATTGTCTCTGCAATACTGGGACGGTACGGTGTAACCAGCGCTATCGAAATGTCTGCACTGGAGAAGATTTGCGCACCGCTGGATGGGTACTCCAATGCGGACCTTGAGGCTCTGACGCTTCTGGCGCTTGAGTTTGCCGAGCGGGAAAAGTCCGTGGTAGATGAGAAGTTGTTTGTACTGGCAATCGATGATTTTTTGCCGCCGCGCGAAGTAGCCATGCTCCGTTATATGGAGATGCTGGCGGTGTTTGAAACATCCCGCCGTTCGCTGCTTCCGCAACGGTTCCGCTCGCTGACGCCGGAGCAGATACAGGAAAAACTGACAGAGTTGAGGCTGCATATCAAACGTTGAAGGAGCAGATCATGTTTCCACTTAAAACAGATTCCCCATTTACCCGAGATCAGGTTATTTCCGTGACCAAGGCGATGTTGCATATCGCACATGTCGACAGTGCAGGAACCGCCGAGGAAGTGGCCATGGTCGGCCAGTTCTATGAAGGTTTCAGGAATTCCAATGGCGGAGAATGGCCCGGATTTGAAACCATCAGCAATGACATCGGCGGAGTATCCCTGTCCGCGGAACTATTTCCTGATGTTGAACAGAGGGAGATGATCGTCGCAACCTGCATCATGGTTGCATTTGCAGACGGTGTCATGTCAGAGAAAGAGCAGGCCGTTGTCCGCAGCATGTCGGAAAACCTCTCTGTCAGCAGTGATCGTTTCGAGCAGATTCTTGCCCTGGTCAAGGATTTTATGCTGATGCAGCTGGCAGGTCTGCCTGATTCTGAATCAATCATGGCCGTTGCCAGGGAACTCGGCTGACAATCAGCCTCCCGGGTGAGAAGGCGGCGGGCAGTACTCCCGCCGTACTCAGCTTCAAAACAGCTGACGCACCCTGAATAAGCCAAACCGGAGGGCCCCATATTGCACGCACTTGTATCGGTAATTCTCCTCGCCATCCTTTCTTTTCCCATCATTGCCCTTTCCACACCCAGTGCCCCCGACCCCGCACATTGCCGCTGACAGCAAGTCCTTTGCCATTCTGCGAGGTAACCTGCGCAAGGTGGCGGAGTTTGCCCGCTCCCGTCCCGACCTGTTCAACCCCGGCAAGGAGAGGAAAAATGCCCTGCTGGCGCGTGAAGACAAGCTGGCGGTCTGGACACCCCTGGAGCAGCCTGATGGGCAACATTGCCGGCCTGGACCAGCTGCGCCGCGAGCACAGAAAGTTCAATCTGTACCAAGAGGTTGAGCGCAGGAACGCTTCCTTCACCATCGCCAATGCCGCCTTCCTGGCCGGCTTAACATTGTCTTATTTTTCATCTTGTTCACCAATCAACCAAAAAGTTTTAATGCCACAATAAAAAAAACGGCCCGTGGGAACGAGCCGTTAATTAACTAATTTATACATTTGAATTTCAATGTAGGAAAAAACGTTTAATTGGTACAAAAAACCTTTAATTGCGTGAACCTACAACAGCCAATGCCTTAGATATCCAGATTGACCACGTTCAGCGCATTCTGCTCGATGAATTCGCGGCGCGGCTCGACCTGGTCGCCCATCAGGATGGTGAAGATCTCGTCCGATTCAACCGCGTCTTCGATCTTGACCTGCAAGAGTACGCGGTTTTCCGGGTTCATGGTGGTTTCCCAAAGCTGCTCCGGGTTCATCTCGCCCAGACCTTTGTAGCGCTGAATGGAGAGTCCTTTTTTGGCCTGCTCCAGGAAGAAGGCCAGCAGTTCCTCGTGGTTGGAGGTTTCCAGCAGCTGCTTGCCGCCGTCGTGCAGCTCAAGGAAGGCGCGGCCGTCGGCCATGGTTTCCACCACACGGCGGTGGTTTTCCACCAGAAGCTCGTATTCGTGGGTGGAGAGCACTGCCAAGGCCTGCTGGTCGACGATGGCGCGGATGTTGCCGATGCGGAAGGTGATGCGATCTTCGTCCACCTGGTAGTCGGAACCGGGGGAGAGGACCTTCATGGCCTCCAGGTACGATTCCATCCCGGCCAGTTCCTCGATGCCGGCCGGCACATTGGCACGGACGATGATCGAGAGCAGGTCGGCGGTGATGCCCTTCTTGACGACCTTGTCGAAGATGGCGCGATTCTCGATGAACTGCTTGACGACCGGGATGATCTGTTTGCCGATGTAGACCCGGTCCCCCTTCTCCAGCTTGAGGGTCAACTCCTCGGCCCCCTCCTCCAGCAGGAAGTTCTGCATGGCATGCTCGTTCTTGAGATACATCTCCTTTTTGCCGCGCTTGACTTTGTAGAGCGGCGGTTGGGCGATGTAGAGGTGGCCGCGCTCGACCAGTTCGCGCATGTTGCGGTAGAAGAAGGTCAGGAGCAGGGTCAGGATGTGGGAGCCGTCCACGTCGGCATCGGTCATGACGATGATGCGATGGTAGCGCAGCTTGGCGATGTCGAAGTCGTCCTTGCCGATGCCGGTGCCCAGGGCGGTGATCAGGGTGCGGATCTCCTGGGAGGCGATCATCTTGTCGAAGCGGGCCTTCTCCACGTTGAGGATCTTGCCCTTGAGCGGCAGGATGGCCTGATTTTTTCGGTCACGTCCCTGCTTGGCCGAGCCGCCGGCCGAGTCACCTTCGACCAGATACAGTTCGCACAAGGCCGGGTCTTTCTCCTGGCAGTCGGCCAGCTTGCCCGGCAGGCCGCCCAGATCGAGGGCCCCCTTGCGCCGGACCGTCTCGCGCGCCTTGCGGGCCGCTTCGCGGGCCCGGGCCGCATCAATGGATTTCTCCAGGATGCGTTTGGCCACCTGGGGATTCTCCTCCAGGAACTGGGCCAGCTTTTCGTTGATCAGGGCTTCCACATAGCCCTTGACCTCGGAGTTGCCCAGCTTGGTCTTGGTCTGACCTTCAAACTGCGGCTGGGGGATCTTGACAGAGATGACGCAGGTCATGCCTTCGCGCAGGTCATCGCCCGAGATGGCGACCTTTTCCTTCTTGAGCATCTCGTTGGCGCCCACGTAGCTGTTCATGGTGCGGGTCAGGCCGGCCTTGAAGCCGGCCAGGTGTGTACCGCCCTCGTGGGTATTGATATTGTTGGCAAAGGAGAAGATCTTCTCGTCGTAGGAGTCGTTGTACTGCATGGAAACTTCCGTTTCCACGCCCCCCTTTTCGCCTTTGAAGTAGATCGGCTTGGGGTGCAGGGCGGTCTTGTTGCGGTTCAGGTATTCCACGAAGGAGCTGATGCCACCCTCGTAATGGAACTCGTGAGACTTGTTGTCCACCCGTTCATCGATGATCTTTATGCGCACACCGGCGTTGAGAAAGGCCATTTCGCGCAGACGCTGGGAAAGCACGTCAAAGGATATCTCGGTGGTCTCAAAGATCTCCTCATCCGGCATGAAGGTGATCTTGGTGCCGCGCTTCTTGGTATCGCCGATCTGCTCCAGCGGCGCTACAGGATCGCCGCGGCGATAGGACTGACGGAAGATCTTGCCGTCGCGGCGGATCTCCAGCTCCAGCCACTTGGACAGGGCGTTGACGACCGAAACCCCCACGCCGTGCAGACCGCCCGAGACCTTGTAGGAGTCGTTATCGAACTTACCGCCGGCGTGCAGTACGGTCAGGACAACCTCGGCCGCCGATTTCCCCTCGCTGGGCATGATGTCGGTCGGGATGCCGCGGCCGTTATCCACGACCGTCACGGAACCATCGGTATTGATGGTGACGTAGACATTGTCGCAATGTCCGGCCAGGGCCTCGTCAATAGAGTTGTCGACTATTTCGTAGACCAGGTGGTGCAGACCGGCGCTGGAGGTGGAGCCGATGTACATGGCCGGCCGCTTGCGTACGGCGGAAAGACCTTCCAGTACCTTGATATTCCCCGCGCCGTAATCTTCCGAGGCGCTGTGTGCCATGTTTTCCTGTTCAGTCATGTGATTGATTTCCCTCAAACGTCAGATTGCCGTCTTCCATACGAAAAACGGCGCAGTTCACTGCGGTACCCAAAAGCGTTGTCGATGGTTCTGTTGTGGTAATAAAAACCTGGATATCACGGGCAGTCAGGAACTCCATAAGGTTGCCGTTTCGCCGCGCATCCAGCTCCGAGCTCATATCATCCAGCAGGAGCAGGGGCGACTCGCCGAAGATGGCCTGGAGATTGTCCATCTCCGACATTTTGAGCGCCAGTACAAAGCTTTTCTGCTGTCCCTGTGAACCGAAGGCCTTGAGCGGCCGATCATCCAGGTAAAACGTCAGATCGTCACGATGCGGTCCGGCCGTTGTTGTGCCGTAGCGTTCATCGCTTCTGGCATGACGGCTGAACAGCTGCAGCAGTTCCTCGCGGATACTGATTCTGTCCGCTGCCTGAACCCCTTCGGGTTGATACCTGATCCCGGCCGCTTCGCTTCCGCCGGAAATTGTTGCATAGTGCTGTTTCAGTCGAGTCTCAAGCAGGGCAACATACTGCTGGCGATGCTCAATGACATCGGCGCCGGCCTCGGCCAGTTTTTCGGTCCAGACATCGAGACCGGTTTTGTCGGTGCTTTTCAGGAGATTATTCCGCTGTTTGAGAATCCGGTGGTAATCATGCCAGCAGTGCAGATAAGCTATGTCTCCGGTATAAACGGCCCGGTCAAGATATCGCCGCCGTGCTTCGGGTCCCGATTTGACCATACCGGTGTCATCGGGCGAAAAAACAACGGCATTCAGTTTGCCGTGCAGGTCGGATGCCCGCCTGATTCCCTTACTGTCAATTTCTACCCGGCGTCCGGCTGATTCCAGCGACAGTTTGATCCGGCTGACCGTTCCGCAGGACTCCACCTCTCCCAGAAGCTGTGCCCGGGTCTCACCATGCCTGATTAACTCCGACAACCTTGAATTTCTGAAGGAGCGCGGGTTTCCCAGCAGGTAAATAGCCTCCAGAAGATTTGTCTTGCCCTGGCCATTAAAGCCGTACAACAGGTTAAAATGCTTGCCCGGCTCGACCCTGATCATTCCGATATTGCGAAAACTCGACACCGCCAGATGTTTAAGTCTCATCAGAAACTTGTTTACAGCCTCATCGGCATGATCACGGCCAGAAAGCTGTCCGACTGGCTTGGAACAATAATCGAAGGTGAGAGTTCATCCCTGAATTTCATGTCTACATTTTCCGTCTCGGCTACAGCCAGTACATCCAGAAGATAACGGGCATTGAACCTGACCGCAATAGGTTCTCCACCGTAACTGACATCAATATCTTCCCGGGCGTCACCCAGTTCAGGGTTACTGGAAGAAATTTTTATGCTTGAATCGGATATTTCCAGCATGATCCCTTTGAATTTTTCGCTGGAAAGGATCGCCATCCTGCGTACCGAGTGGGTAAAATCCTCTTTGTTAACGGTTATGACCCGATCATTTGCGGTCGGAATCACGCGATTGTAGTCCGGAAAATCGCCATCTACAAGCCTCATGACCATGTAGGAATCACCACGTTTGATGACGGCACTGTTATCCATAAAACCGAACAGCAGGTTTCCGCCCTCTTCTTCGGTAATCTTTTTCATCTCAAAGATACCCTTTTTGGGAAGGATAACGCCTTTCAGGAGTTCAGGACCGGCAGTGCCCTTGAACGCGCCGTTGGAAATCGAGAGACGATGCCCGTCTGTAGCAACCATCTTGAGTAACTGATCTCCGTTGGGCGCTACTTCAACCTTCGTAAACAGACCGTTCAGATTGTATTTTGTTTCGTCGTTACAGATGGCGTAGAAGGTCTTTTCAATCATCCCTTTCAGGAGCGAACTTTCGATTTCAAATAAACTCTCTTCCTTTACCGCAGGAAAGTAAGGAAATTCTTCCGGAGAAAGTCCGACAATATTGAATTGGACCTTGCCGCACTTGATTTCCACCCAGTCATTGTCTTTTGTTGAAAATGTTATTTTCTGGTTGGGGAGTTCCTTGACGATTTCGTAGAGCTTCTTTGCACCAACCGTGATTCTGCCGGTTGATATGACCTCTGCCGGATAGATGCTCTTCATGCCTACTTCAAGGTCTGTGGCCGTGATGTGAAGCGAAGATTCGGTTGCTTCGATCAGCACATTCGACATGATCGGCATTGAAGTTCTTTTTTCCACGATACCCTGGATCTTCTGTAATGATTTAAGAAAGAGTTCCTTGTCGATTATGAATTCCATGCCTCACTCCTTATATGAATGTATGTTTTAAATATTTAAAAGATAGTTGTTATTATAGGCGCTGGTAAAATGGTGATAACTTTTCAATGATCTGATTATATGTGACAATTATGGATCTGATGCTGTTGGTGAATTTCCGACATCTTGCAGGTTATCAACAGGGCCCCAGGTTATCAACAGTTATCCACACCTTATGAACAAGATATTCCTATTTCAAAAGTATACTTTTTATTTCTTCAATAATTTTAGATAGTTTTGTATCTTCCTTCAGAGCACTGTCTATTTTCTTGGTGGCATAAATAACCGTGGAATGATCTTTACCGCCAAACCTCATACCTATATCCGGATAGGAGGCTTTTGTCATATCGCGGCATAACCAGATGGCTATTTGACGTGCCTGCACAAATGCTTTAAGACGCTTGTCCGATTTCAGGTCAGCAACCTTCAGCCCAAAATGATCAGCGACCGCTTTTTGTATCAGCTCTACGGTTATATCCTTACGTTTGTCACCGAGAATATCTTTAAGACTTTCCCTGGCCATATCAAGGGTTATGGGAATATTTTGCAAACTGCTGTAGGCACCGAGTCTGATCAGCATCCCTTCAAGTTCGCGTATGTTTTTTGTGTCACTCGAAGCAAGAAAATAGGTAACATCATCCGGCAGATGTATCCTGGTTATCTCTGACTTTTTCTTGAGGATTGCAATCTTGGTTTCCGTATCAGGAGGTTGTATGTCTGCAATCAATCCCCACTCAAAGCGTGAGCGCAGCCGTTCTTCAAGGTCGGAAATCTCCTTGGGAAATTTATCAGAGGTAATGACGATTTGTTTATGCATGTCATACAGGGCATTAAAGGTGTGAAAAAACTCTTCCTGAGTACCTACCTTGCCGGATATAAATTGAATGTCGTCTACCAGCAGTACATCAATCGTCCTGAACCGGGCGCGAAAATGCTCCATTTTCTTATGTCGAAGGGCATTGACCATTTCGTACATGAATTTTTCCGCCGAGCAGTAGCAGACGCTCAGTTCCGGGGCAGTGGCATGAATGGTGTGGCCGATTGCATTCAGCAGATGGCTTTTCCCAAGACCCACACCTCCGTAGATGAAGAGAGGATTATAGGTTGCCGCTGGATTGTTTGCCACCGCCATGGCGGCGGCGTGTGCGAACTGGTTGCCGGTACCGCTTACAAACAGATCAAATGTGTATTTGTGATTCAGGGGGGTAAAGGATATGTCGTGCAGGTTGTTGTTTTTAGTTTCCAGCGGGTCTGGAAGCCCTTTGGAAATAAATTCTTCCGGCAAAAGCGGAATACTGTCGGCTTCGTTCTCGTTGATAACAAATTCTATGGAGAGATTCCGTCCGGCTGCTACGGACATGGCACTTGAGAGGACAGCCAGATAATGATCTTCCAGCCATTCTTTAAAAAAAGACGTAGGAACGGATAGATAGACTATATCACTCTCGGAACTGTTGTAATTGACCGGTTTTATCCAGGTTGAAAAATCCCGTTCAGACAGAACTCTTTCGAGATTTTCAGTTGTTTTTTTCCAGATTTCTTGCATATACCAATCACACTGTTCAGGTAAGGCCGCCGGAATGGCAGGAGGTTATCAACATATCCATAAGCGGGGAAAAAAGCTAATCGAATCAGGCAGGTTTCGCGTTTATCCCGTCAACAGTCAACAAAAGTTATCCACATTGTTTTCAACAGCTGTTGATAACTTTTTCTTTAGCAAATACAGTCTGTTACATCTAACTATCTAACATTGTTTATATAAATTTAGGTTGTGAAGATTACCAGAGCTGGCGTCATTTTTCAAGGCAAATCAATCTCTCTGAAGGTCTTGATTCATAATAATTATCTTGACATATAACCCCTGTTATGTGTAAAAACTCTTTTCTTGAAATAAATATTCAGAGGTACGGGACATGAAAAGAACATTTCAGCCAAGCAATGTTTCACGCAAAAGGACTCACGGTTTTCTGGTAAGAATGGCCAGCAAGAATGGCCGTCTCGTTATCAAGCGCAGAAGGGCAAAAGGCCGAAAAAATCTGTCAGTTCGCATTGCAGCAAAATAATTGTCCGACCGGCGGGAGTGTACCTGCCGGTAACATATATCCCCCGGCTGTCAGACTGCGGAAACGCTCCGAGTTTCTCAGTCTGGCGGGCTCTGTTCAAAAAATTGCCTCACGGGGCATCCTTGTTGTGTGGCATGAAAACAACCTTGCACATGCACGTCTAGGGGTCACTGTAAGCAAAAAGGTTGGTTGTTCGGTAACCAGAAACAGGGTCAAGCGTTATATCAGGGAGATATTCAGAACCAATCGTTTATTGTTGCCGGCAGTTGATTTGAATGTTATTGCCCGGAGTGAAGCTGCTGCCATGGATTTTCATAATCTGCAGCAGCAGCTCCTTAAAGCCTTCAGACATATCGGCGTAACCCCATGCTCAAAAGTATCGCACTTCTAGCTATCAGGTTCTATCAGAAGCTTCTTTCACCGCTTCTGCCATCCACGTGTCGTTTTTATCCCTCCTGTTCCGAGTATTCCCGAGAATCAATAGTCAGGCATGGAGTTGTCAGAGGAACGTGGCTTACTCTTGTCCGGCTTAGCAAGTGCCACCCGTTTCATCCGGGTGGTTTTGATCCAGCACCTTAAATGAGAACAGAACTGGAGTTCTAATGGAAAAACGTGCATTTCTTGCGGTAGTTCTTTCAATTGTCGTTTTTTACCTGTTTTCAATGGTCTTGGGACCGGATAAAAAGCCGGCTGCTCCCGCTTCACCACAGATTGCAGTCCCATCCGCGGCTCCTGCCGTACCTCCATCCGCACCGGCTCCGGCTGCAGCTTCGGCTTCACAGCCTGCCCCGCTATCCGCCGGTCAAAAGGATGTAAGCGTTGAAACCGGGCTCTATACGGCGGTTTTTGCTGCCCGTGGCGGGGCTCTGAAGAGCATGACCCTTAAAAAGTATCGCGAACAGGTCACTCCCGCTGCCAGCCAGGTAATTCTCGGCAGCAATGCGGATCCCGCTCTGCTGAACTTTTCGACCAGGGCTACCGGTTTCAACCTTTCCGATAGTGCCGAATATTCAACCGATGCCGCAGCAGTCAAGATTAGCGGCAGTGAAACCAGTAAGCTGGTGTTTACCTACGTTTCCGGCCAGGGGTTTACTGTCCGCAAAACGTATACCCTGGCGGCGGATTCTTACGGCATCAAGCTTGAGACGCAGATCTTGAACAACTCTGCTGCTCCGCTGGTAGGCACGATCCAGCAGGTGATGACTTATCCCTTGGAGCCAAAAGTGAAGGACAACCGTTTTGACACCGCCGGTTCCTATCTTTTTTCAGATACTGCCCTGCAATCCGACAAAGCAAAAGATATTGCAAATGCCACCAAGAAATATGACAAGAATGTTCAGTGGGCCGGTTTTGCCGACAAGTATTTCCTGAGCGCCATTCTGGCGGAGAAGAATAGTATTTCCTCGGTAGAGCTTAAGAAAAATGCCGCCGGTTTCATGGAATCCATCGTCAGCGCACCGCAGGTTACCGTCAACGCTGGACAGTCGATCACCGTGACACAGCGTCTGTTTGTCGGGCCGAAAGACATCGATGTGCTCAAGGCGCAGGGTAACGCCCTGGAGCAGTCTCTCGATCTGGGCTGGTTCACGGTCCTTGCCAAGCCACTGCTCTACACCCTCAAATTCTTCTACCGTTATGTTGGTAATTACGGCATTGCCATTATCATTATTACTATCATTCTCAAGGGTCTGTTTTTCCCGCTGACTCACAAGAGTTACAAATCCATGAAGGACATGCAGAAGATCCAGCCGAAGATGGCGGCCCTCAAAGAGAAGTACAAGGATGACCGGGATGCTATGAACAAGGCGGTTATGGAGCTTTACCGCGAACATAAGGTTAATCCGTTGGGCGGCTGTCTTCCGATGGTCGTGCAGATACCGGTTTTCTTCGCCCTCTACAAGGCGCTGATGTTCTCCATCGAGCTGCGACATGCGCCGTTCTTCCTGTGGATTACCGATCTGGCTGGACCGGATAATCTTTTCGGCGAGTTGTTGCATCTGCCAATGGTTATCGGACCGTTGCCGCTTGTGATGGGTGCCTCCATGTTCCTGCAGCAGAAGATGACCCCCTCGCAGATGGATCCGATCCAGGCGAAGATGATGCTGGCCCTGCCGGTGGTGTTTACCTTCATGTTTCTCAGCTTTCCCTCCGGTCTGGTTCTTTACTGGCTCGTCAATAATATTCTGACCATCGGGCAGCAGATGTATATCAACAAACTGGTCAAGGATTAGGACATGTATCTTGAGGATACCATAGCTGCCATAGCCACCCCGGTTGGGTGCGGCGGCATTGGGATTATCCGTGTAAGCGGTTCTGATGCTTCAATTATTGCCAGCAGTGTGTTTGTAAAACAGGGAAACGGTGGCCTCGACAGCCACCGTTTTTATTATGGCCGGATAGTTGACCCGCTGGACGGTTCTCTGATCGATGAGGGTATGGCTGTGCTGATGTCTGCTCCCCGCTCCTATACCCGGGAAGATGTACTGGAGCTGCATTGTCATGGCGGTTATCTGATTGTGCAGCGCGTGCTGGACGCCTGTCTTCGTGCCGGAGCCCGTCTTTCCGAGGCGGGAGAGTTTACCCGCAGGGCCTTTCTGAATGGCCGCATCGATCTTTGTCAGGCTGAATCGATCATTGATCTTATCAACAGCCGGACCGACATGTCGCTGGCCTTTGCCCAGAGTCAGCGTGAAGGTCTGCTTTCCGCCCGGCTCAAGGAAATCACCGATTCTCTCAGAAACGCTCTGGCTCTGATTGAGGCCTTTATTGATTTTCCCGAAGAAGACCTGGATGAGACCGCCTTGAACCGGATAGATTCTCTTGTTCAATCAGCACACAACAGTCTCGGTGAGCTGTTGGAATCGTTTGCACATGGCAAGGTTATCCGTGACGGCATTTCGGTCCTGCTGGCCGGTAAACCTAATGTGGGAAAGTCCAGCCTGCTGAATGCCCTGACCCTTGAGCAGCGTGCAATCGTTTCTCATATTCCCGGTACAACGCGCGATGTGATCGAGGAGATCATCAATATCGATGGGCTTCCCGTGCGTATCATTGATTCTGCCGGTATCCGGGAATCCCGTGACGAGATTGAACAGGAAGGCATCCGGCGCTCTCTGGAAAAACTTGCCCTGGCTGACCTGGTTCTCTTTCTGGTGGATGGTTCTGCGCCGCTTGACACGAACGACAGAGATCTTTTGCAGGCGATTAGCGGCAAACAGTTTGTAACGGTTGTAAACAAGAGTGATCTTCCTTCGGTTGTGGGGGATAACGAGCTGCCGGGTCAGACCGAGATCGTTCATATCTCCAGCAAGATCGGCAGCGGTATCGATCAGCTGCGTAACGTCATATTCAAGAAATTCGTGTCTGACGGGGTGATGAGTTCCCGTGATCATGTTGCCGTTACGACGGTTCGCCATCGTGATATACTCGTCAGGGCTCTGGCCGGTCTGGCCGGTTTCTGTTCCCGGTTGAGCAGCGGCGTTTCCGGTGAGTTGCTGGCCATTGATCTGCGTGACAGCCTGTCTGCCATTGGTGAAATTACCGGTGAAACGACTCCAGATACTATCCTCGATATCATCTTTTCTTCGTTTTGTATCGGAAAGTGACGAGCGTGTTTCACGTGAAACATAGGTACATGTATGCACAGTTATGACACCATATACGACGTAATCGTCGTCGGAGCCGGCCATGCGGGTTGCGAAGCTGCTTTGGCAGCTGCCCGGATGGGGTGCAGTACGTTGATGCTGACGATTAATCTGGACGCCATTGCACTCATGTCATGCAATCCGGCCATCGGTGGACTGGCCAAGGGCCATCTGGTCAAGGAGATCGATGCTCTGGGTGGTGAAATGGCCAGAAATATTGATGCGACCGGTATTCAGTTTCGTGTTCTCAATACACGCAAGGGACCCGCTGTGCGCGCTTCAAGAGCTCAGGCTGATAAACAGCTGTATCGCCTTCGCATGAAGCGTGTTCTGGAGCAACAGGACAATCTGCATCTCAAGCAGGGTGAGGTGACGGCCCTGTACAGAGAAGGAGATGAACTGAAAGGGGTTGATACCCGCTCAGGAATCCGTTTTATGGGCAGAACGGTTATCGTAACAACCGGAACGTTCATGCGCGGACTGATCCACATCGGGCTGACCAATTATCCCGGTGGCCGGGCCGGTGACCTGCCGTCAGTGGGCCTTTCCGACCAGTTCAGGACCCTGGGGTTTGAAGTAGGACGGCTCAAAACCGGTACGCCTGCGCGACTGGACAGCCGGACAATCGATTTTACGCGACTTGAAACGCAGCACGGTGACAATCCGCCCCAACCGTTCTCTTATTCAACTGAACGTATAACTATGCGGCAAGTCCCATGTCACATCGCCTACACAAACCCCCGCTCACATGAAATCATTCGCTCCGGCCTGGATCGCTCGCCACTCTATTCCGGTGTCATAGAAGGTGTCGGACCGCGCTACTGCCCCTCTATCGAAGACAAGGTTGTGCGCTTTCCTGACAAGGAACGCCATCAGACCTTTATCGAGCCGGAGGGTCTTGAAACCGTTGAAGTTTATCCCAGCGGCATGTCAACGTCTTTGCCGATTGATATACAGATACCGTTTTATCGTTCCATGGAAGGTTTGGAGAGGGTGGAGATCATGCGGCCGGCCTACGCGATCGAATATGATTACGTCGATCCGATTCAGCTGCATGCGACACTTGAGACCAAGCTGATACGAAACCTGTATCATGCCGGCCAGATCAACGGCACATCCGGTTACGAAGAGGCCGCCGGTCAGGGTTTGATGGCCGGAATCAATGCCGCTCTGCGTGTGCAGGGCAATCCGCCGCTCGTGCTTGACAGGAGCGAGGCCTATATCGGTGTCATGATTGATGACCTTGTCACACTCGGCACGAAAGAACCCTATCGTATGTTCACTTCCCGGGCCGAATACCGTCTTTTGCTGCGTGAGGATAATGCCGATCTGCGGTTGCGTGAGAAGGGGCACTCCATCGGTCTGGTGCCCGAAGAACTGTATGTCGGATTCCTCCGGAAACAGGAAATGATACTGGCAGAACAGATGCGTATTGCTCAGACTCGCCTGAGCTTGAACGAGCAGGAAATGGCTTTTTTGGAAGAGCATGATCTGGCTGACATCCAGAGGGGCACCTCGCTGGAACAGTTGCTTAAACGGCCGGAGATTACCTATGCTGAACTTTCCCTGTTTGATGATGTTTCACGTGAAACACGAACAGATGTGAGGGAGCAGGTGGAAATCCAGATCAAATACCATGGTTATATTGAACGCCAAAAGGAACAGATCGAGCGCGCACGCGGTCTGGAGCATGCCCGCTTGCCGGAGGAACTGGACTATTTCTCTATTAACGGCTTAACGACCGAGGTGCGGGAAAAGATGCAGAGATATCGACCTGATACGCTTGGCCAAGCCTCACGGATACCGGGCGTCACGCCTGCGGCAATTTCAGTGATATCAATAGCATTAAAAGCAAACAGCTGGAAAACGCTCAAAGGCTGTGAATAATGATTCGCCCGGCGCTTGAACAGGGACTGGCAGAGATTGGTTTACACCTCCCGGAAGAATGTCTGCAGTCTTTTGACCGGTTTGCTGAAGAGCTCAAGAAATGGAACAAAAAAGTTAACCTCACCGCAATCTGCAACGATACGGATATTGCTGTAAAACACATAATCGACTCGCTTGTATGTGCCTCATATGTGAAAAAGGGAAATCGTGTCCTGGATATTGGTTCCGGGGCCGGTTTCCCGGCGATACCGCTCAAGATCGCAGTCCCTGATATCAGCGTGCTTTCTGTTGATGCCGTTGGTAAAAAAATAAACTTTCAGCGACATATCTCCAGGATGCTGGCGTTCAAGGATTTTGAGGCTGTGCACTCCAGGGTAGAAAATCTCCACGTTACTCATGCGGCCGGTTTTGATGTGATTGTATCGCGTGCTTTTTCACAACTGGAATTATTTGTCAGTCTGGCTGCTCCATTACTTAATTACGGAGGACGACTGATTGCCATGAAAGGGCCAGGCGTTGACAACGAATGTGATGCTGCTGCAGACGGGTTGCGGCTATCCGGTTTTGAAATCAGTTCGATTCAACCCTATTCTTTGCCAATGGGCAAAGGTGAACGGAATCTGGTGGTGATAACTGCCCTCAAAGCCCATGAATAGCGGCTTTACGTGGCCTTGTCACAAAATTTTGTTTTGCGCGGTCTAAATGAAGTTGCCAAGACCGAGACCAGTATAAAAGGAGTTTATGGATTCTGGAGCAATTTTGGGCGATTTGCGATAAAAAATGATTAAAGCACAATTTCAGCATGAGAATGAAGTTGCAGGGGAGCGGATTCTGCACTAAAGTGACAAAGATAAGATTGTCTCAAGAGGGCCTGGACCCATGACAAAAATTATCTGCCTGTTCAGATCCTTAACCTCAGGCTGAAGAATGGATATTCGCACCTACTATGAAGATACTGACGCGGCCGGTGTTGTTTACCACGCCAATTACCTCAAGTTTGTCGAGCGGGCCCGGACAGAATATTTTCGGGAAAGGGGACTGTCGATCTCTGAATTAGCTGCTGACGGTTTTGTATTTCCCGTTGTGCACATGGAGCTGGATTTCAAGTCTCCGGCTCGCCACGATGAGCTGCTGAGTGTTGTAACAGTACCCGAGCGCAGCGGCGGTTCATCTTTTACAGTACGCCAACAGATAGTTCGAAAGAGCGACGGCCGGCTGCTGGTGGATGCGCTTGTGAAGCTGGCGTGCATCGGTCCGGACCTGAAGGCGCGCCGCGTACCGGTTGAGGTCAGACTTATGATGAACGCTGAAGACACTCCTTTGTAGTTACATCGGGCTGGGATCAGGGAAGCGAAGGCCGAATGATTGTATCGAATTTATCAGGGCGGACAGCTGTTACCGGACAAAGAATCGGGCGCAGTGAAGCTTTACAGCTGTTGACAAGGGATCAGCTACTGGCCATCGGCAGCCGTGCTGACAGGATATGTCGCATGATGCATCCGGAGAAGCGGGTAACCTTTGTTATTGACCGGAATGTAAACTACACGAATATCTGCGAAACAAAGTGTTCTTTTTGTGCCTTTTACCGGGATAAATCAGCTGAGGACGCCTATGTGCTGACACGGGAGGAGATATTCTGCAAGATTGACGAGCTGGTCAGGCAGGGCGGAACCCAGTTGCTGATGCAGGGAGGCCTTAATCCCGAACTGAAGATAGAGTTCTTCGAAGCTTTGTTCCGCGAGATTAAAACCCGGTTCCCGGTCGTTCAGAACCATTCGCTCTCACCGGCGGAGGTCGTCTGCATAGCGTCTGCTTCCGGTCTGTCCGTTGCTGAAACCGTCTCCCGACTGAAAAATGCCGGTCTCGACTCCATCCCGGGCGGCGGCGCGGAAATCCTGGTTGATGAGGTACGCGGGAGCATCTCCCCTAAAAAAATCGGCTGGCGCCAGTGGGCGGACGTCATGCTCACGGCTGCCGGGATGGGCATGCTGACGACTGCAACCATGATGTTCGGCAGCTGTGAAAAACCGGAGGATATTGTCGAGCATCTGTTCCGCATCCGGGAGCTGCAGGATGCCGGGGGATCATTCACCGCCTTTATTCCCTGGACATATCAGCCGGGAAATACCGAACTGGGCGGCACAACCGCCAGCGGCGTGGAATATCTCAAGGTGCTGGCATTATCACGCATCGTGTTGGACAATATTCCCAATATTCAGGCCAGCTGGGTAACCCAGGGGGCCAAAATGGCCCAGGTGGCGCTTTTCTTTGGCGCCAACGACCTGGGAGGAACCATGCTGGAGGAAAACGTTGTTGCAGCTGCAGGCTGCAGTTTTCGTATGTCCAGTGACGAGATGATCGCTCTTATCCGGTCGGCGGGTTTCCTGCCGGCCCAGCGTAGTACAACTTATTCAATTGTAAGGGAGTTTTCGGTTTGACACCTTTTACGCGGCATGATTGTGAAATAGTTACCCAGGCGGAGCGACTGGAGGAAGTCGCGGCTATACTGAGTTCTCAGACCGAGTTTGCGGTTGATCTGGAGATGGATTCGCTGCACCACTATCAGGAGAAAGTCTGCCTGATCCAGGTGTCAACCCGTTCCGAGAGCTGGCTGATTGATCCGCTGGCTTTAAAAGACCTGTCCCCGCTGGCGCCTTCTCTGGGTGATCCCCGGATTCTTATCGTCATGCACGGTGCCGACTATGACGTACGCTCTCTTCACCGTGATTACGGCATTGAGATACGGAATCTTTTCGATACCATGCTGGCATCACGTTTTCTGGGAATCACCGAATTCGGCCTGGCAGCGCTGCTTAAGGCGCGTTTCGGGATCGAGCTGAACAAGAAATATCAGAAGGCTGATTGGAGCAAGCGGCCGCTCAGTCCCGAGATGAGGGCCTATGCTGCCGCGGATACCTCTGACCTGCTCCCGCTTTTCGACCAGCTTAAGGCGGAACTGATTAAAAAAGAGCGTCTCCACTGGCTGAAGGAGGAATGCCATCTGCTGTGCCAGGCGCGTGTAACAGAAAAGGAAGGCCCGTTGTTTCTTTCCTGCAAGGGGGCCGGGAAAATCAAGAACCGCAGTCTTGCCGCTCTTGAAGAATTGCTGCAGCTGCGCGACCGCCAGGCGCGTGAACTCGACCGGCCGCCCTTCAAGGTCCTTTCGGCGGAGACCCTTCTGGAAGCGGCGGAAAAAAGACCCCGGACACTGGCTGATCTCTCCGGCATCAAGGGTATGACGCCGGGCCAGATTCAACGTTTCGGAGAAAAGATTGTTGCAGCTGTTTCTGCTGCGCTGGCGCTGCCGGAAGAGGAGCTGCCGCGTTTCCCGCGCCTTCGTCGTGATGAGCCGGCCGATGGGACCAAGGAGCGGATCAAACGGCTCAAATCCTGGAGGGAGCAGTTCAGTTCCTCGCAGGGGCTTGAACCGGGTGTGGTGGCGCCCAACTGGCTGCTGGAAGCGGTGGCGGATGCAGATCCTGTTTCTGTTGAGGAGCTGGACCGTATCGCGGGAATGCGGGAATGGCAGAAAAAGGCCTATGGACCGGTACTGCTCAAAGAACTGGCAGGATAATAACGGGAGCAGAGCATGGAACAACCCTACCTGAGTATTGTCATACCGGTGTACAACGAGGAGTCCAACCTCGCCCCGCTGATGGAACGATTATACCCTGTTGCCAAAGGCACGGGGCGCCCGTTTGAGATTATTTTTACCAATGACGGCTCCCGTGATCGTTCCCTGGAAATCCTGCGAGGTATGGTCCGGCAGTATCCCGGCGTCAAGGTAGTCGAGTTCAACGGCAACTTCGGGCAGCACATGGCCATTCTGGCAGCCTTTGAGATGTCGCGGGGGCAGATTGTCATTACCCTGGACGCCGACCTGCAAAACCCGCCCGAGGAGATTCCCCGCCTGGTTGCCGAGATCGAAAAAGGATACGATGTCGTCGGCACCATTCGCCGGCAGCGTCAGGACAGCCTGTTCCGCAAGCTGGCCTCACGGGTCGTCAACATAACCACCAACAAGATGACCGGCATGAAGATGAACGATTACGGCTGCATGCTGCGCGCCTACCACAGAAACATCATCGAGAACATCAACTGCTGCGGCGAATCCACCACCTTTATCCCGGCGCTGGCGCAGACCTTCGCATCCAATCCGACCGAGATAGAGGTTTCTCACGCCGAGCGGGCGGCCGGCGAGAGCAAATACTCGATGTACAAGCTGATCCGGCTCAACTTTGACCTGATGACCGGCTTCTCGGTTGTGCCGTTGCAGCTGTTTGCACTGTTCGGCATAACAACATCCATCTTTGCGCTGGCTTTCGGCCTGTTTCTGCTGATTCGCCGCTTTATCGTCGGAGCAGAGGTGGAGGGGGTCTTCACCCTCTTTGCAATCCTGTTTTTCTTCATCGGCATTGTCATCATGGGAA
The DNA here is from genome assembly GCA_016650295.1 of Desulfuromonadales bacterium. Taxonomy (GTDB): domain Bacteria; phylum Desulfobacterota; class Desulfuromonadia; order Geobacterales; family Pseudopelobacteraceae; genus CAIPTY01. The sequence continues at coordinate 55,440 of JAENWA010000013.1, read as the reverse complement.
TCGGTATCGTCGGCGAATATGTCGGCAGGATCTATCAGGAAGTGCGTAAGCGGCCGCGCTTTGTGGTCAGGAAGACCTATGGCTTTGACGAACAGTAAGATCGTCGTCTGCGCCTATCATAACGTCGGCTACCGCTGCATCGGGGAACTGCTGCGTCAGGGGGCCGAAATCAGCCTGATCTTCACCCACGAGGACTCACCGACAGAGGAGATCTGGTTTCAGTCGGTGCGCGGTCTGGCGGAACAAAACTGCATTCCGTACCTGACGACCGATATTAATGATCCTGAAAACGTGCGGCTGGTGAAAGAGATCGCCCCGGCCTTCCTGCTTTCTTTTTACTACCGCAATATGATCAGATCGGAAGTGCTGGCGACCCCGCTCCGGGGAGCACTGAACCTGCACGGTTCCTGTCTGCCGAAATACCGGGGGCGGGTGCCGGTTAACTGGGCGGTGATCAACGGCGAAACCGAGACCGGCGCCACGCTGCACTATATGGTGGAGAAGCCGGATGCCGGCGATATCGTCGATCAGGAAAAGGTGCCGATCACCTTTACCGACACGGCTCAGGACGTATTCGTCAAGGTGACTGATGCGGCGGTGACGGTTCTGTCACGGGCCTGGCCGCTCCTGCGGGACGGTTTGGCATCCCGCATCCCCATGAATCTTGCGGACGGAACCTACTGCGGCGGTCGCAAACCGGCTGACGGTCGTATCGACTGGGGAAAAAGCGCCGTACAGATCTACAACCTGGTGCGCGGGGTAACCCACCCCTATCCGGGGGCATTTACGTATCTGGATGGAAAGAAAGTAACTATCTGGCAGGCTTGTCCGGTTGATGGAAGTGGGGAATCGGGACATATTCTGTCTCGAAAACCTTTGGTAGTTGGCACCGGCGAAGGCTTGCTGGAAATCCGCTCATTGCAGTTTGAAGGAGAAGATGAAAAACAAGCTTCAGATGCGGTTACAGCAGATGTCTTGAATTTTGATTAAACCTGGTCCGCATAAAAGGAGATAGCAGGATGAAAGTATTAATTTTAGGCGTCAACGGTTTTATCGGTAATGCCCTCACCCACCGGATACTCACCACCACCGATTGGGAGGTCTTCGGTCTTGATATGGCCTGCGATAAACTGGAGCGCTCTCTGGGTGATCCGCGCTTCCATTTTCTGGAGGGTGACATCACCATCAACAAGGAATGGATCGAGTACAATATCAAGAAGTGCGACGTTGTCCTGCCGCTGGTGGCCATTGCCACGCCGGTCACCTATGTCAAGGACCCGCTGCGGGTCTTTGAACTGGATTTCGAGGAGAATCTCAAGATCATCCGCCTCTGCCACAAGTACAACAAACGGGTCATCTTTCCCTCCACCTCCGAGGTCTACGGCATGTCGCCCGACAGCGAGTTCGATGAAGAGAATTCACCGCTCATGCTGGGGCCGATTGCCAAGGAACGCTGGATCTATTCCTGCGCCAAGCAGATGCTTGACCGGGTCATCTATGCCTACGGCAATCACGAGGGATTGAAATTCACCCTGTTTCGCCCCTTCAACTGGATCGGTCCCAAGCTGGACAGCATCCACACCGCCAAAGAGGGCAGTTCGCGCGTCCTGACCCAGTTTCTGTACGATATCCTGGCCGGCGAACCGATCCAGCTGGTGGACGGCGGCAATCAGCGCCGCTCTTTCACCTTTATCGAGGACGGCATCGACTGCCTGATGAAAATCATCGCCAACGAGAACGGTTGTGCCGACGGCCGGATATTCAACATCGGCAACCCGGCCAATGATCTCTCGGTCAAGGAACTGGCCTATAAACTGCGTGATATGGTGGCCGAATTCCCGCTCTACCGTGAGAAAGCCGAAAAATGCGTCATCGAAGAGATCAGCTCGGACACCTTCTACGGCAAGGGTTATCAGGATATGCTGACCCGTGTTCCGTCGGTCCAGCGTGCCAAGGAGTGTCTGGGGTGGGAGCCGGTAACGACTGTTGACGAGGCCCTGCGCAAAACTCTCGAGTTTTACCTGGTGGATGAACGTGAAAAATTGAGCGAGTTTCTCTAGCAGATGAATCGCCGCGGCTTCACCCTGATAGAGATCTCAGTGGTGTTGGTGATCATCGGCATGGTGATGATGCTGATTCTCCCGCGGCTGCCTTCATCGGACAGCGAGAACCTGAAGATATCCGCCCGCACCCTGGCTTCGACCCTGCGCTATATGCAGGAGCGGGCTGCCACCGCTCAGACGACCTACTACCTGCACCTGGAGCCGGGGACAGAGCTCACCAGGGTGATGGAGTCTGCTGCGGACGGCAACGAAAAAGAGCCGGGCGACCCGTTGCTCCTGAAACGGCCCGTCAAGGAGGGAATTGTTGTCGCGGATGTGATGATCCCCCGTCTGGGCAAGCTTAACGATGGTCAGGTGCGGCTGGATGTGGGCATGGGCGGTTTGCGGGATTTTACGGTAATCCATCTCCGTTCGCCGGGTGATAAATTCTGGACGGTGATGGCCTTCCCGTCCAGCGGCAAGGTCAAGGTTTTCGAAGGTTATCTGGAGGAGGCGCCGTGAAAGGATTCACCCTGCTGGAGGTGATGGTGGCGCTGGCCATCATGGCGGGTGTCATCCTGACGGTACTGGGATCGCTCAACTTTCACCTGGCCGGCATATCCGACGAACGCGATTCGACGACACTGACCCTTCTGGCCAGGACTCGCCTGGTGGAACTTGAACAGCAGGGCGCGTTGGCGCAAAAGAGCGAAGGCAGCTTTACTCCACTCCATCCGGATGTAACCTGGCGTGCCGAGTTGTTTCCGACCAAAATTCCCGCCTTGCAGAAACTGGTGGTAACGGTTCAGCGCCGCGGAGAGAAACGGGAGGTGGCGCTTGTGCGTTACGTCCTCAAATAAGGGTTTTACGCTACTTGAGATACTGATCGCCGTGGTGCTGCTGGGGATCCTTTCCGCGGCCCTCTACGGCAGCTATTTCACGGTGCTGCGTGCCAGGGAAACGGTCTTTGAAGGGATGGAGGCGCGTCGTGAACTGGGCAGCACCCTGGACCGGATCAGGCGTGAGTTCGCTGCCGCGCCTTCCATTAACGTTAATAATCGCGATGATAAACGGCTCCGTTTCATCGTGGAAGATCGCGACAACTTCGGTAAACCGGCTTCCACACTGGAATTGACAACCCTGGTTTCCGCAGCCGGAGCGGGGCGCAAAGAATCAGGTGTCAGCGCAGTCCGTTATCGTCTGGTGGAGAAGGACAAACGCTATATCCTGATGAAGCGCGAGCAGGATGTTTTTTTCGAGTCCCCCGATGCCAAAGAATACCCGCAGATGGAGCGGATCAGCTCCTTTCTGGTGGAGTGCTACGACGGCTCCAAGTGGGTCAAGAGTTGGGACACAGCTCAAGCGCTGAACGGCGCGTTGCCGAAGATGCTGCGTATCACCGTGCAGGTTGAGGAAAACGGCAAACCGGCTGAGTTCTCCGTTCTATCGCGCTCCATGGTGACGGGGTTATGAGGGGCGAGAGGGGCTTTGCCCTGATCCTGACGCTGGTTGTTACGGCCCTGATGGTGGCGGTGCTGGTGGAACTGATTCACGGGGTTTATGTGGACATATCCCTGAGCAGGGGCTACCGTGACGGACAACAGGCCTCGCTGCTGGCCGAATCGGGCGTAACCGGCGGGATCAAGCTGCTCCAGTTGTCCATCCCCCCGGGGACGAATGGAACAACTTCACTCTCCGATGCCTGGGCCACGCCGGTCAAGCTGGATGACGAGACCGGCGCATTGGAGGTTACCGTGTCCGAGGAGAGCGGCAAGATTAACCTCAATAACCTTGCGTATTCGAACGGAGTAATTGAACCGTACACACAGGCAGCACTCAAACGGCTTGGCAAGCGTCTGCAGATTCCTGACGAGATCTGGAACAGCCTGGCGGATTGGCAGGACAGCAACGACGAAACCCGTTCCAACGGCGCGGAAACGCCCTATTACCGGTCGCTGAAGAGGCCTTATGCCGCCCGCAACGGCAAGCTGGTAACCCTGACCGAGCTGTCGCTTGTCAAGGGATTCACGCCGGAAATAATTGACAAACTGAAGCCGTTTGTGACGATTTATGCCGATCAGTCAACAACTCTAGACACGGTGACAAAAGTAAACATCAACACCGCCCCAAAAGAAGTTCTTATGGCACTGGATGACGCAATAGACGAGCGTATGGCGGAACGGATACTGGAAGAGCGACGCCTAAAACCGTTCGAGCCCATTGGAGATCTGGCGAGGATTCCGGGCGGCGCAACTATCTCTCTCTCGCCAAGTTTTGGGGGACTTGCGAGCGTCAAGGGCAAGCTATTCAGAATCACCTCCGTTGCCAGGGTCAAGGAAACCGCCCGGAAGGTGGAGGCGGTGATAAGATTATCCGGTAACGGGGTGGATACACTTTATTGGCAGGAATAATGACCGCACAACCACGGGATCTCTCTTATGGAATATCTGATTATCTCTCTTAATGAAGGCCTGGTTACGGCAGCCCGCTTTGCAATCTCCGGGCGCTCTGCCACCCTGGGCGGTGCTGCGGCGTTCCCGCTTGATGACGGGACGACCCTGGCCGATGTCGCCGCGAAGATTGCGGAAGGTCTCAGCGGCTCGCCGCGGGTTGTGCTGTGCCTTCCTCAGAACCTGTTCGCCCAGCGGGTCGTGTCGCTGCCTTTGACCGACCTGCGCAAGGTCCGCGAGATAATCCCGTCACACCTGCAGGGTGAAATTGCGCTTCCGGCCGAAGAGGCGGTGTTTGATGTGCTTCCGGCCGGGGATGGAACCTTTCTGGCTCTGTGGGCCAAACGGGCCGAAATCGCCAATGCGGTCGGGGTATTCCGGGAAGCGGGCTGCGAGCCGCAGATTGTCAGCACAACAGCCTTCGGCTGGCAGTATCTGCCGGGGATCTCCGGTGACTGTGCGGTCTGTGACGGTACCGCCCTGGCGATCTTCTCATCCGGTCGGCTTGCTTATGTGCGGGCGCTGGACGGGACCGGGCTGCAGAAGCAGCTTCAGGCCACGCTGTCGGCTCTGGAGCTGTCCGGCGTTCAACTTCCGTCATATCTGTTTCTCTTCGGCGAACAGCCGGAACCGGCAGCGGATACGGTTGCTCTTCCGCTGGAGGTCGAACAGCTGCAGCTGCCAGATGATCAGGTAGCTGTTTTCAGAACCGAGAAGACGTTCCAGCAGCTGGTCGGCCTGTATGCCGTGGCCCGCGCCTGTCAGGCCGGGGCGCTTCCGGATTTCCGCAGGGGTGATCTGGCCTGGACCGCCGGCGACGCCAGAATGCGAAAAAAACTGCTGTTGACCGCCCTGCTGACCGTTGCGGTTGTGGTTCTGCTGTTTGTTTCCAAGGGGTTGCAATACCGGGCGGCCCGGGCCGATATTACATCGCTGAACAGCTCCATCTCCTCGATCTACCGCGAGATCTTCCCGACGCGAACCAAGGCCGTGGATGAACTGTCCGAGGTCAAGGGCGAAATCAAAAAGCTGTCCGGCGCCGAGAATTCCAGCTCTGTCCTGGATGTCCTCAAACAGGTGGCCGATGCCAAGGGGACCGCTATCAACGGGCTGTTTGAGGCCGAACTGGAAGGGCGCACACTGCGGGTAAAGGGTGATGCCCGTTCAGCCCAGGCGGTCAATGAATTCAAGACATCGCTGACCGGCCTGCTGTCCACGGTCGAGCTGGGTGAGATCAAGAGCCGTCCCGATGGTACCGTCGGTTTTTCTCTGTCCGGTACGCTCAAGGAGGCTGCGAAATGAGACTTCTTGCCAATATTGCGGATGTCTGGCGTGACCTGGACCACCGCCGCCGTCTCTGGTGCGGATATGCCCTGATTGCGCTCTTGGCGGTTGCTCTGGGATGGTCGGCACTGGCGGCCAAAACAGCAGAGCTTGAACGCAAACGTAAGGCCCGTGAAGCGGTGCTCAAGGAGCTTCTGCCGCTCAGGGTCGCCTATCGCAGTGCAAAAACGGCCTCTGTCCAGCAGGCCGGGAGGATGTCCGCGCTGCGTCCTGACGATTCTCCGGCCAGGATTATCGAAGAGATCGGTATCAAGGGTAAAGGTGTCAAGATAGCTCCACTCAAAGGTGAGGAGCGCATCGGTTTCATAGAGGATGCAGCCGATGTGCGCATCGAGGGATTGACGGCCAACGAGACCGTCAACCTGCTGTACCGTCTTGAAAAGGGAAGCCGCCCCGTATTGCTGAAAAAAGCCAATCTGCGGGTACGCTTCGACGATCCGTCACATTTTGATCTGGCCCTGTCGATAGCCCTGCTCAAGCCTGTTCCCGGTCAGGTCAAATGATGGCGCGCCCCGGCCTTGTGCGTGGGGCCGTGCTGGTTTTCGCCTGGCTCAGCCTGTTTATTGTCTGTATCTATCTACTCTTCCCGACCGGCAGAATCAATTCGGCAATTGATCAGGCCCTCTCAACGCAGGGTTTGAGCCTGGCTCCGGCTGCACATAAAACCCTCCTGCCCGGCCTGGCCTGGGATAATGCACTGCTCTCGTCCGACCAGGGCCCGTTGATCCGTCTGGAACGCTTACAGGTGTATCCGCGATGGCTGCAGCTGTTGAGCGGACGTCTGATACTCGGTTCGCGGGCCTCTCTTGGGACAGGTCAGGTTGATTTTGAATATGGCATAACCGGTTCGCAGGCGTTTCTGCTCAAGGCCGACAGGGTCATGCTGGATGAGATGCCGTTTTTCAAGACCGTGCTGGGTGCCAAGGTTGGCGGCAGCCTGCAAAGCGAAGGGTTTGCCACCCACGGGGCAAAAGGGTTAAACGGTGAATTGAAGCTGGAAATCAGCCGGCTGGAGTTTTCAGGAATCAGGATGGGTGCCTTTGCCCTGCCCGATGCCGTTAATCTGAATTCCAGGGGGATGGTGCGGATCACGGACGGCAAGGCCCGCCTGGAAAGCTTCACCCTGCAGGGCGAAGGCCTTTACATGCGCCTGTCGGGAGATCTCCCCCTGGGGCTGAATGCCGCTTCCGCACCGCTTAACCTGGTATTGGAGATCATGCCCAAGCCGGAATTTCTTGAAAAGCAGAAGCTGGTTTTCCTGCTGCTGGCAAAGTTCATGACTTCGCCCGGTGTCTACCGGGTGCCCATAACCGGAACAATCCTGAAACCGCAGATTCTCTGACAACCGACCGTTTTTTCGGAGGAAACGAACAATGGCCCTGAAACTTGGTGAACTGCTGCTGAAAGAAAAGCTGATAACTGCCGCGCAACTGGAGGAAGCTCTCAAAAACCATGTCATCTACGGTATCAGGCTGGGGAGTTGCCTGGTCGAGATGGGCTATATCGATGAGGATGTTCTGGCGCAGCTCCTGAGCAGAAAACTGGGTGTCCCCTGTGTCGGAAAAAAGGAGATGTCGTCGATCTCCAAAGAGCTGCTTGATGATTTCCCGCGTAATCTGGTTCAAGCGCACCAGGTAGTGCCGATAAAGCTGGAAGGCAATCGTTTGAGCGTTGCCATGGCCGATCCTACCGATTTCAAGGCCATCGAGGAGATCGGATTTGTCACCGGCAACATCGTAACTCCCTTTATAGCTCCGGACGTTCTGATTTCGCAGGCCCTGGCGAAATACTACCAGATCAACAGCGGCCGGACCCGTTACCAGGTAGTCGCCGAACAGCTTCGCAAGCCCGTTGCCGCGGAAACGGCCAAACCGGCAACGATCAGCATGCCGAGCTTTACCGATACGAGCGAACTTCTGAATGTCACCATTCCGGCGGAATTTGAAGGATTTGGACAGCTGCGGGATGCGAGTCAGGATGACCTCTATCAGATGCCGGATGATATCAGCAGGTACACCGTTGACCGCCTCTCGATGAATTTTGCCGATGCCCGTACCCGTGATGATATTGCGAATGTGTTTATTAATTACCTGGGTCAGGAGTTTAGCAGCGGCGCCCTGTTTATTGTACGCGGCAACAGCGCTGTCGGCTGGCGCGGCGTCAGTGCCGGCGAAAGGGTTACCGGATTTGCCGAGCTGACTATGTTGCTCAGCAAACCCTCGGTGCTGCGAGATGTCGTTGATACTAAAAATTTTTCCATGGGCGCCCTGATCAACACGCCCGAAAACCGGCAGATTCTGAAGACATTGAATATTCCACCCGAGGTATCACTGCTGGTTCTGCCGGTGGTCATGCTTAACAAGGTGGTGGCTATCGTGCTGGTTACGGCCGACATGGAGGCGCTGGGCCGTCGTTTGTCCGAGTTGCAGAAACTGGTGCGCAAGGCCTCGCTGGCCTTTGAGATGCTGATTATAAAAAACAAGATCCTGATGACATGAAAATTGGCCTGATGGGCGGCACATTCAATCCGATACACCTCGCCCACCTGCGCATTGCGGAGGTGGCCCGGGATCTGTGCGGTCTCGACCGGGTCCTGTTTATTCCGGCTGCGGATCCGCCCCATAAACCGCTGGCCGGTGATGTCCCGTTTGCACAACGTTGCGAGATGGTCCGGCTGGCGATTGCAGGCAACCCGGCCTTTGAAATGTCGGCAATCGAAGGGCAGCGGGGCGGAAAATCGTATTCCATTGATACAATTGCTGTTTTCAGCGAAGAACACCCCCAGGACGAGCTGTTTTTCATTATCGGCAGCGATTCATTCTTTGAGATCGGACTTTGGCACCGTTATGCCAAAATCTTCAGAGTATGCAGCCTGATCGTGGTTGAACGGCCGGGCCGACCGGTTACTGATCCGCTGGCTGCCCTGCCGGTTGCTATCAAAGGAGAGTTCGGCTATACTGAAACACCCCATATGTTGCGGCATATGTCAGGGCATGTCGTGCATATTCTCAAGGGTTGCCCGCTGGATATTTCATCTACCTCGGTTCGCAGCCAGGTGGCTGCGAACCGTTCCATAACCTGCCTTGTTCCTCCCGCAGTGGAAGCATACATCAAGAATCAAAGGATCTATACCGAATGCCCGTGAAAAAAACAGAAACAGACGTACCGGAAAAACTGACCTTAAGCTCGGAAGAACGTGCTCTGAGATGCGCCGAACTGGCTTTTGACAAAAAAGCCTACGATATCCGGGCCCTGGATATCTCGCGGATCTCCTCCATCGCCGACTTTCTGGTGATCATCTCGGGATCGTCCGACAAACAGAACCAGGCTATTTCCGATAACATCCGCACCGGTCTGAAAAAGTTCGGCAAGGTCATCGATATCGAGGGCGCCCGCGAAGGCAAGTGGATCGTCATGGATTACGGTGATGTGCTGGTCCATATCTTCCAGCATGATCTGCGCCGCTATTACGATCTGGACGGACTCTGGAAAATGGCGCCCCTGCTCGATCTTCCGAAGGCGATCAGCGAGGCCCACAGGGAATCGGATTATTGAAACTGCGCGTGCTCTGGGTCGGCAAGACCCGCGACGCCTGGGTCAAGGAGCCGTTGGGCGATTATGCCGGCCGTATCCGGCGCTACGTTCCGCTGGAACTGGGTGAAGTTCGTGATGAAAAGGGCGCCGAGGCCGAAGAGATGCGACGCCGTGAGTGCGAACGGCTGGAAAAGCTGATCCCGCCCGGCGCCACCCTGGTTCTGCTTGATGAACGCGGTGAGCAGATGGATTCGCCCGGACTGGCGGCCTACATTGGTAAACAGCGCGACAGCGGCACCGGCGAGATAGTCTTCGCCATTGGCGGGGCCTACGGCTTCTCCGAGGATTTCCGACGCAGAGGGCGTCTGCTTGCCCTCTCAAAGATGACCTTCACCCACCAGATGGTGCGGGTCTTTTTGTTGGAGCAGATTTACCGTGCGTTTACGATCCTGAATGGCGAACCGTATCATCATTGATTTAATGTAGGGTTGCCGGAAATCAAGCCTTTCAGCTTTGTCCGTGTGGGTTTTCTCTCTGCTTACGTACCTGTTGAGGATTCAATGACCGCCAGGAAACAACTCTTCATCAGCTCCGTCCAGAAGGAACTGGCCGACGAACGTCGGGCGCTGAAGGAATATGTGCATGGTGATCCGCTGTTGCGCCGTTTTTTCGAGGTCTTTCTCTTTGAGGACTTGCCTGCCTCCGACCGGCGTGCCGATGCGGTCTACCTGCATGAGGTGGAGCAAAGCGCCATTTATGTTGGTCTGTTCGGTAATGTCTACGGTTACGAGGACGCTGAGGGGATCTCGCCGACCGAACGCGAATTTGATCACGCCACCACTTGTGGCACGGAGCGACTCATCTTCGTCAAGGGAAACGACGACTCAGCCCGTCATCCCAAGATGCTGGCACTGATCCGCAAGGTCGGAGACCAGCTCATCCGCCGCCGCTACGGCAGCATCCCCGAGCTGACAGCCATCCTGTATGCCAGCTTGATTGAACATCTGGAGCGTAGCGGCGACATCCGTTCGCTCCCCTTTGATGCTTCTGCATGCCCTCGTGCCACGTTTGACGATTTGTCAGAGGAAAAACTCGCCGACTTTCTAGGGCTGGCTCAGCGTGGTCGTGGCTATCCTCTCGCTTCCGATACTCCTATGCTTAAGGCATTGACACATCTCAACCTGCTGGAAAATGGTAATCCGACCCATGCGGCCATCCTTCTCTTCGGTAATTTTCCTCAGCGCTTTCTCATCAGTTCCGAAGTTAAATGCATGCATTTCCACGGCACGGAGATCCGAAAGCCGATCCCTTCCTATCAGATTTACAAGGGAACCGTCTTTGAACTGGTTGACCAGGCGGTGGATTTTGTCATGTCCAAGCTTGCCGCTCGCGTAGGAACACGGTCTGAGGGGCCACAGGCGCCCGTAACATATGAAATTCCCCGTGATGTTGTTGCCGAGGCAATCGTCAATGCCGTGGCCCACCGGAACTACACCAGTAACGCCTCGGTTCAGGTTATGCTTTTTTCCGATCGTCTGGAAATCTGGAATCCCGGGCAGCTCCCACCGCCGCTGACACTTGCTGCCCTGCGCAAACCGCATCCCTCTATTCCGCATAACCCGCTGATTGCCGAACCGCTGTTCCTGGCCCGTTACATTGAGCGTGCCGGGACTGGTACGCTGGACATGATTGCCCTGTGCAGCGAGGTGAAGATCCCCACTCCAGAATTCAAGCAGGAAGTAGGCACCTTTATGCAGATCATTCGGCGGCCAGAGGCGCAGCCAGAGTCAGAACCACAGTCGAACGCCGAAGTCACCGGGCAAGTCGGCACCAAGTTGGCACTAAGTAGGCACCAGGTTGAAATTCTACGGAAATGCGAGGAAGAGAGTGCTATTACTGACCTGATGGATATCGCTGAGCGCAGTGACCGCACCAAGTTTCGGCACCAAGTCTTGGCTCCTCTGCTAGAAGACGGATTACTGGAAATGACAATTCCTCACAAACCTACGAGCAGCAAGCAGAAATACCGGCTCACCGCGAACGGCGCGGAAATATTGAAGCACACGAAATAATGTTCCACCTCCTTTTACAGGAGGACTCTTGGAAACGGAGATAACGGATGCCCAAAAAACCACTCCTGCTGATGATCCTGGACGGTTGGGGGATCAACCCCAACCCGGCCCACAACGCCGTGGCCCTGGCCAAGACACCCAACCTGACCCGCCTGCTGGCGGATTATCCCCATGTGCCGATCCGCTGCTCCGGTATGGCGGTCGGCCTGCCCGAGGGACAGATGGGCAACTCCGAGGTCGGTCATCTCAATATCGGTGCCGGCCGGGTGGTCTATCAGGAACTGACCCGCATCACAAAATCCATTCTGGATGGCGACTTCTTCACTAATCCGGTCTTGCTGGACTGTATCACCAAGGTCAAGGCGTCCGGCGGCAGGCTGCACCTCTCCGGCCTCCTTTCCGACGGCGGAGTGCATTCCCACAACACCCACCTGTACGCTTTGCTGGAACTGGCCAAACGCGAAGGCTTGACGGAGGTCTTCGTACATTGTCTGCTGGATGGCCGCGATACGCCCCCCCAGAGCGGCATCGACTATCTGGCGCAGCTGGAAGCCGAAATTGCGAGGATCGGCGTCGGCAAGATTGCGACGGTGATGGGGCGCTACTATGCCATGGACCGCGACAACCGCTGGGAGCGGGTGGAGAAGGCCTACAACGCCATGGTGCACGGCCTGGGTGAACTGTGTGTCTCCTCGAAGAACGCCATCGAGCAGAGCTACGCCTCCAAAATCTACGACGAATTTGTCGTCCCGGCCGTGATCTGCGAACAGGGCGCGCCGGTCGGCCAGGTACAGGACGGCGACGGCTTCATCTTCTTCAATTTTCGCTCCGACCGGGCCCGCGAGATCACCCGCGCCCTGGCCCTGGAAGGGTTTGACGGTTTCGAGCGCGGCTATTGGCCGAAGCTGGCCGGTTATGTCTGCCTGACCGAGTATGACGCCACCTTCGGGCTGCCGATCGCCTTTGGCTCCAGTGTACTGAGCAACATCCTGGGAGGAGTGCTGTCCGGAGCCGGGCTGAAGCAGCTGCGCATTGCCGAGACCGAGAAGTACGCCCATGTGACCTTCTTCTTCAACGGCGGGGTGGAAATCCCCTTTCCAGGAGAAGATCGCGCCCTGATCCCTTCCCCCCAGGAGGTGGCCACCTACGACCAGAAGCCGGAGATGAGCGCCTTCCCGGTGACGGACAAGCTCCTCAAGCTGCTGGAGCAGGATCTGTACGACGTGATCATCCTCAACTTCGCCAACTGCGACATGGTCGGCCATACCGGCATTGAGGAGGCGGCCATCAAGGCGGTTGAGGCGGTGGACGCCTGTGTCGGCCGGATCGTAGTCAAGGTTCAGGAATTGGGCGGTGCGGTGCTGATCACCGCCGATCACGGCAACGCCGAGCAGATGTGTGACGAAAACGGAGAATCGTTCACCGCCCACAGCACTAACCCGGTCTGGCTGGTGCTGGTGGATGACAGTCGTAAGGATGCCAAGCTGCGCGATGGGGGCCGCCTGGCGGACATCGCCCCGACCATGCTGAAGATGCTGGGGTTACCGCAGCCGCTGGAGATGACCGGGGAGAGCCTGTTTTGATGGCGAGTAAAATGCATTGATGGTGAATTCAAAGCCGTCCGGTTCAACGTTTGTCTGATCGGGCGGTTTTTTTTGTGGTGTGTTTCGTGGGGTGTGGTGTATATAAAGTAGCTGTAATTTTGATGTGTTAGATTAGAAAACCAGCTGTCACCTTTTCCTCCACCGAAAGGATGTGGCCATTTTGAAGGAAAAACGTGAACTTAAAATAGACATCAAGAGCGACAAAGAGTTCTTTGACGAGTTGAAGGAGTTGGCCGGGCGGATTGATAGCGGCTGGTTGCCGGAAAAACCGGTTGAGCGTCTCTATTTTGATGACCTGCCATCACTGCTCAAGCACCTGACGCCCAAACGGTTCGAGTTGCTGGCCGAACTGCGTAGTATGGGACATAGCAGCATTAACGCCCTGGCAAAGCATCTGCACCGCCAATACCGCAACGTCTTTGATGATGTCAAGACCATGGAGCGGCTGGGGCTTGTGGAGAAGGATACCAGCGGGCATTTTTATGTACCGTGGGACGAGATCGATGCCACCTTCCGGCTGGCGGCGTAGACCGTTGGATAAATGTTCCATTTGGGTGGATGAGCAGTTCACGCGCGCGTGCGCGTGAACTGGTGATTAACGAGTTATACCAAGAATTAAAAGACCGAATTACTTTGCGGGCTTGAGGCCCGGATTAAAAAACGAGAAAACCAGAGTGTGCTCCGTAGTGGGCACCATTACCCAAGAGGAGGCGCTTGTGCCTATTGCGACTTTATGGGGCCTTGTTGTAAGCCTGGCGCTGCTTGCACTTGGTATGGCATATACAATTGCGGAACTCCGGCACTCCCTGACAAAATCGAAGGATGATACGGACGTTCTCAGGAAGAGCCTCGTTTCCCTTGAAGATGATAGAAAGAAGGAGGCTTCGAGTCTCAGGGCGGAAATTGATACGCTCAAGGATGATTTCAATAAGACCATCTCTAGCATCAAGGAACTCCACCAAAGAGAGACGGAAGAACTCAGAAATAAAATTTTGGAACTTACCAAGCAAACACATAATGAACCTACCTCTGAAACAAAATACCTAACTACAGGACCGTATAAATGGGCAGTTACTGTCTATAAAAGCGGAAAATTCAATTTAGACGAATACCCCATTTGCAAAGACCACGATTTAAAGTTCATTTTTGGCAGCCAGTCCAAGTATTGTCCGTGTGGTGGTTGCCATAACAACCTGAGTGACTACGATGCTTTTAAAGTCGAGGAAACCGTTAAAAGTATAATTGAACGCAATATCAGAACTGGTGAATGGCCAGAGGTATAACAAGGCCGGTGGATCAGGACGCGGGATAAGGCCCCGCGCCGATCACCGCCCGAACCGTTAGAGGCAATAAAGCGAGGTTTTTATTTTTCATGGCTCATAAATCTCAGTATCTCATCGCAGGGCGCCTTTCAGATGTGCTTGCGCTCATTCAAGTTCTTGCACTCGATGAACATACGCATCGAAGTGAAGATGGCTTGTTTAGTGAATTACAAGGAAAGCCGCAGTCTGCTCCTTCGTGGCCAGAAGTTGCAGAGAAACATCCGGAATTTTTTCGCGTCAGGCCCACAGGAGAGCACCGCGTGTCTTTAGTTGCTCGGCACGTCACTCCTAAGGGCGAAGACGGCATGAGGCCATTTCCAGCTGACTACACATCGAAATTATTACAGTTAGCGGTAGAACTGCACGATAGAGAAGTTCGTCGATCGCAGGCTTGGCAAATCTGGATACCAATAATTGTGTCAATAACCGCCGGAGTGTTTACCTTGTTTGGTGTCTGGCTAAAAAGTATGCTCGGTGGACCCTAACGCGGCATGAATTCCCAACAAAGCGCAACAGTGTGCAAGCCGCTATGCTCTCAGTTGATAATCAAGGCATTATTTGATTGAGGCACCAAAGCAATGACAACTTGGCCTGAGTATTTGAAAAACAGTCTCGGAGTGAAGATCTCCATCGGGGTCTGCCTGCTGTTAGCCATGAACATCATGATATGCGTGGTGATGGAGAAGAAGCGGCTGCATGCCGGGATGTGTCTGGAAGATCATGAAGATAAGAATTAGAACCCTTGACTACAGTAGACATAAGAATATGATAATTTAATTAAAATACACCTCAAAGACTGCGTTTGAATGATGAATATTCAGTTTTTCTATACCCACCGGAGGATGTATGAACCGATTTATCATCATCAGTCTGTTTATATTTTTCATATTTAATGCACAATTATTAAACGCTAATTCCGTTCATGCAGTTACCATTGCATTGCCGCAGACTGGTCAAGCCTCATGCTGGGATGAATCAGGTTTGTCTATCGATTGCGCCAGGACAGGTCAGGATGGAGAGTTGCAGATGGGGTTAACTTGGCCTTCTCCACGATTTGTTGATAATTCTGATGGTACGATAACTGATAACCTGACCGGGTTAATATGGATCAAAAATGCCAACTGTTTTGGAAAACAGACGTGGTTCAATGCTCTGGCAGCGGTAAACATTCTTAATTCAGGCATGTGTGGTCTTTCAGACGGAAGTAACCCCGGATATTGGCGTCTACCGTCAATATTGGAGCTTGAAGGGCTTGTTGATGCATCACGCTCTAATCCTGCGCTCCCGGTTGATAATCCATTTATTAACATTCAACCACAAGATTTAACATATCTATTTTACTGGTCATCCAGTACCTATACCGATGGAATCATTAACTGGGTCGTCAATATTCTCGGTGGTGGTGTAAACTACCACTACGGTGGTAGTAACTATGTTTTGGCTGTTCATTCAGGTGCAGATGCAACTGCACCTGCGCCCCCACCTAAGTCTGGTATAACGCTAAGCTATTACCTTGGTGACGATGGAGACTTACAGCCTGGTGTTATTTGGCCTTCTCCACGATTTGTTGATAATTCTGATGGTACGATAACTGATAACCTGACCGGGTTAATATGGCTCAAAAATGCTGACTGTTTTGGAAAACAGACGTGGTCCAATGCACTTAAGAATTCAAACCTCATGGCAAGCGGCTCCTGCGGCCTTACGGATAATTCCAAAGTCGGTGACTGGCGACTACCCAACAAAAATGAACTCTGGTCTCTTGTGGATTTCGGTCATAACACCCCAGCTCTTCCCACTGCTCATCCGTTTATGGCAGTTGGTGACAGATATTGGTCATCCACTACACACTCCTACGAAAGCACCAAGGCTTGGGATGTACTTTTTAGTACTGGTCACGTGAACTACAATCCCAAGGTAAATCTCACCTACGTTTGGCCGGTTCGTGGAGGAAAATCGGGAACCTTAAAATATAGCCTTAATGTCTCAACCCAAGGGGATGGTAATGGCACGATGACAAGTAGTCCGTCAGGCATTAACTGCGAGACAGGTTCAATTAGTGGATGTAGTTATGAATTTATAGAAAACAAGATTATAAATCTGTTACAAACGCCAGCTTGGAATTCCATGTTTGCCGGTTGGGGAGGGGCATGTACCGGTACAGGCAACTGCAATTTGACTATGGATGCAAGCAAAAGTACATCAGCAAGGTTTAATCCTAACTTGACCGTTAAATTAGTCGATACAACAACAAGTTATCATTCCACTTTGCAGAATGCGTATGATAACGCACTGGGTAAATCGGTAAAGCTCCAAGCACAGAAATTTACATTCTATGAGAGCCTGATTTTTGACCAATCAATTATTGCAACGTTAGAAGGCGGTATGGATGTAAGTTTTGGTCAGAACGTTGGAGATACAATAATTAGTTTAGTCAATGGTCCGCTGATAATAAGTAACGGTAAGCTGATTGTTAAGAATGTCAGGATTCAGTGACGCCTGTTAATAATACTGTGAAAAAGAGAAGTTGCCAACCAGGAAAATAGACATCCCCGCCCATAGAATCCGGGCGGGGTGGTCATTTCCCGAGCCGTTAAGATGGAGTGCCACATTATGACACAATCTTAGAAAGAGCTTCTTGACTTGCGGGGTAAAATCGATATTGAGTACGATTGGGAACAGGAAGAAGTATTGGAATTAAAGGCGGCAGAGGAGCGGGAACCGAGAAACCCTCATAGACTTCACCGGAATTAGTTGGTAACCTGTCACATCACTCCACAACAAGGACCACACCATGAAAACCGCCAATATCCCCGCCACCAACCAGCAATTCACCATCGGCAAGATCGTCTGCCTGGCGCGCAACTACGCCGAGCACGCCCGGGAACTGGG
The DNA here is from genome assembly GCA_016650295.1 of Desulfuromonadales bacterium. GTDB lineage: Bacteria > Desulfobacterota > Desulfuromonadia > Geobacterales > Pseudopelobacteraceae > CAIPTY01. Next base: position 38,180 of record JAENWA010000013.1, on the reverse strand, counting down.
CAACGAGACCCCGGCGGCGCCGGTGCTGTTCATGAAACCGGCCTCCTCCGTCATCGGCGACGGGGAGACGGTCCGCATCCCGGCCTACTCGCAGGAGTGCCACTACGAGGTGGAGCTGGCGGTCCTGATCGGGAAACAGTGTCGTGCGGTTTCGGCTGACAATGCCATGGACTGCGTGGCCGGCTACGGTACCGCCATCGATATGACCCTGCGGGATGTGCAGAACGCGCTCAAGGCCAAGGGACTGCCCTGGGAGATTGCCAAGGGTTTTGACAGCGCTTGTCCGCTGTCGGATTTTGTCCCGGCCTCGGCTGTAGCTGATCCGCACAACCTGCAGCTGCTCCTGTCGGTCAACGGCGTGAAGCGCCAGGACGGCTGCTCGTCGGACATGATCAACCGTCTGCCGCAGATCATTGCCCATATTTCGGCCATCTTCACCCTGGAGCCGGGGGATGTGATCCTGACCGGCACACCGGCCGGAGTGGGCCAGGTGGTGGCCGGCGACGTCATGGAAGCGGAGATCGAAGGCGTGGCGCGCTTGACCATCAAGGTCCAATAATTCAATACAGCATGGGTTGACGGGGCGCTGCCCCGTTTTTGTTTTTGACGATTCCCCCGCTCACTGGTGGTGATGAATGCCGCGGAAAACCCCTTTCGGGCACAACAAACGACTTTCTCGCATGCTGCGGCTCCTGGCCCGCATGCGGCCGCATACCATGCCGGTCACCTACCGGCACAACCGGGTGGTGCTTTTCCCGGATGGAACGTACTTTTTCCAGGCGCTGCTGGCGGCACTACGTTCGGCAGAACGGGTGATTCTGCTCGAATATTATATCATCAGGAGCGACCATACCGGCTCGGCCTTTGCCGCGGAACTGGCCGCGGCCGTACAACGGGGCGTGCGCGTCCTTTTGATCTACGATTACTTCGGCTGCATCGACACCCCTTCGTCCTATTTCAAAAATCTTTCCCAGCAGGGCATCGAACTGATCCCCTTCAACGTGCCCTCCTTCCGGCGCGGTTTACACTGGTTCGACCGGCGAAATCACCGCAAGCTGACCATAATCGATGGCAGTCTGGCATTTCTGGGGGGATTTAATATTGCCGATGAATATGCCGGCGATGCGGCCCTTCAGCTCCGTTTTCGCGACCTGGGTTTCAGTGTGGCCGGCAGTGTCGTGCGAGAGCTGGTCGGGAGTTTTTGCGATATCTGGCAGATGGAGCGCGATGAACGGCCCGATCGGGCTGCGGTCTGCGACAGGAAGATCGACTGCGGACGGCCCGGGCATGCCAATGTGGCCATTGTCAGTGGCGGACCTCATCAGCGCAGCTCATTCATCCGCGGCGCGTTCCTGTTCAACATCGCTTCAGCATCCGAGGAACTGCTGGTAGCCAACCCGTACTTTGTGCCCGGACCGCGCATCATTCGTTCCCTGCTGCGCGCGGCACGGCGGGGCGTGCGGGTGCGGCTGCTGATGCCGGCCCGCAGCGATGTGCCGCTGGTACAGCTGGTGGGGCGCAGTTCCTATGGCATTCTGTTGCGGGGGGGGATCGAGATCTTCGAGATGGAGCGGGAGCTGCTGCACGCCAAGGTCATGTTGGTGGATGGCGAACGGGCGGTGATCGGATCGGCCAACCTGGATCAGCGCAGTTTTCACCGTAACTTCGAGATCAACTGCGTCATCGACAGCAGTGCCTTTGGCGCCCAGATCCGCAGTGAGCTGGAGGAGGAATTCAGCGTGGCCCGGCGGGTAACGCTGGATGGCCACGAGAGACGTGGAATTGTGCTGCGGATCATGGAGAAGGTTGTCAACCTGTTCAGCTGGTTCCTGTAAACAGTCCGGCCGGTTCCCCGGTTCGGCATGAACGTTACGATTTCAGGTGTCATTTGGGGCAAAAATGGAGACAGTGCTTCTCAATGAAGATAATGTGCTCTGCGATGAGTGGCCCGGCCTGATCGACACGCACTGTCATCTGGATCTGGAGCCGCTGTCGGCGCACCTGGCGGATGTCCTGGCGAATGCGGAGCGGGCCGGTGTGTCGCACTGCGTCGTACCGGGGGTTCATCCCGACGGCTGGGAGCGCATGGCTGGACTGGCCGGGAGATACAAACAAGTTTTTCCGGCTTATGGAATCCATCCGATGCATGCCGGACTTGCCGATGACGACCGCCTGTCGCACCTGGCTTCGATTGCTGCCGCCGGTGTGGCCATCGGCGAGATCGGGCTTGATCCGGCTTATACGATCCCACTGGAACGGCAGGAGCGGGCCTTTCGCGACCAGCTGCGCCTGGCGGTTTCGCTGGGGCTGCCGGTGCTGGTCCACTGCCGCAGGGCCTTCCAGCGGACATTGCGTATTCTGCAGGAAGAAGGCGCTCATCATGTGGGGGGGCTCATGCATGCCTATTCCGGTTCCTCCGAGATGGCCCGCGAGTTCATACGGCTCGGATTTGCCATCTCGATTTCCGGCATGGTGACCCGGAATAATTCACTTCGGCTGCACAGGGTTGTGCATGAGCTTGCGCTGGAGGAGCTGGTGCTGGAAACCGATGCGCCCGACCTGACACCGCAGCGCTATCGGGGCCGGCCGAACCAGCCGGCCTATCTCATGGAAACGCTGCAGGCCGTGGCGCGCATCAAGGGCGTTGACCCGCTTGCAGCAGCCCGTTCTTGCCGGGCTCGCAGCCTTGCGGTTATCCCCGGGATACAGGTGGGTTGATGCTGTATTTTTACGGTGGGCTGTGCTAGCATCCCTTCCGCGAGCAAATTTTATCAATTCCGGAGATAACCATGAAGTTTCTCATGCCGCTACTTCTGATCGTTTTTATGGCTCTCGAGGGCTGTACAATGTTCAGCGCCTGGAAAAGCATCCCGCCGCCGGGCGGCTGTGACCAGTGCCACACCGTGGCTATCAGCGCGAATTGGCAGATTACGTATCAGGCGGCAACGGTGGCAGACGAACGGGGTCGCCAGTCATTCCAGACGCCGGAATACAATACGTCCTTTACAGGAAAGCAGGAATCTCCGATAGAATCAAAAAAAGTCGAGGAACTGCACTGTTTCGAATGCCACAAGTCACCAACTCCCGCTCATCGTGAACGGAAGGGCCGTTTCCATCATTAATGGGTATGTTGCAGAGAGAGTCGCGTAGAAGTATCGGTAAAATTTGCAGGTTGCTGATAAGGTTAGATTGTATACCAAAAAATACTGAAAAAAAACTTGACATAAACTTTTTCGTGAGTATATTTGGATATCGTTTTTAAAACCATGCGCATAGCGTTTTAATGGTAAATTCAAAAAAGAGGTGACAAAATGAAAAAACTGATCTCCCTGACACTGGTACTTGCTCTTGCTACTGTTTTCGCTGCTGGCTGCAAGAAAAAAGAAGAAGCTCCTGCCCCTGCTCCTGCTGTTGAGGCACCGAAGCCTGTTATGGCCCCCATGACAGCATCCAAAACTACTACTACAACCACAACAACTGTACCTGTAGAAGCTCCCAAGAAGTAATTCTGAAGCTTTCTTCAGTATGAAAAGCCTGTGGGGTTTCCCGCAGGCTTTTTTTTATGTGCGCCAGGTCAGGAGTACTGAAATGCATGAGATGTCCATCACCCAGGGGATCATCGATATCTGTGAGAAATATGCCGAAGGCCGGCGGGTGCTTTCCGTTGATGTCGAGATCGGTGAACTGAGCAGCGTGGTACCGGAGGCTGTTGAATTCTGCTTTGAGGCCTGTAGCCTGGGAACCCTGCTGGAAGGCGCCGGGATCAATATCATCCGTGTTCCCGGTAGCGGCTACTGTCTGGATTGTGACCGTGAGACGCCCCTTGAGGCATTGTTTGGTGCCTGCCGGCAGTGTGGTGGTTACCACGTTACAATCATGACCGGTGAGGAGATGCGGGTGAAGGAGATAGAGGTAGACGATTAAAAAAGGGCACCGCGATTGCGATGCCCTTTTTTCTCGTCAGTTGCAGCGGGTTTCTTAGATATCAGCTTTCGGATTAAACTGCTCCCAGTGTTCCGGAGAACGCCACAGCCCGGATAGAATCAGCTGGCGCAGGTGCAGGAACTCTTTGGGCAGCCGATCATACATCTTTACGAACAGCTCTTCGTGGGAAACAATTTCCTCCTTCCAGACGTCGCGATCAACCGACATCAGATCGTAGAATTGTTCGCGACTGACACTGTCCAGTCCGGTCCAGTCCAGATCCTCATAACGCGGCATCCAGCCCAACGGGCTTTCAACAGCTGCCGCATTCCCGTTGCAGCGCTCTACGATCCATTTCAGGATGCGCATGTTTTCGCCGTATCCGGGCCAGAGGAAGTTGCCGTTGGCGTCCTTGCGGAACCAGTTGACGCTGAAGATGCGCGGCGGTTTGGGGGTTGTCCGTCCGACCTGCAGCCAGTGGGCAAAGTAATCGGCTACGTGATAACCGCAGAAAGGCAACATGGCAAACGGGTCGCGGCGGACATTACCTACCGCGCCGGTTGCGGCAGCGGTCGTCTCGGAGCCCATGGTGGCGGCCAGATACACACCGAAGCTCCAGTTGAAGGACTGGTAGACCAGCGGGATGACATTGTTGCGGCGGCCGCCGAAGATAAAGGCGCTCATCGGAACACCCTTGGGGTTTTCCCACTCCGGATCAATGGATGGACACTGGCTGGCCGGAGAGGTGAAGCGTGAGTTGGGGTGGGCTGCATTCCTGCCGCAATCCGGCGTCCATTCGTTGCCCTGCCAGTCAGTCAGGAGTGCTGGTTTTGCATCGGTCATCCCTTCCCACCAGACATCACCATCCGGGGTCAACGCCACGTTGGTGAAGATGGAGTTGCCGGCACAGGAGGCCATGGCATTCGGGTTGGTTTTTTGTGAGGTACCGGGGGCGACGCCAAAGAAACCGTATTCCGGGTTAATGGCATACAGCTGGCCATCCGGGCCGGGCTTGATCCAGGCGATGTCGTCGCCAACGGTCGAGATCTTCCAGCCGGTTTCATTGAATGTTTCAGGCGGAACCAGCATGGCCAGGTTGGTCTTGCCGCAAGCGCTCGGGAAGGCGGCGCCCAGATAGGTTTTTTCCCCTTGCGGTGATTCGATGCCCAGGATGAGCATATGTTCAGCCAGCCAGCCTTCATCCTTGGCGATTTTAGAAGCGATGCGCAGGGCCAGGCATTTCTTGCCCAGCAGGGCGTTGCCGCCGTAACCGCTGCCGTAGGACCAGATGGAGCGCTCTTCCGGGAAGTGAACGATGTATTTTTCTTTATTGCAGGGCCAGGGCACGTCCTTCTGGCCCGGCTCAAGAGGGGCACCAATGGAATGGAGGCAGGGAACGAATTCGCCATTAGCGAGAACGTCTGTAACTGCCTTGCCCATGCGGGTCATGATCCGCATATTTACGGCGACGTAGGGTGAGTCGGAAATTTCGACGCCGATTTTTGCGATCGGCGAACCGAGTGGTCCCATGCTGAAAGGAATCACGTACATGGTACGACCCTTCATGCAGCCCTTGAAGAGCTTTGTCAGGGTTTCCTTCATCTCTTTGGGGTGCATCCAGTTGTTGGTCGGGCCGGCGTCCTGTTTGGAGATACTGCAGATAAAGGTACGGTCTTCAACGCGCGCCACATCGCCCGGATCAGACCATGCCAAATAACTGTTGGGACGTTTCTCCTGGTTCAGTTTCTGAAAGGTACCGCTTTGCACCAGTTGATTGCAAAGTTCATCATACTCCTCCTGAGAACCGTCACACCAATGGATCTTCTCCGGTCCGCAGAGTGCGGCGACTTCCGCAACCCACTTTACCAACTGTTCGTTTTGTACTTCGTAACTCATACTCTGTTTCCTCCCCACGAAAGTGAACTTCTAAATGACGTAGAACGGGTGCATCAAAATACGAAATGTTTATCGGTATTAAATAACACGGAGGACACCAAAATGCAAAAGCGTTTTAACATGTGACACGAAATAAACACGTGGATGTGACATTAGAAACCGGGAATCGGGTTGAATACGAAGGAAATGCTGGTAATACGGCTCTTTTTATTTTAGGGAAAATAAAGTGGGTGCCCCATGGTGAGAAGCCGTATTATACCGTTGCTGCTGGTTTTTGTGGTCGGACGAGATGCCGTTATTTTAGGTTTTTCTGGAAGGTGACCGGCAGGATTCTGACGCCGGAGTAAGCAGATAAAAGTGAACAATCACAACGCAGGACGTATCCTGTTTGGTGGATGTTCCCCGGATAACATCAGCGCTGGAGGGGAAAACCGTTGCGGAACCAGCCGACGATGCCGTCTGTCATGTTGTAAACGTCTTTGTAGCCGCTTTTTGACAGATACTCGGCCACCGGTTTCGAGCGGGAGCCGACGGCACAGTAGACCAGGATGGTTTTGTTTTTCGGGACTTCATTACTACGCCGCTCGAATTCAGCGATGGGAATCAGCACCGAGCCGGGCAGCCTGGCCTGGCTGTTCTCCTGCGTGGTGCGCACATCCAGCAGGAAAATACCTTTGTTCTTCTCCAGCAGGGTCTTTGCCTCCAGGGATGAAATATCCCGGGCGCCAGCCAGGGCCGGAGACCACGCCATACAGACCATCAGAACCGCCATCACCAGCTTCTTCATTGTTGCCGCTCTCCTTGAAAGTTTTGCCATAATGCCTTACCGATCCTACACTTCCAGCGTATATCCGACCATGGCGTTTTGAAACTCGCGGGGAAACTCGCGTGAAAGACGGGCGGATGCCGCAAATCCGGTGCAGTGGCCGGCAGCCAGCTTGCTGATTCCAAACCGTTTCAGGGCTGCCATGGTCTGCTCCAACTGTTCGCGGGAACAGAAACCGAGGTGCGTGCCGCCGATGACGGCATACACATCCCGCCTCCCGGTCACAGAGGCCACATGCTCCAGGGTATTGATCAGGCCGGAGTGGCAGCAGCCCAGCAGTACCACCAGCCCACGCCCCGTCTCCAGTACCAGCGACTGGTCATCGGGGGTTGCGTCAAGCTCCTGGCCGGTGCAGTCGCAGTAGAGACCCTGGTCGCCGGTTTCAAAAGGGGTGACACGCGGCACCTCGCCGGTCAGGAAGATGCCGGGGCCAATTTCGCGGTACTCGCTTGAAAGCTCAAAGCGGGCACCGGCAACTTCCAGTGCAGCGCGGTCATGGGGGATGCCGATCGGGATGCACTCGCCGGTGTCCTTGACCCGGTTGCGCGGCATGAATATGCCGGGATGTGCGAATACCTGCCTGGTGCCATACACGTTCAGCAACGGCAGCAACCCGCCGGTGTGGTCGTAGTGGCCGTGGGAGATGACCACCGTGCCGACCTTCGACAGATCCTTGTTCATCCGTCCTGCATTATGCAGCAGCGTCAGCCCCTGACCGGTATCAAACAGCAGCGCTGGGCCGCTGGCTGGCTCGACCAACGCGGAAAAACCGTGCTCACCCAGGCTTCCGCTGATGGGACCGACGGTATTTTCGCACAGTACTGTGATGCGGAAGCTCATTTGCAGCAGGTCTCTTTGGGGAAGCGCGGCACCCCCATTTTACCCAGGATGCTGAACATCGGGCAAAACTGGGTGAAGCCGGACTGGAACAGGTTCAGGCCGACGAAGCCGGTGAACCAGAGCCAGTTGGGGTTGTGAAAATGGGCCAGCAGCAGCGAGATCAAAACAAATGAGCCGGCCACAATCCTGACGACTCGTTCGATGTAAAATTCTTCTTTCATAGCGGGACTCCCTGACTTTCAAAGTCCCCCTTGAAAAAGGGGGATTTAGGGGGATTTGCAGTTGACGCACAATCAAATTCCCCCTGCCTCCCTTTCGTAAAGGGGGGAAACATTTATGCCACATGTCTCGACAGCATCTCGGCAACTTTTCCGGCCACTTCGCCCGTCAATACCGGGCAGGCGCCCTGGTGGGTCTGGCGGATGGTCTTGCAGCAGGTAACCCCGTACTTTTCCTTGAACCAGATGTGCAGCTCCTTGGTCAGGTGCATGGCCGCTTTCTTGTCCGCCAGGACCAGCCCCAGTGCAACGGTACCGGCCGAGACCGCACCGCAGATGCAGCCGGCCCCGGAACCGCCGCCGAAACCGGAGACGCTGTCTACTACGGCTTCCGGCAGCTCGGGTGCACAGTGTTTGCGGACGGCTTCCATGACCGCTTCGGCGCAGTGATGCGAACCGGAACGGTAGAGTTCCTCGGCTTCAACCCGGCAGAGTTCGGCCAGTTCCATTCCTTTTAGATTTGCTGTTGTCTTCTTGCTCCAGAACACGAGGACTCCTTTATATCAGTATTATGATGGCGTTCTTTCCATGATTGTACCAAATAATACAAAATCGGGATAGTCACCCGCGACAAGGTCGTCGAGGCGATCTCGCCGAACATCATGGCCAGGGCCAGCCCCTGGAAGATCGGGTCGAAGACGATCACGAAGCTCCCCACCACGACTGCCGCGGCGGTCAGCAGCATGGGGCGGAAGCGGACCGCGCCGGCCTCGATGATGGCCTCATCCAGGGCCATTCCCTCGCGGCGTTTCATCTCGGCGAAATCGATCAGGATGATCGAGTTGCGTACGATGATCCCGGCCAGGGCGATGAAGCCGATCATGGAGGTGGCGGTGAAGAAGGCCCTGAACAGGGCGTGACCCGGCAGGATGCCGATCAGGGTCAGCGGAATGGGGGCCATGATCACCAGCGGGGTGGTGAAGTCCTTGAACCAGGCCACCACCAGGATGTAGATCAGCACCATCACGGCCCCAAAGGCGATTCCCAGGTCGCGGAAGACCTCGTAGGTGATATGCCACTCGCCATCCCATTTCATGCCCAGCTTTTCTTCGCTCCAGGGCTGACGGGAGGCCAGTACCTCGATCTTTGAGCCGTCCGGGTTCGACAGGGCGGCGATCTCCTTGCGCATCTTGAGGATGGCGTAGACCGGCGCCTCGATCTGCCCGGCCACCTCGCCGATCACGTAGACCACGTTTTTCAGGTTCTTGCGATAGAGGGTCTTTTCCTGGTTGCCGGTGGTCGTGCGTACCAGCTCGGAGAGCGGAACGCTCCCCTTCCGGCCGGAGCAGTAGATCGCGGTGAGATCCGCGACAGAGCTGCGTTGGCCGGCCGGCAGGCGCAGGTGAATGGCCACCGGCTCCTTTTCCCTGGCCTGGTGCAGTATGCCGCTGTTCTGCCCTCCTAGGGCGATGGCCAGGGTGCGGGCCACATCCTCAACCGCAATGCCGGAGAGGGCCGCCTTTTCGCTGTCCACTGCAAAGGCCACTTTCCGCTGGTCATCTTCGCGGTACATATCCACATCGACAACACCGGCTGTTTTGGCGAGAATATCCCTGACCTTGCCGGCAATTCCGGCGCGACCGGCGTCATCCGGACCGTAGATTTCGGCCACCAGCGTGGCCAGCACCGGCGGTCCGGGCGGGATCTCGGCCACCTTGACCCGCGCGCCGTATTTGTCGGCAATTGCTTTGACCAGTGGTCGGATGCGTTTGGCGATGGCGTGGGACTGGTCCTGGCGCTGGTCCTTGGGAAGCAGGTTGACCTGGATATCGGCCAGGTTGGGGCTCTTGCGCAGATAGTAGTGTCGCACCAGTCCGTTGAAGTTGAAGGGGGCGCTGGTGCCGACGTACATCTGGAAGTCGGTCACCTCCGGCACACTGCGCAGGGTGTCACCCATCTCGCGAGCCATGCGGGCGGTCTGCTCCAGCGGCGTGCCGTCCGGGGCATCGATGATCACCTGCAGCTCGTTCTTGTTGTCAAACGGCAACATCTTGACCGTCACCGCCTTGAACGGTACCAGGGAGCAGGAGAGCAGCAGCAAGACCACCACCGCGGTCAGGAAGCCGTAGCGCAGGCCCTTTTCGTGGATCAGGCGCCCCATCCAGTGGCGGTAAAATGCCGTAAGCCTCGAATCCTCCGGCGCCTCACCCGAGCCGTGATGGGACTCCCCCTTCATGAAACGGAAGGCGAAGTAGGGGGTGACGATGAAGGCAATCAGCATCGAAAAGAGCATTGCCATGCTGGCGCCCACCGGAATCGGGCGCATGTAGGGGCCCATCAGCCCGCCCACGAAGCCCATCGGCAGGATCGAGGCGATTACGGCAAAGGTGGCCAGTATGGTGGGGTTGCCGATCTCGTCCACCGCCTTGATGGCGGCCTCCAGCGGCTTCATGACCGTGGTGGTGAAGTAGCGGTGGATGTTCTCCACCACCACGATGGCGTCATCCACCAGGATGCCGATGGAGAAGATCAGGGCGAAGAGGGTGATGCGGTTGAGGGTGTAGCCGATCAGGTAGAAGATCAGTATGGTCAGGGCCAGGGTGACCGGGATGGCGATGGCTGCCACCGCCCCGGCGCGCCACCCCATGAACAGGGCGATCAGGATGGTGACGGAGAGGGCCGCCAGGAACATGTGGAACAGCAGCTCGTTATTTTTCTCCTTGGCGGTCTCGCCGTAGTTGCGGGTGACCGTGACCTGCACGTCGGCCGGGATGATCCTGCCCTTGAGGGACTCGACCTTTTTGACCAGATCTTCGGCCACCCAGGTGGCGTTGGCACCTTTTCTTTTCGCGACAGATATTGTGACGGCGGGGTAATCGGCCTTCGGGTTGATGTGTAGGGGCGGGGCTTGCCCCGCCCTCTGTGACGCAGCAGAACCGGACGCAGCAAGCGACGCCCCTACGATTTTCTCACCTGGTCCCAGCCCCATGAAGACGTAGTCGTCCGGTTCCTGTACGCCGTCCTGCACAAGAGCAACATCACTCAGATAGACCGGTTTGCCGCCGTAGACACCCACCACCAGGCGCTTGACCGCTTCGGCGCTTTCCAGGAAACCGCCGGTCTCCACCAGGGTCTCCTTGTTTCCGCCGCTGAAGGAGCCTGACGGGAGTGTGGCATTGCCCTTTTGCAGTGTGTTCGCAACCTGCAGCACAGACAGGCCGTAACCGGCCAGACGGGGGGCATCCAGGGTCACCCGCAGCTGACGGGAAAGTCCGCCCTTGATCTCTACCTCGGCTGAATTTTCGCTCTTCCTCAGTTCATCGGCCACCTCGCGAGCCAGGCTGCGCAGGGTGCCGTGATCGTAGCGTTCCGACCAGAGCGTCAGGGCCAGGATCGGCACATCGTCGATGGATTTGGGCGCCACCAGCGGTTCGCCAGCCCCCGGCGGCAGCAGGCCGCGGTTGCTCATGACCGTATTGTACAGCTTGACCAGCGACTCCTCCATCGGCTGTCCCACCAGGAAGCGCACGGTGATGATGCCCATGCCGGGGCGGCTCATGGAGTAAAGGTATTCGACCCCCTTGATCTCCCACAGTTTGGACTCGAACGGTTTAACGACCCGCTCCTGCACCTCCTGCGGCGATGAGCCGGGCATGGGCAGGTAGATATCCACCATCGGAACCACGATCTGTGGTTCTTCCTCGCGGGGTGTCATCTTGACGGCAAAGACGCCCAGCAGCAGTGAAGCCCCTACGATCAGCGGTGTCAGTTTCGAATTGATAAAGGTGCGGGCGATGAGACCCGCAAAGCCGAGTTTCTGCATTGGTTCAAACTCCAGAGGGGTGCAGCCGGTCAGCGCCCGAAGCTGCCGGTTCTGACCTCGGTCAGGGTGCCGTTACGAAAGGTCAGGTAATGTACCAGGGTGTTGGGGCCCTCGTTATAGGTCCATTCCTCGACCTCGATATAGCGAACCCTGCCCTTGACGGTATCTTCGCTGTCGGTCAATTTGACCCTGTTGGTGGGAGGATCACATTTGACCAAGACCTCTGAAATGGAATCGCCGCTGGAAACGATGCTGCCGTTGGGACAGCGGAAATTATCGGCAAAGGCGACAGGTGCAATTAAAACAACGACACAGGCCAACACAAGTATCCGTTTCATGGCTCGATTTTACTCCCTTCGCTGATCTTCTCCACGCCGATCACCGCCACCCGTTCACCGTCGGACAGGCCGGCCAGAATCTCTACCCGGTCACCCACGCTCTTGCCGGTCTTGACCAGTCGCAGGCGGGCGATGTTGGCATTGTCCGCTACCCAGACCGACGTCAGGGCACCCCGTTCAACAATGGCCTTCATTGGCACCAGCAGGCCATTGACAACGGTTCCCAGGCTGATGGCACCCCGTCCGAACATGCCTGATGTGAGCCCCTTTTGTGAGAGTCCGACCTTGGCGATAAAGGTTCGGCTGGCCGGGTCGGCGGCCGGTACGATCTCGGCAATCCTGGCGGTGAATGAGATATTCAGGGCATCCAGAGACACCTGCACCGGGGTGCCGGGCCTGACTTTGGGCGCAATGGATTCCGGCACGGACAGCTCCAGCTGGTAGCTACCCTCATCCTCGATGGTCATCAGCGGCTGGGCAGGGAAGGCGGTGCTGCCCAGATCGGCCTGTCTGGCCGTGATGATGCCGGAGATGGGCGCAACGATCCGTGTATAGCCGGCCAGCGTACCGGCTGCCTGAGCCCCTTCCCGGGCCTGCCTCAGACGCGCCTCGGCCCGGGCCACACCCTGGGCGGCCAGCTCTTTTTCGGTCTGCTTGACCTCGAATTCCTGGCGACTGACAGCCTGCTCCTTGAACAGCCTGTTGTAGCGCTCGAAGGTTGCGTCGGCCAGCGTTTTTCTGGCATGCGTCTCCTCCAGCGCCCGCCTGGACTCATCCAGCCCGGCATCGGCAGCGGCGGCAGTGGCCTGGTTCTCGCGAGCATCCAGCTGGACCAGAAGCTGCCCTTTCTTGACCCGCTCCCCTTCTCGCACCTTGAGAAGGATGATTGTGCCGGGAACCCGCGCTGAAACGACTGCGCTGGTACGGGAGCGAACCGTTCCGGCAACCTCCAGGGTCTCGGGCTGTGACGTCGTCTTCACGGTTTCCAGGGCGACACCTTTCACGACAACCGGCGCAGCGGCCTCTTTTTTCTCCGTCTCGTGCTTCGTCCCGGAGCAGCCGGTCAATGCCAGTGCCAGCGCAGTGCCAGCCGATATTCGATATATGGATGACCTCACTTGATGATCTCCTTCAAAAAAACTCCCGCAGTGTAATAGACCTGCCCGCCGGACAGGGTATGATTAGCCTCGCTTTCCACGAGGCTGGCACGGGCCTGGTTCAGCGCATTCTGGGCATCCAGCAGCTCAGCCATGGTTGCCAGCGAGTTTTCAAAACGCCGGCTCAGCAATCGCACGGTTTCCTCGGCATCCTGCAGGGCATGGCGGGCCACTTCCCGGCGTTTTTCCATCTCTTCGCGCCGCAGCAGGCTTTCCTGTACCTGATAGGTAATCTCTTTCAGCGAGTTCTCCAGCTGTTCGGCGGCAGCGGACCGTCCGGCAACGGCCCGGTCACTTTCGCGGCAACGGCGGAATCCGTCAAAAATCTGCCATTTCAGGCTGATTCCGGTTGACCAGGCATCATTGTCGCTGCCGAAGGGGGTGTTTTCAGCATTCATCTGGTACGAGGCAAACGCCCCGATGGAGGGCAGGTAGGCGCTGCGGGCCAAGCGGACGGCTGCCTCGGATTTCTCCAGTTCCGTGCGGGACTGGCGCAGGTCGCTCCTGTTCTCAAGCGCGCTTTTGATCAGCTCTTCCGGCTGGGCGGATGCTGAAAATCCGCTCAGTGTTTCAGCCGTATCAACGCGATTGGTGGTAGTGATCCCCGTAACCACTGCCAGACGCATCTGTGCCAGAACCAGGTTGTTGTTGGCGGTGATGAGCTGTGACTCGATCGTTGCCAGATGGGTCCGCGCCCTCAGTTCATCGGATTTGAGGCCGACGCCGGTCTCGTTGCGAACCGTCGCCAGGCGCATGTTCTCACGGGCTTCGGCGAGGGCCTGTTCGGCTGATGTACGCTGGGCAGCGGCTTTCTGCACCTCCAGATAGGTCCGGAACACCTGGAAGGCGACGCCCTGCCTGACCCCTTCCAGTCCCAGTGCATCCTTTTCGGCATCTTTGACCGCCATCTCGCGCAGCGGGCCGGTTGACGGGGTGTACAGCGGCTGCTGGATCGTCAGGGCGGTTTTGAAGTCATGGTGTGCCGAGGGGTGGTTGAGGTTGTCGATCTGAAAATCGTTCTGGCTGAAGCGCCCCTGATCAAGTTTCATCATAAAGGTCTGGGTCGGCGCGTTGGAGGCGGCAAAGGCCTCTTCAAAGGATATGGCGGGGTAATAACGGGAGGTTGCTATGCCGATACCCTGTCTGGCTGCATCGGCGGTGTGGCCGGAGGCCTTGATCAGGTTGTTCTGTTCCAGCGCCATGCCGACCGCCTCTTTCAGGGTCAGGCTCCTGAAGGCAGGCTCCGCAGATGCTGCCGCAGGGCGGACAGCGGTCAGTATGGTAACAGCCAATAGTATGAAGATCCGTTTCACGTATAACTCCTGTTCATAAAACTATATATGAAAAATTATATATATAGTCTCTGCGAATGTCAAGGAGAAGATATGCAAATAAAAACGCCGCAAAGCATAAGGGCTTCACGGCGTTTCAGGTCGGCTTGATAACAAGATACCTATTTATCGATCATAAACTCGGCCCGTCTGTTTTTTGCCATGGCTTCTTCGGTACTGCCCGGAACAGCAGGCTTTTCCTTGCCGTAGCTGATAAAGGAAAGACGGTCCGGCTGAACTCCCAGGGTGATCAGATATTGCATGGCTGATTTGGCGCGACGCTCGCCCAGGGCCAGGTTATATTCAGCTGACCCTCGCTCGTCGCAATGCCCCTCGATCTTCAGTTTTAGTGCAGTTTTAGACTTCATCATGATTCCGGCGTTTTTAGAAAGGATGTCGCGGGCATCCTGGCGCAGGTCGGACTTGTCGAAGTCAAAGTAGACCGTCTCAAAAGCGGCTACTCCCGCAACAGCCCTGTCGGACTGTCCGGACTGGTCATTGGCCGCATTGGCACTGCTGTCTGCTGCTGCAATCTGCTTTTGTGCGGAAGCATCAGATCCTTCTGCTTTATCGTAGGTCTGCTTAATGGGCTTGGTCGTGTCGCTCTTAACTGTTGCCACCGCAGGTTCCTCTGTTTTTACAGCCTCCTTGTTTGCGCATCCGCCGGCTATCAGGGCCGTCATGCTTAGCGCTGCCAACAATGCAGTCATTCTTAATCTCATGGCCTTCTCCTTTTATTGAATTTCCGAGGCTATTATGCCTGAATCAATATAATTTTCAAAAGTATACAACTTGTCGGTCATATTGCAATCGGTAATCACGAATATTTTTTAAAATTACATATGGTTAGTACCCTCAGCCTAGTGTGACGACCAGGCCGGCTGGGTGGTTTTGCCCTTGCCCTGGCTGACCCGCGTCTGACCGCTGCCGTCGCTGCGCATGACGTAGATCGCCTCGGCTCCGCCACGCTTGGAGCTGAATGTTATAAAGCGTCCGTCAGGCGACCAGGCCGGGTTCTCGCTGCTGCCGGCGCTGGTTAGTTGGGTGTCTCCGGTACCGTCGCTATTGATGGTGAAAATCTGGAAGCCGCCCCCACTCATGCGGGCATAAGCGATTTTATCCCCTTTTGGTGACCAGCGCGGGTTGACGTTGTAACTGCCGGCCGTGGTCAGGCGGCGCACATTTCCACCGTCGGCATTCATGATAAAGATCTGGGGTTTGCCCAGGCGGTCGGATACAAAGGCGATCCGGGCGCCATCGGGTGACCAGGCCGGTGAAACCTCGATGGCGGAATTGACGGTCAGGCGTACCGGGCGGCTTCCATCTTTGGCCAGGGTGTAAATCTCGGAGTTGCCGTCTTTACTGAGCGTCAGGGCAATTTTTGAACTGTCGGGTGACCAGCTCCCGGTTATATTGAGACCTTTACGGTTGGAAACAGGCACCTCGACCGTATTGGACAAGGCCCGCTTGTAGAGATCCGGGTTGCCCCGTTTGTAGGATGTGAAAAGTAGCTCGCGGCCGTCGGGCGAAAAATCGGGATTGAGGTTGATCGAGCCGTTGCGGGTCAATTGCAGCTGGTTATAGCCGTCCCAGTTCATGATGACGATCTCCTTGTTCCCGGACTGATTGGAAACATAGGCGACGTGCGTAGTGAAACAACCCTTCTCGCCGGTTACAAACAGCATGATCTCATCGGCAAAGGAATGGGCAAAATAACGCAGATCCTTTATCTTGCCCAGATAGCGTTTGGAGGTCATCATCTTCTGGTTGAGCACGTCGAACAAGCGGAACTCTACCGTCAGATTATCGCCCGTGATACTGTACTCACCGCGTACCAGCAGGTCAAAGCCCGCAGTTGACCAGGGCAGATAACTGGTCCCCGCCAGAGGAACAGGAGTTGCCGCCGGCAGCTGTTCACGGGTTTCCGCAGAAATCGTCCCGGACATGTTCATATCAAAGGCGATCACAGCGCTCATTTCCCTGGCCGACGTGGCGTTGGGGGATGTATTCAGGCTGCGCGGCGTTTCAACGGCCAGTTTAAGCTGCCGGTTTCCCGGCGCGGTGACCTCGACGGCCTCGATGTTGCCGGCTAGAGCAGGCAGTGCGGCCGGGAAAGCCACAAGGAACAGGAGGATATAAAACGTTTTTCTCATGAGGTAGTACCTCGATTCTGTCACGGTTTGTTGGGTAAAATTCCTTCACGCCGGAAGACAAAAACACCTTCAAAGAACTTGTGTCCGGGTGGCGGCGTAAAATGCTCACTGGCTACATCAATGGCCCGCAGAACCGAGATTTCAAACGTCCGGTCGCCGCTGCTGCGATCGATCTTTTTTCGTGCAAGTTTACCTTCGGTGTCGATAAACAGGCGTACAGTCATCTCGGGTTTCTGGCTGGAGTGGCTGATGGTCTTTTGAAAGGCGTCCTTCAGACGTGACTGGACATAGGCCATGTAGTCGCTGCCGGCCTCTTTACCGCTGGCGCCCGGCATGCCGGCCCGGCCGCTGCCCAAGTTCCTGTTCTTTTCCTGCAAACTGGCCATCCTGGCTTCCTGCTGCCTGGCCTCAGTTTGCCGCTCCAGTTTAGCCATACGCTCGGCAAACTCTGTTGCGGACTCGGCTGCGGGTTCCTTGCCCTTGAGGGGAGTCGTCTGTGGTTTGGTGATTTGAACTTTCGCACCCGCTTTGGGCTTGGCGGGCAGCGCCATGGGGGCCTCCGACGCTTTGGGGGGTGGAGGGGCCGGTTCGGAGTCGTTACCCTTCTGACTCGGGCTGCCGGAGCGGGGCGAGGCCACCGGAAGATTTACCACGTCCACGTAATAGGTTTCCGTAACCTTCAGAGGTTTGCTGTGGCTGCCATACAAGGCCAGCAATAAAAAAACCGTCAGGTGGATGACGGTGGAAAAAATGAAACTGACACCCATGCCGGTGTCCCTTTTGAGAGGTCGGGCAGACATTACTTGGCAGCCGGTTCCGTCACCATGCCGAGGCGCTCGATACCGGCGCCCTTGATATCGGCCATGGCCCGGACCACTTCTCCGTAGGGGACCGATGCGTCAGCCTTGAGAAAAACCTCTTTTTTGGAGCGCGATGCGAACATGCTGGACAGCTTGCCGCGCAAGTCGGCCGCCGGGATCTCATCCTTGTTGATAAAGACCTTGCCGCTCTTGTCAACGGTGACCACCACGGTCTCTTCCAGTGGTGTCATGGCCTTGGTGTCGGCCTTGGGAAGGTTGACCTGCACCCCCTGTTGCATCATCGGCGCTGTTACCATGAAGATCACCAGCAATACCAGCATGACGTCTACCAGCGGTGTGACGTTGATTTCGGCCATGATGCCGCGGTTATCATTGCGTCCTCCCATGGCCATGGCTATTTCCCCGCAATGTTACGCTGCACGATGTTGAGAAACTCGGTGGAGAAACTGTCCATCTCGTTGATCAGCACGCGGATTTTGTGCTGGAAGTGGTTGTAGGCCATGACAGCCGGAATGGCGGCCACCAGGCCGATAGCCGTGGCGATCAGAGCCTCGGCGATACCGGGAGCCACCACGGCCAGGGAGGCCGAACCGGTCTTGCCGATCCCCTCGAAGGCGGTCATGATGCCCCAGACCGTGCCAAACAGGCCGATAAAAGGCGAGGTGGAGCCGGTGGTAGCCAAAAAGGTCAGGTATTTCTCCAGACGGGTGATCTCGGAGTTGGTGGCGCGCCGCAAGGAGCGGGAAACGTTCTCGATACCGCCCAGGTCGGTCGACATGGCACTTTTTTCGCTTGTTCCGTCGCCTTCCACCACCTTTTTCAATTCACCGTAGCCTTCGTTGAAAAGTACCGTCAGGGGGGAATTGGCGAAACGGTCAACCTGGGAGGCGATGGCGTCAAAGCGCTTCGATTTCCAGAAGAAGTCCATAAAACGGTCGGATTCGCTGTTGGCGCGATAGATCTGGAAGAATTTGAAGAGGATGATTGCCCAGGAAACCACTGAAAAAATGAGCAGCAAGATCAGGACCAGTTTCACTATGATGCCGGCGCCAAGTAACAAGGCCACGGAAAGTACCTCCGGAGGATAAAATGAACTTAAAAAACTAGCCCTAACAGGGGTTCAAGTCAAGCTGAAAATCAGTACAGCTCGGGCCGGCGGTCGTTGAAGCAGGGTATTTGGGCCCGCCAATCGGTCATGGTCTGCATATCCAGCCGGGCGGTGATTTCGCCTTCTTCCTCGCCGCTCTCGGCCAGCAGCTCGCCCTTGGGGTCGATAATCATGCTCATGCCGAAAAAGTCCAGCTTGCCGACCAGGCCGCAGGCATTACAGGACACCACAAAGAGCTGGTTCTCTATGGCCCGCGCCCGCAGCAGTGTCCGCCAATGCTCCTGGCGCGGTTTGGGCCACTGGGCCGGCACACAGATGATCTGGGCGCCCTCGACCGCCAGGCGGCGGGAGAGTTCGGGGAAACGCAGGTCGTAACAGATAATCACGCCGATTTTGCCCAGCGAGGTCTCGGCCAGCAGCCAGGAATCGCCGCCGTCAAAGGCCTTGTCCTCTCCCAGCAGCGAGAAGAGGTGCAGTTTGCGGTAGATCCCGGCCAGGTGGCCGTTGTCGATCAGATGAACCGTATTGAAGACCTTTTCTCCATGCGGCTCGGGCATGCTGCCCACGATCACCAGTTTAAGCTCACGGGACAGTTCCAGCAGTTCCTCGACAATTCCGGCCGTGCGTTGGGCCAGCTCGTTCAGGTTCCGGTAGGCAAATCCGGACGACCACATCTCCGGCAGCACGGCCAGATTGGCCCCATTGTCGGCAACCCGTCTGAGGGCCTGGCGGACATAGGTCAGGTTGGCATCCACATCGCCCTGTTTGACGTTGAACTGGATTGCAGCGGCATTGATGGTGCTCATAGGGCTTTTACCTCGTCAGCTGCGAATTCAGATAGGCGTGGATGATATCCATGTAGATCTCACGCGGCTTGCTGGTGCCGTCGCTGGGGGCGATCATCCCCTCGGACTCCATCATCTCGACGATGCGGGCGGCGCGGTTGTAACCAATGCGCAGACGGCGCTGGATCATGGAGATGCTGGCCTGCCTGGTGTCGGCCACCATGCGCAGGGCATCCTCCCAGCGTTCGTCCTGCTGCTCCTCGTCTCCGGAAGCGCCTTTCTCGTCACTGTCCTTCATCTCCAGGATCGACTTCTCGTAGACCGGCTTGCCCTGTTTCTTCAGGAAATCGACCACCCGCTGCACTTCGGCATCCGAGACAAAGGCGCCGTGGATGCGGTTCAGTCGCGAGGTGCCGGGCGGCATATAGAGCATGTCTCCATTGCCCAGCAGGGCCTCGGCGCCGTTGGTGTCCAGGATGGTGCGGGAATCGACCTTGGAGGTGACCTGGAAGGAGATGCGCGACGGCAGGTTGGCCTTGATCAGGCCGGTGATGACATCCACCGAGGGGCGCTGGGTGGCCAGAATCAGGTGAATGCCCGAAGCGCGGGCCTTCTGGGCCAGGCGGGCGATGTGCTCTTCCACGTCACGTCCGGCCACCATCATCAGGTCGGCCAACTCGTCCACGATCACGACGATATAGGGCAGGTGCTTGTGCTCCAGTTCGTCGGCGTCGTTCTGCACGAAGGGGATCGGATCCTCGATGGTTTCCTCCCCATTGCCGAGCTCCTCCAGCTCTTCGATAATCTCCTCTTCAGACACCGCATGGCTAGCGGACTGGTCCTCCTCTTCGGCGGCCAGCTTCTTGTTGTATGATTCGATATTGCGGACACCCTTGTCCGAAAGCAGCTTGTAGCGCTGCTCCATCTCGTTGACCGCCCATTTCAGCGCCAGCGAGGCCTTCTTGGGATCGGTCACTACCGGCAGCAGCAGGTGCGGGATGCCTTCGTACATGGAAAATTCCAGCATCTTGGGGTCAACCATGATCATGCGCACATCCTTGGGGGTGGAGGTGTAGAGCAGGGAGAGGATCATGGTGTTGATCGAGACCGATTTACCGGAACCGGTGGAGCCCGCCACCAGCAGATGCGGCGCCTTGGCCAGATCGGTGACAACCGGAAGCCCGGCGATGTCCTTGCCCAGGGCCAGCGGTAGCTTCATTTTGCTATGGGAGAAATGCTCGCAGTTGAAGATCTCCCGCAGGAAGACCATGTCGCGGTCGCGGTTGGGAACCTCGATCCCTACCACTCCCTTGCCCGGGATGGGGGCCACGATGCGGATCGACATGGCCTGCAGCGCCATGGTCAGGTCGTCGGCCAGGCCGGCAATGCGGCTGATCTTGATGCCGGGCGCCGGTGAAAATTCATACATGGTGATGACCGGGCCGGGGCAGATCTCCACCACCTCGCCGTCGATGCCGTAGTCCTTGAGCTTTTTCTCCAGCAGGCGGGCATTCATGGTCAGGGTTTCGCGGTCCAGGGTGCGCTCGGTGGCGGGGGGCTGATCCAGCAGGTTGAAGGGGGGTGTCCGGAAATCACCCTCGGCCTTGATGAATTCAAAGGTTTCCTGAATACTGGCGGTTTTTTCGGACTTCTTCTTCTTCTCTTTTTCTTTTTTGAAGGCATTGAGGCGCAGCGGCGGCGCAGCAGGCGGTTTGATGACCGGACCGGAGGATGCTGATGCAGCCGGAAGCCCTTCCTGCTTGGCCTTTTCCTTCTCTTTTTCTCCCTGGTTATGGGCGCGGCGCTCCTGCCAGGCGGCCCATTTATGCTTGAAGTTCTCCAGCCACCAGCCGGCAAACAGCACAAAAGAGAACTTGGACAGGATCATGATCGAAGCCGCCAGCAGCGGCAGCAGCAGCAGCATGGCGCCATAGGGGCCGACTGTGGCCTTGAGCAGCCGTACGGTTTCCCTGCCGACCAGCCCCCCGGTCTGTACCTGCTGGCCGAAGACCATGGTGATGTCCCGGAAAAATGAGAACAGCGCCGCCAGCGAGAACAGCAGACCAAAGGCAGCCGCCAGTTTGTAGGAGCGCAGCCGGATCTCCTTGAAACGGAAGAGTGTGTAGGCCATGTACAAAAGCGCCAGCGGAATCAGGTAGGAGGCCAGGCCGAAGCCGCTGAAAAACAGATCGGCAACCTGAGCCCCCAGACGTCCGCCCAGGTTGTGGATGCCCCCTTCGTTGGAGTAGCTGTTCCAGGAGACATCGGTGCTGTTAAAGGTCAGAAACGCCAGCAGGATAAAGGTTCCGACCGTAGCCAGCGCCATGCCCTGCAGTTCTTTGGTGAGTTTTTCTTTTTTCTGGTCGTCCGTACTCATGGTATTGGGGGTCCTTGTTTGTCGGATAAACGTGGACATATTACCGTTAATCAGGAGGGAGTGGCAAAGGAAAAATTCGATGATTGCGACAGAATATGCACCCGCTGGCAGCATTGGACTCACTTGATGGTCTTGATCGGATTGGGCGGATCAATAGGGTAAACTTTATTTTCGTAGAGTTCTACCAACGCAACCAGCAATTCAAGTTCATCCGCTTCCGGCGTGCCAGAATCGACGTCCATCAGCTTGTAAATACGAGTCAGAGCACTGTTGTAATCGGCTTCCGTTGTTATCATAATGGTCCCATTGATGGTGCGAGGAGGAGCACAAGCTCCTCCTCAATTGCTAAATCAACGTTTAATTGTTTCGACAACAGATGTACTTGGTCGTTTAATCGCTGCTTTTACAGGGATAAACTGACCGTTCTTTGGATGGTATATCCGCAAAAAATCCTTGGTTACCTTGTGCATCTGGTCATTCGTCAGGAACGGAATCGACATTTCAACTCCTTCGGATGAGTTCAGCCAATTCGGGCAACTTTTCATCCGGAACGTCCTGACCTCTCAGCGTCCGGAAGAGCAACGGTAGTTTCGCGGCAAGCTGCCTGTCATCCAGAATATCGGGTGGAATCATCCCTGAGCAGGCTGATGCCAGATCGTAAAACCTAAACCAGTCATCACTCCCTTTCTCGATTTTCAGGTAGCGTGCGTATTCATCGAGCTTTTCCCTTGTTTTTGATGGAGCAATCAACCCCCTTTCCAACTTGCTGATGTTGCCTGCGTCGAGATTGTTGCGCTGGCAAAAACTTCGCAGAGTTTCACCCTCTTTCACTCGCATCTCCTTGAAAAATCGCCCAAACTCTTCCAGGGCACTCATGATATATTCCCCCTTTCTGTCGTCCTCCCTTGTTGGTGATGTTGTACAATTTATACAACACACTGGGTAAGCTGTCAAGGTACAAAAAAACAGGTGAGCAGAAGGGCCATTAGGTCAGACAACAGGCCGTTGAGCCCCCTTGTTACCCCCCACAATTTACCTGCGCCTCATTCGAAATCAGCACCCTTTCTAAGCTTACAACAGACCAACAATATCATTAGACACTCTGATAGTGCCTTGCCGTTCATGCGCTATTAGCTCATTATCGAACGCCAGCTTAATGTTTTTGCCGATGCGTTTATAGCCTCGAACGTGAGCCCAGCTCCGCAGGACTGTTTCTATATGTGCCTTGCCTCCGATGGCGCGCAAAATCTCGGCCAAGTCGCAATGCTGTTGAATATTACTGAGATCTACATCATCAAACATTTCCTGTGAATTCTGCTTGCTGTCCTCATGAAACTCGTATTGTGCCTCTGTTTCTTCCTGTGCTGCATCGTCATCACTCTCGTTTGCTACGGCGATGATATCTTCAAGTTCGTGTAGCAGAGTCCAATCTTCAGCCTGTTCTTCTTGCGCTTGTCCTACTGCTGGGATACCAAGATCTGAAAGCCTTTCAAAAACAGGTTTCATCGCCTCTTCAGGTGACCTGTAGAAGGCGCTGCCGCGAATGCGCACAAACTTCCACCCGAGACGTTCCAAAACCGTCTGGCGCGCAATATCGTCTTCTAGTTTTTCAATAGGGTGGTATCGGTCGCCGTCACATTCAACTGCAAGGCGCTTACCATCACCTTCAACGACGAGGTCAATACGGTAGTATCCCACTTGCCATTGAGCTTTGACCCTATATCCGGAACCAGTCAGCCGCTTTAGCACCTGCCGCTCGAAATCGGAATCAGTTTTTCCAACTTCATTGCTGTATGCGTTGACTGCAGCCCACGGGTTTTTCATGTGCTGCAAAAGCTTCAATCTCATATCGTCGGCTTTAAGGTGCCGGTCAGGGTCGAATGAGTACACTGCCCAGAGCTGGTCACGAGCACGACTGGTTGCTACGTTAAAGCGTTTCTTCACCAGTTCGAACGCACCTTCACCCATCGCTCGCATATAACCTTCATCGCCTTGACTATCGACAAACGACAAAATTATAACGTCTCGCTCATCCCCCTGGAACTGGGCAGAAATGCCTGCCTGGATGCGCCGTTTCTGAATTTCAACGCTATCGATGCGCTTATGCAGAAGCGTCTCAATCTTGATAGCCTGAGATTCTTTGACCATGGAAATTACGCCGATTGACTTACCGTTGTAAGCTGGGTGTTTAATCATGGCCTCGATTAGTGAAACAATTGTTTCTGCCTCAACTGTGTTTGTGTCATTTTCGCGAATACCGTGGACACGGTACGGGATACAGGCAGGTTTGAGATTGCTGGAATTAGTCTCACGCAGTGGGCGGATAGTGCCGTTATAACTTAGCTGGTTACTGAATGCGATGATTTCAGGCACACACCGGAAGTGTTCGGCGAGCCTGACAGCATCACCGAAGGACTGCCGAGCTATGTCATATATCGACGTGAGACTGTCATAAAGGTGAGCATTCGGGATATCTTGCAGGAGCGATCGGCGCAGATTATCAAGGACAATCTGGTCTTTCCCGACGCCAAGTGGTGTCACCTGCTCATGATCGCCGACGATAATGACCTGTTTTGCCATATAGAGCGGAATAAGCGCGTTAAGATCTGCCTGTGATGCCTCATCAATAATGACAACGTCGAAACGGGTTGTTTTGGGGTCGAACGACTCTGCCATGATTGCAATTGGCATTACCCAAACTGGGACAGCTTTAGCACACAGTTTCATTGACTTGCGGGCTTCCGTGAGCAGCATCTGCCTTTTGTTGGCCTGTCGTGTCGAGACCAGACGCTTAGTGGCGTCAAGCCATCCGACAAGTGCCTGACGCACAGCATTGTTGCCCTGTAGCCGTTCAATCTGTTTGCCCCATGCCAGAGCATCAATAAGCGATACAGTAAGCTCTCGAAGTGTAGTTCTTGTTTTGTCTATCTGCTGCTGTAACTCCTGCGCGTCTAGTTTGTCTCGGTCGCACAATTCGTCATGGAGTTGCCGCCACGTCCATGAAGAATTTACATCACCTGGCACCGCAGTAGAATCGTGAGGCGACACCCTTGAAGCTATTTGGCCAGCCCATCCGGGCGCTACGTGGCTGAGCTTTTCGATGAGACTCGCACGTTCTTTCACAAGCGGCCGAACTGTATGCAACCTTCTCGAATATCCAAGTGCGTCAGTGTATCCGATGGTATCTCTTGAGCGAACAGCTGCGAGTATTCGCCCTACGCACCCCCTGTCTGGGGATTCGGCATCTATTTTCGACGCAAGGTCTGTGAGTGTTTTAAACCCATCTTCACATTCTTTTAGTCGTCGGCGTGCTGTTTCTGCTTCCAAGAGCGGTGGCAACACACTTACCGCAAGTCGTTCAATCAACAGGTAATCAGCAATTGGTGACGTATCGCGCGGCAGCGAAGCGCTGATTTCATCCAGCTTCAGTCCTTCAGCTTTAAGCCGTTCGAATAGCTGAAGCCATGATTTGCTGTACCAGTCGAGACAGCGCCTAATTTCAGGAATGATAGCCCTGCATGCGAGTTCTGGCGACGGGCCGAGGCTTGAAAATGTTGTCCCGGTGACCTGCCCGACTAGTGCGTCCCAGAGAGATTCAAGCTCGCCTCGTACCGCCTCAAGGATGGCAAGTTTGTGAAGCGCATCGAAATGGTCGCGGTGATTCGGAGCGCCTGCTGACACCGACGAAGAATTGATGAACTTGCGCCACTCAGTTTTTGTCATGAGCTGAAGCATTCCGATTTTGCCACCTTTCTCAAGGTGAACACAGATTTCGCAAGCCAGCTGCTTCTGTCGCACTACAGGGAACGCGTCAGACAGTTTCGGCTTGTGATGCAGCACCAGAGCGCTCTGTGCGTATGCTTCGCAAGACTCCTCTATTTTAGTAATAATCCGCTCCCAGACTTCGCGCGCGGTACCACCGTACATACCGACCACAATTGCATGCGGTCGCCACTGTTGGCTGCGAAGATCGTCTGAAAACTCCGTCATAAGCATCTGGGCGATTTCTGCCACGCCTGAGCTGGACACTCCTGAATCGTCGCGCCATTGTTCCTGTCCGTGCGAGATATCCGAAGTAGTCAGTCTCGAATATTCACTGACCATCATCTCAAATAGACGCTCTGCCGGAAGAGTTGCCAGGTCGGGCAGCGGGGACAGCGCATCCTGTTCTTCTTCGACGGAGAACATGCCGCCAAGTGCGTAGAGTCTGGACAGCTCCTCTGTCATTGTGTTCAATGAGGAGCCGAGCTTTACCGGCGAAGGTATCCAGCTGTGCGCGGCTTTATGTAGCGCGACGTAGCGCGCCGCATCGGATGGCGAGAACTCTTTGCCGTGTATAACTATTTCGCGGTACTCGTTTTCAAGGGCTTGTCGAAGCTTGTGGCTGAGTTCGCGCACCTTTGCCAGCATCTTGGTTCGCTCTGACGCCATGTGCTGCGCTTGAGCCAGCATGTCAGCAGCAGATCCGCGTGTCAAACGTTCAGTGATGGCACCTATCGACGTTTCCAGCTGCGAACGTGCGTCACCGTCACTGCCAAGTACAGACACGCACAGCGGCTGTAATACGTCAGGAACCTTATCACGAAGGACGCGGAGCGCTTTAGTGGTATGGCTGGTGACTAGAACGGATTTGCCTTGTGCGAGAAGGTGACCAATTATGTTGCCAATAGTGTGAGTTTTACCGGTGCCGGGCGGTCCCTGCACAATAACTGAGCCACTACGGCGGAGGCGCTTGATAATCTGCACCTGTTCGTCGTTAGCCTCTTTTGCGAGGAGTATGTCGTCATCTTCCGACGCGGTGCCTTCATAACTACCACTCGATGAACCGTCTGCTCCGGCAGAACCAAAGCCATCGCCCGACCATGTTCCTTCCTCAGCACCGGTTATTTGCCAGAGCGCCGGAGGGAATACCTCCTGCTGGTCAATATCGTCGATTATTGCGTCGATAGCATTTGCAATCCCGGAGACACGTTTGCGGAGAATGAGAACGGGAGAACGCCACATCTGCGGCTTATCATTTGAGGCCGCAGATTCGTCAATGTATTCGCCTTTAAGCGGTGACACTGTCTGGATAAATGCTTTAAGGAAGGCACTGGTATCGTCTAGCCCGAGGGGGTGGTAACCGGAAAGTGAGAGTTCGTTCTGACGTTTTTTGAGCGACGCAGGAGCTACTTCATTGAGGTCGACAAAAAGCCCGCTATACAACTCGGCCTCTCGGTCGGTCTCGTGGATAGTAAACTCAGGCTTGTTTGGGTCGAACTTCAACTCAACTCGCTTGAGCAGTATTGGGTGATTTATGGCTACCTGGCCGTCGTGACTCGACTGGGTCTTCCATGCGAGATGTCCGTCCGCGATAATGAGTTCGAGTTGTTCCCCGTCTTTTTCAATCGCGGAGTGGATTTCATAAAATGTCTCGAAAAAGCGCATCGCGCGCCTTGCGAGGAGTTCAGGTCCCGCCCAGTTTATGCGTTGTTTCTCCCATAGCGATAAGCTTTTGACACGTTCATCGTCGTCGACAAAAAACTCAGTTACTGTCTCTCCTTCATCATCGATTCGATTGAGTCTGTCTGCGTGTGACGTTTCGCGAGATGGATCGTCCCAGCCGGTTATTAGCCATTCATTGAGATTCTCGGGTGGAGGCGGGCAGCGCGATAAAGCAGGTCGCCTGACACTTACAAGTGTGTCGGGCACCTCAGAGGCACCGTCTACCTGAACAGGACGGTAGAGCTGAACACTTGGATGCTCTGGCAAATTTGTCAGGCTAATGTACTTTGGTTGGTCTTTGAGTTCACGTATTGGTCGGAAGCGTAGCTGGTTTGCTTCACGGAGAAATTGGAATAAGTCGCGGATGCGTTTTTTCTGTTCAGACATAAATGGTTCGCCTTGGCGGTTTAATAAATGAGATTCGCTACTGTTTTTAGAATAACACACCCGCACCGAGGCAGCGGGTCAAATACCTTTAAGCACCGAGAAGATATGTTTCGACTTCTTCGGGTTTCCACGATGTGTGCAGCATGTACACGTTTGTGTGCTTTTATCCCAACAACTCGAAACACAGACTTTCTTGTGGCACCATTTGCATTTCCGACGCGGAGATTTGGGGATGCATCCGCATTTCTCACATTTAGCTTTAGGTGGCATATTCCTCTCGTGATTTTATTCTGAAGTTATAATCTTACTGGCACCGCATCCCACGTCCTCCCCTGTAACAGCCGCCCATTCTGTTTCTTCGCCCGCTTCTTGCCGTCCACTCCCCATCCTCCCCACTGCTTGAAGAAAAAGGCGGAACGCTGTTCGTCACACTGGCGCTTGATGTTCAGCACCCACTCCTGCTGCATCGGGCGGGCCTTCGGTCCCGATTCTCCACCGACGATGACCCAATGAATTCCGGCTAAATCAATTTTCCCCAAATCCTCTAAAAGCGGCTCAACAGAGACGAACCGAATGAAAGCCGGTACCTGGCGCAACCAGTCGAGGCGAGGCACGCCGTACTTCCTGTCCTCTACCGTCACTCCCAGCCAGGCATTTTTGGGCGGCGCAAAATCTTTAAAAAATGTAGCCATCCGTTCAGCTCGTTTGGTCAGCACTTGAAAGGTATGCTGCGGCGCTCGGCGGATCACGTCAAACACTTGTCGGATGTAGTCGTCAGGAATCTCTTCATGAAAAATATCGCTCATGGAGTTGACGAAGTAAATTGTAGGCTTCGTCCGCTTCAGCGGCTCTTCCAGACGATTGGGTAACATGGTCAGGGCGAAGCCGTTTTCATAGCCATTCACTTTCATTGCCTGCAGTCGCTTGGCCATAGCCTCCGCGTAACAGTTGGCGCAGCCGGGAGAAACCTTGTTGCATCCCACAGCGGGGTTCCAGGTTTGCTCAGTCCATTCTATTGATGTTTGTGTGCTCATGGTGTCACCTTTGCCAGTCGCTCGCCACTATTGCGGTTCGCGTCAAAATGAATGAACTTCTTCCGGCGCTTGGATTTTTCTGCATCATCGTAATTTTTCACCGTTCCTTCATTCTGAAGTTCATGGAAGGCTTCCTGAAAGTTGCTTTCGAACCAGCCTGTTTCTTCGAGCATGTCGGCAAGTTTGTCTATACCGAATAGTTGTGGTTGAAAAGATAACTGCCTGAGCAAGTATTCCTTGACCACACAGATAGGGACGGTTCCTTGATCAACCTTGATATTTTCGAAGGCACCAAAAAGCTCGCATTGTCCAGTCGTTTCAATCTTTTTATCATGCTTCGCCTGGATGCGGACAGCTTTTTGAACGAACTCCAAGTGCTCAGACGCTTCCATGAACTTGACGATCCCGAGAGGATGGCGGGTTAGGTAAACGAGATGGTAGAGAGTGCGATCCTTGTCCGGGCGCTGGATAGGCACTGTCACTGAACGTGGTTTGCCGCCACGTGATGGCTGTACTCTTTTCAGGTTGGCCCGATAGAGATCAACCAAGCAGGATTCCTTCTGGTCGGGCGTCATACCGTCTGTCTGGGGAATCTGGCCAAAAATTGCGGCCATATCCTTCTCGTGAAGCGGAATGTCGTGCGCACGGAGGATGAACTCGAACATGAAGTTTATAAGGAATTCAGATTCAGGTCGCTGAAGAAACGGCTCCAGCGTAGAAACTTCAACTATGTTCTTCCAACCAAGCGGATCGACAAAGAAGAAGGTAAAGCCGGTTGGGCCGCACCAGTCGAGGATTTTGTGACGAACATTGTAGAATTCACCATGGAATGATTCGGTCTCGACAGGGGTGTCAAGAGAGTCAAGATATTCTTTGAGCCGGTGGTATGCAGTCGCATTTTTCTCTACGAACAAGGCACGAAAACGGACGTTGTGGCCCATGCCCTGAAGGCTCTCAAGGCAGTTTTTCATGGTGGAAAGCGAGCGTCCTATCGATGTATCGCTCATGTCTTCCGAAGCTTCCTGCCATGGGCCAGCAAAGCAATCGACATAAGTGATCGTTGGATGGTGCTGTCCAACAATCATAAACAGCTTGTAGAGATAGGTCTCCAGAAGTTGATGCTTTATGAGTGCCTGTTCGCGACCTCTGTACTGTGCAGGAATCTCCATTCGATCTCCTTATCACATCCATACGACAGCATAAGTCATATATACACGATTAAGATTCAAATTGACCTAAATGATTCGTAGAGCCTTTTATTAGCAGCTCGTTGGTTTACCCGTTAATCATGGTGAAAGTCTGTTATTTGGCAAACATCGCGCCCGGTCTTTATAGCATGAACCCCCTGTAATCTCCAGCAAAAGAGGCTTAAACGCAAAACAGCCCTGAATGGAGAATCATCCGGGGCCGTTACACATCATAAGTATTTTGTCACGTTGGTAAAGATGCCCTTCTTGGGCGTGACACGGCCTCCGGCCGGGTAGCAGATCTTGCTTTGAGTGGTATTTTGCTATCTCTTTATAATCCGCTCAACCACGAAATCCGCCACCTGTGCCGGATTATTCAGATCCAGCACGGGCACATCCAACTCCAGGGGCTCGTCGCTGACCACCGCCAGCAGAGTCGGATCATAAGACTCACCCCGGCAGAGCAGGGCTGCGCTGCGATCGGCACGGTGCACCTCGATTTTAGGCAGGCCGCCTTTTTTGAAGCCTTCCGTCAAGATTACATCCACGTCACCGAAATAGGCGGCAATCAGTTCTTCGATGGGCGGTGGCTCGGCATGTTTTTTCACAAGAGCAAGTTTTTCGGGTGATGAGATCAGCATGGTATCGGCACCGGCGGCGGTCAGGCGGTGGCTGTCCTTGCCGGGATGGTCGATATCGAAACGATGGGCATCGTGCTTGATGACGCCGACGCGATAACCCCGGTTTTTCAGTTCGACAATTACCTGCTCCAGCAGCGTCGTTTTGCCGGTACCGGACTTGGCGACAAATGAAACGGCTCGTAAGGGCATGGCATCCTCGTGGAATAGGTAGGTATATGGCGGGTTGAATGTATCCCAATGCAATGGCCGGTGCAAAGAAAAAGCTGAAATAATTGACCTGTGTCATGTATGATTCAGGGTCGGAAAGGCATGATGGCATTCATGGAAACGCTGACGAAGTTGCAGAAAAATGATATCAAGCTGATTGGCAAGTTTGTGGAGGTCTACTGCAAAGGCAAACATGGCGCAGTCGTACGGACACCCTTCAGCCTGCCGGCGGAGCTGGGTGAGCATAGTCTCTGCCCGGAATGCACGGTCTTCATGCAGTATGCTGTCGCCAGGCGGATCAAGTGCCCTCTGGAAGCTGAAAAACCGTCCTGCAAGCATTGCCGTACCCATTGCTATAACAAGGCCAATCTGGCAAAGGTCAAGGAAATCATGGCGTATTCGGGGATGAAGCTGATGTTGAGGGGCCGGCTGGACTACATCTGGCACTACTTTTTTTGACGGACGCCATATTTGAGCCCTAACTTCGTTGGCTCGTCGAAAGCTCCTTCGACATAGAACTACTATGCCTCAGTCGCTTTCTCCTCGCCGCCTTGTTATCATCTCAAATCTGACGTCCGGATATCTAACATATTGAAATTATTAAAAGGAGAATTACATGCTCAGAAAAATCGTAACAATAGACCCGGATAAATGTAACGGCTGCGGAGATTGTGTCCCCTCCTGCGCCGAAGGTGCCATCACCATCATAAACGGCAAGGCGGTGCTGGCGGCAGAGAACCTGTGTGACGGACTGGGCGCCTGTCTGGGTGAGTGCCCCATGGACGCCATCCAAATCGAGGAGCGCGAGGCGGACGAGTTTGATGAGGCGGCGGTGGAAAAACATCTGGCTGCCCAGGGCAAACCGGCGCCGGTTCATGCCCATGCCCCGCAAGCTGCTCCCGCAGCTCACCACCACGGCGGTGGCGGTTGTCCCGGTTCCCGCGCCATGAGTTTTGATCGCCCGGAGGCGTCGGCACCCGCGACTGTGGCCGGAAGCCGCCAGAGCCAGCTGGCCCAGTGGCCGGTACAGCTGCACCTGGTTTCTACCAGCGCTCCCTATTTCCAGGGCGCCGACCTGCTGATTACCGCCGACTGCGTACCGGTGGCCTATGCCGGCTACCATGAGGACTTCCTCAAGGGCAAGGCGGTGGTGATGGGCTGCCCCAAGCTGGATGACAACCAGTTTTACACCCAGAAACTGACCGAACTGTTTACCAAATCGGATATAAAAAGCATTACGGTGCTGAAGATGGAAGTGCCCTGCTGCGGCGGTATCGCCGTGGCTGCCAGCCAGGCCCTGGCCGCCTGCGGCAAGCAGATTCCTTTCGAGGTTATTACTATCGGCATCAAGGGCGACATCAAAGGCTGACACATTCCGGGAAAGAGAGTAAGAACGGCCCCCTGTCGCGCCAGACGCGACAGGGGGCCGTTTTCTTTTCGTTGCAAAATTTCCGAAACCTGTTATCAGAGAATCAGGCTAGATATCAGTCGCGGCAGGTGAAGCGCCGGCAGATAGCCGGTCGCTGCTCGTAGATGCTGCAGCGGCCCTGTACCAGGAATTCGCAGCCATAGTCGATCTCCAGGCGGTGCGGACCATACAGTGAGAGCTGCAGGCGGCTGGCCCCCAGGGAGCGGAGCAGTTCATACTCTTCCCAGCTGATCTCGACTGCCGCAAAGGAACTGCAGCAGACACCGCCGCATTCCCGGCAGCGTTCCGTGCCGTCCTGGGGTGTGTCCAGCAGGATTCCGTGGAGTTTTTTCCTGTGAAGCAGCGGGAAAGGCATCGTTGCCCTCCTTCTCGCCGGAGTCCGGCGATGCAAATAGACACGGGAAGCTGGTGAGGCGGGAGAAATCCCGGTCAGAATCAATACGGAGTTTAGTATAACACCAGTTTATAATCATGCAACTAATTGTTAACAGGGAGGTACTATGGCAGCAACCATTGAAATCATTCAGGCCGACATAACGACGCTGGCGGTGGATGCGATTGTCAACGCCGCCAATAACACCCTGCTGGGGGGCGGCGGGGTGGATGGCGCCATTCATCGTGTTGCCGGGCCGCAGCTGGTGCAGGAATGCGCCGGGCTGGGGGGCTGCGAAACCGGTGATGCCAAGATCACGAAAGGGTACAAGCTGCCCGCCCGGCACGTCATCCACACGGTCGGCCCGGTCTGGCAGGGTGGTGGCAAAGGCGAGCCGGGATTACTTGAATCTGCTTATCGCCGCTGTTTCGAGGTGGCCCATGGTCACGGACTGAAAAGTATCGCCTTTCCCGCCATCAGCGCCGGCGTCTACAGTTACCCGATGCGCGAGGCGGCCGTAATCGCCCTCTCGGCGGCTCAAGAGGCCATGGTATCGTATCCGGAGCTGGAGCGGGTTGTCTTCGTACAGTTCAATGCGCCGGCGCAGCAGGTCTACCGGGAAGCGGCGGAACGGCTTGGAATCAAGGCACATTGAAAGGTTGAGTCGTTGTAAACCTGAACTGCAATAGAACGCGGGTGACGCGGATTGAGCGGATCTACGCGGATTTAAAATCTATTTTCTGTTTTATTTTATCCGAGTAAATCCGCCACTGCTTGCCGATGACACCGTTATTGTGCTACAACATCCCCCATGCTCCATCTCAAAGAACTCTCCAAAGACTTTGCCGGTAATCCACTTTTCACCAGGATCTCGTGGCACCTGAAAAAGGGTGAGCGCGTGGCCCTGGTCGGGGAAAACGGCGCCGGAAAATCCACCCTGATGAAGATCATCGCCGGGCTGTCCGAAGCCACCAGCGGCGAGATCCAGTTTGCCCGCGGCGCAAAGGCCGCCTATCTGCCCCAGGACGGCATCGTCACCAGAAACAGCCTGCTGTTTCACGAGGCGCGTTCGGCCTTTGGCGAGCTGCTGGCCATGGAGGAGGAACTGCACGGCCTGGGCCACGATCTGGAACGGATGCCGCACGATTCCCCGGAACATGATCAGATTCTGAACCGCTACGGTGAACTGCAAGAACAGTTCCGTCATCGGGGCGGCTACACCATGGAGGCCGAGATCGGCACGGTTCTGAAGGGGCTTGGTTTTGCCCAGGAGGACTGGTACCGGGACTGCGGCGAATTCTCCGGCGGCTGGCAGATGCGCATTGCACTGGCGCGGCTGCTTTTGCAGCGGCCGGACGTTCTGCTGCTGGACGAACCGACCAACCACCTGGACATCGAGGCCCGCAACTGGCTGGAGGCCTACCTCTGCAGCTACCCCGGCTCGGTGATCCTGGTTTCCCACGACCGTTTTTTCATGGACCAGGTCTGCAGCCGCATTGCAGAAGTCTGGAACCATACCATCGCCGACTACCATTGCAGCTATTCGCGCTACCTGGTCCAGCGCGAGGAGCGGGTCTCGGCCCTGCGGGAGGCCAAGCGCCTGCAGGATGAAGAGGTGGAGAAGACCGAGGATTTCATCCGACGCTTCCGCTACCAGGCCAACAAGGCCTCCCTGGTCCAGTCCCGCATCAAGCAGCTGGAAAAGGTCGAACGCATCGTAATCCCGCCGGAACGCAAGCGCATACGCTTTCATTTTCCGGACGCCCCCAAGAGCGGTAAAATCGTGATGGAACTGAAGGGGCTGACCAAGTCCTACGGCAGTCACACCGTGCTGAACAAGATCGATCTGGCGGTGGAAAAAGGTGAGCGGGTGGCCCTGGTGGGGCACAACGGGGCCGGTAAGTCCACGCTCATGTCGGTGCTGGCCGGGGCCGAGTTTCAGGCCGGTGAGCGAATCGCCGGTCACAATGTGATCATGGACTATTTTGCCCAGGATCAGGCCAATGTGCTGGATTTCGACCGCAGCGCCTGGGACGAACTCTATGCCGACGCCCCCTATGAGATGGTGCCCAAGCTGCGGGATATCCTGGGGGCCTTCCTCTTTACCGGCGATGACATCCACAAGAAGGTCGGTGTGCTCTCGGGCGGTGAGCGCAACCGCCTGGCCCTGGCCAAGATGCTGCTGCGCCCCTCCAACCTGCTGTTGATGGATGAGCCGACCAACCACCTGGACCTGTTCAGCAAGGAGGTGCTGCTGGATGCCCTGCGCACCTTCGACGGCACGGTGGTGTTCGTCTCCCACGACCGCTACTTCGTCAACGGCCTGGCGAACCGGATCATCGAGGTGGATGCGGGCGGGATCGAGAACTTCTATGGGGATTATGAGTATTACCTGGAAAAAAAGGCGGGAATGGGGGATCAGGGATCAGGGATCAGGGAGTCGAACATCCCATCAGTCTCATCGGTCATATCAGTCACCCCGGCACAGCTGCCTGCTCTGGAAAAAGAAGACCGCAAGCGTGGCCGCGAGGAGGAAAAACAGCGCAAGCGGGAAGACGATAAGCGCCAGAAGCGGCTGGGCGAGATCGAGAAGGAGATCGCCCGGACCGAGTCCGAAATCGCCCGCCTGGAAGCGGAGATGGGGCAGCCCGGTTTCTTCGATGACCTGGAGCGTGGTGCGGCCGCCGGTGAGCGGCATGCGCTGCTGAACGAGCAGTTGGAGAAGCTGTACGGCGAGTGGGAGGAGTTGTCGGGATAGCTGCACTATACTAACATACTACAAACGGCATATAATTGAGCTTTTTGTAGGTTGGGTTAGGCGGGTGTATGCCGTAACCCAACATGACCATGTTGAAAACAATCAAGGCTGTTGGGTTACGCGATGAGACCGCTAACCCAACCTACCAAATCAATTCGGAAACTCAATTTCAGGCCGTTTGCAGTATATCTTTCTTCAGTTGCGCCGGAAAGGGCAGAACATCTGCTATGGCAGGCAAAAGCAGAAAATCGATTTCGTCGTGCCGGAGGGTGAATCGCAGCGACTGATTAACGTAGCGTATGATATCTCCACTATTGAAGCCAGAAACCGGGAGTTGAATGGCTTGATCGAAGGGATGCAGGGACTTGGAGTACACGAGGCGCTATTGCTTACCACAGATGTAGAGGAAACGGTATCAACGGAAGTCGGCACGATCAGCATCATGCCTTTGTGGCGGTGGTTGATACGCTTCTCTTAAAACTAGAGTGGTTGAGGGGACTAGGCGATTACCTTCTTGTGAATGTCCAGGCCGATGTAGTAGATTGCACTCATGGAAGCCTCCTCGTGGTGATTTGATTTTGGACGGCATTGCCGGTCCAACCGCTTGCGCTTACAAGCTATCAATACCACCGGAGGCTTCCACTTCAACTCTTACTTATGCATTCAAACATAATGGAATTTAATAGCGACACCGCCGGGTAAATCGTATTATGTCCCCGGAATTCTCCCAGATTTAGAACAAAAAAAGGGGGCATATGCCCCCTATAAATAAACTTACTCTTCGGTTGGGTCCATCCTC
This sequence comes from Desulfuromonadales bacterium, assembly GCA_016650295.1. Taxonomy (GTDB): domain Bacteria; phylum Desulfobacterota; class Desulfuromonadia; order Geobacterales; family Pseudopelobacteraceae; genus CAIPTY01. The sequence goes on along the minus strand of JAENWA010000013.1, from coordinate 2,284 downwards.
ATAATGTTACCTCCTGGTGGTAATTTAAATAAAATTAACTGGTTGAAGTTGCATAACATACTAAGCGAAAACAAATCTCACTTATGACTAATAATAACATAATTGCTGTAAATGAACAGCATGAGTTTACTTAATGTTAAATTACAATAGCGTGGTTATTTTCAAAAATCTATAAAATTATCATAGTTAAACAAATCATTATTTAAGATCAGAACAAAAGATTAATTGTAGTTCGTTGTCAAATAAATGACGGCCGCCATATTAAGATGAAATCGTATGGCATTATTTAAGAGATGCGTAATTTAGCATAATCTCGGATAATAAATCAATCAGATTTTCGCCATTCGACCACGCTCATAATCTCATAAAAGTGATTCTCATGAATACTTTCACTCAGCCAGTTAGTGGAAGTATAATTTACCTTGTCTTTCATGAGCAAGCAATATCTTTTTGCATCCTCTAAGTGTTTGATGTTTTTTGTTTTTAAGTAATGATGGTAGCAATACCATGCTGCCGTATCATACATATTACTCGTAGCATCACTATGCATATATTTTTCTAATATTTTGAAATTGTCCTTCACTATACGAAAATACTCATTTTTTTCTTTCGGCTTACAATTGATATACTTCGATAAACTATACCATGTGATATTATTTATTAGTACACTGTACTTTTCTAAAGCTCTTACAGCTTCTTCTTCAGAATAAATTTTATCTGCTTGGCTAATTTTACTAATTGCTATGTCAATATACTCATCTCCTAACATCCAATAAATGAGCGCAAGTCTTAACTTAATTCTGTAAAAATTAACACCATCAATAATTTTAATTGTATCAAGAATATTTTCACACTCGTCAAAGGCAGCAAGAGCTTTTTCAATATTCTTTTTTTTAAGTTCAAGTTCGCCGATTCTAAAGAAGACACAATAGTTAATCTTGTATTTTTCTAGTACACGAGTATATAATTGGAAAGCTTCCTCGTGTTTTTGTTCACAAAACAATAAATAAGCATTTTCCATGTCAAGCCAATAACCAGTATTTTGCTCTTTTGCAGCTTTATATGGAATGATCTCTAACAACTCACTGTATGCAGCCCTTGCTTCATCAACTCCTGATACAACAGTCCCGCTATCCATCGTTTTTATACTCTTAACTAACTCGTCATATTTCTTATATATTGGCAACAACTTGCCAGTAATCAAAATCGCAGGAATTATATCATCTTCGTAATGAAAATAGTTTCTAGGGATGTATTTTTTGTTTGAAAATTGTTCGAGAAATTGATCTTTCTCACTGATGTCTTTTAAATGGGTCATCAATATATCATTCGTTTCTAAGTCGCGAGCGAGTAGTGTAAAACTTTTCTTAATATGGGGATGAATTGCACCTTTTTTGTAAGAAAGAGAATGCTCCAATTCACCCCATACGTCTTGTAATAGTGTTCTTAGTTGAATCTCTATAAAATAATGCGCTTTTTTTATTGGGATTTTCAAAATATAATGCATCGACTTATATCCTGATGTTTTGTTTAACGGATTAACTTTCACATCAGATTGATGGTTACTAATTATTGTTTGCGTATCTTCTAGTATGTCAGTCCAATTAAATAGATTGAACTCAGACAGTACATAATTTCGGTCACTAAACAATTTCATTAAATAATCATGCGTCTTTAAAGCATCTTTTTGAAAAAGACATAATACTCTCATTCCACCATAATCAGTTATCGTGTTCAAATCAGATATTTCTTTCCTCTTTGTTTTTAAATAGGCACTTTCAATACTTTTAATTCTATATTTAGTGGTGTATATAGGCACTATCCTGTTACTTATGTCCTGATTGATTGTAGTTTGTAATATGCTGAACTCTCTTTCAAGATCTATTTTGATATAGTCAATAAAATTTACTACATCATTCATAGTTATCATCACACCCTCGCTGATAAGTAATATTATTTAACTTCATATAAAATAAAGAAATAATTCAATAAAATTCACTAAATCGATCAGCCTAAACTCTAAATATTGCTTGTTTTGAAAAGACGTTATTACTCCGGCAATTAAACAGCTGAATCAAGCTGCATAGGTAATGCATGGATGTTTGAAAAACTTCTTTGTCTTGAGTCGATCGTTTTGCAGGGCTCGCATATGCTTCCTGGCTTTTGATTCAAGCTGATTTGCATTCTGAGCTCGCTCGCCTGAATGGACCCGGCCTTTGAGACTATTATTGAGATATTCATCCGGATTCAGCTCCGGCGAGTAGGATGGAAGGTAGAATACCTC
>JAENWA010000012.1 GCA_016650295.1 Desulfuromonadales bacterium | reverse complement strand
GTAGTCGTGCGGACCATCAGAAAAGATCAAAAGGATTGGAGAGCATGAAGGAGTAAAGCAAGGCTACCGGTGGCAGTTCGGGAAGTTAAGGGAAATCTCCGTTTTCCCCTTGACAAAACTTATCATGGATGTCCCCGGAATATTCGTAATTTCGATGAAATATGAGGATATACCGTTATGAGTCCAACAGTTTTTCGTGAGAGCGGGTTTCGCTTTTACTTCTTTTCCAGGGAAGAACCGAGAATGCATATTCATGTGCAGTCAGGCAATGGTGAAGCCAAATTCTGGATAGAACCGGAAATACAAATTGCACAGAATCACGGTCTTTCAATGAGAGAACTAAACGAGGCAGACAGCCTCATTAAGGAGCATCTAAATGAAATCCTCACAGCGTGGCAACAACATTTTCCCAGCTGAAGTTACCAATATTTCATCTCATGGTATCTGGATGCTAATTGATACCCAAGAATTGTTTTTGGCATTTGAATATTTTCCTTGGTTTCAGGAGGCATCGATAAAGAAGATTCTTCATGTCGAAATGCCCTCAGTAAACCACCTCTACTGGCCAGAACTTGATATTGATCTGGATATAAACAGCATTCTCTACCCTGAAAATTATCCGCTTGTCAGCCAGCAGCGCGTGGATGATTCTACAGCAGGAAAAGGCTGAAGTTTTCCGGTGTGTAGGGCTGGACTGGCGTGATCATGTTGAAAGTGATCCGTCGCTGCCGCGCCCGTCCGAAATCATGGTCAGCCGGGCTAATCCTGAAAAATCGGCACAAAGACTTGGCTGACAGGCAACATACCGGATGAAGGATGTTGCGAGAATGATGGTGGAGGAGTTTTTACAGTAAGGCAGTTTGCGGCATTAGCGGTGAGGGAGCGTGCAACATGATGCAACAAGAACTGGTTGTAAAAATACATTCCGGTGAAGATAGCAAGACGCAATTCAAATCCGATATAACCAATGTTGACTCGCTTGCGGCAGAAATAGTGGCCTTCTCAAATGTGCGCGGAGGGACTATCTATGTCGGGGTTGACGATAACGGGCAGGTTTCAGGTATCCCCAAGAAGGAAACAGGGCGAATCAATCAGCTTATCAGCAATGCTGCCAGTCAACACATCAAAAGTCCAATTGCGGTACAGACGGTCAATGTGTCACTGGACAACGGTAATATTGTTATACTTATTCACGTGCCTGAAGGTTTGGATAAACCTTATTTTGATAAAAACGGTATCATTTGGCTTAAAAACGGTGCGGACAAGCGCCGTATCAATTCAAAAGAAGAGTTGCAGCGATTATTTCAATCCGCCGATTTGGTCCACGCTGATGAGGTGCCGACCCAGGCCGATATATTTAAGATGGATACAGCCTATTTTGCAAGATTTCTGACCAGCTATTATCAGCAAAATCTGCCGGATGATGCAGAGCAACTCAAAAACCTGCTCAACAATATGGGCTTGGCGCTCGGCAACTATCTGAATCTGGCGGGGCTGATGTTGTTCGCCAAGTCCCCGCAGTTCACCAAGCCTGCGTTTATAAGCAAGGCCATCCACTTTCCAGGAAACGACATATCCGTTGAAAACTATCTGGATAGTGAAGACTTTGAAGGTAAAATCGAAGATCAATTCAAAGGCGCCATGGCATTTGTACTGCGAAGCCTTCAGAAAAGACAGTCCGGTCAAGGAGTAAATGCTCTTGGTATTCCAGAAATTCCAAAGATTGTATTCGAGGAGCTGATTGCCAACGCATTGGTACACCGTGACTACTTTGTCAGCGCCCCGATCCGCTTGTTTGTGTATGGTGACCGAATCGAGCTGATCAGCCCGGGGCATCTGCCAAACCATTTGACAATACAGAAAATTGAGGCAGGTATTTCCAACATCCGCAACCCGATTCTGGCCTCCTTTGCTTTTAAGGGGATTCTGCCATATCGTGGCTTGGGTACAGGTATTCGCCGCGCACTCACTGATTGGCCAAATATTTCCTTTGTTGATGACAGGGATGGCAATCAGTTTAAGGTCACAGTTTTTAGGTCACATGACTCTAAAACAGATAATATGACCCAAAAAGAAGTACGAATAAAACCGGCTGACCTAAAAACAACAGTGGTCTCTTTCCTGAAAAATGACCCTAAAGCAAGCTATGAATATTTAGCAAAACTTCAGAACGTGAGCGCTTCAACCATAAAGCGTTTGATACAAGAACTAAAGAACGAGGGGAAAATTCAGAGAACCGGATCAAAGCGTGGCGGGGCATGGAAGGTACTCTCATGAACATCGCTTTCCGCTTGAAAGTGATGCGTCGCTGCTTCGCCCATCTGAAATCATGGTCAGCAGGGCCAATCCTGAAAAATCGGCACGAATACTTGGCTGGCAGGCGACATACAGGATGAGGGATGTTGCGAGAATGATGGTGGAAGAGTTTATACAGTAACTACGCGGAGGAACGTATGAAAGTGGTCATACTAGCCGGCGGGCTCGGAACACGTTTGAGCGAGGAGACGATTCTGAAGCCAAAGCCGATGGTTGAGGTTGGCGTTAAGCCGATTCTCTGGCATATCATGAAGATCTATTCCCACTTCGGCTTTAACGACTTCATAATTTGTCTCGGTTTCAAAGGTTACCTGATCAAAGAGTATTTCTCCAACTATTTCATGCATATGAGTGATGTTACCTTCGATATGGAGCATAACACCATGGAGGTGCATCAGAAATATGTTGAACCATGGCGAGTAACGCTGGTGGATACCGGCCAGGAAACAATGACCGGCGGACGGATCAAACGGGTCGCCCCCTACCTGGGTAATGAACCGTTCATGATGACCTATGGTGATGGTGTTGCGAATGTGGATATTGCCAGGCTGGTTGCTTTTCACCAAAGCCACGGCCGCTTGGCCACCGTGACCTCGACGCAGCCGTCGGGGCGTTTTGGTGCGCTCTGTTTCGGTGAGGGTGACCAGATTGTATCGTTTCAGGAAAAGCCGGCTGGAGATGGAAACTGGATAAATGGCGGTTTTTTTGTGCTGGACCCGAAGATTATCGACTACATCGCCGGAGATGCCACACTGTTCGAACGGGAACCGATGGAGGGACTTGCAGGTGATGGACAGCTGATGGCCTACAAGCATGACGGTTTCTGGCAGCCGATGGACACCCTGCGGGACAAGAATCATCTGGAAGAACTCTGGGTATCCGGCAAGGCACCCTGGAAGGTGTGGTGAATAACTGTGAAGGGTGAAAAGTGAAAAGTGAAAATGTGAATTCAATATTCTGGAAAAATAAAAAGGTCTTCCTGACCGGCCACACCGGCTTCAAGGGGTCGTGGCTTTGCCAGTGGCTCCACTCCCTGGGAGCAGAAGTGACCGGATATGCCCTCGATCCGCCGACTGTCCCGAGCCTGTACGAACGTGCGCGTGTCGACGAGTTGGTGACATCAATTATTGCCGATGTGCGAGACCTGGAACGGCTGATAAGTGAAATGGCCAAAGCTTCCCCGGATATTGTCATCCACATGGCCGCCCAACCGCTGGTTCGCGATTCATACAAGATTCCGGTTGAGACGTATGCCATCAACGTCATGGGAACTGTTCACCTGTTGGAAGCGGTGCGCTGCTGTCCGAGCGTACAGGCAGTGGTCAATGTCACCACCGACAAGGTCTACGAGAACCGTGAGTGGGCCTGGGGCTACCGCGAGAACGAACCGTTTGGCGGCTATGATCCCTATTCCAACAGTAAGGGTTGTTCCGAACTTGTGACAGCCGCCTACCGCTCGTCCTATTTTAATTCAGCTGAATATGAGCGTCACGGTGTTGCTGTTGCCTCTGCCCGGGCCGGCAATGTCATCGGAGGCGGAGACTGGGCAGCCGACCGGCTGATCCCCGATGTTATCCGTTCATTACTGGCAGGAGAGCCGGTGCGCATCCGCAATCCTCACGCCATCCGCCCCTGGCAGCATGTACTGGAACCCCTATCCGGTTATCTGACCTTGGCGCAAAAGCTCTATGAAGACGGTGCGAAGTATGCCGAAGGCTGGAACTTCGGTCCATCCGATGATGATTCCCGTACAGTTGAGTGGATTGTGCAACGGTTCTGCAACGGTTGGGGGGACAAGGCGAGGTACGAGATCGACAACGGCGAGCATCCCCATGAGGCCCACTTCCTGAAGCTGGACTGTTCCAAGGCGAAGTCTGAGCTTGGCTGGCAACCCCGCTGGAAGCTGGAAAAAGCGCTTGATTCGATCATCGAATGGACACAGCGCTACCGCTCGGGCGATGACCTGCAAAAGGTCTGTCTGAAGCAGATAACAGATTATACGGGGATGACCTTATGACCAACAAGGAATCGCTGATCACCTACGAGACACAGGAAAAAAACCTGAGACAACAGGCCATCGAGGCTGCTCTGGCCTACCACCGGCATGCCCATGGAAAGAAAGCGTTCGCCCCTGGCGACCGCATCCCCTATGCCGGTCGGATGTTCGATGAGCGGGAAATCAGCAATCTCATCGACTCCTCCCTGGATTTCTGGCTTACCACCGGACGTTATGCCGAAAGGTTCGAGCGCGACTTCGCCGATTTCCTGGGCGTGCAGTACTGTTCCCTGGTCAACTCCGGCTCCTCTGCCAACCTGCTGGCCTTCATGGCGCTGACCTCAACGAAACTCGGCGAGCGGCGCATCCGTCGAGGAGATGAAGTCATAACGGTCGCGGCCGGATTCCCGACTACCGTGGCCCCGATTATCCAGTATGGCGCCGTGCCGGTCTTCGTTGATGTCTCACTGCCCACCTACAACATCGACGTCACACGACTGGACGCCGCCCTTTCAGACAGAACAAAAGCCGTCATGGTGGCCCATACCCTGGGCAACCCCTTTGACCTGGCGGCCGTCAAGGCCTTCTGCGACAGGCATGACCTCTGGCTGATCGAAGACAACTGCGATGCGCTCGGCTCACGCTATCTCCATCAGGGGAACTGGCGTCAGACCGGTACCATCGGCCACATCGGCACCTCCAGCTTCTATCCGCCCCACCATATGACCATGGGAGAGGGTGGGGCGGTCTATACCGACGACCCGCTGCTGAAGCGGCTGGTGGACTCTTTCCGCGATTGGGGTCGCGATTGCTGGTGCCCGTCGGGCAGGGACAATACCTGCAGTAACCGTTTCGGGCAGCAGTTCGGCGAACTCCCCTTCGGCTATGACCACAAATACGTCTATTCGCACTTCGGCTACAACCTTAAGGTCACCGACATGCAGGCCGCCATCGGCTGTGCCCAGCTGGAGAAACTTCCCTCCTTCATCGAAACGCGCAAACGGAACTGGAAGCTGCTGCGCGACGGACTGGCCGATCTGGGAGAACGCTTCATCCTGCCCGAGCAGACGGAAAACTCCGATCCTTCCTGGTTCGGATTTCTGCTCACTGTACGGAAAGGCGCCGGCTTCAGCCGCGACAGGATCGTCAGTCACCTGGAGGGCAAGGACATCCAGACCCGCATGCTCTTCGCTGGCAACCTGATCAAGCATCCCTGTTTTGACGAGATGCGCAAGGAAGGCACGGGATACCGGGTAGCCGGTGATCTGACCACCACCGACACCATCATGCGGGATACCTTCTGGATCGGCGTCTATCCGGGGATGACAGAGGAGATGGTGGGATATATGGTGGAGACAATTCGGGAGTTTGCTGCGCGATGAACATCCTGCTTACCGGTGCGACAGGGTATCTGGGGAGCCATTTGGCCCGGGCATTTTTGTCTGCGGGACATTCGGTGACGATCCTCAAAAGGAGTTTCTCGGACCTTCGACGACTGACTGATGTGCAGTCATCACTGCGGATGTTTGATCTTGACAGGAACGGCTTGGAAGAGGCGTTTCAGTCAGCATCATTTAACGCCGTCGTACACACTGCCACGTGCTATGGCCGGGCCGGCGAGCAGTCATGGCAGATCTTCGAAACCAACGCAGCCTGGCCGTTGCGATTGATGGAGATGGCAGCCACCGCGGGAACGGGGATGTTCATGAATACGGACACGAGCCTTGACCGCTATTTGAACTTTTATTCCCTATCCAAAAAGCAGTTCAGTGAGTGGGGGAAAATGTTCGCTGCTCAGGGCAGGATTCGCTACGTCAACATCGAGTTGGAGCATTTCTTTGGACCTGGAGACGACGACTCCAAGTTCATCACCCATGTGATCAAGAGCTGTGTTGAAAACGTCCCCGAGTTCCGGCTGACAGCCGGAGAGCAGAAACGTGATTTTATATACATCGACGATGTGGTCGCGGCATATACCCTGCTGCTTGAAAAGGCGCCCTCCCTCGAAGCATCGTTTCAAGAATACGGACTTGGTTCGGGCGAGGCGGTCACTATCCGTGAGGTGGTGGAGCGTGTGCATCATCTGACCGGTTCCGGTACAATTCTCAATTTCGGTGCGCTCCCCTACCGGGCCAACGAAGTCATGGAGTCACGGGCTGACATCTCCTCCCTGACAGCGCTGGGCTGGGCACGTGAAGTTGATTTGATCGAAGGACTCAGGAAAACCGTCGAAATCGAAGCATTGAAGATGAAAGGAACGCATTGATGAAACTGTTGATAACCGGCGGCTGCGGCTTTCTCGGAAGCAACCTGGCTGCCCACGCTTTGGGACATGGATATGACTTGACGGTTTTTGATAATCTCTCCCGTCAGGGATCAATGGAAAATCTCGGCTGGCTCAAGGAACAGGGTGTGTTTCGTTTTATCCATGGCGACATCCGAAACCAGAACGACGTCAATGGTGCCATTCGGGAGGTTATGCCCGATGCCGTATTTCACTTGGCCGGTCAGGTTGCAATGACCACTTCCATCGCCAATCCGCGCATGGATTTCGAAGTGAACGCGGTAGGGTCATACAACCTCCTGGAAGCGGTCCGCTCCCAGGCGCCGCTTGCGGCGGTTGTTTATTCCTCAACCAACAAGGTTTACGGTGATCTTGAGCAGTATGCCTACCGTGAAACGGAAACCCGCTTCGAGTGTGTTGACTGGCCAAATGGCTTTGATGAGGCCACGCCACTGGAATTTCATTCGCCCTACGGCTGCTCGAAGGGGGCAGCTGATCAGTACATGCTCGACTATGCCCGCATTTTCGGGCTCAAGACCGTTGTGTTCCGTCACTCTTCCATGTACGGCGGCCGGCAGTTCGCCACCTATGACCAAGGGTGGATCGGCTGGTTCTGTCAGCAGGCGGTGGAGTCGGGAAAGGAGGGGAGCAGGGAACCGTTCACAATCTCCGGCACCGGCAAACAGGTTCGTGACGTTCTCCATGCCGACGACATGATCAGCCTCTATTTTGCTGCCCTGCAAGGGATCGAAAAGGCCAAGGGGCAGGCATTCAATATCGGGGGAGGGATTGCGAACAGTCTTTCACTGCTTGAGTTGTTCGCATTGCTTGAAGAACTGACCGGCGCGAAACTCGTCTATAGGAAGCTCCCGCCACGGGAGAGCGATCAGCGGGTGTTTGTGTCCGATATAGCAAAGGCGGAGCGCCTGCTCGGATGGAATCCACAGGTAAGCGCCCGTGAGGGGGTCAGACGGATGGTGGAGTGGGTGAGTGGGATTGTTCGCTAAGGCGCAAGGACTGCTGCTCAGGATTCCGCCGCATCTCTATGTCGCGGGAAGTGCCTGGGTAAGTCGCGTTGTCACGGCAGCGACCGGTATTTTCATGATCCGGATTCTGACCCAATCCCTGGGAACACAGCAGTATGCCGCCTATGCCATATTTGGCGGTCTTATGGGATGGTATTCCCTGACCGATATGGGGATAGGGTCGAGCCTGCAGAACCATATTTCCGAGAGAAGGGCGAAAGGTGAGCGATACGATCAGTTTATTGCTACATCTGCCGTACTGGGGCTGCTTTTCTTCTTCTTTTTCGTGGCGGTACTCGTCCTTTCCAGTGGCCTTCTGAGTTCTCTTGTTCTTCGAAAATTCGATTTATTTACCTATGACCAGAAGAGTCTTTATTTCCTCATTTTCGGGGTGATGTCGATAGCAGCGTCCATCGGAGGAATCTCCTACAGGATCTGGTTTGCCGAGCAAAAGGGGTACCTGGCAAATTTGTCTCCGGCATGTGCAGCGCTTGTCAGTTTTCTGCTCGTAATTGCCGTATCTCTATCGACGAAAGCGAACTCACTTTTCTGGATGATACTTGCGGGATTCGGGCCGACGGCTGCTCTGCCCGTGTTGGCATTCGTCGTCCAGGTTGCGAGGAAAACGACAGCACTTTTTACGTATGATGTGGCTGTCGTCCGTCCGCTTTTGATACGAGGTCTGAAGTTCTGGCTTACGGGGCTATTGGCTTCTGGAGTGCTTCAGGTTGATTATCTCGTGATGTCGCAATATCTGCCGCCCCATGACATTGTTACCTACAACCTGTCATCAAAAATTTTCCTGCTGTTGTTTTTCGTCTATTCTTCGCTTCTGACGGCTATCTGGCCTCTTTGCGCTGAAGCTGCGGCGTCAAATGACTGGGATACTCTGATGAAGCATGTCCACAAAAGTATTGTAATCGGTTTTGTTCTTGTAGGTACTGGTACCGCTGGTTTCATTGTGTTCAGAACCCAGATAATCGGCCTTCTCTCTCCGAAGGAAGTTATTGATGTCCCGGTTGGATTGATTTTGCTCTTCGGTCTTTACTATTTGCTGAGGGTCTGGTGTGATGTGTTCGGGATGATATTGCAAAGCATGAGCTACCTGAGGCCGTTCGTGATTTACATTCCTGTTCAGGCAGCTCTGAGTATCGGGATCCAGATTCTACTCACGAAAGAGATTGGACTCAAAGGCGTTCTCATTGGGCTGATTACGTCTTTCATTTTGGCTCCAGTCTGGATTTTGCCGTGGGTAGTAATGAAGAAGAAAAAATTGCAATAATTTGGTAGTTAACATGATCATCTGAAGTGTTGTAGTGCGATATCGATTTGACTTATTGTAAAGTTTAACCTGTATATCAACGTGAATTTATAAAGAATTACTGTCCATTAGTCACTACTGTCCGGTTAATTTCGAATGCACTCGTGTAACTAGCTGATTATTTACGATCTTTGACACAACTGTTCTTTTTTCGATTTGAATTCTTCCATTGCCTTCTGGATGATACCTTCCTGACAACTCAGGAGGGTGCCCATGAACTCTGGCCATACAGTCTTTCGACAACTGCTTCAGTATCTCCCACGACATGAATTCAATGTCTGCGTTAGCCGATATCGCGGAGAGTACTGGTCCAAGAGCTTTTCCACATTTGACCAGTTTCTCTGCCTGGCATACGCACAGATGGCAGGTCGTGAGAGCTTGCGGGATATTCAAACCTGCCTGAATTCTCACAAGGAGAAACTCTACCACATTGGATTTCGTGGTGATGTTTCTCGCACAACTCTTGCCGATGCGAACGAGCGTAGGGATTGGCGGATCTTTCAGGATTTTGGTCAGGTCCTGATCGGTATTGCCCAAGAGCTTTATAAGGGCGATCCGCTTGCCATTGAACTGAAGCAGCCACTATTTGCTTTTGACTCAACGACGATAGATCTCTGCCTATCGTTGTTTCCGTGGGCCGAATTCCGGAAAACCAAGGCAGCGGTCAAGATGCACACGCTGATTGACCTGCGTGGAATAATCCCGACATTCGTGGCAATCACCACCGGCAAAGTGAATGATGTAAAGTTGCTGGACAGAATGCCGGTTCAAGAGGATGCCTTCTATACCATGGACCGCGGCTATGTTGATTATGCCCGCTTGTACGCAGTTCATAAACAGGGTGCATTCTTCGTCATCAGGGCCAAAGACAACCTGAAATTCAAGCGCCTCTACTCTGCACCAAAAGACAGGGAAGCGGGTATACGAGCTGATCAGGTTATCACCTTGGTGACAAAGAAATCGAAAAAGGGATATCCGGAAAGGCTACGCCGGGTCAGCTACATTGACAAAGAACGAAACAAGCGACTGGTGTTTCTTACCAACAACTTTGACATTCCGGCGAAAACAGTTGCCGATGTCTACAAGCAGCGATGGCAGGTTGAGCTGTTCTTCAAGTGGATCAAGCAGCACCTGCGTTTCAAAAGGTTTTACGGAACATCCGAGAACGCAGTGAAAAGCCAGATATGGGTCGGGCTCTGCATTTACCTGCTCGTTGCTATTGCCAAAAAGCGACTCGACATTCCGTGCACGCTCTACACTTTTCTACAGATTCTTGAGGTCAACTTATTCGAGAGAAAGCCCATTTCATCACTGGTTGCAGAGGCTCTCAAGCAAAAAACGGATACACTCAACTATAACCAGCTGAACTTATTCAGCTATTAACCGGACACTAGTGTCCATTAGTATATAAATTTCAACACCATCAGGGAGCTTTTGTGAATATTTCTGTTCCGAGAGTCAGTATACTGATTCCTGTATACAATAGAGACGCTTTAATCGGGCCATGTATACAGTCTGCAATAGATCAAACTATTTCTGATATCGAAATCATTGTTATCGATAATGCCAGTACCGATAATACATGGGAAGTTTGCAAATCTTTCGCAGCTAGGGATCCGCGAGTAAGAATTTTTCGGAATGAAACCAACATAGGCCCGGTTCGAAATTGGCAGCGTTGTATCGATGAAGCACGGGCGGATATCGGCAAGATTATTTTCTCGGATGATCTGATTGATCCCACGTTTCTGGAGAAAACGTTACACTTATTGGACGATGCGGACGTAGGGTTTGTTTTCACATCAACAATAATGGGCTCCGAGCCTTGGATGGGGAAGGTTCTCTATGAATTTGCTGAGAAAACAGGGAAATATTTATCTTTAGATTTTATCACGGAGTCTTTTCTTGCAGTTAATGTTCCGCATTCTCCTGGTTGTGCCATATTCAGAATTGGTGACTTGAAGGAAAATTTGCTGGAAGAGATACCTTCTCCAATTCCCAGAAATTTTTTGATGCACGGTGCTGGGACGGACTTGCTGATATATCTCCTTACGGCCAGGAAGTATCAAAAGATCGCATTTGTTGCCGAACCCCTTTCTTTTTTCAGAGCCCATGAAGGCTCCATCAGTGTGAGTGATAAAAATTATTTTATTGTACATTGTTATAGGCAGGCCAGATTATGGTTTGCAGGTCGTTATCTAAATAACAAAATGAGTAGAAAAATCTTTGCCTTGGAATGGAGACGAGAATACCATGAAAGGAAATTTTTTTTACTGCCATCAGCGTGGTGGACCAGATATACAACTGACAATAAGCCAATGAACCTATCGGATATAGTATGGATTATATTTTACGAGCTTATAATGCCGGAAAGAATAATCAAAGGAAAGTGGCTTAAATGCTTGTTGCATTGATATAGTCGTTAATCATTTTTAGCCAAAGGATTGAAGATGTTGAATGATTTTCCTAAAGTTGCTTTGGTGGTTCCAGTTTTTAATGCAATACGCGATACTATGACGTTTTTGTATTCTGTTTCAGAGATTTCCTATAAGAATTATGAAATTATTCTTGTCGACGATGGTTCCAGTGATGGTACAGCGCAGAAGGTTTCCGAGATTTTTCCAGAAGTACGTGTCCTGAAAGGCGACGGATCTTTATGGTGGGCAGGTGGAACTAATCTCGGTGTTAGTGATGCTTTGAATCGTGGCGCTGAATTTATTCTTACGATTAATAACGATAATAAAGTCGCGCAAGACTTTCTAGACTGTTTGGTAGAAACTGCGTTAATAAATCCAAGATGCGTAATAAAATCCGTTGGTTATGATTTGTCAGACAGACAAAAAATATGCTCGTTTGGTGGAGAGATTGTCTGGTGGAAAGGAGCTATTGAGCAGGTTATAAAGGGTGCCGTTGGAGCGTGCAGGATAGTTGAAGTTCCGCTTGCCAATGGCAACTCGACTCTAATTCCAGCACAAGTATTTCGTGAGATAGGTTTTTTTGATGAAATCAATTGTCCACAATATCATGCTGATTCAGAATTTCTTCTACGAGCACGAAAAAAGGGATACAAAATTTTAGTTGATAGGGAAAGCAAAATTTACAACAAATCTGAGAAATCAGTCGGTGGGACAATGTTGCATTGCTTGAATTTTGGCAAATTACTTTTTGATCGACGTTCCCCGTATTTTTTCAAAGCAAATTACACAATATACAAGAACTATTGTCCACATAAGTTCTATCAGTTTTTTTTGCTTCTTCGCTACTATTTCATGGTCAAAACTGTTTTAAGAAACCGGTCAGTTTGCTGATCATACTTCGCAATCTCAAACAGGAATTATGAACCTTCTTTTACTTTTAATAAGGATACATTTGTTCGCAAGTCAGGATTCAGGTGAATTACATGGCCCCGGATCGTTCCGGCGAGATTGGGGAGGCCATGGCAAGGCTGGTACGGGAACAGCCTCTTCGGGATACGCTACGCGCGCCGGTGCTTGAAGAGGTGAAGCAGTTTACCTGGGAGCGGGCGGCAAGGGAGATCTTGGCGGCGCTCCAGGAAGTTGCCTGAGAATAAAGCCGAGGATATGATATGAAAGTCGGAATCGATTGCAGAAGTCTGCTTGCTGCCAAGACCGGCATCGGAGTCTATACGGACCGGCTTTTGCACGGGCTGGCGGAGTGCAGTGGGCTTAAACTGAAGTGCTACCTTCATCTGCCGTTCCTTAACCCCAATAAGATAAGGAGGGCATTGACCGAAGTTGCGCAGGCCCACCAACGCGTGGAAATCGTCTCTCAGTCTTTCCCTACGCCCAAAATCCAGCGGCTTATCTGGTCGTATACCGATTTCATGCCGGTGGAAACAATCATTGGTGACGTGGACATTTTTCACTCCACATCGTTCCTCATGCCCCCTCTGCGGAAGGCTAAAGGGGTGCTGACGATCTATGATCTGACATTCATGCTTTTCCCAGAGTACCACCTGACTGAGATGCAGGCATATACCCGCCATATCAGGAAGTACGCGGAAAGGGCAGACTGCATCATTGCTATTTCTGACCATACGAAACGTGACATTGTTGAACAACTCGATTTTCCTGACGAGCGGATCAGGGTGACCATGCTTGCGGCGGATGAGCGGTATCATATTGTCAACGACCCGGATGCCATCTCATCTGTCAAGTCAAAGTTCGGGATCGATGGTGACTACATCCTCTATACGGGGACGCTGGAGCCGCGAAAAAATATCCCCACGCTTATCCGGGCATACGCCTTGCTCAGGAATGAGCGGAAAATTACCCATCGGCTCGTGCTGGCGGGAAAGAAGGGATGGCTGTACAAAGAGATTCTTGAGAGTGTCCGTACCCTGGGGCTGGAGCGAGACGTGATTTTTACCGGCTTTGTGGCGGACGAGGACATGCCGTACCTTTACAACGGCGCTGAACTGTTCGTCTATCCCTCCTTTTACGAAGGCTTCGGCCTCCCTCCACTGGAAGCAATGGCGTGTGGCTGTCCGGTGGTTACCTCGAACACCTCGTCTCTCCCTGAAGTGGTGGGGAATGCGGGCCTGATGGTTGATCCCAATCGTCCGGAAGAGTTGGCCGAAGCAATGGGGCGGATTCTAGAGGACAGCGAACTGAGAGCGAAACTGCGCGAAAAAGGGCTCAGGCGGTCGGCTGAATTCAGTTGGAAGCGATGCGCCGAAGAGACGCTGGCTGTGTACCGGGAGTTATCAGGCAAAGGGAATGTTGGATGAAAAAAACAATGTATCTTTGTACATTCTTTCTTAAGGCAACGTGACGTATGGAATATCAATGAGAATTCTTTACGACCACCAGATTTTCTCTTCTCAGGTCTACGGCGGGATTTCTAGATATTTTTATGAGCTACTGAGCCGATTGGCTGAAAATCCCGAGATGGATTTAGATTTGGCCCTACGCTTCTCAAATAATAGTTACCTGTCGGGTTCCAGCTTTGCCAACCCTGGGACCTTCTTCAAGGATAAAAAATTTATTGGTAAAACAACCCTGCTGGATTTTTTAAACGGCCAAAAAAGCAGGGAGGGTTTGCTAAAAAGAGAATATGACGTTTTTCATCCCACATACTATAATCCTTATTTTCTGAAGCATATAGGTGGCAAACCCTATGTGGTGACAGTCTACGACATGGTTCACGAACTCTATCCGGAGATATACCCGTCAAGCGACAGGACTCGTGAGTGGAAGCTGCAGTCACTGAAGAATGCTTCGAAAATAATAGCCATCTCGGAAAACACCCGACAAGACATTATACGGATCTACGGACTTGACGAGCAGAAGGTTCAGGTAATTCACCTGGCCAGTTCCCTGCAATCTCTCGATTCCAGTGTGCCGGCTCCCTTGCCGGGAAAATATCTACTCTATGTCGGCCAGAGGGTGAGGTACAAGAACTTTTCGTTTTTTATCCGGGCGGTTGCCCCTCTCATGAAACAGGATAGTGATCTGGCCATCATCTGCGCAGGGGGAGGCGGATTCAGCCCTGAAGAGTCGGCAATCTTCGAAAGTTTCGGGATTGCCGGCCGAGTCAGACAGCTATCGGTGCCGGATGAGACCTTGATCGCTCTCTATGAAAATGCCAGGGCCCTCGTCTTTCCATCTCTATATGAAGGGTTCGGCATCCCGATACTTGAGGCGTTCGCCTGTGGATGCCCGGTAGTTTTGGCTGAGGCAAGCTGTTTCCCGGAAGTGGCCGGTGATGCCGCCCTCTATTTTGATCCGCGCGATGAGGGGTCATTACGGGCAGTCTTGGTAAAGGTCGTTGGCGACGAATCTTTGAGAGCAGATATGCGGAGCAGAGGATTCATCCGGGGAAGGGCATTTTCGTGGGACAAAACGGCGAGTGAAACGAAAACGGTATACGAGAGTCTCTTGTGATGAATTTTCATACAGATAAACAGGTACCAAAGGTTGCAATCGTTACCCCAATCCACGACGGTATTGAAGATACTCTGGAATATTTGCGCTCACTTGCCGGTGTCACCTATCCGAATTTTGAGGTCACGATTGTGGATGACGGCTCCACAGATGGTTCGCGCGACACAATTTCGCGGGACTTCCCGCACGTGCGCATCCTCAGAGGAGATGGAAATCTATGGTGGTCGGGCGGGACGAATCTTGGCATAAGGGACGCGCTGGAGCGGGGGGCTGAATTTGTCCTCACGATGAACAATGATATTCAGGTTGCACCCGATGTAATCGATGCCTTGGTAATGTGCGCTACAAACAACCTCGGTGCGATTGTCGGGGGAAAGATATATTTCATGAAAGACCCGGAAAGGGTTTGGTCCGCAGGTGGAGAGTTGAGTTGGGGCAGTGGCAGGACTTTGGTCATGCTTGGCCATGATAAGCCCGATGCGGCAGAGTTCTCGGTGCGAAGGCACGTTGATTTTTTTACCGGCATGTGTGTGCTCATCCCTGCTCAGGTCTTTTCCAGGATAGGCCTTTATGATGCGGTTAATTTCCCCCAGTACCACGCCGATTCAGAATTCACCCTGAGGGCACGGAAGGCAGGTATTCCCATTTTGTTTGAGCCTTCTGCAAAAGTTTGGAACAGAGTTGAATCAACATTTATGCA
The DNA here is from genome assembly GCA_016650295.1 of Desulfuromonadales bacterium. Taxonomy (GTDB): domain Bacteria; phylum Desulfobacterota; class Desulfuromonadia; order Geobacterales; family Pseudopelobacteraceae; genus CAIPTY01. The sequence goes on along the minus strand of JAENWA010000012.1, from coordinate 27,231 downwards.
ACGCTTTGTGATGCAAGGAGCCTTGACTTTGAAGGACATTGGCGAGCTCCTCACCTCATTCCGTTCCCCTATGAATGTGAAGGAATACTGGCTGCTGCATAAACGCTATTGCCCCTCAATGCTTATCCCCATTGCCTTCATGCTGAGAATGGCAAGAACTGTCCTTTTCCTTTTGAAAATCAAATGGTCTATTCTCAAGGGGGGTAAGGACCTGGAACGGATAGGGGTCTGATCGTGAAGATCGGTATTACATCGGCATTTTTCCGTAACTACCGGGCCGGGACCTGGGTCTACACGAACAGCCTGTTACAGGCATTCGACGGCCTGGCAGACAGTAGCAACCGGTTCCATACCATCGATTTTCTCGATCAGCCTGTTGCAGGGCTACGCACTATCGAACATACGGTCTATCCGCTGCCGACTGACATGCTCGTGAAGATCGTCTGGCCGAACCTGGTCCTGCCCCGCCGGGCCGCCAGGGACAGTTTCGACATCATCCACGCCACGACCCATTACGGCACGTTCATACCCTGCTGCTACAAGAACGTTATCACGGTTACCGACGTGTCGCCGCTGCTCCACCCGGAAACACACGGGCGGGGCCAGGTCATGTACCACCGGCATATCCTGCCGCAGGTTCTGAAACGGGCAGACGCAATCGTGACCATCAGCCACAGCTCGAAAAAAGATATTGTTTCCTGCTGCCGGGTTGCCGAAGAGAAGGTGCATGTCATCCACTTGGGAGTGGATGGACGGTTCGTGCCGAATGCCGCTGGGGAGAACGCGTTTGCCCGCACTCTTCCCGAGCGTTACATCCTGAACATCGGCACGCTGGAGGCGCGCAAGAACCTGCCGCGGCTGCTGGAAGCCTATGCGATCGCCCGCGGCAAAGGTCTTCCCCACAAGCTGCTGATCGGTGGAGCCCGTGGCTGGCAGCTGTCTGATCTGGCCGGGATCGTGGAGAAGTATAAGCTGGAAAACGACGTAGTTTTTCTCGGTTTTGTCGAAGACGCGGACCTCCCCGCGCTTTACTCCGGAGCGGAGTTCTTTGTCTATCCCTCGATTTATGAGGGGTTCGGCATGCCAATCCTGGAGGCGATGGCCTGCGGCACGCCGGTGATCACTTCCAACTGTTCGTCCATGCCGGAAGTGGCGGGTGACGCGGCGCTTTTGGTCGATCCGCTCGATGTGAATGATCTGGCGGCGAGGATGCTTGAACTGGCTGGTTCCGGCGAACTGCGCCGGTCTCTGCGCGAGAAGGGGGTTGAACGGACAGCCCTGTTCTCTTGGGAGAAGACGGCGCGGGAGACCCTGGCGGTGTATGAGGCGGTGATGAGTGATGAGTGATGTTTTGTGGTTGATTTTCAACCACTGAATGGTTAATATTCCACCATGCTAATAAGAAATATTACCCCCCAAATTATTGAAGCACTTTCCGATACCCCTGTTGTAATGCTTAACGGCGCCCGGCAGACCGGCAAGAGTACCTTGGCAAAGTCCCTGATAAGCGAAAAGCATATCGGACGCTATGTCACACTGGATGACGCCACCGCGCTTGCTGCGGCACGGCATGATCCGGCAGGATTCATTTCAGGTCTGGGCGAGTCGATTGTAATTGATGAAATTCAACGTGCTCCGGAACTTTTTGTGGCTATCAAGGCGGATGTTGACCGTAATCGTAAACCAGGTCGTTTTCTGCTTACCGGTTCGGCAAACGTACTTCTGCTGCCACGTCTTTCGGAGTCATTGGCCGGCCGAATGGAGCTTTTTACGTTATGGCCCCTGTCTCAAGGTGAATTCGCAGGGACCCGGGAGAGGTTCATCGATAATATATTTTCTGAAGTATTGCCATCCGGTGAGTCCATATCTACTGATACAAAAACAACCGTGATCGAAAGAGCAATCAGGGGAGGATACCCCGAGGCGGCTGCAAGAGGTTCTGAATCAAGGCGGCGTGCCTGGTTCGGCTCTTATATTACGACAATATTGCAGCGCGATGTGCGTGATATAGCAAACATTGACGGTCTTACGGCAATGCCACGGCTCCTTTCCATGCTTGCAACCAGATCCCCATCGCTGTTTAATTATTCTGAACTTTCCAGGACAACCGGTCTCCCCCAGAGTACCCTGAAGCGCTATATGGCGCTTTTCGAGACGATATTTCTTATTGATCATCTCCCGGCCTGGTACTCAAATCTCGGCAAAAGGCTTGTCAAGACTTCCAAGCTGGTTATGAATGATACCGGGCTGTTGACAACACTCCTTGCAGTCGATGCAGCCAGACTGGAAAACACGCCGTTATGCGGAGCAGTAATTGAAAACTTTGTAATCATGGAGCTGAAAAAACAGATTTCCTGGAGTGATACACGGCCAGCGATGCTTCATTACCGTACGCAGACAGGCCAGGAGGTTGATATAGTTCTTGAAGATACGGCGGGGCGGCTTGTGGGAATTGAGATAAAATCGGCCAAAAGCGTTGGCAGGCAGGATTTTCGTGGCCTTCAATCTCTTGCAGAGGCTGCGGGAAATAATTTTCTCAGAGGTATAGTGCTTTACAGCGGCAGTGAAATGGTCTCTTTCGGTAGCAACCTCTTCGCGATCCCGATTGATTCGTTATGGGTGAAGAGTGATGAGTGATGAGGGATGAGGGATGAGGGCCTGCCCTGAGCGACCTGTGCTGAGCGGAGTCGAAGTAAGTCGAAGGGATGAGGGTAATATGAGGAACCGGAATAATATAGTGCATTATTGTGTTGTAAAATAGTATGAAAAATTGTATTAACTATTTTATGAATAATTGGGGGTACTCAGTATGCACAAAGCAATTTCCGAAATTGATCGTGTTACAATTTCTCTTCCCCATGCGATAACCAGTGAAGTCGAAGCGTTGAGGGCGAAGTTGAATGTGTCCCGGTCCGAGATATTCAAACGGGCGGTTGAACGCTTTATTGAAGAGCAACGCAGGAACCAATTAACTGGTATTGCAGCAGAAATGGCAGAAGAGTATCGATCAAACCGCGAACTGACTGTCTGTACGGCCCTAGATGCCGAGGACTTTGCATGATTCAGGGGGAAATTTGGCTGATAAATCTGGATCCGACTGTTGGTGCCGAGATAAAGAAAATCCGCCCGTGTGCTATTGTTAGTGATAATGCCATTGGTGCCCTGCCGCTTAAGATCATTGCCCCCTTCACCGACTTTAAGGAACGCTATCGAGTTGTCCCATGGATGGTTGTTTGTGAACCCGACTCTCACAATAATCTGTCAAAAGTGTCCGCACTAGACCTGTTCCAGGTGCGCTGTGTGGCCGAAGAAAGATTGATTCGAAGTATAGGCCGCATTGATTCTGACACACTTCTTAAAGTCCAGTCTGCACTTAAAACAGTTTTCGGGATCAGGTAATAAAAACTGGATGAGGGATGAGCAAAATCTTGTTGAGGGATGAGGAAAGGCATGTTGAGTGATGAGAGTTGAGAGTTTACTTATCACTGCTCACTATTCACCGTTCACCGTTCACAAAAAAGGATCGTACTAGACCTTGAAAATCCTGATTATTGCACATACGGGCGAATCCCTGACCGGCGGCGGCACCTATCAGGCCAATGTCCTGCGGGAGTTGGCCAAGCGCCATACCGTCAAGGTCTATGAATCGGATGCGGATCTGGACGAGGGGTGGGATATTGCTCACTGCCTCAACCTGAAACACCTCTCGTCTGATGTGGCGCGAAAGCTGCGCTGTCCGCTGGTGGTGGACAGCCACGACTACTACTGGGTCAACTACTACCACTTCTTCTGTCTCGATTTCCCTGTGCGCTTTCTGTTGCAGCAATACCGTAAAATAAAGTATCGACAACTTTTTAAGCACATCGACGGCATTATCCTGCACGGCCGGTATGTGTACGATCTCTACGAGCACCCGCACAAGTACCTGAACTTCTACTACGGTCTCGACTATAGTGAAATCGAGTCCCGGCCGTGGGAGGAGAAGGAAAACCTGATCCTGTTCGTGGGGGGGGATTATTTTCGCAAGGGGATTCACCGCCTGCTGCGGGCTCTGCCGCTGGTGCTCAAGAAGGTGCCCGATGCCCGTCTGATGGTGATCGGAAACGACTGTGGCTACGTCAAGGCCTTTGCCCGCTTTCTGGCCCGTGGCCTGCCGGTGGAGTTTGTCTACGGCATGCCCCGCGCCGAGCTGTACAAGACTTACGGCAAGGCCAAGGCGTTCGTCATGCCGTCCGAGATCGAGGCGATCCCGCTGGTGTCGTCCGAGGCCACCATGGCCGGGGTACCCCCCATTCTCTCCGATACGGGCGGAAATTCCGAGATCGTTCTGGATGGAAAGACCGGTTTCATCGTGCCGCTGGACGATTATCAATTGTTAGCTGACCGGATTGTAAGTTGTCTCACTGATCGAGAGTTGGCGGAGCGTCTCGTGATCCAGGGGAGGGATTTTCTCGGGCAGTTTACCACGGAGCGGATGATCGACCGGTTGGAAGAAATCTATAAATCGGTGATGAGGGATGAGGGATGAGGGCCTGCCCTGAGCGAAGTCGAAGGGATGAGGGATGAGGGATGAAGGTTGAAGGTTGAAGGCTGAAGGCTGAAGGCTGAAGGCTGAAGGCTTTTCTCAACTCTCAACTCTCAACTCTCATCAAAGTATTCAAGGAGAAATCATGGCAGACAAGAAAACCGGGATTCTGGAGCGGGATTCCTTCTACATCGTTCTGATGACAATCATCATCATCGGGTTTTTCGGGAGGATTCTCTTTACCGACCAGATCATCCGGGCCTCCGACGTTGTCACCCAGTTTTTCTGGGGTGCGAAGGGAATCAAGGAACAGTCGCTGCTGCAGTTCATCCAGGGTATACCCACTATTTTTCAGGCTGGATGGGATACGTTGAGCGACGGCGGGCGGACACTGGAGGGGGGGTGGAACGCCATCGGTCTTTTGTTCCATCGCTACTTCATCCAGCATTTTTTCCCCTTTCCCTCAAGCATTGCCTGGCTGGTTGTCCTGGCCATGTGCTGGGGCTCCATCGGCACATTTCTCTATTGCCGCCTGATCGGCGTCGGTCGTCTGGGAGCTCTTGCAGCGGGACTTCTGTATGTGATCTGCACCGAAAATGCTTCGCTCATCAATGCCGGCCATATTCAGAAGTTCGAGGCGATCTGCTGGTTTCCCTGGATTTTCCTGTTCATGGAAAAGGCACTGCGGAGCGGAAGGCTCTTCCACTATGCCTTGACGTCGCTGATGCTGGCGATCCAGTTTTTTCATATGCATTGGCAGATATCATTCTATTCGTGTCTGGCCGTCGGCGCATACTGGTTCTGGTATGTGGCGGGAAGATTCCTGGAGCAAAGAGGAGCATACGGCCGGCAGTTTACCAAGGATTTTCTGCTGGCGGTGGTCTTGGTGGCACTCTTTTTCAGTACCATAGCCATGTCGTTCGCCCCGCTCTACAGTTGGTCGCAGCAGTCCGAACGGGGTGAGGCGGTCAGCGGCTCTGCCGGCCAGGGCGCCACGCAGGCCGCGGAGAAGGGTATCGGGTATGACGAGGGGATGAGCTGGTCGATTCCCCCCGAAGAGATCCTGACCTTCCTCGTGCCCGGCCTCTTCGGCTATTCCCGCCAGGAGGGGGGCGATGTCCCTGCCCCCGGCCAGGTCTATTACTGGGGAAGGATGCGCTTTACCCAGACCGGTGACTATCTGGGGCTGCTGCCCTGGTTTCTCCTGCCGCTTCCGCTTTTATTCAGGAGGGATCGCTATACCGGTTTCCTTACCTTCCTGATGGCCGCAACCATGATCATGGCGTTGGGCAAATACACCTTCGTGTACCGCTTCATGTTCGACCATCTCCCTGCTTTCTCCAGTTTTCGCGTGCCGAAGATGATCCTCTTTCTGTTTGCCTTCGGCGCTGCCGTGCTGGCGGGACGCGGGATGGACGTGCTGGCTGACGAAACGGTGGATAGGAAACGGCTTGGCCGGTGGCTCTGGTGGTGTGGCGGGGTGACCGCATGTATCGGGTTGATCTGCATCCTGGTTTCGGTGGCCGGTCAGCCGATCATGGCGGCCATGGAGGAGTTCATCACCGCACCCACGCGCTATCAGAACGGTCCGCAACTGGTTGAAGAGCGATTCAGACATATGTTCCGGGATGGAATTATTTCCTTCGGAACTGCCGCCGTCTATCTGGCTGCAATTGTTGCCTGGTTCAAGAAATGGCTCCCGACGCGGCTGTTTCTTCCTCTGTTGGTTATTCTGGCGCTCTGCGACCTGTGGCGCGTCAATAGCCATTTCCTGGTAGTGACCCCGCCGCCTGCTTCTAAAAGCGAAGCTGTAAAGAACGATGTTGTCACCTTTCTCAAGCCGCGTATCGATCATTACCGCATGCAGCCCTTGAATGACGAGAACGCCCATTTCTATGCCGACAACGGTTTCGCCAACGTGTCGGCCTATGTGACAATCAGCGAACGACGCTACAAGCAGTTTCTGGATGCAATGTCGCTTATGAGCCCCATGCCGGATATTATGAACCTGAAATATCTGGTGATGCCCGCAAGAGAGTTTGAATCTCAGAGGGCGCTCCTTTCAGCGAAATACCTGCCGGTTTTCAGCTCGTCCAACGGGTCGGTGGTGCTGGAAAACAAGACCGTCATGCCCAAGGCCTGGCTGGTGCCTTCGGCAGCTATGGTCACCAACCTGCAGCAGCGCCTCGGCATCCTGGCAAATGCACAGTACTTCAAAGCGGACCAGGTTGCCCTGGTCGAGTCGCCTCCTCCCATTCAACTCGAACCGTATCCGTCTCCGGCGGCCTCTCCCGCCGGAAAGGCCGATGTAACCGTCTATGAGGCAAACCGGATCGTTGTGGAGGCTCAGGCGCTCAAAAACAGCCTGCTGGTCATCGGCGAAAAGTACTATCGCTGGTGGTACGCTTCTGTGGATGGCAAGAAAGCCGAGATCGTACCGGTCGATCACATCCTGCGCGGGGTCTACCTGACGCCAGGCAAGCATCGGGTGGAGTTTGTCTTTGATCCGCTGCCGTTCAAGATCGGTAAATGGTTGACTTTGGCTTCGTTGGCGTTTATTGCGGTCTTGATGGTTCGGGAGTGGCTTTTGAGGAGGAAAAGAGTTGAGGGATGAGGGATGGGGTTTATTGCTTGATAGTAATGTGTCAAACGAGATACAATTATTCCAAGCTATAGCCCACGGAGGAAAAATATATGACACGAGCCTCAATGATTCATGCGCGGATGGAATCAACTCTAAAACAAGACGTGGAGAGTATCTTTCGGGCACTGGGTATAACCACAACCGAGGCGGTAACTCTCTTCTATAAGCAGGTAAAAATGCAACGTGGGTTGCCGTTTGCCGTTGAAGTTCCTGATGAAGCTTTGGATATCTGGCAAAGAAGCGAGATCAAAAAAGGACTGGAGGAGATGATGGCCGGAAAGCTGGTTGACCACGATGATGTTGTCAAGCGGTGGTCGGAGCGGTCTTGAAAATACGCTGGACCGAAGGCGCTGAACATAATCTTGATCAGATTGAGGAGTACGTTGTTCTTGACAATCCAGCGGCTGCCGTTGCCACGATACATAAGATCTTTGCTGCAGCTGTGATGCTGGTTGACTATCCAGCCCTCGGCAGGCGCGGACGTGAACGCGGCACAAGGGAGCTTGTTGTGGCCGGCATTCCATACATCATCATCTTTGCCATTCACCGTGATCAACTGGTTTTCCTCCGTGTTCTCCACACTGCTATGAAATATCCATAAACCTGATATCAAATGGAACTTATAGTTGCTGGTTGGCTACACCGGCGTCGAAATTATCTGTCAAAAATATGCCGATTCAGGTGAAGGGTGAAGGCCAGCCCTGAGCGACCTGTGCTGAGCGGAGTCGAAGTAAGTCGAAGAGGTGAGAATTTGACACTGGATGATCTCAAGCTGTTCGATCTGCAACTGTTTCAGCCGCGCCACGGTTACCGCTATTCGCTGGATCCCCTGCTGCTGGCCCGCTTCTGCGGTCAACATCCGTCCGGTGGCAGGATTATCGACCTTGGCGCCGGGTGCGGAATTATTTCACTGGTGCTGGCCCGGGTCAACCCGGCGGCTCAGGTGGTGGCGGTCGAAAACAACCCCGAAATGGCTGAGCTTGTCGAACGGAATATCGAGCACAATGGCCTGGGCGTAAGGGTTTCCGTGCATGCTGCTGATGTCATCAATCTCAGAAAGTGTTATCCTCACTCATCCTTTGATCTGGTGGTCTCCAATCCCCCTTTTCGCGCGTCACATACCGGAAAGACCAGCCCCCACGCCGGACGTGATACAGCCCGCCACGAGTCAACCGCCCGGCTGACCGATTTCCTGGTGGCGGCTAAATACCTGGTCAAACCGGGTGGTCGGATCTGTTTTATCCAGCATCCCTCACGGCTGACCGAATTTATCCACGCCACAGCGGGCCTCAAACTGGCGTTGCTGCGGTTGCAGATGGTTCATGGAACCCGGCAGGGGCAGGCGACCATGTTCCTGGCCGAACTGGCCAAGGGGAGCAGGGCGGGGCTGATGGTTGAACCTCCGTTGATTGTGCGGGAGAACAACGGGGCCTATACGCGGGAAGCGGCAGCGATTATCGGTGAATGACATTCTGTTTAGGTTGAAGGTTGAAGGTTGAAGGTTGAAGGTTGAAGGATGAGGGATGAGAGATGAGAGATGAGAGATGAGAGATGAGAGATGAGAGATGAGAGATGAGAGATGAGAGCTTTTCATGCCGTTCAAGGCATGCTATAAAAACAAAAAACAGTAAAGGAGATTTACAGCAATGCATGTATCACGTCAAAAACTGTCTGTAACGGGGCTGATGGTTGCCGCCGTATTAACCTGCGGGTCTCTGTCCATGGCTGCTGATTCTGAAACCAAGGCCGCAGCACCCAAGACCGGTGTCACGCCGCCCAAGGCTGAAGCTGCTCTGTCCGGCCAGGAGGCTGTTGCACGGGTAAACGGAGTAACGATCACTGCTCTGGAGCTGAAAAGGGCCGCCAAAGTCATGCAGTCCGGACAGCGGGGAATGACACCATCTGTTGATCAGCAGAAAGAGATGGAGAAGCAGGCTTTGCAGCAGCTGGTTGCGGCAGAATTGCTGTACCAGGCCGGCCAGAAGCAGGAGATCAAGGATCTCGACAAGCAGGTCGATGCAAAGTTGGCCCAGGGCAAGGCCCGCTTTACCAATGATCAGGATTTTGCCAAGGCCATGAAAGAGCTGGATATGGACGAAAAAGCCCTGCGGGATTACACCCGCCGGGATCTGATGATTACCAATTTTATTGAGAAAACGATTAGTTCCAAGGTGACGGTCAGCGAGGAGGATGTCAGAAAATTCTATGACCAGAATGCTGACAAATTCACCAGACCGGAAACGGTCAAGGCCAGCCATATCCTGATTGGTGTTGATGCAAAAGCTACTGTCGAGGAAAAGAAAACAGCCCGGAAAAAGGCCGAGAAACTGCGTAAGGAGCTGGCTGGCGGGGCTGATTTCGCGGCACTGGCCAAAGCTAACTCCACTGACGCCAGCAGCCAGCAGGGGGGTGACCTGGGATATTTCGCCAAGGGTCAAATGGTGCCGGCTTTCGAAAAAGCAGCTTTTGCGCTCAAAACGGGTGAGATCAGCGATGTGGTAGAAACCCAGTTTGGGTATCATATCATCAAGCTGACTGAGAAGAAGGCCTCCGAACATGTTGAATTCAAGGACGCAAAGCCACGAATCGAGGAGTTCCTCAAGAACCAGAAGGTTGGCGCCGCTGTCAACGACTATCTGACGGAAGCCCGCAAAACCGCCAAGGTCGAGATACTGCTGAAATAATTGTTTGCTCCGCATGTATGTGGCCGGCCGGTTTTTCGCCGGCCGGCCACGATCCTACATTCCTATCGAAACCGTCTTGGAGCGCCCGGACGAGATCCCCTCAAACCTGAACCTGCCGACATATTCACCGCTTCTGTAGAGGTTGGCGTCCCCGCCCGGCAGGTACACCTGTTGCGAATTCCTTACGTTGAATGAAAACGAGCTCTGAATGCCTGTTCCAAAGCGCTCCTCCGACACCGGCAGACGATAGCTGGCCAGTCTGGCCGTCGGGCCGGCCTGGACAGGTAACACGCGGGCCGTACCCTGGTCCGCCAGACGTGCCGGTGATGCCTGCAGCAGATAGCCGTTAAATGAACCGCTGAACAGGGCCGAAAGGTGCAGTTCAGCGGTGTGGCTGTCATCCAGATGAATATCATAGCGCGGCGTCCAGCTCTGTCCGGCAACGGCATAGCGGACTGAAACCCTGCCCCTGGGCGTTGAGAGATGAATGCGGGCCAGCGCTTCCGCCGCCAGCCCACCTTTTTTTGCAGCGGCAATCCGCGTGTCAATACGCCTGATTTCCTGCTCGGTCTTGCGGCGCGCGGTGTAGACCGCTTCCAATTGCGCAATGGCAAATTCGGTTCCCTGGCGGATAGTCTGCATCGGATCCGGGTTAGTCTTGGTCTTGCGCGGGGCTTTGCCACCCTGTGACTTGGCGGCCGATTTGAAGATTTCTTCACGGGTTGAAAGCGCCTGCAGGCGATCAGCCAGACGGTTCTTCTGTTCCAGCAAGGCATCCAGCTCTTTTTCGCCCTTGCCGGTATCAGCAGCGGCCGGCACGATATCCACCCTCTGGATCGAAGTCCCGCTGCCCGGCTTGACCCGCAGTGAACCCTCGATCATGGCTGCCGACAGTGGAATTTCAAGGGTGCCTTTGGTTGCAACGGCATCCAGTTCGATGACTGCCCCGTCCGAATAAAAGGTTACGCTTCTGCACGCTGCCGGGCCGACCTGTACAGTAAGCATGATAATCAGCAGGGGGATGAAAATCTTCATGGTAAACTCCTTTCTATGATGGTAATCAGAATGTTGCACTCGTTGTCCGATACGGATATACTTTGCCAAAAATTCACCAAAGCGAATGGAAGGTGTCTGAATGGATTTTGATGATGAAGTATCCGTCAAGGACATAGTAAGTTTCTACATAAAAATCAACGATCCCGTCAAGGCCAAGAAAGATCTCTCTCAACTTTCTTCAAAAGACAAGGCGTCCGCCTTCGATATTATTACCGCTTCTTCCGGCAGCCGTGAATTCAAGATCGAAGTCGCCAAGTATTTTCTCTATGACCTCGATACCCGTGTACGAAAAAAGGCCGAATTCATGATGGAGTCGCTCGTTCCGGACTGGGTCTCGGACCCGGCCGAGAGTATCCTGCGGCTGCTCAAGTCAGGCGATCATAAAGGCGCCGCGCGCCACAACGCCGCCGTCAGATTTCTGTTTGGAATTGTCGATTCGGCCAGCCTGCGCGGTACGTTCATGACGTTGCTCAGCAGCCGCAACCGCAGCCACATGGCAGAGATTATGGTCATTCTGGAGGAATACATAGATGCCTCCGTGGATGAGCACGAACAGGTCAAGATCTTTGACGCATGTCTGGACATCATCCTCTCCGACGATGCCGACAACAACATGAAACATTACGCATCTACCTTGCTGAGTGTGTTCTTCAAAAAGGTTCAGACGACCGAACTTGGTGCGGCCCTGCGACAGAAGTATGTAGAAAAGCAGATCGAGAAGGCCGATGGGGTTTATCGCTATCTGTGCAGCGGCACTTCGGGCCTGAACGCAACCTTTCTTGAGGATCTCCTCCGCCCGCTTACCGGAGGTGGATCATCCTATCAGATCAAGATCCTGAACTACTTCAATTATGTCATGGACAAAATCAGGCGCACGGATGACATTGATTCGATTCTGGACATCTATCCGGATTACTGGAACCAGGACGAACCGGCCAAGGAGGATAAGCTAAATGCCCTCTGCCGCAGGATCAACGCAGCGGTTGACGAACTGTGGAGCTACACGGAAGATGCCGAGGTACGCGGTCTGATTGTCAGAATCAGGTATGGCGAGTACGTCAACAAGCGTGAACTGCTGGAGCAGATCAGGTTTAAAATAGAGGGCGAAGAGCCACTGACCGGGCCTGCCCGTGAAAAGATCGCCCTGATGCTGCACTGTTTCCTGCTGCCCGACGAGGATGAGACACTCAAGCTGCTGGTCTCGCATCTCCTGCTTTTCAAGCTGGGGGGGGTGGAAAACCAGATCCCGGCCCTGGGCTACCTGCAGTACTACGTTGAAAACAAGAGCCTTAATTATGCCGAGAAGGGAAGTATTGCCGCGGTGGTTGATGCGTTGCTCAAGGATCCGGACCTGGCGGCCGACATTCGCGAGACGGCCCGCTATATCCTGTTTATCGCGGCGCCGGACCGCTTTACGATAGAAGATGACCAGCGGGACATCCTGAACTATCTGCGGAAAATCGTCGAGGGGAAAGGATTCGGCTACGAAGAGGCGGAAATGCGCGTGGTGCAGTCATTGATCATTCTGTCCGACAAGTTGCTCAAGAACGAAAAGTTCAAGAAAGCCGCCAAGTATCTGGAATTCAAGATTCGTAATCCCGAAAACAGGCTGAACATGGCGAGGATCAAAGGGAAAAAATAATTAAGGTTGAAGGTTGAAGGTTGAAGGTTGAAGGATGAGGGATGAGGGATGAGGGATGAGGGCCTGCCCTGAGCGAAAGTCGAAGGGTTACTGTTGTGTGCGAAGCGCTGAAACGATCCTGGCGCCTCCCAGGACCTCATCGCCCTGATAGAAGACCACCGACTGACCGGGTGTGACCGATTTCTGTACCTGTTCAAAGAGCACCTCGCAGTTACCCCCGTCCCGTATCCGCACATGACAGGCCACCGGCAGATGCCGATAGCGGATCTTGCAGCTGCAGGCCATCTCCGTCTCCGATACCCCGGCAACCCAACTCAGGTCTGTTGCCAGCAGCCCCGGCGCAAAGAGATGCTGCTGTTCCGCCACCACCACCCGCTTGCTTCCGGTTTCAATCGCCACCACATACAGCGGTTCGCTCCAGGCGATCCCCATCCCTTTGCGCTGGCCGATCGTATAGCGATGCGTTCCCCGGTGTCGTCCCAGCAGCGTCCCGTTCAGGTGCACGATGTCACCACGGGTGTCGGCCAGCCCGTTGTTCCCTTCCAGAAAGGCCACATAATCATCACCCGGGATAAAGCAGACCTCCTGGCTGTCGCTCTTTTCGGCCACCGGCAGGCCGAATTCCCTGGCCAGGCGACGCACGTCGTCCTTGCTCTCGCAATCTCCGAGGGGAAAGAGCAACTGCGCCAGCCTCGGCTGTGTCAGGGTATAGAGGAAATAGGACTGATCCTTGCGGATGTTGCGGGCCATACGCAGATGACAGGCGCCGTCCGAGTCAACGGTTTTGCGGACGTAGTGGCCGGTAGCCAGCAGGTCGGCCCCCAGTTCGCGGGCCTTGTCCAGCAGCAGGCCGAACTTGATGTAGCGGTTGCAGCGTACACAGGGGTTGGGCGTATGGCCGCAGCCGTACTCCGCGATGAAGTCGTTGATGATCAGTTCACGGAATTCAGGTTCGAACTCGGCCAGATGATGGGGGATTCCCAGATGTGCGGCCACCAGCGCCGCATCGTGGGCCGCCGAACCGCTGCCGGTTGTGCAGGGCTCGAACAGCCGCATGGTGATGCCGATCACCTCGTGCCCCTGCTGTATCAGCAGGGCGGCAGTCACCGATGAGTCCACCCCGCCGCTCATGGCAACTGCAATCTTCATGGCGCATCCTCCCCAAGTATCAGGCGCACCACCTGATTGGCCTGGTGTCCGGCGGCAATGCCGACCCGCGGCGCCATCAGTCCGCTGCCGGGGCGCGCCTCAGATGTGCCGTCACCCACCAGGTACAGCCGCGCGGCGACCTTTGTGGTCACGATGTCATTGTTGGGGCCGTATCCGGCCAGTCCCGATGCGGCGATGACCGTTGCCCCGGACAGTTGCTCCAGGACCGTGTTTACCAGCATGGCCTTCATGTCGGCCCGGTCGAAGGCCTCCACAATGATCGGGCAATCGGTAAAGATGCCGGAGATGTTTCCGGGCTCAAGCAGGATCGTGTGCGGCTCCACGGTCACGTACGGGTTGATGCGCCGCAGATTGTCCGTCAGCGCTGTTACCTTGAACATGCCGATCTGGTCGATGAAGTAGTGCTGGCGATTGAGGTTGGAAGGCTCCACCACATCAAAATCAACGATAATCAGGCGTCCCACACCGACCCGCGCCAAGGCCACCGCCACAGCCGAACCAAGTCCGCCGGCGCCGGCTATCCCGACCACGGCCTGCTTCAGCCGGGCATGAACGCCGGGTGTGTGCCGGGCCGCCATCAGGTGCTCCAACTCGTCCCTGGTCGGCTGCTCACCCCGACGGATCAGGAACACCTCGTCCCCTTCACATATCCGGGTGTCCGGTGCCGCCGGAAAGCCGTTCAGGATCAGCACATCGGCACCCGGCTTATGGATTCCCGCAAGATCGCCCAGAGTGGAACTTTCCGCTACAACAGCTGTATGTTCATTGATACGGATGTTCAAACTGTATCAGCCCATGGCCTGATCCAGATCGGCGATCAGGTCGTCCGGATCTTCCAGCCCGACCGAGAGCCGCACCAGGGTATCGGTGATCCCTTTGCGCTTGCGCTCTTCCGGCGGTACCGAGGCATGCGACATGCGGGCCGGGTAGGAGATGATACTCTCCACACCCCCCAGACTGACGGCGAAGGCGGCCAGCCTGGAACCTTCCAGCAACCGCTTGGTGGTCTCGAAGGAATCCAGCTCAAAGGAGAAGACCGCCCCCGGTCCGTCAGACTGGGCGGCATGGATGGCGTAGCCGGGATGTTCGGGCAGGCCGGGGTAATACATCGCTGTAACCCGCTGGTGCGCCTTGAGCCAGGCGGCGATTTTCATGGTATTCAGTTGGCTCTGATCCATCCTGACCTTGAGGGTCTTGACGCCGCGCAGGGTCAGGAACGAGTCCTGCGGTCCCAGACCGGTGCCGAAGGCATTCTGGATATAGCGGATGCGGTTTCCCAGGTCCGTGTCCTTAACTACGGCAAAGCCGCAGATGACGTCGCTGTGGCCGTTGAGGAACTTGGTACCGCTGTGCAGGACGATGTCGCAGCCGAGTTCCAGCGGGCGCTGCAGGTAGGGGGTCATGAAGGTGTTATCCACCAGGGTGATGAGGCTGTGCCGCCGGGCGATGTCCACCGCTCCGCGCAGGTCGGTAACCTTCAGCAGCGGATTGGAGGGGGTCTCCAGGTAGATCCCCTTGGTCTCGGGCCGGATGGCAGCTTCTATGGCCGCCAGGTCGGTGGCATCCACAAAGGTGGAGTTGATCCCCATGCGGGAGAAGATGGTGGAGAGCACCCGGTAGGCGCCGCCGTAGACATCATCGCAGACCACCAGGTGGTCGCCGGGCGAGAAGATCATCAGGGTGGTGGAGATGGCCGCCATCCCGGAGGAAAAGGCCAGACAACGGCTGCCCCCTTCCAGTGCGGCAATCGTCTCCTCCAGCGCCTCGCGGGTCGGGTTGTCTCCCCGTGCATAGTCGTACTTTCCGAAGTGATCGACGGAGGTCTGGCGATAGGTGGAGATCTGGTAGATCGGCACCCCCAGGGCGCCGGTCTGGAGATCGACGGTCGGTCCGCCGTGGATCAGTGTGGTTGCAAGTTTCATGGTGGTCCATCCTGTAGGGGCGCACTGACGTGCGCCCGATAGTTGTGGATTCTATCTTTCTGCCTGTTAATCAACTGTTTCTGGGCGCATGCAATGCGCCCCTACGCTTCCCGCTTCCAGCGCCTGGCGCAGGTCTTCGATCAGGTCGTCGGCATCCTCGATGCCGACCGACAGGCGCAGCAGCACGTTATTGATGCCCAGACGGGCGCGCAGTTCAGCCGGGATATCGGCATGGGTCTGCACCTCGGGGAAGGTGATCAGGCTCTCCACTCCTCCCAGGCTCTCGGCGAACGAGATCAGTCGGGTCTTCAGCAGGACCTGCTCCACCAGGGCGTGAGTATCCACCTCGAAGGCGATCATGGCGCCGAAACCGCGTGCATCCTGTTTCATGGTTTCATGATCGGGGTGTTCCTCCAGTCCGGGATAGAAGACTTTGCGGATGCGGGGGTGGGTTTGCAGCCAGCCGGCAATCCTGAGGGCATTCTCCTGGTGGCGGTCCAGACGCACTCCCAGGGTCTTCATGCCGCGGATGGTCAGCCAGGAATCCTGCGGTCCCAGGACAGCGCCGACGGAGTTCTGATGGAAATAGACCTGCTCGGCCAGCTGCGGGTCCTTGACGACCACCAGACCGGCGACGGTGTCGTTGTGGCCGGACAGGTACTTGGTGGCGCTGTAGACGGTGATGTCGGCCCCCAGATCAAACGGGCGCAGCAGATAGGGTGTCAGGAAGGTGTTGTCGGCGATCAGCAGCAGGCCGTGCTCGCGGCAGATTGCGGAAAGCGCGCCCAGATCGGCAAACTTCAGCAGCGGATTGGTGAGGGTCTCGACGAACAGGGCCCGGGTGGCAGGGGTGACGGCGGCCTGTACGGCAGCGCTATCACTGGTATCCACATAGGTAAAACTCAGCCCGTACTGGGTGAAAATCTTGTCGAACAGCCGACAGGTGCCGCCATACAGGTCTTCAGTAACAATCAGGTGGTCGCCGCTTTTGAAGAGCAGCAGCAGGTTGGTAATGGCCGCCATGCCCGAGGAATAGGCGAAACCGCGGACGCCTCCGTCCAGGCGGGCGATACCGTCTTCCAGGGTCTGGCGGGTAGGGTTGCCGGAGCGGCTGTAATCGTAGCCGGTGCTCTGGCCGAGACCGGGGTGCCGGAAGGTGGCGGTCTGGTAGATGGGAACCGCCACCGATCCGGTGCGTGTGTCCCACTCCAGCCCTGTCTGAACTGCCTGTGTTGAAATGTGCATGCGTCATACCTCCTGCCCTTTTTTCAAGGATACGTGCGTTAACAAAATCATTCTGCCCGAGACCGCAGACTGATTTTTATCGCACTGAAAATGGAAATCCCCATCCAGGGGTGGAAGGGGATTGCTCCATCCTTCCTTATCTGCCGGGATCGTGATGATCCCGCTGGAATTGGCACCTTGCCTTTCAGCTGGTTGCCGCGACGTCACAGGGCCAGTCCCTCGGTCGCTCTCGATAAGTAGTGCAGGTATGTTTACTTTTTTGTGTGTAAACTGGGTACTATTTTTATCAGTTTCACATAAACCGTGTCAATAATATTTTTCAGATGCTGCCGCATAGTACTTTTAATTGGTAGGCAATTGAGCGGGTCCTGTTGCGTCATCAAAAAGGACCCCGTTTGTTTCCGGCGTATTATTTCTTCTTGCGATCGGGGATACAAACCAGAGTTCGCAGGGTGTCGGTTGTCGTACCCGGCCGGATGGGTGAAAAAACGGATTTTTTCCCGTTACTCAGATGCTCGGCCAAAAGGTCACTGAAGTAGCCGTAGACGCGTATCTCCGGCTGTCGGTAGGAATGTTGGGAACAGTTGATTTCAGTCAGGAATACGATCTTTCTGATTTTCGTATGGTCAACGTGGACCGAATTGTAGCGTTCCGTCTTTTGCGGATGGGGATAGACCGTTACCTGTGCGGTTACCTTATTGCCATTTCGCTTCAGGCTCTGGGTATCATAAAACCACGGACCGCTTTCCATGGACCGGCTGAATGATTTCCAGCGCCCTTTATCAAGCTCGATGCTTCTGAGCATGGCATTGTAGTACACATCAGACTCATCGGCATCCGGCTCGGCGCGGACCGGCTCTGCTTCTTCACCACGGACGGGACCGGCGGATGCGGACAGCATGATAATCAGCACAAGGCACAACGGAAGGACTGCCCGCCACCATTTTGTCAGCTTGTAATACGGCAATTCCAACGGACGTATCATAGATACCTTTGAATAGTTTTGATGACGCTTGCAGTTGGTCAGTTACATATCAGATAATCTGCCTGCCGCAGTTTATCCACAACTCATTTCTATGTGCAAGAAAACCTGATCCCCCTAAGTCCGACAGGCTCCTGATATGCGGATTGTTACAATCAGGTAAATGTTTCGTTACACGCATTGCAATGCCTGTAATCAGCTCTATACTGTCATCTTGATTAACGACACAGTCAGGAGGGGCACTATGAAATTGTATGTTATGCGGCACGCCGAGGCTATCGAGGGAAGCGACACTTTGCAGGATGAGTGGCGCTACCTGACTGAAAAAGGGCGGGCAGCGGCGAAAGAAGTCAGCTCTTCGATTGCCAAATTAGGTCCCAAGCCTCGGTTGACCATCACCAGCCCCCTGACCCGCGCTGTGCAGACAGCTGAATTCGTGGCTGAAACGGCCTGCCGGAAAAATGTGGTTGTTGCAAGTGCGCTGCTTCTGCCGGGGGCGGATCTCAGTGAACTGGTTGCACACCTGAAGGGCTGCAAGGATGACAAGCGGATTCTGCTGGTCGGCCACGAACCTCAGCTTGGTTCATTGGTTGCAGCCTTGCTTGGCCGCGAAAAGGATGTCGTCTCGCTGAAAAAAGGCTCCTGTGTAGCTCTGGAGCTTGATCCGAAAAAGGGTGACAAACCGGCCGGTTTTCTCTGGTACCTGACTCCGGGTAGAAAATGCATCACCTCTTTCAAAAAGGCATTTCCTCAGACGGGTAATTAGTAAGTTAGAAGTTATTTTTTGCGCTCTTCTGGCAGAAGATAACTTCGTTAACGCACTTATCCTGTTTATCAGGGCCAGGATAAATAACAAGGATTAGCAACGGTAAGGAACGAGTTTCAAGAGCGGCAGCGATGCCGCTCTTTTTGTCTGTGCGGCATGTGAGGGTGTGATTTGGTATTAAGCGTGATTATAATATTCACTATGATTTCTTGAGTCCGACAGACTCTCAGTAAGCAGTCGTTCCCTTGAACACGACTTCTAAACGGAACGTGAAGGCAAACCTGGCTTGCTGGCTCCCATCGGGACTTTTGGGCCAGGATACCTGTGGCTCCAGTTCGTAAAACAGCCAACTTCTCAAGAAATTCCTTCGGTAGCTCGCCAGGAGCAGGTAATTTTGCAGTTGGGCAGAGATGGCGGTGTTGCCGAATATGCCTCCCTTCAGGGTGATTGCATCCTTGGGTGTGAACTGCCGGAATAGGGAGAGTTCCGATCCCCACTCCAACCCATCGATTTCCTTGGAAGCCGTCCCCGCGCCGGCCCAACGGAGGAGGGTGTTCTCGCCGAGCAGTCGCTCAAGACTTAACTCCGTGGTTTCCCCGAATAAGTCGGTATTCTTCACAAAGAACGTCTCGGCCGTCCGCATGAGCAAAACATCGCTGAAATTATGGAGGTACTGAATGCGGCTCCGGGCGAAGACTTCGAAGGGGAGTTGGAGCCGAACGCCTGTTCCCAGAAACAAGTTCAGGGCAGGATTCCGGATCAACTCGTAACGAAGCTCCGAGTTGGCGAAGTGGGTGTTGGGGGTAGTCCGGTCAAAGCCGGGGTTGCCCGGGTCCTTCGGGAGGCTTTGCGTGGCCAGTCCGGGCTCGTTCTCACCGGCGATAAAAAGCTGCAGCCGATTGCTGATCTTGGGAAGAGCGAAATTGGCCAGCAAGCTTGAACCGAAATTCAAATTGCTGCCCTGCTCTGCCCTGATGGAATTTCGCCAGCGCAGAACATAACTGGTCTGACGGAGAATTTCGGGCTTGACGCTGCCGAAATAGTTGTCGAAGCGGACCGTCTGCTTGAGAATGTTCCGCTCGAGCATGGCGTGGGTCTTATCCATGGTTTTTCCGAAGGCCTTGAAGTAACCGGTCGATGGGACAGGACTTGGCCAGAGAGCAGGTTCCGACCAGGGGACAGGCCCCGGCCAAGGGACAGGTTCCAGCCAAGGGACAGGCCCCGGCCATGGGGCAGACTCGGCTGTCGGTGCAAGTTCAGTAGCAGGCTCCTCTCCGGCAAAAGAAAATCCGGTTCCTGCAGGCAGCGAAATAATCACCGCCAGGACGATAATCCGGGCACTCCGCAATGTTCCAACTATTATGGCATGCGCTTCCCTGCAAGGGAAATAATCGAGAAATGTTTGTCGAGAGACCATGTTAGATTCCGCAATATTAACTGTTTGTGAATGTATAAATTGCAGTAATTCTAACTGAAACAGCCCGTTTTGCAAGGGGGAAATATCAAACAAAACCTACCTGGTCCGGGAGGACCTGACCCGCCCTGAATTTTCATGAATTTAACCAAGCTGCACTATGTCTGTAACCTGACAATGCTATGCTCTCCTCAAACAATAACAGGAGGGAACATGAGCGATAAAGCGGCAAGGCTGCGGGTTGTGCAGGAGATGCGTCCGATGGTGTCCGCTGTTACAGCGGCGGCGGGTTTCATGCGGGGTATCTCTATCAAGCGTTTTGCTTCAAAGTTGCGTCGTCGCGAGTTTTCTGTGCTTGAACAGAACACTGAATCTTAACCCTCTCAAGTTAGACCGGAGTCAGGAAATCATAGCCTGAACAAACAGAATATACGTGTTATTGGAATAAGGAGAAAATGTACCATGTGGAAAGAAGATGTTATCGACCTGAATATAACCCGCTTTTTCGAGATGTCTGCCCGTGTCGCCCTGTCGCTATTGATCATTGCTATCCTGGCTGCAATCATGGCAGGTATCGGCTGCACCTTTTATGACTTGAGACTCGTTTTCCAGCTGAGTTTTCACGATGCCTTTAAAACCATTCTGGTGGATATGCTGACGGTGCTGGCCATCGTGGAGGTGCTGCGTACGGCACTGGCCTATTTCACGGAAGGCCGGGTCAAGGTCACCTATATCATCGATACTGTCATCGTGACGATACTGACAGAGGTAATGGCCTTCTGGTACAAGGAGATGGAGTTTCAGGAGGTCGGCATGATTATTTTACTGGTTCTTTCCCTGGCCTGTATCAGGATCATTGCCGTCAGATTCTCTCCACGACGCTTCCGGGAGGAGTTGTGACTCTGGGATGTCTGTTTCATCGCTGCATTGGTATTACTGTTGTCGCGGCACTATTTCCGCTACCCGCAAGTATATCCTCGGCCGGCACTTACACAAAAACGACAGCGCACTATAGCGTGTCCTCAATGGGTCTCGCGATTGGCGATGTCACTACCACCCAGCGCATGGGTGAAGAAAGTGGTGTGGCCAGCCTTAATTTCGAAACCAGAACTGCGGTCAAGGCCTCTTTTTTGTGGATGGGATACCATCAGGATACCACTGAGAAGGGAACTCTCCGGAAGCATGACCTGGTCAGCTATTCCCGCAAGGGGAGGGAAAATGGGGTCACAATCGATATTGAGGGGCGGCTTGAGAACTCATCTTTCCGGTTTGAAGTGCGTGAGCAGGGGACAACGCGCTCTATTGTCATTCCGCGAAACAGCTATGACTACACCACTATGGAATGCCCCGAAGCGCGACTGGATTTTTCAGACAACACTCCGGTCACACTGAATATTCTGGATGTGGAAAAAATGGCCGTGGTCAAGCGGAATTACCGGCTGGTCCGCAATGCACACTATACGGTTGCCGGGAAGGAATACCCCTGCCGGATTGTCGATTATTCGGACCAGAACAAAAAGGCCCGGCGCTGGATCACCTGGGATGGTTCGACGGTGGTGATGTACCGTCAGGACGGCAAGGGGGAGAAGAACGCTTACTCCGTTCAGGCGACATCGGTGACAAAAGAGATGTAATCGGGATCGTTCTGGTGACAGAGGTTACCCGAAGGCTTCGTAAGCCTTGTTGGAATCGTCATTCTTCTTCAGAATACTTCATTAACAAAATAACAAGCAGCGTCCTTAGACCTCGCAACTTACAACTTACGGAGGTTGTCTTCCAGGATGGCGCGCGTTTCGGTGACACGGTCTGCAGTATTGTTACCGAGCGGCACGTAAAAATATATTTCAATCAGTTTATTACCTGCTTCAAACAGTGCGTCTTCCCGGTAGGATCCGGCAATTTCGTACCCGATCCGATGCACTTTTAGGCCGTTAATTTCTTTGATGTCCAAGAACTTTACCGTATTTCGGCCGGCGACCTGTGCAACATATCCATCCCATCCAAAAGACTTGAAGTTGTCAAGGCTGACGCCTGAGATGTTGACAACCAGCATTGATTCATCAGGTTTTGACGGACTCGCCAGAAACAGGTACTGGTCTGCATACTCCTTCCGTATCGTTGCGCATGAGATCGCTTCTTTGACGGAATATCTCTTCCAATCGGCAGGGACAGAGACGGCAAACTTGAACTTTTCACTCCGGTAAGAATTACTCTCTATCTTGCGATCCGCATGCGGGGTCGAAAATATCCACCACTGCCATCCCCCCCCAATACAGACAATGCTGCTGATTACCGCAATAACAAGCCTGAGCTTGAAGCTGGTTTGCCTTTCCTCTGTTGCCGGGGAGAGGGGCGAGCCTTTCATCAATGACTGTCGTTTAACGTACTTGGCGATGATCACCTGGCAGGCGGTGCATGTATCGGTGATCGGCTGTGTCACGCCGCACTTCGGACAGGTCATTGTCGCAGCGCTATTGAGAGTCCTTTCAGTGGTGACGGCGAAGGGTTGTGGCTGCAGTTGTTGCTTTCTCTCCAACGGTGCAGCTGCCGGGACTATTAACCCGCATGCCTGTCGCAGCTGTCGGGCAATCTCCTCGGCAACGGTTCTCCCTTCCACTCCATCTCCCAGCGTGAGGGTTGTGCCATTGCCGCAATCGGCCGTGATCCGGTAGATCAGTTTCAAGGACGTTCCTGTGCCGCGTGCCCCAAACTTCACGACTTCAACTCTCCTGACCAGAGCAGTCTCTACGCGGGAACTATAGATAGGGATGCCGAATAATCGACGCACTACGGATAGTTCGCCTGCTCCGGCTGTCACCTGCAGCGAGTTGCTCAAGAGCCATACGGCATAAAGCAGCAAACTTGCGCCGATCATGCCGAAAATGGGCAGGATCGCAAATCCCGTTCCGGGCGAATTGAACACGAAGATTGATACTCCCCCAAGAAACCAGCCGCTGAAAAATGCGAACAACAATCCGGTCATCAGATTCCGGCGGCAGGGGTAGCGGAGCAGGAGCCTTTCCCCATGACGTTTGACCTGTACTGTTCCAACAGGGAGCTCTTCGCAGGGCATCAGGTCAGGGGCCAGCGGTATGGTCAGGCGGGATGACCGGGGCGATTCCTCGCGAATCACCGGAATGACGAAGCTTCGATACAGGTCCAGGCCGGGAAGTTCGGCGGTGATACGTACCGTCCACTGATGGGAATCGCTGCTTGGCGGTTCGGTGGCTGGAACAGCAACCCGGAAGGCGATCCGTGTGCCGGCAGGTCCAAGCGTTGACGCAGCACAGCCGGCCTCCTGCCAGATCAGTTCTTTGCGGCTGCCATCATGGTGCTTGATAACCTGCTCGCAGCTGAGAGAGACCGCGAAGACATTGCCGCTGCTGAAGCGGATTGGAAGTTCGATCATGCCGCCGGCTTCTCCGCCGATTGAGGCGGGGAACGGGTCCATCCGGAGCTGAATATCACCGAAAATTCGTATCTGGAGTGTCCTTCTGACGGCTTCCCAGAGGAGCCAGAAACCAACCAGGGGGAACATCAGTCCGATTGCCGCCAGACCTTTACCTTCGTAAATTACTGCGTTGAGACAGATGAATCCCGTAGGCTGAGCGATGGCATTCCAGACAGTGGCAAACAGCCAGAAAAATGTTGCTTCCCTGCCAGTGGCAGACCTAATAGTTGCCGACTGCCAGTCCGATTCTGCCTCCCACTCCAGCACCCCCTTCTGTAGCAGCGCCTCCTTCTGTTCCGCATCCTTTACAGAACGGCGAATGGCGTAGATCATCCCCCCGCCAATCCCGCTGAAAGCAAGTCCGAGGGCCGAGAGGATGATGACCGGCATCCAGAGAGGGATGAAGCTCTTGATCTCGGCGTTCCCCTCGTTTGCCGGGTCGTAGTAGACCTCTAGCCGCTGCCCGACGTTGTATGCCGATTGACTTCCGCTGATCTGGGAGATGAACCTGATCAGCCTCCCATCCGGGGTGTTAAAGGTGACAGAGGGAGCGTAGGTAGTCGATTTCGAGCCACGCTTTGCCACAAAATCTTCCACGGTTCCGGTGGTTACGGCTGCATTCCGGATGAAGAGAAGTGTCTTCACTGCCTTGACCGGGGCATAGAGCAGACAGCTGCTGCCGACAATGAAAAAGATGGCAAGGAAGAGATAGAGAGGCCAGACGGTATGGCTGGATTTTTTTGGGCTGCGATTAGATGTGTCAGAGAGTGCCATGCTAATTTGCTCCAAAAAATTTAAGGGTCTTTAGCTTTTGTCAGGCCTTGGCGTATTCCTGCTCACAGAATGCTGTGCCGATTTTCGTCCAACGGGTAGGTCAGGAGCCTTTCGGCTCCTTTCCCCCCTCAGAACCGTACGTGACGGTTTCCCGTCATACGGCTCAAGCACTCCAAAGTAATCTCCCTTTCGGGATATACGAAGGGCGTCAAAGGTTTTGCCTTTAAAGGTTGACTCAGAAACCACGATTACATTGAGTGATTCCAAACCGTACCCTTCACCTTCCACGACTGATCTTCTTTACTGAACAATATTGTTCCATGAGAATCACCTGCCTTACCTTGGGAAATCTTGGTCCCACGACCGGCAATCACAGCTGTTTCAACATTAGGCGAGACCATACATGCCGTAGCCCAGTATTTTTTCACTGCCATCTCTTGCAACGATTTCTTTCTTTTCTGCAGTTCTTTTTCGCTCAGTCCAGCTAATTTCTCTTTCGTTTTTTCTGCTTGATACCTGAGAACGAGGAAAATCCGGTAGGGTCAGGCTTCCAAGTTGCTAAGTTTGTTTTCAAATACCGCTTTTAGTTTCTGGATTTGAACGGCCAATTGCGGGTCATTAACCATGCGATCCGATAGGCGGCGAACGGCAGAGCTCATACTTCCCACATCCCTGTTGACAAGCATACCAACTTCAGAAAGAGTTCCACAACCCAGTTCCTTAGCGAGCCAACCCGCAACTGCCCGTGCTTCGGCACTCTTTCTGTTCTGCGACGCTGTTTTTATCACGGCCTCATCAATAGAATACGCCCAGCACACCTTGGCAACAATTTCTTGAGCGTTCAGTTGAAGCGGCAGCATATCGGAACCGACAAGGCATTTTTCCAGGAAACTGTCGTTTCCCAGAAGTCGCGAGTCCGTTTCTCCTTTACCGTGAAACTCCGGTCGATGTCCTTCTCCGAGGCCGTCCAGCACGAATTTTTCGTAACTTGTCCGGACCGTTGCCGCCGTTTTCCCGAACTGACCAAGTGCCCATTCGGTAGTCAGCCAGGGTAGTGTTTCCTTACCCAGATATGCATGATGACTACTCCATGGATAATCACCCGGAGCTTTTACCATGCCAGCACGGGCGGGATTTAGGTGTATATAGCGTACCAACTCCAGAAGATAGCCGTCACTATCCACAAGAACCGCCTTGTAACGCCCTTGAAACAGATGCCCGGTACTTTTAGTCCGCCAGTTGATCCAACGGGTGTAACGAAACGAGAGATTTTGCATACCTCGCTGCAAGGGAAGATCGCCGCACTGCAAGGCTAGATGGATATGGTTGGTCATGAGGCAAAAGGCGTGAACACGGTAACCGAAGCGGACAGTTCCTTCCTGAAGCAAGAGATAGAAACGGAATCGGTCATCGTCGCCAAGAAATACGGGCTGTCCACCATTACCGCGAAATATGACGTGGTAGAGTCCGCCGGGTAGGTGTATGCGTGGTTTTCTTGCCATGTTGAAAAGTTACATCAGATCGACCAACTTGTCAACTTGGAAGCCTGACCCCAATGGGACCCCCAACCCTCACCAGAACGTCGGGCGTAGCAGATCCAGTATTCACTTTCTCCTGCATCCCCTTGATGTTGAATTTTTCCTGCTCCTATTTCCTTTATTGCCTCGCCGAGCGTTGTCTTGTCGAAGATGACGCTAATACGTCCGATCTTAATTAATGAGACTGGAGCAGCTTTCATCGTTGCCTTCGGGGCAACTTCGAGAGGAAATCGAGGAGGAGGAGAAATATCAGCAGAATACGCGTATGTCGCGGTGAGCAGAATTGTAGCCAGAGCCGCCTTCATTATCATTATTCTGTTTCCTCTCGTTCAACGCAAGGCTGACCGGCCGGTTTTAGGGCCGGTCCAGCCGTGAGTTGAGAAAATCCTTCACTCCGTTTCCGCATAAAATGGAAAATGGAGAGTTGACCCTTCTACTTCTCCCTTCAATGGCTGCTCACAACTCTTGCCTCATGTTTAACGAATACGCAAACGCTACATGGTACTAGTTTGGCGACTCGGTAGTGAATAGCTTCCTCGCTGAGAAGCCATATGATCCTGAAGACTGTTCAATTTGATAATATGAAATAGGGCGTCCATGGAGTCTTTGCATTAGCACGGTTTTGCGGTCTTCGGGCATGCGCAAACCAAAATATATGCCCGTAACGACCTCGCGATTGTAATGATGTGCTCCAGCGCACGGCGTGATTATTCGTACTTCCCTTTCATAATTCCATCGCGTTGATTTGTACCCCAATAGAGTTTGAAAGACATCGCAATCGTCGTTAACTGAGCCTACTGACCCAAGATGAATCTCAGGCACAAAGTCCTGATATTGAATTCGAAAACAATTCAGAGTATTTGTTCTCCAGAACTTCTCCATCCATTTATCGGCATAACTTGCCCCGAGTGCGAGTGGCTCTAAATTATACTCAATACAGAAGCCGGTATGAGAATCTCCGTAGTGCGCCCAGAGTAACTCATCCAGAGGAGTCTCGCTTAGTGAATAGACACCTATTGTCTTGCTTCCTTGAATAATTCGGTCAAGTCCACCCAACATAGCCTCGCGTTGAGCCTCTTCCCTCAGGAGAACCTTAACCGAGTTGTACACAAAATCAGAGGAGGCAAAACCCTCACAGGGATCATTAAGCGCAGTGGGTGTTGGCGCCCAAAGTACATCATTGCATACGGCATCCAAATCTCTAGCAAAAACGGATTGACCGCCGCCTTTGTATTTATAGGCCTTTCTTATCCGAAATCGCTTGCAGAAGATGCAACGAACGTTATATGTTAGTTTAGATACAACAAAATCAATAAGTTTATCTATTATCAGCTAATTATAACAGTCTTGTAGTTCTATTTGTCATCTGTTAATTGAATATATATATTCTACTAACAGGAGGTAAATGGTATGGAAGT
>JAENWA010000011.1 GCA_016650295.1 Desulfuromonadales bacterium | reverse complement strand
TGATCCCAAGTATTTCCGGCCGGCCGAAGTCGACCTGCTGCTGGGCGACCCCTCCAAGGCCAGGCGTCAGCTGGGCTGGGAGCTTAAAACCAGCTTTGACCAACTTGTCAACATGATGACCGATGCCGATCTGGAACAGGCAGGACGTGAAAAACGTGCCAATGGATAAGCAGGCCAGGATCTACGTCGCCGGGCACAAGGGAATGGTGGGTGCTGCCCTTGTCCGCCGATTGCAGGCCGAGGGGTATGCCAACCTGCTGTTGCGCAGTTCGGTTGAGCTGGACCTGCGCGACCAGAATGCCGTCGGCAGTTTTTTCTCATGCGAGCGGCCAGACTACGTTTTTCTTGCCGCCGCGCGGGTCGGTGGAATTATTGCCAACAGCACCCGTAAGGGCGAGTTCATCTACGACAATCTAATGATCCAGGCCAATGTCATTCACAATGCCTGTCTGCAGGATGTCAAACGCCTGCTTTTTCTGGGCAGTACCTGCATCTACCCCAAATTCGCCCCTCAGCCGATCAAGGAAGAATACCTGCTGACCGGTCCGCTGGAGCCAACGAACGACGCCTATGCCATTGCCAAGATTGCCGGTATCGCCCAGTGCCGCTCTTACAACGTTCAATTCGGCACCCGCTACCTTTCTGTCATGCCCAATAACCTCTACGGTCCCAACGACAATTATGACCTCACCAACTCACATGTCCTGCCGGCCCTGATTCGAAAGTTCCACGAGGCCAAGGTGGCCGAAGCAGCATCTGTGACGGTTTGGGGCAGCGGTTCTCCCTTGCGCGAATTCATGCATGTCGAGGATCTCTCTGCGGCATGCCTCTTTCTGATGAATCTTCCGGAGGATGCTTATTCATCACTTCTGAGCTACACCCCGGCTCCGGCCCTGATTAATGTCGGGTCCGGACAGGAGATCAGCATCGCTGATCTGGCGCGACTGGTACAAAAGGTCATCGGTTACGCAGGGGAACTTGTTTTTGACACCTCAAAACCGGACGGTACCCCTCGCAAGCTGGCGGACTCCTCCCGAATGCATGCCCTGGGGTGGCGGCATCGTATAGATCTTGAGGAGGGCGTGCGCGACGCCTATCGTTGGTTTGTGGATACAGCTGAGGTTTGCCGCTGAACCAGTTGGCAGATTCCGCCGGTTCCGATGCCGGCAGTACCTTATTTGCGGTAGCCGTTGATTGTTATCGGGTAGTAACAAGCTGTACCTATCTCGTCGAATTACAATAATTTCTTTAATTTCTGCACGTTATAGTCAATGTTTCATTTGGCACGATGTCTGCTTGTATTCTGAATATATATAATTCCCTTAGGAGGTAGTACAAATGAAAAAAGTTCTCTCCACCATCGTTGCCGCCCTCGTAGCAGTTTCTTTCTCCGCAGTTGTTTTCGCTGCTGAAGTGAAGTCTGACGTCAAGACTGAAACTAAAGCCGTCACCCCCGCCGGTGAAGTGAAGACCGAGAAGAAAGAAGTAAAGAAATCCGTTAAGAAGAAAAAAAGCGGTAAGAAAGTTGTCAAGAAGAACGTGAAAGAAGAAACCACCACCGAGCCGGCTCCTGCTCCTGCTGCTCCTGCCAAGAAGTAATTCTTTTTTTACAGTGTACGGAAAAAGCCGCATCGCAAGATGCGGCTTTTTTTTATCCTGCCCGATGAAACCTGAGAGGTTATCCCATGAATGATCATATTATCCGCGCATTGAGTTCTGCCGGTGGTATAAGGATACTGGCCTGCAGCACACAGCATCTGGCGAGTGAAATCTGCCTGCTGCAGGATGCTTCCCCTACCGTGAGTATCGCCCTTGGGCGGGGACTGGCAGGAGGGGCTCTGATGGGTGCGCTGCTTAAGCCCGGGCAGCGGATTGCCATGAAATTCGAAGGCAACGGCCCTCTGAAAAAGATGATAATCGAGGCTGATGCGGATGGTGCCGTGCGAGGCTGTGCCGGTAACCCAGCCGCAGAAGCGGAACCGCTTGAGGGTCGCTGGAACGTGCCGGGTATTATCGGGCGATCCGGTTTTCTGACCGTCAGCAAAGATATCGGAATGGGTGGTGAACCCTATCATGGCATGGTTCAGCTCCAGAGCAGTGAAATCGGTGAAGACCTGGCCTTCTATCTGACCGAATCCGAACAGGTGCCGTCGGCGGTCGGCCTGGGTGCGGGATTCGATGAGGCTGGCCACATATTTTTCTGCGGCGGTTTTCTGGTACAGGCACTCCCAGGAGCTGCGGAATCCGAGCTTGAGGCTGTCATGGCAAATATAGCCGCACTCCCTCCCTTAGCCGACCTGCTGAAAGACGGCCCCGAAGCGCTGCTGAGGCAGGTTTTTGGAGATACACCCTTTACCCTGCTGGAGAGCCGCGACCTCTTTTTCCGGTGCGGCTGCAGTCGCGATAAAGTGTCCCGCGCCCTTATGTCATTTTCTGCCGCTGAAATTCTTGACATGATCGAACATGACGGAGGTGCCGTAGTAACCTGTGAATTTTGTCGACAGTCCTACAGTTTTACTGCGGAAGAACTTAGGCTGATATCCGTACCGGCGGCGGAACCCAAGGAATCGTAACCATGCGAACAATCCGTTTAACAATCGAATATGACGGCACCGCCTACTCCGGTTGGCAGCGACAACCCAATGGACTGGCTGTTCAACAGGTTATTGAAGAAGCATTGTTTCAGCTGGTTGGAGAACATGTTGATCTGCGCTCATCCGGCCGTACCGATGCCGGCGTACATGCCCGAGGGATGTCTGCGGCATTCAAAACGAACACCAAACTGCCCCTGAAAGCCTATGTTGACGGCACAAATACGTTTTTGCCGCCCGACATCGCCATACTGGATGCCATTGAGACTCATGCAGACTTCAAGCCGATTGGCGACGCCCTGGCCAAACATTACCGCTACACAATCCTGGCATCCGGCGTACGTTCACCTTTGCGGCGTTTTCAGGCCTGGCACATACGTGAAGAGTTGGATCTTGAGTCCATGCAAGCGGCGGCAGCCAGTTTTGTCGGTACCCACAACTTTGCGGCCTTCCGGGCCTCGAACTGCGTGGCAAAAACAACAATACGGCGGATCGATTCGGTGGAGGTCACCTGTAGCGGCGATACGATCATCATCGATGTGGTCGGCGGCGGGTTTCTGAAAAACATGGTGCGGGTGATGGCCGGGACGCTTGCTGATATAGGCAGAGGAAGATTTGAGCCCGGCCATATTACCTGGCTCTTGCAGAACGGAGACAGAAAAAAAGCCGGCGTAACGGCGCCGGCCTGTGGATTGTGTCTGATAAAGGTCTATTATCCGAAGGTTAACGGGGCAGATATCATTTCTCAGCCAGTAGTTTCTTGATAAGCTGTTCCGAAGAGCGGCCTACCTCATCCGTAAATCCTCTGAACACCTCAGCGACTTTCCCTCTCTTGTCAATCACGAACATGACCGGAACCGAGCGAACGCCGAAATCTGCCTGCGTTGACTCTCCTGCCAGAGCAATGGGATAGGTGATTCGAAGCCGCTCGGCAAAGGATCTGACAGCCTTTTCTCCATCCTCATCAGCGCTCATGCCGAGCACCTGCAGACCCTGTTTGCCATATTTACGGTTCAGTTCGACCAGGTGGGGTATCGATTCACGACACGGCTTACACCAGGTTGCAAAGAAATCCAGCACCAGCACCTGCCCGCGGTACTTTTCCAGAGAAACCGGCTGACCGGCTGTAGTAACAAGCTTGAAGTCCGGTGCCGCCTGGCCAATCCGCGCTGCAGCATCCAGCCTGACAGGACCGGATAGAATACCCGCAAACAGAATTGCAGCCACCAGCCGATATAGTGCTCTGAATGTGTTCATGCCGCTAGAGGGTCTTGGCGATCAGGGCATCCAGTTGTGATTTGGGCACATGTCCGACAATCTGGTCAACAACGGCGCCATTTTTGAACATAATCAGGGTCGGGATACCGCGCACATTGTATTTGGCAGGTGTGGCCTGATTCTCATCCACATTAACCTTGCCGACCTTGACCTTGCCGGCATATTCGTCGGCTACGGCATCAACAAGCGGGGCAATGGCCTTGCAGGGAGCACACCAGGTAGCCCAGAAATCAACAAGAACGGGGATGTCCGACTTGAGGACCTCCTGATCAAAATTGGCATCGGTAAATGCCATTACATTTTCGCTGGCCATACAGTAAGTCTCCTTTTGAAAAGTTGAAATGTACTTAATGATATACCAGGCGATGAAAAAATCAAGTTCAATCACGATTGAACTGCGTATAGTTGAAATGGCATCACGATGGGAGTATGCTGTCGAATCAGCAAATTGATGAAGGAGAACAAGGTGCCGCATCTGCCCCTGAATATCGACGTACGTGGCATGACAGTCCTGGTCGTTGGCGGCGGCAGCGTGGCCACCCGCAAGATTGTGCCGCTTCTGAATGCCGGAGCAGTTGTAAAGGTAGTTTCGCCCGAGACAACAGAGGAGATCAGCCGCCTTGCTGCTGTAGGAGCGGTCAGCGTAAAAATCGGCTGTTATGAAACGAGCGATCTGCAGGATGTCTTTCTGGCTGTGGCTGCCACCAACGATCAGGAAACGAATCGCCGAATCGCCCGGGAAGCCCGCCAGCGCGGCCTGCTTGTCGCCATGGCCTTTGAACCGGAATCAGGCAACTGTACCTTTCCGGCCCTGCTGCGGCGTGGCAACCTGGAGGTCAGCGTTTCCACCAATGGCGCCTGCCCCGGATTCGCGGCGGTGGTCCGGGATGTAATTGCCACGGTTATCGGCGAAGATTATGGCAGTATCCTGGAAACTCTCGCGGCAGAACGTGAAAAGCTGTTGACTGATGGCAGTCACAGCACTTACAATAATAAAATTTTGCGCTCCCGTGCCGGGGAGCTGATAAACCAGCTTACTGAACGCAAGGACAGTGTGTCATGACGCACCTCTTTTTCTCTCTGACCCTTGGATTTTATGTTTGTGCCACGGCAGCCTATTTTGCCTGCCTGTTCCGCACGTCCGCCGGATTGACGCAATGGGCCAGCCGTCTGCTGGCAACCGGCTGCGTTGCCCATATCCTTTCCACGGTCCATCTGGCCAGCAAAGCGAAACATCTGCCACTGACCAACATGCAAGAGTCACTGTCGTTTTTCAGCCTGATGATCATCGTCGCCTTTCTGATCTTTGAACGTCGCTACAAGGTAACGACACTCGGTTCATTTGTCACACCGGTTGCCCTGATGATGCTGATTGGCTCCAGCGCCCTGCACATGGAACTGCGCCAACTCCCACCGATTCTGCAGAGTAACTGGTTCTGGTTCCATGCCCTGCTGGCCTTTGTCAGCTATGCCGCCTTCACCATCGCTTTCGGCGTCGCCGTAATCTACCTGATCCAGCGTCATTTTCTCAAGGCCAAGCATTTCGGCGTGCTGTTTCAGAGGCTTCCACCGCTGGATACCCTCGATGAAATCAGTTATCGCTGTCTGGCAGTCGGTTTCCCTTTACTGACAATTGCCATCATTTCGGGCGCCATCTGGTCGGAGAAAGCTGTCGGAAGTTACTGGGTCTGGGATCCTAAACAGACCTGGTCGCTGATCACCTGGTTGATCTACGCAGCTCTGCTGCATGGGCGGCTGACCATCGGCTGGCGTGGGAAACGCGCCGCTCTCCTTTCAATCGTGGGATTTACGGTTCTTCTGATCACCTTTTTCGGCATGAAACACAGCATCACCTGGTAGCATTATTATGCACCTGACTCCGTAAACAGTATGGAAGCTTCTGCCCAATGAATATTATCGTCATCGGTCTCTCCCACAAGACCGCAACAGTTGAGATACGGGAAAGGGTTGCCTTTTCTCCCAACCTGATCGAAAAGCCATTACGCGACCTGATCGCTTTGGACGAGATCATCGAGGGGGTAATTATTTCCACCTGCAACCGGGTCGAGATCTACGCGACAACGCGCGACATTGCCGGCGGCATTGCCCGCATCAAGCGTTTTCTGGCCGAGCATCACCGCATCCCTCTGGAAACACTCGATCCACATCTTTACAGTCATCATTCCGAGGCAGCTATCCGCCACGTCTTTCGGGTGGCTTCCAGCCTTGATTCCATGATCGTAGGCGAACCGCAGATACTGGGGCAGATCAAGACCTCTTACGGTTATGCCGCCGAGTACAAAACATCCGGTATTATCCTTAACCGTTTCCTTCACAAGGCTTTTTCCGTTGCAAAACGCGTCCGTACCGAAACAAAAATCGCATCTTCGGCCGTCTCGGTCGCATTTGCCGCGGTAGAGCTGGCCAAGAAGGTTCTGGGCGACCTGTCGGACAAGACTGTTATGCTGATCGGCGCCGGAGAAATGTGCGAACTGGCAGCCAAGCACTTCATCAACAGCGGGGCCAAAGGCGTGATGGTGACAAACCGCACCTTTGAGAAGGCTGAACGGCTGGCCGAGGAGTTTTGCGGTGAAGCGGTACCTTTTGAGGAGTTCCTGCAGCATCTGCATAAAGCGGATATCGTGCTCTCCTCCACCGGAGCCCCGCACATCATCATCGGCCCCAAGGACGTGGAGGATGCTGTCAAGCGCCGCAGGTTCAAGCCGATGTTCTTCATCGATATCGCCGTACCCCGCGACATCGATCAGAAAGTGGACGATGTGGAGAGCGCCTATCTGTTCACCGTGGACGATCTGCATGAAATCGTCCAGGCCAACCTGGCCCAACGCAATCTGGAGGCTGAAAAAGCCGAGGAAATCATCGATCAGGAGATCGGCCAGTTTTTCAAATGGCTCTCATCACTGGAGGTGACTCCGACCATCGTTGCCCTGCGTAACAGGTTCGACGAGATCAGGCGCGCTGAACTGGAAAAGACCTGTTCCAACTGGAAAGACCTGCCGTCCGACGCCGAGAAGCGTCTGGAGGCACTGACCATGGCCTTCATGAACAAGCTGCTGCATGCTCCCACCACCGCGCTCAAGCAGGCCGGCCAGGGCGGGCGTGTCGATCTCTATGTGGATGCCCTGCGCCAGCTGTTCGAACTTGAGGCCGCACCGGAACAGAACGAGGAACTGGAACTGGAGGAGGGTTGAGGCTGCCGCCGCTCATTCCGGGCACCCTGGTCAAGCGCTACAAACGTTTTCTGGCCGACATTACATTGGCTGATGGCAGCACCATTACCGTTCACTGCCCCAATTCCGGCAGTATGAAGGGATGCGCGACCCCCGACAGCCGGGTGTTTATCTCCCGCAGTTCCAATCCGGGCCGGAAATACCCCTTCACCTGGGAGCTGGTGGAGGCGGACGGTTACTGGGCCGGAATCAATACCGGCCTCCCCAACTATCTGGTGCGAGAAGCCATAGAAAACGGTACGGTGCCGGAACTCCAGGGCTATGAAACGATCCGCCCGGAAGTAGCCTACGGCGAGCACAGCCGGATTGACCT
Organism: Desulfuromonadales bacterium; assembly: GCA_016650295.1. Taxonomy (GTDB): domain Bacteria; phylum Desulfobacterota; class Desulfuromonadia; order Geobacterales; family Pseudopelobacteraceae; genus CAIPTY01. Next base: position 3,927 of record JAENWA010000011.1, on the reverse strand, counting down.
GTTGTTGCAAGGTCCGCAGGGACGCTGTTTCGTGGAGGTCAAGAACGTTACCCTGGTAGAGAACGGCCTGGCCCTGTTCCCGGATGCCGTCACCACCCGCGGCCAGAAGCACCTCAATGAATTGATGCGGGTTGTACGGGAAGGGGATCGCGGCGTGATTCTCTTTACGGTACAGCGCGGTGACGGCAACAGCGTCTCGCCGGCCGACAGCATTGACCCGGAATATGGCCGACTTTTGCGGATGGCAATCCAGAACGGTGTGGAGGCTCTGGCCTATCGGGCAACGGTAACGCCGGAAGAGATCAGGTTGACGGAACGTCTGCCGGTGATTGTATAAGGTTATACTTTTAGAAATACACACAAGAAATGGAGAATTGATATGGCCCCCAAGCAACTGAGAATCGGTACCCGCGCCAGCCAGCTGGCACTCTGGCAGGCCAACTGGGTCAAGTCGGAACTGGAGAAGAGATACCCCGGCATGGAAGTCACCCTGACAAAGATCAAGACCATCGGCGACAAGATCCTCGATGTGCCGCTGGCCCAGGTGGGCGGCAAGGGTCTGTTCGTCAAGGAGATTGAAGAGGCCATGCTGCGGGATGAGATCGATATCGCCGTGCACAGCATGAAGGATGTGCCGACCGACTTCCCGGAAGGACTCGGTCTGTACTGCATCACCGAGCGGGAAGACCCGCGTGATGCCGTCATCTCCCGTAACGTGAAGTTCGCCGATCTGCCCCAGGGGGCGCGAATCGGCACCTCGGCCCTGCGCCGTCAGGCCCAGCTGCTGAAAGTACGCCCCGACCTGGAGATGTGCATCATCCGCGGCAACGTGGAGACCCGCATTAGAAAACTGGAAGACGACAAACTGGATGCGGTTATTCTGGCTGCGGCCGGTTTGAAACGGCTCGGTTTTACCGAAAAAGTTGCCGAATATCTGGATACCGAGCTCTCCATTCCGGCCATCGGTCAGGGCGCACTCGGCATTGAATGCCGTCTGGCAGATCCGGTTATTACCGAGACAATCGCTTTCTTCAACCATCCCGAAACCGCCTTTGCGGTCCGCGCCGAGCGGGCCTTGCTGAAGCGCTGTGAAGGGGGCTGCCAGGTGCCGATTGCGGCTCACGGTACAATCTCCGACGGACAACTGAAACTGGTTGGTTTTATCGCTGCGGTTGACGGCAGCCGGTCGGTGCGTGGTGATATCAGCGGTCCGATGGAAGAATATGAGCGTCTCGGGATTGAACTGGCCGACCGGTTGCTGGCCGACGGCGGCAAGGTCATCCTTGAAGAGGTATATCAGCGGGAAATCAGTGCCTGACGGCATTATATATCTGGTCGGGGCCGGCCCGGGAGATCCCGGGCTGATTACCCTGCGCGGGATCGAGTGCCTGCGGCAGGCCCAGGTGGTTGTGTATGACTATCTGGCCAATGAGCAGCTGCTTAACCACGCGCCTCCCGATGCGGAGCGGATCTACGCCGGAAAGATCGGAGGGCGCCACAACCAGGAACAGGAAGAGATCAACCGGCTCTTGGTTGAAAAGGGGCAACAGGGTAAAATCGTTGTCCGCCTGAAAGGGGGCGACCCCTTTGTTTTCGGGCGGGGCGGCGAAGAATGCGAGGCGCTTGCCTTGGCCGGGTTGCCCTTCGAGGTTGTGCCGGGTGTCACCGCTGCCGTGGGTGCCGCCGCGTATGCCGGCATCCCCCTGACCCACCGTGATTTCACCGCTTCCGTGGCTTTTGTGACCGGTCAGGAAGGCAAGGATAAAAGTGAATCCGGCATCGACTGGGATCGTCTGTCCCTGGGAGACGGCACGGTCGTATTTTATATGGGCATTACCTCTCTCCGCCGCAATATGCAGCGGATGTCGAAGCATGGCAGAGATCCCCACACACCGGTGGCCCTTGTACGTTGGGCCACAACCAGCCGTCAGCAGGTATTGACCGGCACCCTGGCCGATATTGCCGACAAGGCGGAAAAGTCAGGTTTCAAGCCCCCCGCGATCACCATTGTCGGAGACGTCGTCAACCTGCGTGACAAGCTGCGCTGGTTCGACAGCCGCCCCCTGTCGGGCCGCAGGATTGTCGTCACCCGCGCCGCTGATCAGGCGGGCGAGTTTTCGTCCATGCTGACAAGCAGTGGTGCGACAATTTTTGAGTGTGCCACGATCAAGCTGGTTGAGCCGGAGAGTTGGGATGAACTGGACGCCGCCATCGGCACGTTGGCCGGTTTTGACTGGCTCGTACTGACATCAGGTAACGCGGTACGGTTCTTTTTCCAGAGATTGAATGCGCTCGGTTTCGACGCCCGGGCGCTCGGGCGCTGCAAGGTCTGCGCAGTCGGTCCCAAGACGGCCGAGGCAATCCGCGAACATGGCATACGTCCCGACCTGGTTCCGGCTGACTATAAGGCGGAAGGTGTGGTTTCAGAGTTTGCCAGGCTGGATATGATTGGGAAGAAAGTGCTTTTCCCCCGTGCCGACCGCGCACGAGAGGTCATACCATCCAATCTGGAACAGATGGGCGCACAAGTCACTGCTCCGGTCGCGTACCGTAACATTCTCCCCGACCGGCTCTGTCCGGAAGCTCTTCTGGCGCTTGAAAAACGCTGTATCGACTGTATTACCTTTACCTCGTCGTCGACGGTGCTGAATCTGGCCGAGCTGCTTGGAGCAGACCTTCTGGCAGACATGCTGAAAGGTGTCGCAGTAGCTTCCATCGGCCCGATCACCTCCAGGACATGCCGCGATCTGGGGCTGAAGGTTGATATAGAACCGCAGGAATATACCCTCTCATCCCTGAATGCAGCCATTCAGCAGTATTTCTCGCTTCCTGCCCACTAGGTTCCCGCGACCTTTTTTTGCACGCCATCGTTCGTTCTTTTCAAGAAGCGTACATAAGAACCTCTGCAGCCCATTGGTTCAGACTCTTTCCATGAGCTTCAGCCATCATTGCTGCGTGGGCATGAACCTCAGGTGAAACTCTCAACATCAGTTTGCCTGAATAGGGTTTTTGTGGTGCTCTTCCAAGTTTTTCACACGTAGCGAGATAGTCGTCAACAGCTTCAACGAAGGCAGCACGCAACTCTTTGACGGAATCGGCATGAAAACCAATGACGTCTTTAATCCCTGCAATGTGACCAATGAAGCATCCATCTTCATCACTGTATTCAATTCTGGCGGCATATCCTTTAGAAATCATCGTGTTCATGGCTTTACTCCCGCGTTCTCCAAAAACATTTTTGCGTCTTTAACGTGATACGGCTTTGCCTCTTTTGCCGGATGTGGTCGGTGAAATGCTGCCACTATGCCGTTCAAATCAAAGCGAACCCTTGATCCGGCGCCTTCAATAATCTGTGCACCCAACGAGACAAAAAGAGATTCGATTCGTCGCCATTCCAATGTCACAGGAACCGGCTGAGAAAAAATGTCTTTCAGGGTTTGTCGATGAGCTTTGTTCATACAGAGATACTAACCACTAAGTGACAAGATTTGCAATCATATTATGATAGCGCATCTCTCGGGGTTCCGGGAATCAGGACACTTCTGGTGCATGCCGGGGATGATGCAGATCTCTCATGGTTCGAAGGGTGGGGATGTGAGCCACCAAGCCCGACAGACTCGTATGTATCACCTGTTCATTCTGCTGAAGGATTTGAAGGCATTGCTGAGACCATGAAGCAGAAATGGCGGCTGATTAGCCGCCATTTTCCTGAGAACTTATCATCTTGGAAGCCTGAATCTGTGCCGTTCTTCTTTTTGATTTTAGCAAGGTTAGTCAAATAGAAAGGAACGTTATATGTTAGTTTAGATACAACAAAATCAATAAGTTTATCTATTATAAGCTAATTATAACAGTCTTGTAGTTCTATTTGTCATCTGTTAATTGAATATATATATTCTACTAACAGGAGGTAAATGGTATGGAAGT
>JAENWA010000010.1 GCA_016650295.1 Desulfuromonadales bacterium | reverse complement strand
CCTGACGTGCTTGATCCGGCCCTGCTGCGTCCCGGCCGTTTCGACCGCCAGGTAGTAGTCCCCCGCCCCGACGTCAAGGGGCGCGAGATGATCCTCAAGGTGCATGCCAAGAAGGTCCCGCTCTCCCCGGACGTGGACCTGGCAGTGATTGCCCGCGGAACACCCGGTTTCTCCGGAGCCGACCTGGCCAACGTGGTCAACGAGGCGTCGCTTTTGGCCGCCCGCACGGATAAAACCGTCGTTGAGTCGATCGATTTCGATAACGCCAAGGACAAGGTATTGATGGGGGTCGAGCGCCGCAGCATGGTCATCTCCGACGAGGAAAAGAAAAGCACCGCCTACCATGAGGCCGGTCATACCCTGGTTGCCAGGACAATCCCCGGCACCGACCCGATTCACAAGGTTTCGATCATTCCGCGCGGCCGTGCCCTGGGCGTTACCATGCAACTGCCGATCGAAGACAAGCACAGCTATTCCCGCGAATCTCTGCTGGCCCGTATTGCTGTCCTGATGGGCGGTCGCGCGGCAGAGGACATCATCTTCAATACATTTACCACCGGTGCCGGTAACGACATCGAACAGGCCACTGAAATGGCCCGCAAAATGGTCTGCGAATGGGGCATGAGTGACCGGATGGGCCCGCTCTCCTTCGGCAAAAAGGATGAACAGATCTTCCTGGGCCGGGAAATGTCTACCCACAAGAACTACAGCGAAGCCACCGCCGTAGAGATCGATACCGAGATCAAACGCATTGTCGATGAGGCCTATGAACGGGCCTTGTCGATCCTGAAAAACAACCTGCAGAATCTGCACAACCTCTCGGAGTGCCTGATCGAGAAAGAAAACCTGACCGGCGCCGAGGTGGACGAAATTATTGCCGCCGGCACTCCGATCTACGGTCACAAACCCGCGGAAACGGCTGTCGAAGAACCTCAGCAGCCACAAACCGTCGTCCCGGTCTGACATGAGCAGCTTCCCGGCGAGAGCGCTTCATATCGCCACCCCGCTTGACGCGGAACGGGAACTGCGGCGGATTAAGGTCGATTCAGGCGGAATAGCCCTGATGGCCTCCAAGATGCTGACCCGTTGCGTCAAATTGACCGGCCTGCAGTGCCGCCAGGCCAACATCCTCAAACAGGAGATGCTGGCCCTGGGAGGAGACGCCGCCGTAGCACGGGGCACCGTAGCCTGCAGTATCGAGAAGACCGATGTAATTCTGATCGGTACCGACAAACAGCTTCATAGGCTGTGCAGCAAATTGGCCCCGCAACCGTTCGGACTTCCGGCCCTGGCAGGAGAGTTGAAACAGATCCTGATGAGTGCCGCGCAACGCCCGGGGTTCTGGCGGATCAGGCAGCAGCAGCTGTCTCTGGAACGTCCCCTGATTATGGGCATCCTCAATGTAACGCCCGATTCATTCTCCGACGGCAATCAGTTTTTTGACCCGCAACGCGCCATCGAGCGGGCGCGGGAAATGATCGCCGAGGGGGCCGACATCATCGATATCGGAGGCGAGAGCACCCGTCCCGGAGCAGCGCCGGTTTCGACAGATGATGAGCTGAAGCGCGTCCTTCCGGTCATCAGGGGCCTTGCCTGCGTATCGTCCTGCCCCATCTCCATTGATACCTGGAAAAGTCCGGTGGCCCGTGCGGCCATAGACGCCGGCGCCGCAATCATCAACGATATCAGCGGATTCAACCTTGATCCCCGCATGGCGTCAGTGGCTGCAGAATCAGGCGCCGGGGTGGTTCTCATGCACACCCGCGGGACCCCGCAGACGATGCAGAGCGATACCGCATATGACGACCTGATCAGTGAAGTAATCCTCTCACTGCGAGGCTCTGTTGAACAGGCCTGTCAGGCTGGAATCGACCTGAATAGAATAGCGGTGGACCCCGGCATCGGTTTTGCCAAGGATACCGGCCAGAACCTGGAAATTCTGCGCCGGCTGAGTGAATTCACCTGTCTCGGACTGCCGATCCTGGTTGGTACCTCCCGCAAAGCATTCATCGGCAGGATACTGAACAGGGACTCCGGCGACCGGATTCAGGGGACAGCCGCCACGGTCACCCATGCCATATGTAACGGAGCGGATATTCTGCGGGTTCATGACGTGCGCCAGATGCGCGATGCCGCCGACATGGCCCGGGCCATAATGACAAAAGACTGAATGAACATCATTTAACAAGCGAGTTCAGCCGATGAACATTCCCGCCGTATTGACAGAGACGTCAGATACGCTACTCATGACCGTGTTGGTGGTTGCCTGCGCACTGGTCATCCGTCGCGATGTGGCCATGCGCCTGCTGGGCTGCATGGCACTGCTGTCGCTGCTGTCTTTTTTTGCCCGGCTGGCCGGCATGTTCCCTTTGATTCGCATTATTGATATCCTGACTGCATCAACACCTATTATCCTGGCTGTAATTTTCCAGTCAGACCTGAGACGGATCCTGTTGGCCCTCGGCAAGCGATCAGCGGCAATTTCAGCACCAAGCGGGGACCTGGAAACAGTCGAAGAGCTTCTCAAGGCGCTGCGCGACATGGCTGACAAACAGATCGGTGCGTTGATAGTGCTGGTCCGCCTGACCCCTCTTGAACACATTATCCATGTCGGCACAGAAATAGATGCCAAGGTAACCAGTGAATTGCTTAACTCGATCTTTCTGCCCTACTCGCCCATCCACGACGGGGCGGTAATCATTGAAAACGGGAAACTGACCAAGGCCGGCTGCCTGCTGCCGCTTTCCCAGAATCCCGATATCGCCAAAAGTTTCGGGACGCGTCATCGCGCAGCCCTTGGTCTTTCCGAGTTATCGGATAGTTACGTGGTTGTGGTTTCCGAGGAGACCGGCAAGATATCCCTGGTACATGACGCCAAGATTACCTATGACGTGGAACAGGGCGAATTGCGCAGGGTACTAAAAAAGGCTCTGGGCGTCAGACGTTTGACCTGATGATCCTGTTTTCAGCACGTTAAGAATTGATTCTGTAGAAATACTTCCGTAAACGCACTTATCCCGTTTTCAGGGACAGGAGGTTGTATGAAAAAACTGTTCGGAACCGATGGGGTACGCGGTGTAGCAAACGTATACCCGATGACCACCGAGATGGCCATGCAGCTCGGCCGTGCGGCAGCCTATATCTTCAAAAGTTCAAGCAAACGCCGCCACCGCATCGTGATCGGCAAGGATACCCGATTGTCCGGCTACATGCTGGAAAATGCCCTCGTGGCCGGCATCTGCTCCATGGGCGTGGATGTGCTGATAGTCGGTCCGCTGCCGACACCGGGTATCGCCAACATTACCTCTTCCATGCGGGCCGATGCCGGGGTTGTTATCTCGGCCTCCCACAACGCCTTTCAGGATAATGGCATCAAGTTCTTTTCGGCCGACGGTTTCAAGCTGCCGGACGAGATCGAACTGAAGATTGAAGAACTGATCGAATCCAGAAAAATAGACACCCTGCGTCCCACCGCAACCGAGGTGGGCAAGGCCTTCCGCATCGATGACGCGGCTGCCCGCTACATAGTCTTCCTCAAGAACACCTTTCCGCACGAGATGGACCTGTCAGGCATGAAGATAGTACTGGACTGCGCTAATGGAGCAGCCTACAAGGTGGCTCCGGCGGTCTTCGAGGAACTGGGGGCAGAGGTTATCCCGCTGGGCGTTAAACCGAACGGCACCAACATCAACGCCGGCTGCGGCTCGACCCATCCCGAGGTGATCAGCGAGGCGGTCAAGGAGCATCGGGCCGACATAGGTATCGCACTGGACGGCGACGCAGACCGGGTGATCGTCTGTGATGAGTTCGGTAATGAGGTGGACGGTGACCATATCATGGCTATCTGCGCCACCGACATGCTCAAGCGCAAGACCCTGAAGAAAAAGACCCTGGTGGCCACGGTCATGAGCAACATGGGACTCGACATCGCACTCAGGAAAGCGGGCGGGAAGATCGTCAAGACCGCAGTCGGGGACCGCTACGTCGTGGAGGAGATGCGCAAAGGGGGCTACAACCTGGGAGGAGAGCAGTCCGGGCACATGATCTTCCTGGATTCCAGCACTACCGGCGACGGCATCCTTTCGGCCCTGCAACTGCTGGCTGTCATGCGACGTGATCAGAAGCCGCTTTCCGAACTGGCTTCCGTTATGATCGCACTTCCACAGGTTCTGGTGAATACCAGGGTCAGGGAACGCAAAGATATTCTGACAATCCCGGAGATTGCCGACAAAGTTCATGAGGTGGAGTCCAAGCTGGGCAACGAGGGTCGCGTTCTGATTCGTTACTCCGGCACGGAACCGCTTTTGCGGGTTATGATCGAAGGGCAGGACAAGTACGAGATCACCACCTGGGCCAATGAAATCTGTGCTCTGGTTAAAAACCACATCGGGGAAAAATAATGGCTAAACTGGGACTGAATGTCGATCATATAGCCACGGTGCGTCAGGCGCGCGGCGGCATCCAGCCTGACCCGGTCACAGCCGCCGCCTTGGGTGAACTGGCCGGTGCGGAAGGAATCACCATTCATCTGCGCGAAGACCGCCGCCATATCCAGGATCGTGACCTGGAAATCCTGCGGCGGACGGTCAAAAGCAAACTCAACCTTGAAATGGCAGCCACTCAGGAGATGGTCCGCATCGCCCTGAAGGTCAAGCCCGAACAGGTCACGCTGGTACCGGAAAAACGACAGGAACTTACCACCGAAGGGGGACTGGACGTCATTCTCAATGCAAAACTGATAACCGATACCGTTAAGCGACTGCGGGACGGAGGTATTGTTGTCAGCCTGTTCGTTGACCCGAACCAGGAGCAGATCAAGGCCGCCAACAAAACCGGAGCCGACTGCATCGAGATTCATACCGGCGCCTATGCCGAGGCTGGCGACTGGAACAGTCAGGAGCGTGAACTGGAGGCAATCGACACGGGTATCAAACTGGCCCGCAAAGTCGGCCTGGGAGTCAATGCCGGGCACGGTCTTAACTACGTCAATATCAAGGCACTGGCAGCCCTCGGCGGCATCGAGGAGTACAACATCGGGCACTCGATCATCGCCCGCGCCATGTTGGTGGGACTCGACCGCGCCGTCAAGGACATGGTGGAGCTGATCAAGTACGCGTGAAAAATGTCATTGCCGACATAGCGCTGGCTCTTGAAGTTAAAGGCAGCGATTGCGGCGGCAGAAGTGAAGAAGACGGCAATTTTGGAAGAGTATTTGAGATGAGTGCAACGGAGGTAAAACCATGCAGACTGCCATGATAAAGACAGAAGCCCATCACCTGATTGACGCCATGCCGGAAGGGGCAACGTGGGATAACCTGATGTACGAAATTAATTTCATGGCTCAGGTGCATGAAGGGCTGGCGGATGCGGAAGCTGGCCGCGTGATTTCAACTGAAGAGCTGCTGAAGCGGATGGAGTCATGGCGAAAATAGTCTGGACCGAAAAGGCCTCTGACCATCTCCAGGCCATACACGTATATATTGCCCATGATTCGCCTGTTTATGCGGCGAGGCTTGTGCGCGCTCTGGTAAAATCTACCGCAAAAATAGAAAGCATGCCTTTATGCGGGCGTATTGTACCAGAGTTCAACGACAGCAACCTGCGAGAAGTTATTTTTCAAAACTACCGGATTGTATATAGCGTTGCTTATAGCCAGAAAACGCTTCCAATTTTGGCGGTGATTCACGGAGCACGAGACTTTACCCAGGCTTTTCTTAACGAATGGGAGATTTAGAGGATGGATTCCATTCTGTTTACCAAGGGAACCGATAGCTTGCAACTTTTGATAGGTGAAGTGGAACGACGTCTTGCCGATCTTCGCGCCGGGAAAGCCCGTGAATATTCCGCAAGCGAGGTTTTCCAGAGCGTAAGGATGGAGCTCAGGCAGCATCAAGGCAACAGTGAAATAATTGGAACTGAGACCACACAATGATTGCAGGCATCGGTACCGACATAGTTGCCATCAAGCGTTTTCAACGTTTCGTGGATGAAAACAACACTCCCCTGCTGCAGCGGATTTTCAGCGAGCAGGAACGGGCATATTGCTCGGCCCGAAAAAATTGCGCCGCCAGCTACTCCGCACGTTTCGCTGCCAAAGAGGCCTTTCTGAAAGCACTGGGTACCGGCCTTCGGGACGGTATTTCCTGGCATGACATCGAGGTAACCAACAACAGCCTGGGCAAGCCGGAACTGATTCTGTCCGGCAAGGCTATTGAACTGTTTCTGGCACAAGGGTTAAGCACCGTTTTTCTATCACTTGCTCATGATGGCGGCAGCGCAATTGCCGTGGTCGTCTTGGAGAAACCATGAAGGTTGTAACCGCACATACCATGCAGGAGATCGATAGACGGGCCATTGATGAATTCGGTATTCCCGGTTTTGTGTTAATGGAAAATGCCGGGCGCTGCAGTGTGGATGTAATAATCTCCGAATTCGGGTCCACGGGAAAAGCGGCCATCATCGCCGGTAAGGGGAATAACGGTGGTGACGGTTTTGTCATTGCCCGTCTGCTGAGCCAGGCCGGATGGGAGGTCGCGGTCTACGTCCTGTCCGACCGCAGCCGGATCAGTGGTGACGCCGCCGTCAATCTGGAGAAGCTGCCTCAGTCTATGGTCGTGTATTGTCCTGATGAGGGGCAGTTTCAAGCCCTGTATGGGGATGAGATCGCCCAAGTGAAGGTTATTGTGGACGCCATGCTGGGGACCGGTCTGCGCAGTGATGTCAGCGGAGTGTATCTGGAAGCGATTGAGCTGATCAATGCCTCGGATCGACCGGTAGTGGCGGTTGACATTCCCTCCGGCATTCATGGAACAACCGGCAGGGTTCTGGGTAATGCGGTGCGTGCCGACATCACCGTCACGTTTGCCATTGCCAAATTGGGACATATTCTCTATCCCGGCGAGGAGTATACCGGCAAACTGGTTATTGCCGACATCGGAATTCCCCCCCAATTGATGGAAGACTCCCCTGGTTACAAACGTCTTAACGTTGAAAGTATTCGTCCGATGTTGCGTCGGCGTGATCGCCAGGCCCACAAAGGCGATTTTGGGCACTGCCTGATTATTGCCGGTTCGCCCGGAAAGACCGGTGCAGCCGCGCTGGCCGCCAACAGTGCCGTGCGGGCCGGCGCCGGCCTGGTAACCCTGGCTGTGGCTGAGAGTCTTCACCATATCATTGAAATCAAGACAACCGAAGCAATGAGCGTAGCGCTTCCGGACTCGAATAGCGGCTATCTGACCAGCAGCGCCTTCCAGACCATAGAAAAGCTGCTGCCCGGCAAGGATGCCCTGGCTGTGGGCCCCGGCCTGGACAGGCGACCGGGCACCACGGCACTGGTGCAAACCATTGTTGAATCAGTGTCACTGCCGATTGTTATCGATGCTGACGGCCTGTATGCCCTGGCAGAGGATATTTCCGTACTGCGGCGCAAAAAATCGGCTGATATAATACTTACTCCGCACCCCGGAGAAATGGCGCGTCTACTGGGCACGTCAATTCCCGATGTGGAAGCGATCCGGTTTCTGGTCGCCCAGGAGTTCGCCCGTAAGTACGGCGTGTATCTGGTATTGAAGGGTGCGCGAACTATCATCGTTGCACCGGACGGTACTGTTGCCATCAACGGCAGCGGAAACCCGGGTATGGCTACCGGCGGTATGGGAGACGTGCTGACCGGCATCATTGTTGCTCTGCTTGGACAGCATTACAGTGCCTGGGATGCCTGCCGTCTGGGAGTTTTCATCCACGGTTACGCCGCAGACCTGGTTGCGGAACAAAAAGGTGAAATCGGGATGTGCGCAACCGATGTTCAGGAAATGCTGCCCCATGCCTACAACAATCTGAACACAATCAATCTGCTCTCCAGCTGGAACATACCTGGAAACCTGTAACACACGAGGAGAAAACCTGTTATGAAAACCGTCGCCGATATAATGACAAAGGATGTCGTCACTGTAACCAGGGAAACCACGGTGCGTGAACTGGCTCTGATATTCGAGTCCCGCCACTTCGGCAGCCTGCCGATTGTAGATGGAGAGGGTTTGCTGAGCGGCATAGTGACCGCCTCGGACCTGATCGAGCAGGGCCGCAGCCTGCACATTCCCACGGTCATTTCGCTCTTCGACTGGGTCATCCCGCTGGAGGGTGAACGCAGCCTGGAACGCGACCTGCAGAAAATGACCGCCCAGACAGCCGGGGAGATCTGTTCCACTGATGTCATTACCGTGGCTCCCAGCGATCCTGTCAGCACGGCAGCCGATACCATGAGCACCCACAAACTGCATGCCCTTCCGGTCGTTGACGGCAAAAAACTGGTTGGTATGGTCTCGCGCATTGACATCATCCGTAACATCATCAATTCCTGAGGCAACTGTGGAAACAATCTCCCGTTCAGCAGACCGGACGGAGGAAATCGGCCGGATTCTCGGTGCCTGCCTGCATAAGGGAGCTTTTCTGGCCCTTTATGGAGATCTGGGCGGTGGCAAGACCTGTTTTACGAGAGGTGTCGTTACGGCGGTAGCGCCCGGCAGCGCCCACCTGGTGGCAAGCCCGACCTTTGCCATCATGAACGAATATCCAGGACCGGTTCCGGTCTACCACTTCGATTTTTACCGGCTGGCCGGCGGCGATGAGATTGCGGAACTCGGTTTTGATGACTATTTCAGGGGTGACGGAGTCTGTATTGTCGAGTGGTCTGAACGGCTGGGTTACACACTGCCGCCGGATCATCTGGCTGTAACTTTTGAATATCTGGAAGAGGATAGCAGAACCATCAGTATAAAGGCCCGGGGTGCTGATTCCCTGGCCGTGCTGGTCAAATTAACCGTTCAGCTGATTCCTGAAGAATTTCTTTGACCTGCGGCGCGTTTTTCTGCTATAGAGCAGAATCTTAATATAATTTTCTCTTTTAAATCACGTGAAGGAGAGCAGCATGGCACTTGTAGTCCAAAAATACGGCGGCACGTCTGTCGGCACAACCGACCGGATCAAAAATGTCGCCAAACGCATCATCAAGACCTATGACGCCGGCAACGATCTGATCGTCGTTGTTTCGGCCATGTCAGGCGAAACCAACAAGCTGGTTGCCCTGGCCAACGAGATCTGCGACATTCCCGACGGCCGGGAATATGACGTGCTGGTTGCAACGGGTGAGCAGGTAACCATCGGTCTGCTGGCCATGTGCCTCAAGTCGATGGGTTACAAGGCCAAATCCTACCAGGGCTGGCAGGTACCGATCATTACCGACAGTTCCTGCACCAAGGCCCGCATAGAAAGTATCGATGACAAGAACATCCGTGCCGACCTGAAGGAAGGCACCATCGTGATTCTGGCCGGATTCCAGGGGATCGATTCCGCCAACAATGTCACCACCCTGGGACGCGGCGGGTCGGATACCTCGGCGGTTGCCATTGCGGCGGCCCTCAAGGCGGATGTCTGCGAGATCTATACCGATGTGGATGGCGTCTATACCACCGACCCCAACGTCTGCAAGGAAGCCCGCAAGATGGAGAAAATCTCCTACGACGAGATGCTGGAACTGGCCAGTCTGGGCGCCAAGGTCCTCCAGATCCGCTCCGTAGAATTCGCCAAAAAATACAATGTGGATGTTCACGTTCGCTCAAGTCTCAATGAAAATACCGGTACCATGGTTACCAGGGAGGATAAGGATATGGAAGGGATTCTTGTTTCAGGGGTTGCATACGACAAAAATGAGGCCAAGATCGCCGTGATGGGCGTGCTTGACAAACCGGGCATTGCAGCCAGGATCCTCACAGCTCTCTCCGATGCCAATATTTCGGTTGACATGATCGTCCAGAATGTCAGCTCGGCCGGTATGACCGACTTTACCTTTACCGTAACCAAGTCGGATCTCAAACAGGCCCAGATAATCACGAACGAGGTCGCCAAGGAAATTCATGCCAAAGAGGTTGTCTGCGACGAGAACATCAGCAAGATTTCCATTGTCGGCCTCGGCATGCGCAGCCACGCCGGTGTCGCGACCCGTATGTTCACGGCTCTGGCCCAGAACGGCATCAATATCCAGATGATCTCCACCTCGGAAATCAAGATTTCGGTTGTCATCGATGAAAAGTACACCGAACTGGCTGTCCGTCTGATGCACGAGACCTTCGGCCTGGCCGGCTAGCCTGCCGCTCAACAGTACCATCAACAAGGGGAAGCTCACACGGCTTCCCCCTTTTTTTGTCAGGCGGTTCCCCTATGAAACAACCATCCAGGATCCTGTTCAGCTACCAGGACAGCGCCTTCCAGGCCACCGAAGGGCATGTGGTGCAGGAATTTCCGGTACAACTAATCGTCAACGGACGTGAAATTGCCACCCTGATCGGCTCGTCTCACGACCTGCGTTTTCTGATCGCCGGCTTCCTGCGGCTGCAGAATTTTGTGCAGAATATTTCCGATTTCCAGATGTTCAGCGTCTGTGAGGATTTCGGCACAGCCAACGTACGCATCAAGGGCGAGCTGCCCGAGCGGTTGAAACCGGTGCTGACCTCCGGCTGCGGAACCGGCGTCAGCTTTTCGATGCCGGAGGTGGTCACGAATCTGTCGGCTGCCGGCCATGAACTGATTCAGCCCGGCCAGATCTTTTCCCTGATGAACCAGCTATCCGCCCGCGCCGAGCAGTACAAAAGCCATGGCGGCATCCACTCGGCGGCCGTGGGACGAAACGGGGAACTGCTGCTGTACGCCGAGGATCTGGGACGTCACAACACCCTGGACCGCATCGCCGGAGAAGCGCTCTTCAAAAATATCGACCTGGGCGACACCATGCTGGCCACCTCGGGCCGGGTTTCCACCGAGATGGTGGCCAAAGCGGCCCTGCTGGGGGTGCGGCTGATCGCCTCGCGCACCTCTCCCACCGATATGGCGATACGCCTGTGCCAAGAGAGCGGTATCTGCCTGGTCGGCTACGTCAGGGGCGGAAAATTCACCGTTTACTGCCATCCCGAACAGATTGAGCCGTATACCGACTGCGAAAAGATCGAGGGGGTCAGCGCGGCAATCCTGGCCGGCGGCACATCCAGCCGCATGGGCACCAACAAAGCACTGCTGGAGGTAGACGGCACACCGATCATCACTCGCATCTACCAGACACTGGCGCGCCTGTTTCACGAGGTGATCATCGTCACCAACTCACCCGAGGAGTACGCCTTTCTCCCCTGCCGCACGGTGCCCGACATCTTCCCCGGTTACGGTTCAATCGCCGGTCTGCACTCGGCTCTGACTCACAGCAGCAGCGAACGGACCTTCGTAACCGCCTGCGACATGCCGGGGTTGAATCCCGCTCTGATCCGCCTGCTCTGCGTCGCTGATGAAGGAGCCGTGGCAATCGTCCCCACCAACCGGGAAGGATTGCGCGAACCGCTGCATGCGGTCTACAACCGCTCCGTGCTGCCGGCGCTGGAGGCCGCCATCCGGGCCAACGATATGAGTATCCTGAATCTTCTGGACAAGATTCGCACGACGGTTGTTTCGCAGGATCAGTTCAAAGGAGTTGCCGGAGGAGAGGACTCGTTTCGCAATCTGAACACTCCCGAAGAGTATCGGCGGCTTACGGAGCGGAATTGAGGCGTTCGGTCCGCTTACGCTGACGCAGATCCGCAAAAAAAGAGCTGAGCAGGCCGGAACACTCGGCTTCCAGGACACGCGGCAGCAGTGCTACGGAGTGATTGAGACGGGGATCGTTGGAGAGATCGTACAGCGATCCGGCCGCCCCACCCTTCGGGTCGTAGCAGCCAAAGACAACCGTGGGGATACGCGACAGGATAATGGCCCCCATGCACATGGTGCAGGGTTCCAGGGTAACATACAGGGTACAGTTCAGAAGCCGCCAGGAACCAAGTTTCCGGGCGGCTTTTCTGATGGCGATCAACTCGGCGTGGGCGGTCGGGTCCTGGGTGGTTTCACGCAGGTTATGGCCGCTGGCGATGATCCGTCCCTCACGAACGATCACACAGCCGATCGGCACCTCGGTCTTGGCTTCCGCCTTGCGCGCTTCGGCAATGGCGCGGATCATCCAGTATTCGTGGGACTTTTCTTTCATGGTGGGAATCTAGCACAACAGCGAATGCCGGGCAAAGAAATATCAGCATTTGCCTCGGAAGCAACCTATCCGATTGACAAGCCCCTTCCCGATTGATAGGTTATCATACAGCAACCCTGATAACAGCGAGGTACCCAACCATGCAGCAACTCACCGACCGTCAGCAACAGGTGCTGGATATCATCAACGACTTCATCTCCCGGGCCGGTTGCCCGCCTACCCTGCGGGAGATCGCGGAGCGTCTCGGTGTCAACGGCACCCTGGGCATCATGAAGCACCTCAAGGCGTTGGAAAAGAAAGGCTATCTCAACCGGCGCGAAGGCAGTTCACGGGGGATAGTCATGCCGGCCCCTGCCTCTCAGTCCGCTTCACTTCCCATTGTCGGTGTGGTCCGGGCCGGACAGCCGCAACCGCCTGTTGAGGATATCGAGGGATTCTTCTCCATCGACCTTTCCCAGACCAAAGGAGGAGGAACTTTTTTTCTGCGGGTCAAGGGTGACTCCATGATAGACGCCCATATTCAGGAAGGGGATCTGGCCCTGGTACGACCGCAGGTTACGGCTGATAACGGGGAGATTGTGGTTGCCATGATCGACGGGGAAGCGACCCTGAAACGTTTCTACCGCGAGCGTGATAAAATTCGCCTCCAACCGGAGAACCCGGACATGGAACCAATCATCATCCACCCCGGAAAAACCGAGGTATCAATCATCGGCAAGGTTGTCGGTATCTACCGGCAATGTGTTTCATAATTCATCCTTCATACTTCATAATTGCCGCTAAAGATCCAACGGGCTTTTCTGCTCTTTCACCGTCCTGACCGGAACGCAATGGGTGTAAATCATGGTGGTCTTCAGGCTGGAATGTCCAAGCAGAGTCTGAATAATTCTGATGTCGTAGCCTGCCTGCAAAAGGTGTGTAGCGAAGGAATGGCGGAATGTATGTGACTTGATTCGCTTGGGAATTTTTGTTGCACAGACGGCTTTATACAGCGCCCGCTGAAAATCTGATTCATGGAGATGGTAACGCCGATATTGACCGGTTTCCTCCACCAGGGTCAGCGGTCTTTGCGGAAAAAACCACTGATGGATGTACTCCTTGGGCGCTTTTGGATATTTTGTTTCTATGGCGTCATCAAGAAACACTCCGTCATATCCCTCGGCCAGATCCCGATCATGCAGTTTCCCCACCCTCACAATCTGGGCTTTCAATTCAAAAATAATAGACTCCGGAATCGGCACGGTCCGGTCTTTCTTCCCCTTGCCATGCACCAGCAGCTTGCCCGAATCAAAGTTGAAATCGCCCACCCGCAATTGCAGACATTCAAACAAGCAGACCACAACCGAACAATAACTGTACGACCAGTTTGTGCGTGCGTTTCAGATTTGCCAATACAGAGTCGATCTCAGCTCGGGAGAGCACTGTCGGGATATAGAGCGATTTTTTTGCCCGTGGTACGCCTTGCAATACACCGAATTCCCGTTTCAGGCCATGCCGGAATAGGAAGAGGAGAGCGTTGAAAGCTTGGTTCTGGGTAGATGATGCAACTTTGCACTTTACCGCCAAAAATGTCAGGTACTCTTTGACATCTGCTGTTGTCAGTTCGTGAGGGGGCTTGTTTTTCAGAAAGCGTTGAAATTGACGCGACCATAGCGCATACGTCTTGAGTGTTTTGCGGGAATAATGCCGCACCTTGATCTCTCCCGCCATTGTAGCAAGAACTGCATCCCATTCCGGAGAATCTGATTTAACCTGATATCCGGCATCGGTATAATGCGATGATCCTGAACGCGTTTGGATATAGTGCGGCTGTTGTGCGGTGGAAACAGCCGTTGACGATCGTTGTGAAACGACATCTCCACTTTCTAGCGCAAGGTCATTTTGAGCGCATTCATTACTTGCTCGCTCTTGCATTGTATAATAAAGCGTGATTGCGTGCTCAGCCTGTTTTCTCTGTTCCTCGCTCTGTTTCTTTTCCCGCAACTTTTCTAAAAACTGTCGCACCTGCTCAGATGTACTATTCATACCCACTGTGTGCTTGGCGCAAAAATCCAGGAAATACCGTAACCACTTCTTATAGTCAGCATAGTGAGAGATCGGGACCATCAAAGTTTTGAGTTCGGAATCATATTGGTTAACAACGGAATTCGGGAGTGCGAACATGACGATCTCCTTTGCCATATCTCAAGTTGACTTGAAATCTATCAGTTATGGTTGTCTCTTGACAACCATAGCGTCAAGATGTAAATCTGTCAATATAAGAAACTCATAAATCAATATTGTTCTAACGATTATTGTGATATCACCTTACAGGAGGCAGCACATGAAAACTCGGCTGGTTCTCAAACCTGGGCAAAAAGGGACTAAGCAACTGACTGATAAGTATGGAGAGGCACTGCTCTGCATACGATTCCGGTATGATGAGGAAACCGGAAAGCGATTTAAAACAGTGGAGTTAATAGTGGAACAGACCGAATGGACGCCACCACCGCCAAAATATGATCAGGAGGCTCTTGTCCCCCTCCGAATTGAAGCCGCGAACATGCCATTGCGGGCAAAAGTAAAGGCAGCTGGTGGCAAGTGGTTTCCGGAAGAACTTCTATGGTATGTGAGATATGGCGCTATCGTCGGAAGCCCATTGGAAAATCATATACACATTGTTAATTCGAAGAACCCGATAAAAAGAAAAAGTTATCTACAGATAGATAACAAGGATAAGCAGAGAAATTCGGAAAAGCATCTACAGGTAGATGAATACAAGTTATCTACATATAGATGACGTAATATACAGGTAGTTACTTTTATCTACAGGTAGATGACAAATGTCGTCTGCTCAATAACATGTTGGTCAAATACTATAACGCTACACAACCTGTAACTAAGATTGTGTCCGATTTAATCGTAGGTTTTTATAAAATATATTATTTCATAGGAGGTCGGGTGTGAACTGGATATCTTTTGGTTTATTGGGGTTGTTGGTTGGCAACATCGCGGGACTTTCGTCGTCCAGTATTTCAAATGCTCTCTTGGCAGCAGTTTTTACCTTTGCTGGAGGTTCTCTTCTGGCGTTTCAAACAAAACTATCTGAAAAGCAAATTTAAATTTTCGATGAACGTCATTGCGGTATTTAGTTTATCTACCTTGCTTGGGATATATACAGGGATAGTTGTCAGTGAATATCAGCTTCTCACTCCTATTGAAAGAAGACACACTTCGGCTCTCAAAGGTAGTGTTGATAACAAATACCTTCGCGCAAATTATGGCGTCATAGCTAATAAAATTGAAGATGAAGTAGCTTCGGGTAGAAAATCATATCAAAAAGGCTTTGATGAATTAGTAGCTTTGCTAAAGGAGAGTAAATGATACGACTATTCTTTTGCCTTCTTCTTGCGATAGCTATGCCCTGTTTAGCTTATGCTAAAGATGAAAGAAATGCTGTTGTTGGTATATATTCTACCAAAACCGACGGAACAGTAGCCCAAGGAACTGGTTTTTTTTTAGGTGACAATGGGGAAATAGTCACCAATTACCATGTGATCAAAAATTCAATAAAAATGGAAATTTATTATGTCGGAGGAAAGACATCGAATGTCCTTGTTGAACGTGTGATACCAAACTATGATTTAGCTGTTTTGAAAATCAATAAACTTCCTATTGGAAATCTTTCTTTGAAAAAACGAAAACTGCCAGAAAATTTACATAAAAAGGAATTGATAGTCATAGGTCATCCAAGAGGTTTAGAAAAATACTATTTCTCCGCCAGAGCTACCAGCCAAACCATATCTTCTCTAAATTTTAAAGACTTAAATGGGCATAGAATATTCAAAAAAGCAATCGATGTTATACCAGTGGATCTGACTATTTATAGCGGCATGAGTGGTGCTCCGGTTATATACGAAGGCGATGTTATTGGAGTATTGTCTGGCAGTATCAATGAAGGTGGTAGTATTTCCTGGGCGATACCTATTGAAAATATAACTAAAGGAATATTGTATAAGAAAAACATGACCTGGCCAGACTTCGATCTTATGAACTCAAATTGGAGGTCTTCTACTAATAAATATGAACAAAGAGAAACTATACCAGAAATTATAGTATTTATAGATAAATATTCAGACAATAAAGAGTTTATTGCATCACAATACACTGAACTAAGTAAATTATGTCTTAGCTACGAAAATGTAATCAATGAACTAAATAGCATTACTTATGATTTTATCAATAAAATGTCTATTGTAAATATCACCGAATTAGATAAATTTAGCATCATCGTCAGCAAGCTCCAAAAGCAAGCGGTAAGCATCGAATTGATTCTAAACAATATAACTTCAAGAGAGCAAGACCTATTGCTATCCCTTGATATTGCAAGAAAGATTATAGGAGATCATCATTCCACGCTTGACGATGATTTATTCTTACTAGCTAAAAGATATATCGAATATAATGACAAATTCTCGAAATCAATTCAGAGCAAGATTTTAGCCAAGAATGATATGCGTAATCTTGATGAAGAGTTCGCCGAATTAATGATTCAAGCTATCAAGGATAATTCATACGAAAAACAGAAAAAAGCCTTTGAGCTCCTCAAGCAGTCTAATAAATTACGAAGTGAGGAAATACTAGGTTTAAAAAATCTAAAATACGATAGCTATTTACTTTTTGAGTATTTCGACAAATTAGCAGAAGCATCTAAATATATTAGGAACTAACTCAGCTTTCAAAAACCGGAAAAGCAGAGGGTGTCAGGTCTAAACATTGACAAGATACGGGAATTTCCAACAAGGAAAATGGACACCGACCGCCCAAAGAAACCGGGCGGGCGGGTCATTTCCCGAGCCGTTGGATATAAAAATTTGTTTAACACGAAAGGAACTAGAGTGTTCGAGGAATACAATAATTTAGCTTTAGGTACTTTCGTGCCGAACCGACTTCATGTGACAATCAACGCAATGGAGTCAGCTATTGGTGCAGAGGGTTATAATGGCGTCGAATTTCATGAAGTTTGGCACTATTTCCAAACATGTATGACGCCTTTTGGCCAAAAATCATGGAATATTTATCGGCAAGGCATAGGATTTATTCTTAGCGAGTACATGAACTTAATTACAACAAAGGGTTCGAAACCACGCCTGCCCCTGGGGTATTTTGCTTCGGAGGGTCGAGTTGAGTTGGCAAATTCATTCCTTTGGCTAAACACATTTATCGCAAGCGCAGGAATTGCAGCAGCTCGTTCGTCTGTGAGTGATAAGTATAAATATGTTAGTGACTTGTCGATTATGTTGTACCCATACGACTGGCTAATTTGTCCAGAGATTTCAGTCGAGGGCAGAATTTACAGGTTGCAGGGTACCCATATAATAGAAGGTCATGCTATTTTCATTGAGGCTCTCTACTCTAACTTCTTCAATCAAATACCTATTCAAGACACCCTAGATCCAACTAAAGTGCCATATAACTACCTATTATGTCTTAATTATTTCAGCGAGCAGTTGGGATCTGACAGGCTATTTGAATTGCCAATTGTATGTGATCTTGCCTTGCAAGCATATTGGAACGAACCTGTAACTTCAGAGGAAGACTGGCAAGCCTCCCATCCAGGATGGCGCTTTGTCCGTATCATCCAAGAAATTATCAACAATGGAATTAAACTCAATTCGAATGATCCTTATGGTGATTACGATAGGTACTGTGACGCTATCCTTAGGGCTTGCGGATATAGCTCATTGAAAGATTCCCTTGATGCAGCGGCTGAATTCTATTCTGGCCATTGTCTACTTAAGACAGAGGAAAGAATGCTCGAAGCATTGAAATTTAGGAAAGACAACCTCTCTTGTGGGGCAAATCCATTTCTTAATATCAAGAGTTGGATGGAGATGAAAAAGTTTAAGCCATCTACAATTCACAGAAATGGCCATCTTGAAGTAACAGTCGAAGAAGCCGAGGAAATGCAATTGAAAGGTAGCAATGTAGTTGAGGGGTTTATGTTAGAAACGATAGGAGAAATTCATTTTCAAGCATTTATTGCTCAGTTGCTCGGAAAAAAACACGAAGATTGCGAAAACGATCAATATTGCTGCGGATACAAGTATTTTAATATTAATGGCTGTTTCTTCCAAGCTGAAGGCGTTTGCACTGGCATATTGACATCAGGTGTTCAAATGCCAGTCGAGTCTTCTGTTGACTGCGATGAAAATTTCAAAGGATGTTTCTTCGAAATGGTGTTTCTGCCGTACGGTCTATCTGTTTCCGACTTCTCTATCGATTTTACACAAAAACTTCCAACTCTCGATGAATTAAAAGATATCGCTATGAAACTGAATAAGTGAATTATGTGGGCATTTCTTTATTCACATTTGATGAGAGGAAATGTCCCAACTCTCGTGTGGACTCGGACGCGGCGAAATCCCTGCCGCGCCGGTCACACTCATAACCGTTGGGCTCGAACAGCGTCACCTGGTGTCGTTAATAATTAAAGAGAGGTAATGCGATGAAATGCAGTGTAATAAATGTGGTGATGGTTTTATTCATAGCGGTTCTTGTTGCTTTGACAGGCTGCGGGGGAAGTGGGTCTACGGGCTCAAACTCAAACGAAACGGTGAATAGCTTGATAACAAACGTAGGTTGGCTCTCCGAAAACGTTGCCCCTGACAACTCCAATAACGGCCCGACCTGTTATTTGAATGTTCAGGTCTATTATAACAATTCCATTTCCGCGGCCGACATTGATAGCTTTAGCGTAACTTCACCGGACGGTTGGCAGTGGACCATCACCTCCTCTAGCAGTCAGTTGGGTACCAGTAGTGACGGAAAACCTTACATTGGCGGGAGGCTCTATTATGGAGCGAATCCATATGCAATGCCGCTTGCTGGCAGTTGGGTTTTTCAGCTCAAATTGAAGAATGGGCAGACTTCATCGTTGCAGAAAACCCTCCATGAGCCGGGCAGCTCTGTTGCCGCAACGCACCAGTATCTCTATTCAGCGGAGGACTGGACCACTCCACCGGATTCATCGCAATACATCACGGCACTCCGCCGCTTCCCTGCTCAGGGCTATACGCCAGTATACTCCGCAGCCAATGGTGGCTCAATCGTGACAACAGGTCTCTCTGCGGTGAGGACGAGCTTTTTGGCGTCTGAACCACACGCATACAACATGGGATGCTGGCTCTATGATGCAAATAAAGCCTATTTGGGATACACAATCACAGAGTTTTCACCTCTTGATCATTCAAGAACCAACCTGATAACCGCCACAGGAGAACTCTCAATCGTGCCGGCATCCACGGTGTCGTCGACCGGACAAGTCGATCTGACAGCGGTGAAATACCTCAGATTCGTCTACCTTGATGGGGCTCAATATGAGCCGACGTCGTATTCAAACGCAGACTATCGATCAATCTCGTCTCTTATTGCTGTAAATGACTTTATGCCGCCGCAGATTCTGGCTTCTGGCCTTGACTCTCCAGTTTCTCTGGCCGTGGACTCTGCAAATGTCTATTGGTCAGAGACCGGGGCGATAAAAAAAGTGAGTATAAATGGAGGTGCTGTGAGCACACTGGCGTCAGGACTCAATTCTCCTTTCGACATCGCTGTTGACGGATCTCAGGTCTATTGGGCCGAGTATTATGGTAGTTCGATTAAGAAGGTGGGGCTGAATGGTGGAGCCGTCACAACACTTGCGTCAACCTTGACGAATGTTTCTGCGTTGGCGCTAACGGATAGTTCCGTTGTCTGGCCAGATGCAGGGATCAGAATGATTGGCAAGAACGGTGGATTAACGACAGAGATTGTATCTCCACTTTTGAGTCAAGGTGAATACAAGGTCGCGGTTGACGCAGACAATGTTTACTGGACCGAATACGGTATCGGGGGAAAAGTCAGAAAGTCCGCATTCGGCAGTGGTACGGTGACGACATTAGTTTCACAAGAAGATCATGCCGGGCCTATTGCTGTGGATTCCACAGATGTTTACTGGTTGGGAGGGGGCGCACTCAAGAAGATCGGGAAAAACGGCGGAATAGTAACAATTCTTGCCACAGGACCCGGCTACAATCTAGCCCTCGATGCGACGAATGTCTATTGGGTCGTATACATAGACGGTTTCCCGAGCTCGGTTGAAGTTAGAAAGATCAGTAAAAACGGTGGGCCGGTGACAACACTCACAAAAATTGCCAACATCAGTAATTATTACGGAATCGCTGTTGATGGCACCAACGTCTATTGGACGGAATCAACAATGGCAACAAACGGAGGTATGATTAAAACCTTACCGAAAAATTACCGTTGAGATTATTAATATTGGAAAAAATGCTTACTACATTTATTCCCAACACAACGCACCAGCGGCCAAGCCGCTGTGCTCATAGCCGTTGTATCGAGAAAAGGAAAATTAATGAAAAGCATGATTGTACTTATCTTACTTTGTATTGCGTCAATCGCCTATGGCGATAACAGCCAAAAAAGCCGTCAATTGTTCCCGGTAGAAGTAGACGGGAAATATGGCTACATCGACAAGGCAGGTCAAATAGTCATTGCTCCAAAATTCGATTATGCGTCTGATTTTATCGAAGGCTTGGCAGAAATCAGAATCGGCAGTCCTGAGTCGGGATTATTTGGCTACATTGACATTGGCGGGAAAATTGTCATTAAGCCGAAGTACCAGTCAGCCGGAACATTTTCAGATGGAGTGGCAATCGTACGAGACAATAAAGGGCTTGTAATTATTGATAAAAAAGGAAAGAACCTTTTAAGGCTGGAATTAGACATGGCAGAGCTTGGATTTTCTGAAGGTTTGGCTGCTAAGGCCTTAGTTTTTAAAGATAAAGTTGGCGTTTTTTATGGTTTCATCGATAAGACTGGTAAGGTGATCATTCTGCCCAAATATCGGTTTGCCCGTAATTTTTCAGAAGGTCTGGCGGCAGTGAGGGAAGACAAAGGCAGGAAAGTTGGAAAGGATGGCTATATCGACAAGAACGCACAGTGGATTATTGCCCCGCAATATGATCGGGCAACTGACTTCCACGATGGCTTGGCGGCCGTTTTTGTAGGCAAGGTAGGCGAGGAAAAATGTGGCTACATAGACAAGAAAGGGGCATGGGTACTGCCGGCGACTTTCAGGCACTGCGGGGATTTTTCAGAAGGCCTTGCCAGTGTCGCGCTTGAGGGCTTCACTGGGTTTATAAATCCAAAGGGTGAAATAGTCATAGCACCGCAGTTCTTGAATGCCAAGAAATTTTCGGGTGGTTTGGCCGAGGTTGAAGCTCCTACTGATGATGAATTTAAGGTTTTGCGTGGGTATATCAACAAAAGTGGCAAATATGTTTGGGGGCCGAAAACCTATCGATGGGAACCTTGATACAACCACGTAAAAGCACCGGACTAACGCCGGTGTTTTCCGGCTCCGTTAACTGAAGTCAAAACTAGGAGGCAACATGAATTGCACAGTATACAAACTCACGATTTTGGGGCTCCTCATGGCTATGCTGGCTTCACTCGTAGGCTGTGCCAACACAAGTGAGGAAGCAGCGGTTCCAGTTAGCGCGGGACAGGCCGCCGAAATGGACTATGGGGGACTCGCAACACAGGCTGGGACCTTCCTCGCACTTCAGGCTATAGAGCAGGAGAGCGACAGTGGGAATCCTATGGCCCGCAAGATCGCTTACGCACTGGACCCGGCCTACAAACAGGACCAGGACAACAAGGAGGTCAATGCCAAGCTGGACTCCATACTAAACACTCTGAAGACCATATCCTCGGAGCTTAACGACGTAAGTATCAAGCTGGACTCCCTCTCCCACCAGCTTGATATAGGAATAGCCGATCTCAAACTGGACGACTCCCGATGCGCTGTTTCCCAATACTATTACAAAATTCGTGATGCCTACGGCACCCTGTTTGACCCGGACACTCCCGCTAACCGCAACTTCCCGCAGACAAATGATATTGCGAGAGCGTATGTCAAGTCGGTCATGACCGGTTCCGGCGATCGCGATTGGCATGTCGCCGACAGGCTCGGCCTGATCCATCAGAACATCGTTGATCCCAGTGCCGACGGGCTGCTTACCAAGCTGTATAATCTTGAGGTAGCCAAGTATGGAAGCAAAGATCCTCAAGACCCGACGAAGAACCTGCCGTCGACTCCCGACGAATATGTGGAAGGCTACCTGTTGCTGGAAAGGTACTTCGCTTATCTGCAGGGCGAGCAGGCCAAGGGACTGGTGGTGCTAGCCGCCTCCTATAACTACCTCGGCATTGACCCTTTCATACCCTCTACTGATCTCATCCGCCCGACGTTCGATGATTACCTGACCCAGGAGTATGCCCCCCACATCGAGCGGCAGGTGCAGGAGTTCCTTCGCGTTGTCGAGGGCTACGTCGCCCTGGTGACCGATGTGAACAGGAAGGCGAGCGATCTGCAGCCCTGGGTGTCGAAGGTAATGTACCGGGCTGACCTGGTTGCGGCCTGGGCCCGCGCATCGGTCTCGAAGGAGGCACCGGTCCCGCTCCTGGTGTTCAGGATAGTCGGCGAACCTGACAAGGTCAACCTGCTTCAGTCCGTCGATGGGCCGCAGAACAAGCCTCCTAAAAGTGGGAGCAATTTTGGCCGTTTCGAGCTCGACGGGTCGTCCCGGGGAGCCGATGACACCCAGTCCGGAATACGATCCTGGAAAGCCCGCAGCCCCTACATCCAGTTTACCTATGATCAGGAGGAATACCCCTGGAACGCCAACAATACGGCGGCCATCAAGGGAGCCAACTCTCTGGCGATGACAAAGCACGTCATCTCCGGCCAGATCCCGCTTTTTATGGCCCCTGTGCAGGAAATATCTGTGCCTGCATACGTGACGGACGAGCTTGAGAAGATCATGAACGACAAAGATGTAATCTTTCAGGTATCCTTTCAGTCGGTCGGGCCTGACGGTTCCACGCCGGGGAAAGGAGATCCTGTTTTGCAGTTCGGACACTGCACAGCGGTGCTGAAAGGGAACGCCGCCCGTTGGGGCAGATGGTCGACTATAGACTACCAGCATACCCAGGACAAGTTAAGCACTGACAGTGTTACTGCCAATGGGATAACGGATCCACCTCAAAGCATAGCGGCATACATGTATGCCGAGCCCACCACCTGGAACAAAAGTTTCTCCGATGGTACGGGCGGAGCCTACACAAAATACTATATTTACGGAAACTCTGAACTGGTGGCAGGCCTTTCGGTGAAGTACTATTTTGATGGTTGGGGTGATATCCCGTCGGCTCAGCGGCCCGAGGCAACCGTCTTTGGTGCAAGCAATGTCACGTGGGGTATCACCCCGAGGTGGGGTTCCTATTCGGTAAGCACGATACTGCAGACTACCGGAAACGACTATGATATTCGCGACAACTCCAATAGCAGCCGTCTTTCTGTGGCAGAGAGCCGTGGGTGGACGCCCGGCAGCTATGTTACTTTCAACTTGGAGACGAAGATAACAGCAAAGTGGGACAGGCAATCAACGGCCCAACATTATGGGCCTGACCCTTTCAAAGTGGACACAACATACACGGTGGATGATTTGGTGCTGCACTTTGTGAAAATCAACTAGCCTTGGACGGGTATGGGGGTAAGCCTATTTCGGATGCTTGCTTTGTAGTTTGTTTAAGGTAGTTGATAACTGCAAGATGTTATTAGGCAAATGGCCACAAACTAAAACTCCGTATCCGAATGTGCCGTTTTTCTTGTGAGCTTATAAAAGGATGAGGAGGGATGGATGATGATGCGCCTATTGAAATTTACTACTCTGCTGTCGTTGATGGCCGTATTGTTTGCCTGTAGTGGTGGGAGTGCACCAACTACTACGAGCAACACAATGTCCGGGAAAAGCATTCTTTTAACCGGAACAAGTGGGGTCAGGATTGCAAAGTTGCAATCTTAGAACTGCATCTGCCAACTTTGCAAGTTTGCAATCCTGACCCGAAAATGTCCTACACGAAAATGTATGCCCAAGGGGGGCCTTACATAGTATCCACGCGGCGGCACACGGTCTTCGCTTCGCTCCGCCGGTGCGCCCCGGCAACGTTGAGGAGGGGAAATGAACGGTGATAATATCAGAATATACCTACAAGACAGGCAATTATATTCCTTACGAGTATTTGCAGCACTAGCAATAGCATTGGCGCTTGGTTTTAATAATGGGAATGCGAATGCTGAGCACGTAAACAATCAATTAAATATTAATACATCTAAAGGTGGTGTAATTGGTTATCAAAATGGTAATCAAGCATATGATAACAAAGGTGTTTTTATGGGTTATGTACAAGGTAATCAGATAGTGCCTGCACAAGGGTCTAAATCCGAGATTTGGAAAGATTATAATAATCAAGATCTTCGGATAACTACTCCAGCTGGAATTGTTATGGCAGGAAAATGAAATGAAGAGAACATCAATATTCCTATTGTTTTGCATGATGGCATTTCAGTTAGTCGCCTGCTCCGAACGAGCTACAAAATTTTACCCAAAATACGAGGATGCTGCGAATGACGGAGCAGTTAAGCGCGGCTGGATTCCTGAAATAGTGCCGAAAACTGCAACTGAAATCCATGAACATCACAACCTTGATACGAACGAGGTGTGGATTCGGTTTAATGTGCCCAGTTTGGAGTCCAAGAGGGAGTCCAAGAGGGACGCTGCTTGTTATTTTTCTATTGACACTTTTTACCACTATGTTACATTTTGCCCATGCCACGTTTAGCCAGACTTGACATAGCCGGACTTCTCCAGCACGTAATCGTGCGCGGCATAGAACGGCGCGACATATTTAACGATGATCACGACCGGCAACGCTTTATTGACCGATTCACGATACTACTCTCCGAAACTGGTGTCCGCTGTTATGCCTGGGCGCTTTTAACCAATCATTTTCACCTGTTATTAATGCCTACCTCTACGACGCTGTCATCCTTTATGCGCAGACTTCTTACCGGATATGCCGTGTCGTTCAATCGCCGTAACAAGCGATCCGGGCACTTGTTCCAGAATCGCTACAAATCCATTGTCTGCGAGGAAGAATCGTACCTGCTGGAGTTGGTCAGATACATCCACTTGAATCCACTGCGGGCAGGCATGGTTAAGAGTCTTGAGGAAATGGATCATTATCCCTGGAGTGGCCATGCTGTTCTTCTGGGGAACCGGAACTTTGACGGACAGGAGTTGCAAGCGGTTCTTGAGCGATTTGGCAATAAACCCACTATTGCACGGCAGACATATCGACAATATGTCTCTGAAGGAATTAAAGAAGGTCGTCGTGACGAACTCGTTGGCGGGGGACTGAAGCGGAGTCAGGGAGACCGTCCGAGTAACGAATACGAAAGTTATGATGAGAGGGTTTTGGGAAGCGGTAATTTTGTGGATAGCCTAAAACAGGAAGACTTGCTTCGTGACAAGATGAAGAGCGTGGTTACCCTGGAGCGTTTGATTGCGGCAGTATCTGCGGTATTGTGTATCGCTCCGGATTTGGTGCGAAAGCCGAGCAAAAGCAGGGTGCCGTCGTTGGCGCGCGGAATAATCTGCCATCTGGCAATCTTTGAAATCGGTTATTCCGGTAGTGAGGTAGGCACGTATCTTCACCTCGGTTCTTCAGGGGTTTGTCTGGCGGCAAAACGAGGAGAGAAGTATTTGAAGGAAAATGCAGTAACAATGGGGCAGATTATGGCAACAATAGAAAAATAACAAGCAGCGTTATATGTTAGTTTAGATACAACAAAATCAATAAGTTTATCTATTATCAGCTAATTATAACAGTCTTGTAGTTCTATTTGTCATCTGTTAATTGAATATATATATTCTACTAACAGGAGGTAAATGGT
>JAENWA010000009.1 GCA_016650295.1 Desulfuromonadales bacterium | reverse complement strand
GCAGGTAGCACCCATGAACGCGACCGTTCTTCTGCTGGGCGAGACCGGCACCGGCAAGGGGGTGGTGGCGCGCGCCATCCACGGCAGAAGCACCCGCAAGGGGCGGCCATTGATAACGGTCAACTGCACGACACTGCCGGCGACCCTCATTGAAAGCGAGCTCTTCGGGCGGGAGCGGGGCGCCTTTACCGGGTCCGATGCCCGGCAGATCGGACGATTTGAGCTGGCTGACGGCGGCACCATCTTCCTCGATGAAATCGGAGATTTGCCGCTGGAGCTGCAATCCAAGCTGCTGCGGGTCATTCAGGACGGCGAGTTTGAGCGTCTGGGGAGTCCACGCACCATCAAGGTCGATGTACGGATCATCGCCGCCACCAACCGGAATCTGGAGGGAGAGCTTCGCAACAAGACGTTCCGGGAAGACCTGTACTACCGGCTCAATGTGTTCCCCATCACAATGCCGCCACTCCGGCAGCGCAGGGAGGACATCCCGCTGCTGGTCAATCATTTTGTCGAAAAATTCAACAAAAAAATCGGCAAGAAGATAAACAGCGTCTCGAAAGATACCCTGCACATGCTTCAGGATTACCACTGGCCGGGCAACGTACGGGAGTTGGAAAGCGTCATCGAGCGGTCGGTAATCACCAGCCCGGGAAGCTCATTACAGGTACTGGACCGCTTCGACACATTCCGGAAGCCGGATGAGCCGGCCGGTCAGGACGTCAAAGCCCTGGCCGAGATGGAACATGACCATATCCTCCAGGTACTCCGGAAAACCGGCTGGCGCATCGAGGGGAAGAACGGGGCCGCGGTAATTCTGGGTCTCAACGCCAGCACACTTCGCGCCCGGATGCGGAAGTACGGCATTGTACGTACGTGAAGCAGTAGAAAGGCTGAAGGTGGATAGGCTGAAGGCTGAAGGTATAAGCCTTTTCAGTCTTCAGTGACCTCGTTACCAAGCTCCTGCTTGGTAACGGGATGGCATAGCAAGCTCCAGCTTGCATTGATGCCAAGCTGGAGCTTGTCGAACCATTGCGTTACGCAGCTGGAGCTGCATAACGAGTATAACCCTCATTCCTCAGCCCTCATTCCTCAGCCCTCATCCCTCATCCCTCACCCTTCATATGTTGCGGTTATGTTATCCATGACGGAATTCTCTGACGGTTTTACCTCCACCATTCCCGAGATACTTTAAAAATCCCCTTTACAATCAGTCTGTTGCATCCCTGTCTTCCGTGGCTCTTCTCTGGCGCGTTAGTTGCTTTGTATCTATTACAGGAAAGATGAAACCACTACGACTGAATGGAGAAAAATCATGGGGAAACTTCATCGCATTATGAAATTCATGACCTGCTTCGCACTGATAACCGCATTAATGGGGTGCGCTGCAACGCAAAAACATGAAAGTACCGGCCAGTATGTGGATGACTCCGTCATTACAACCAAGGTAAAAGCCGCTATTTTCGAGGAAGCAACTCTGAAGACGATGCAGATCAATGTCAAGACGTACCAGGGGGTGGTTCAGTTAAGCGGTTTTGTCAATTCCAGCCAGAGTGTTTCAAAGGCAGGAGAGGTTGCCCGACGCATTGAGAATGTCAAATCGGTGGAAAACGACCTGCTCGTAAAATAACTTATTTACCCAGGTGAAGTAACATTCTTGCCATGTTTGGTTGAATGTGTGTTGTTGAGCGTAGTAACAGGATGTTGAAGGAGTATTTCCAGCAGTTCTACTATAGTTACAAAAGGAGAATAGTATGCTTTGGACAATCTGTGTAATCCTGATCGTGTTATGGCTGTTAGGTATGGTTACTTCATATACCATGGGCGGTCTGATCCATATTCTGCTCGTAATCGCCATCATAGTGGTGCTTGTAAATGTAATCGGGGGTCGGAGATCGGTATAGCATCTCGATGTTATCCGGTTATACGTTGAAAGACGAATCACAACTTATGAATATCAGGGGAAGATACCATGAAGAATCAAATAAAAGAGCTGCAAGAGCTCAAAGGGATAGGGAAAATTCTGTCGCAACGCTTAATTGAATCCAGTTATGACACAATTGCCAAGGTTGCAGGTGCAGAAGAAAAAGGTCTGGAGAGTATAGCAGGGATGAATCCGCAAAAAGTGCGCTCAATCGTAACCCAGGCCAGAAAGATGACCGGGGAAGCCGAGAAAAGTCAGCACACCTGGTTGAAGGAAGTCCCCGGTTCCAGCCAGTTTGAGCACACACCGACCAAGGAAAGGCACCGGTAGATCATGAGGGTTTTGCGGACGTCTTAAACCATGATCGCTTGTCCGTGACTCTGCCTGCGGGTATCAGGAAACGCTTGATTTTGGAGGGTTGCGCGCAATTCCGCGCTCAGTTAATTGTTCGACACAGAGGAGATTTTTCATGAAATATTCAGCAGCAGTTGCAGTAGCAGCAATCCTGTCCGCCCTGGCATTGAGCGCTTGTGATAAACCGACGGTGGTTACGCCAGCGCCCCCGGTAGCTGTCCCTGTTCCCGGACCTGCCGGACCGGCCGGACCTCAAGGAGCTACAGGAGCTACAGGCACCGGTGCAACCGGAATGACGGGCGCCCCAGGCGCAAAGGGTGAAACAGGTGACAACATTATCATTGTTGATCCTAATTCCGTTCCAAAGCGCTGATGGAGCTGCGTCTGATACTGTCCTGGCTTACTATTCGCCATGACGAGACATGAAATGAACAAGCCCTTCGCCATGATTCGAGAGTTCCAGCTGGCCGACTGGTTCACACTGGCAAACGCGGTCTGCGGCACGGGGGCAATATTTTCAATGCTGACGTACCTGCAAACCCACGATGTCAGCCATGTCTTCTATGCCTGCGGGCTGATCTTTGCCGCTTTGATCTTCGATGTCCTGGACGGACGGATTGCCCGCTGGCGACAGAAGAATTCCGTGCTGGGGCGTGAGCTTGATTCTCTGGCAGATGTGATTTCCTTCGGTGTGGCTCCGGCCGTAATCGGGTACGGTTGCGGCATGCAGGGCTTATACGACCGCATTGTGCTGACCTGTTTTGTTGCATGTGGAGTATCCCGTCTGGCTCGTTACAACGTAACAGCCGAGACGTTGTCCGAGGGAGGGGACAAAGTGAAGTACTTCGAGGGGACCCCCATTCCGACGTCGCTTTTGCTGGTACTGTTGCTGTGCTGGGCGGCTTGGAAGGGCGCATTGCACGAGTCCCTCTGGTTCGGGCAGGTACTGTTTGCCGGTTTCACGCTTCATCCGATCGTATTGTTTTTCGCGGTTTCCGGCTCACTCATGATCAGTCGCATACGGATTCCAAAACTCTGAGCTGCCCGTATCCAATTCTGAAGAATGCCGCGAGACCACTGAAGCCGGGATGTCAGGGTGGTATCGAGGCCGGATGGGCACTCGCCGGAATGGAGACGATATGACGCCGAATCAAGTTTTCGCTGAAACCTCTCCCAAGGGAAACCGCAGCCGCGTTATCCGTATCGAGCCCTCTCCCGGCACCATCATCGCTTTGTTGCTCCTCATCGCAGGCCTGTGGGTGCTGAACCGGCTTCTGCCGGTGGTTCTGGTACTTGTGGCGGCCCTCGTTATCGTCGGCACCATCAGTCCGGCGGTCCGCTGGCTGGAAGAGCGGCGCATGCGCCGGGGGATGGGCATCGCAATAGTTTTCGCTGCGCTCATGGCGACCATTGTTCTCTTAATCACACTGACGATTCCAGCACTACTGGAGCAAGCGACAAACTTTCTGGACCAGGAACCCGTCCTGCGGTCGCAGTTAGCCAAATGGCTGGCGGACTCCCCCCTGACCAGCCCCCTGGCGGATCTGCTGCGCAAGGTGCACTCCGGCGATCTTGTCAGAATGGCCGCCTCGAATGCTTACGAGTACTCCACCCGCGCCATCGCGATCTTTGCCTATATCCTGAGTTCCATATTTCTTGCGCTGTATATCATGATTGATCGGGACCGGCTGCGCGGAGGACTCTTCCTGGTGGTTCCCCGGTCCCACCACATCCAGCTTTCCCGGATTATGCTGAACCTGGAAACCATTGTCGGTGGTTACATCCGCGGACAGGTGATCACCTCTGCCTTCATTGCCATCTTCGTGTTCGTCCTCCTGAAGGCCTGTGATGTTTCAAACGCCCTGGCCATCGCGGTGTTCGCCGGTGTTGTCGATGTCCTGCCCTACATCGGCGGCCTGCTTTCGGTGGGGGCCGCAGTGCTGGCTGCTCTGTCCCGCGGCCCTGACATCATTGTCGTCGTACTCGTGCTGATGCTCAGCTACGAGGCCTTTGAGAGCCGTCTGCTGGTGCCCAGGGTTTATGGCCGCACCTTGCGACTCCCCTCGTCCGTGATCCTTTTTTCACTTCTGGCGGGAAGCGTCCTGTCAGGCGTTGTAGGGGCGCTGCTTGCCCTTCCGGTGGCATCAGCGGTGCTGATGCTGATCGAGGAACTGCGGGTCGAGCTGCCCGGACAGCAGGAACAGGCAACAGACGTGGAGATCAGGGAACGTGACGACCGCAGTGAAGAGGAATATGAGCGCCGGGCCGAAGGCATGCCCGCCGAGCAGGCCGCCGCCATCGCCGTTGAAATCGCCACCGATCGCCATAAGGAAGAACACATTCCGCCAACAAAAACTGATGCACCCGGAAGCGATATGGGGGAAATAACGGCAAAAACCGGATCGGACAACACGGCCGTACAACAGGAGAAGACATATGACAGGGAATAAAGATGAAAAATCCCGGGTCAGAAAAATAACGGCTTCAAGGGCAGTTTGCTGGGTTGTCGGCATACCGCTGGTCCTGGCCCTCGTTCTCTTCAGCGCATCTTTTTTCCTTGATGAACCCCTTCGCAGCACTATGGAAGAGAAATTGAACCGGGACCTGAAAGGGTATTCGGTTCGGCTGCCGAAGCTTCATTTCCAGTTGATAGGTCTATCCATGACCTTGAAAGGGCTGACCGTTTTCCAGCAGGCCCATCCTGATCCACCTATCGTAACTTTCCCCGTTCTCAAGGCCAGCATCCAGTGGCGCGAGATTCTCTCGGGAAAGCTGGTCGCCGAATTCATGCTGGATCAGCCAAACGTCAACATTAACCTGAAGCAGCTGCGCAGCGAGGCTGCCAGCCCGGTTTCGCTCAAGGAGCGCGGCTGGCAGCGGGCGGTGGAAGACATCTACCCTCTCAAAATCAACTCATTGAAAGTCAAAAACGCCAGCATCACCTATATCGACCTGGACCCGAAAAGACCACTCGTCCTGAGCCACCTGAACCTCCAGGCAACCAATATCCGCAATATCCACCTTCCGGACAAGGTCTACCCATCCACGTTCCATCTTGATACGGCAATCTTCGGCAGCGGGCACGGCAGTATCGATGGGGCGGCAAATATTCTCGCCGAGCCGTATCCCGGCATAAAGGGCCGCATAAAGCTGGAAAAGGTGCCGATCGATTATTTCGATACGTTGATTGCCCGTTCGAACCTCTCCCTGCATGGCGGGGTGCTGCGGGCCTCCGGCGAAGCCGAGTATGCACCAAAGGTGAAAATTGCCCACCTGGAAAACCTGGAGATCCAGGGGATGAAAATAGAATATATCCATTCTCAACGTACCGCGGGTGCTGAAAAGACACGCGCTGTCGAAGCGGGAAAAGCCGCCAAGGAGCTCAGTAACAAGCCCGGTATCCTGATACGCGCCGATCAGGTAAACCTGACGGGATGCACCATCGGTATGATGAACAAGTCTGCGAGCAAGCCGTATCGCGTATTCCTGGCAGATACCGACCTGCATATGACCAATTTTTCCAATCAGCGTACCGAGGGAACCGCGCAGGTGCGGCTGAAGGGGAAATTCATGGGAAGCGGCCTCACGACGGCATCCGCTAACTTTCGCCCGGAGAAAGGCGGGCCTGATCTTGATCTCCACGTCAAAATCGAGGATACCCAGTTGACGGCGATGAACGATCTGCTGCGCGCCTACGGGAATTTCGATGTGTCCGCCGGAGCCTTTTCCCTCGTCACGGAGCTGCATATCAAAAATGATGCCATTACCGGCTATCTCAAGCCGTTCTTCAAGGATATGAAGGTCTATGACAGGCGCAAGGATAAGGAGCGCGGCATCTTCCACCAGATGTACGAGATGATGATCGGCGGGGTCGCCAGGATTCTTAAAAACAGGCCGAATCAGGAAGTTGCCACCAAGATAACTATTTCGGGGCCGGTAGGAAACCCGCACACCAGCACCTGGCAGATCGTCACTGAACTCATCAAAAATGCCTTTTTCAGGGCGATCCTGCCCAGCTTTGAAAAGGAGGTAACCGGAAAAGGCAAGCGTTGAGCACGGCGCTGCGGGAAGAACAGAACAAGCGTTTTCCGGAGCCCCGAAAAGAACCGGAAATTCAGGCAAGACAACCTTGTATGCGTGTATTTTGACAGACCATATATGTCTGCTAAGATAATACAATCGGGATGTACTTCTTCATGATAGTAATTTCCTCCGGTACTGCACCAGGCGTAACTGCCATATCGAAGATCAATGTAGACTGAGGTGGAAAGTTGATGGATAACGTTCTTTCGGCACGAGCCCTGATGGGTATTTCGCTCGGTTTCCACATCATCTATGCGACCATCGGGATCGGTCTGCCGCTGATGCTGATGATTGCCGAAGGGCTGTGTCTTCGCACCGGAGATGAGCTCTACCACCAGCTTGCCCGCCGCTGGATACGTCCGGCGGGGGTGCTGTTCGCCATCGGGGCGGTCTCCGGCACCATCCTCTCCTTTGAGTTGGGGCTTCTGTGGCCCCGCTTCATGGCTTTCAGCGGACCCCTGATCGGACTTGCCTTCTCGATAGAGGGATTTGCGTTCTTTACGGAGGCTATCTTCCTGGCCCTCTATTTCTACGGTGAACAACGACTCTCCCGCCAGATGCTTTTTTTCTGCACCATAATTCTCACTGTTGCCGCAGCTGTTTCCGCGGTATTCGTCATCAGCGCCAACGCCTGGATGCAAACCCCCGCAGGTTTCCGGCTCGTAAACGGAACCCTGGCCGACGTGCATCCTTTTCAGGCCCTGGCCAACCCGGCCTGGGCCCATGAGGCACTGCACGGCACCCTGGCGGCGTACGTCGCCACCGGCTTTGCGGTGGCCGGCGTATATGCCTTAGCCCTGTTGCGCGGACAGAATAGTGACTACAACAAACGCGCCCTGACGCTGGCCCTGGCAGTCGCCTCCGTGTCCCTTCCTCTCATGCTGGTCTCCGGAGACTGGTCGGCCATGACCATCGCCGTCCAGCAAAAGCCCAAGCTGGCGGCGATGGAAGCCCTTTTTACCACTACCAGGGGCGCGCCGCTCTACATTGGCGGCTGGCCGGACCCTGCTACCGGCCAGGTCCGGTACGGAATCAGGATTCCTAAACTTTTAAGCTACCTTGCCTTTCGTGATCCCGACGCCCTGGTCGAGGGACTCGACGCCTTCCCCCCCGGCACCACACCCGACCCGCGGCTTGTTCACCCCTTCTTCGACCTGATGGTGGCCTCTTTCTTCATTATGCTTGCGGCAGCCGTCTGGTTCTGGTGGCTGCGCTGGCGGCGGCGGGAAGTACCGCTGGACAAATGGCCGCTCCGCGCGCTGCTGCTGGCCTCCCCGTTCGGGATGGTTGCCCTGGAGAGCGGCTGGCTCGTCACCGAATTCGGCCGCCAGCCCTGGATCGCCAAGGGTCACATGCGCGTGGCGGAGGGAGTGACTCCGCAGACAAGCATCGGTCTCGTGCTCTTGACGTTCCTGGTCGTCTATCTGGCGTTGAACGTTGGTCTGCTGATACTGCTGATGCGGCCGGCATCGACTGAAGAGGTGCCCGAAACAACACAGGGGAACCGTCATGTGGACACTTGAGAACCTGGCGGCCGGGGCCGTTTATTTCGGTCTGGTCATGTATGCGGTTTTCGGCGGTGCGGACTTCGGCGGCGGCATCTGGACCGCCCTGGCCTCCGGCCCACGGGCGCGGGAACAGCGGAGCAAGCTCTTCCATGCCATCGGACCGGTCTGGGAGACGAATCACGTCTGGCTGATCTTCGTGGTGGTAACCCTCTTCACCGCCTTTCCAAAGGGGTTTGCCGCCCTCTTTACCGCCTTGCTGATCCCGCTGGTGATCGCCCTGATCGGCATCAACTTCCGCGGGGCAGCCTTTGCCTTCCGTCACTTCGGCAGGCAGACCGGTGAACAGATACCTTTCATGGTCAGCATATTCGCAGTATCGAGCATTCTGACTCCCTTCGCCCTCGGGATGGCGGTGACCGCAACCGCCACCGGAAAAATCGTCTTCGTAAACGGTTGGGTACAGGCCGGGCCATGGTTCTGGATCGGCCCGTTCACCCTGGTCGGGGGACTGACAGGCATGGCTATCTGCGCCTATCTGACGCCGATCTACATGACAGTGCGCACCGAGGGGGAGCTGCAAAGAGATTTCAGACGTCAGGGAATAATCGCTGCTCTGGTGCTCGGCTTTCTGACCACGGTGGAGATTCCCGTTGCCATGCTCGATGCGCCGCTCTTTGCCAGCCGCCTCCTTTCCTGGCGGGGAGTCCCATTTGTTGCCATGTCTGTGATTTCTGGGATCACAACCCTGATACTGCTCTGGAGAGGCCGGTTTCAATGGGCGCAGATAGCAGCCGTGGGGACCGTCACCCTGACGATTAGCGGATTTGCGGCTGCCATGTACCCGGACCTCCTGATCGGCCAGCTTTCCCTGTCCGCGGCGGCGGCGCCTCCCACCACGCTCCGTGCATTTTTCTCGGTGCTTGCAATCGGCATCATTATTCTCGCTCCATCGCTTCTGCTGCTCTACTGGACGTTTCGCGGCGAACCGAATCCTGAGAGGAACCCATGAGAAACATATTGATCGCAGTTTTCGCAGCCCTGGCACTATGTTCGGGAGTGGCCGGCGCCCAGGACACTAGAGAAATCAAGAAAATCGACTACTTAATATCCTCGGTAGAGAACCTGAAAGGAACGAAATTTATCAGAAACGGCTCAGAGTATACCGGGAAGGAAGCTGCGGAACATTTGCGAATGAAGCTGAATAAGGCCGGTAAAAGGGTCCGGACCGCTGAAGATTTCATAAGGCTGTGTGCTTCAAAATCGTATATCTCGGGCAAACCCTATATGATCAGAACATCCGATGGAAAAACAATGAAATCGGAAGATTATTTTCGTGAGAAGCTGAAGGGATATAATCCAACCGCGAAGTAGTACTCGAAGTCGGCATTGAAATACATGAATATCTGCCGACCATGTACCACTGCAAGGTGATGATCGTAGATGGGCTCTGGACAACGGTGGGCTCGACAAATTTCGACCCCCGTTCCTTCAGCCTGAATGACGAGGCTAATGTGAACTATTACGACCGCGATTTTGCCCGGCGTCAGATCGGGATTTTTCAGGAAGACCTGGCGCGTTTGCGACAGGTTACATTCCAGAAGTGGAAGGACCGGCCGCTTACCAAAAAATTCTGGGAGCATGCTGCATCGCTTTTCGGTTCGCAGTTATGACCCACGAAACGTTTGGTTCGCCATTTTCGGCTACGTGACGGCGACACTCGCCACCTTCTTCGTAGAACCCCACCGTATCGTCCAGAGTGCTACAAATGTTGCCTCAACGTGTTCCGTCATATATGACAGCCATGTTAAATATGACGGATGCTGCTGACGGCTTTCCCCTTCCCCTGCCCGCCCTCTTTTTTATTTACCTTTTACAATCAGCACCTTGCATCACAGCATCCGCAGGCCTACGACGGCACGCTAGTTGCGACATACCTTGTTAGCTTAAACATACACTAACACTCTCGCGTCTTCTGCGAAATTGACAATGGTCTTTTTTCCAGCCATTTGGCAAAATCAACCATCATCACCGACTGGAGGAAGTCATGAAATCTAGCATCAGGAGCAATACGGAAGGAACGCTACACGAGGTAAAGGGCAAGGTCAATGAAGTGACCGGGAAGATCACCGATAATCCAAAGCTGGAGGCCAAGGGCAAAGCCGAAAAAATAGCCGGCAGTTGGAAAGAGCCATCAGATAAAGGGATGATCGCTATGCGTCACTCGGAAAAAGGGAAGATTGGGTGGATTTTACTTTGGCTCCTGGGAATCCCTATCCCGATCCTACTGGTGCTGTATTTCCTGCGCGGGTGCACCTAGAGGAGGATTTGTTGCGTAAAATACCCGCTGACGACAATGGCCGACCGCCTGGAGTGACTTTCGACTGAGAGGAGTAAATCATGGAATTCGAATTCACTGATCATGAGTATCTAGTAGAGTGTACCGAAGGGTGTGGGGAGATAACAAACTGGCTGCAAAGCAGATTTCTTGCCGAGCAAGCGATTCATAACCATACAAAAGAAAACGCACACAAATGTCAGATAATACAAAGAATGAGGCCTGAGATAAAACGTTGAGAACAGGGTAATAGAGCAATGGCTAAATCCAAAATATTATAAGTGCCGGGTGTTCACTACATCCCGCCATACCATTGCCAGCAGGGCGAAAAGGATCGGCCCAAGAATCAGACCGAACATGATCAACATGATGTGACCTGTTAATCATGCCAAAGTTAAAACTGGTTCAATCGTTGGTAAGATCAGGTAACGTGTTGAGGAGTGTGAGCCCGAATGAGAACCAAACCTGATCTTTCACCAGAAACGCCTCTGGATTTCCGTGACACAGCGGTCGAATCCGACCACGACCAAATCAGCCAGAATATCGAGGCCGTGCTGGATTTCTACTCGCGCGAATATCAAAAAATAAGCCGTTCGCAACGTGTCCTGGAGCGCATTAGCCGTTTTTTAGGGCAGCCGATTTTTCTTGGCATAATTCTGTTCTTTGTTGCGTTCTGGATACTCGCTAATGTCGCATTACGACAATTCGGTATGGCTGAATTCGATCCGAAACCGTATTTCTGGCTGCAAGGGGTTGTCGGCCTAGGCGCATTACTTACCGCGACCGTGGTTCTGTCAAAGCAGAACCGGCTATCCAAACTCGAGGAACAGCGGGCACATTTGGATTTGAAAGTCATGTTACTAACAGAGCAGAAGACTGCCAAACTAATCAACCTGTTGGAAGAGCTGCGTCGTGATTTGCCAAATGTCAGAAACCGTCATGATCCC
This sequence comes from Desulfuromonadales bacterium, assembly GCA_016650295.1. Lineage (GTDB taxonomy): Bacteria > Desulfobacterota > Desulfuromonadia > Geobacterales > Pseudopelobacteraceae > CAIPTY01. The sequence continues at coordinate 3,592 of JAENWA010000009.1, read as the reverse complement.
GAAGCGGCAGAACTGCAACAGTCGATGAATCCTGAACTTGTGCGTGGCGCACTGAATGAACGCAGCGAGCGGACAAAAAAATGAAGTCCGCCGGAAAAACTGATTATGATGTCTGATGTATGCAAAACAAGTAAATGAAAAAACCAATGCTTGCGAAGGGATAACCATGAAAATTGATTCTGATGCTTTTCTCGTAAGGCCGGGAATTTAAGATTAATCAAAGAAGCTAATCATGGCAGAGAGTTAAAGGACTTTTTCTTGTAAAGATAGAAGTTTGGCATGAATGGGAATTTTCCCCTGAAGGGATAAAATCTCATCAACCGAAATGGGTTAATTCAACTAATACTCAAACATATTTACCCGCCCAGAAAACTCCGGTCCCGAATCTGTTTTTAGCCGGCGCCCATACCAGGACTCAAGCCCAGGTCTGGAGTATTGAAGGCGCCGTGGAAAGTGGCAGAAGAGCTGCAAAAGCGATTGACGACCGGGTTGAAGTTTTAGATCAATATCAACCGATATGGATTAAAATTCTATCCAGGATTGATGACATCTTATTTTCAATAAAAGCGCCACAATTTATAGATTCTATTTTTATCGCACTGATTTTGTTGTCTCTTTGGTCTCTAATGGTTTAACGAGGTATTAAACAACGCCAGTCGAATTCCAGTGAAGGGAAATCGTTATGAACAGTTCAGAAAAATCATCCAGTCGCCGCGATTTCCTGCGCACAATGATTGCCCTTGTCCCTTCCCTTTCGATCGCAGCTTGCGCGCCGCTTTCGGTAGTGAAGACACCGCTCTCGCAAGCCTATTCGCCCAGGTACTTTACTCGTGAAGAATGGACCTTTCTTCACGCTGCCTGCGGCCGCCTGATCCCCGCTGATGAGAATGGTCCCGGCGCTGTTGAACTGGGCGTGCCGGAATTCATCGATCGGGAAATGGACGGTGCCTTCGGGCACGCCGCGAACTGGTACATGCAGGGACCGTTTGCATCTGCACTCCCCGAATTCGGCTACCAGTCGCCGCTCACGCCGCGCGCGGTCTACCGTGCCGGTATTGCCGCGCTGGACGCGCACTGCCGGCGTACGTTCGGCAACAACTCTTTTTCCGAACTTCCCGCCGCGACGCAGGACTCGCTACTGACCGAACTGGAAAAAGGCGCGCTCGACTTCGAGAACGTATCAGGCACTGCCTTCTTCGGCTTTCTGTTGCAGAACACCAAGGAGGGCTATCTGGCCGACCCGATCCATGGCGGCAACAAGAACATGGGGAGCTGGAAGATGATCGGCTTTCCCGGTGCGCGATCGGATTTTCTCGACTGGGTAGATAAACACGGCGTGCGCTATCCACTCAGCCCGGTCAGTGTTGCCGGAAAAAAAGGATGATTACAATGGTCGATATCAAGAAACCACAGGTCGATGCGGTGCTGGTCGGATTCGGCTGGACCGGCGCCATCATGGGCATGGAACTCACCGATGCCGGCCTGAACGTAGTTGCTATTGAGCGGGGCGAGAACCGTGATACCTATCCGGACTTCGCCTATCCGCGCATCGCCGACGAACTGACCTACGGCATACGCCACAAGCTGTTTCAGAATCTGGCGCGCGAAACGTTGACGATTCGCCACTCTCCCAGGGACCGCGCCGTCCCGTACCGGCAGTTGGGTTCGTTTCTGCCGGGAACCGGCGTCGGCGGTGGCGGTGTGCACTGGAATGGTCAGCACTGGCGCGTTCTGCCGGAGGAACTGCGCCTCAAGAGCCACATCACGGAGCGCTATGGCACAAGCTTCATCCCCGACGGCATGACGATCCAGGATTTCGGCGTCAGCTATGAGGAACTCGAACCCTGCTTCGATCAATTCGAGCGCGTCTGCGGAACCTCGGGCAAGGCCGGCAACCTGAAGGGCTCCATCGTCGAGGGCGGCAATCCCTTCGAGGGACAACGATCCCGTGAATTTCCGCTGCCGCCGCTGGCAGACGTCCATGGCGCCACCCTGTTTGCCAAGGCGGCCAGGGAACTCGGCTACCATCCCTTTTCGGAACCTGCATCGAATGCCTCGCGCCCTTACACAAACCCCTATGGCGCACAACTCGCTCCGTGCAACTTCTGCGGCTATTGCGAACGATTCGGCTGCTACATGTATGCCAAGGCCTCGCCGCAAACCACCATTCTGCCGGTGCTGCTGAAGAGACCTAATTTCGAGTTGCGCACCCAGTCGAACGTCATGCGCATCAATCTCGACTCGTCGGGCAAGCGTGCCACCGGCGTCACCTATATCGACGCCCAGGGCCGAACAGTATTCCAACCGGCGGATCTTGTTGTTCTGAGCGCCTATCAACTCAACAACACCCGGCTGCTGCTCATGTCGGGTATCGGCCAGCCTTACAACCCTGCGACAGGCCTTGGGGTAGTCGGTCGCAACTACACTTATCAGATGACCGGAGGCGTCCAGGTGTTCTTCGACAAGGACAAGCCGATGAATCCCTTCATCGGTTCCGGCGCCGGCGGCCAGGTAATCGATGACTTCAACGGCGATCATTTCGATCACGGTCCGCTTGGCTTCATCGGCGGCGGGTATATGGGAGTGATCCAGACCGGCGGCCGGCCCATTCAGCAGATGCTGCTTCCCAAGGACACGCCCCAGTGGGGTACCAAGTGGAAACAAGCCATCAAGGATCATTATCTGTACACCGTCAACATCCAGACCCACGGCACGGTCATGGCCCACCGCGACAATTATCTCGACCTCGATCCCACCTATCGTGATGTCTATGGCCAGCCGCTGCTGCGCATGACCTTCGATTGGAAGGAAAACGAAATCAAAATGACTCACTACGTGACCGGCAAGGCAAAGGAGATCGCCGAGGCGATGGGGGGCAAATCTGTTGAGGTGAAAATGAAACAGTTTGGTGAGCATTACGACACACGCGTATACCAGACCACCCACAATGTCGGCGGGGCAATCATGGGAGAGAATCCCCGCAGTAGTGTGGTCAACCGCTTTTTGCAATCCTGGGATGCACACAATGTGTTCGTAATGGGTTCAAGCGTTTTTCCGCAGAATATCGGCTACAACCCGATGGGATTGGCGGGCGCCCTGGCATACTGGTCGGCCAGGGCCATACGCACGGCCTATCTGAAATCGCCCGGGCCGCTGGTGTAAGGAGATTTGAATTGGGAAAGAATATGAGGGCCAGGGCTACTATCTACAAAAAATGGATAAAGGTAGTGCTCCAATAGCGCCGATCAGGAGATTGCAATGTCACAGATTAGTCGCAGGGTTTTTCTTTTATAGAACCGGCGCCTGCAGCAGATAAATAGGGCCATTTCACCGTTAAAAGTTAAAACGGGAAGCGTCCCTATTTTAATTCTTCCTGAAAACTTATCATTTTGGAAGCTTGAATCTGTGCCGTTCTTCTTTTTGATTTTAGCAAGGTTAGTCAAATAGAAAAGAACGTTATATGTTAGTTTAGATACAACAAAATCAATAAGTTTATCTATTATAAGCTAATTATAACAGTCTTGTAGTTCTATTTGTCATCTGTTAATTGAATATATATATTCTACTAACAGGAGGTAAATGGTATGGAAGT
>JAENWA010000008.1 GCA_016650295.1 Desulfuromonadales bacterium | reverse complement strand
TTAGTAGAATATATATATTCAATTAACAGATGACAAATAGAACTACAAGACTGTTATAATTAGCTGATAATAGATAAACTTATTGATTTTGTTGTATCTAAACTAACATATAACGTTCCCAAATATCACCGAAAAGAAAATCTTTTGTAAGTTTCGCAAACTCCGGTGCTAAAGCCTCCAAGTCATCCATGGTTATGTGGTCGTTGCTGTTTGTCATATGCATATCTCCTTTGCTCATTTACTCAGATTTGAGCGACGCCATATCGATGGAGAAGCGGTATTTCACATCGGACTTGAGCAGCCTCTCGTAGGCTTCGTCGACCTTCTGGATCGGGATGATCTCGACATCGGCGGTGATGTTGTGCTTGCCGCAGTAATCGAGCATTTCCTGCGTCTCGGCGATGCCGCCGATGATCGAGCCGGAGAGGCTGCGGCGGCCTACCAGCAGGCTGAAGGCAGAAACGGCAAGCGGTTTCTCCGGCGCTCCGACCAGGGTTATTTTGCCGTCACGGCCAAGCAGGTTGATGTAGGCGTTAATGTCGTGATCGGCGGCGATGGTGTCGAGGATGAAGTCGAACGTACCGGCGTGCGACCGCATCTCATCAGCGTTGCTGGAAATAATGACCTCATCAGCGCCAAGGCGGTGGGCATCTTCCTTCTTGCCGGGTGAGGTGGTGAAGACCACGACCTGGGCTCCGAAGGCACGGGCGAACTTGACCCCCATGTGACCCAGGCCACCGAGGCCGACCACACCGACCTTCTTGCCCGTGAGGTTGCCCCAGCGGCGCATGGGCGAGTAGGTCGTGATTCCGGCGCAGAGCAAGGGAGCAACACCGGCCAGGTCAAGGTTGGTGGGGACGCGCAGCACGAAGTGTTCATCGACGACGATACTTTCGGAATAGCCGCCGTAGGTGACCGGCGCGGTATTGTGTTTGTCTGGAGAGTTGAAGGTGAGGGTCTGGTTCGGGCATAATTGTTCCAGGCCATCCTTGCAATTGGGGCAGGTGTGGTCCGAATCGACCAGGCAGCCGACCCCCACCAGGTCGCCCGTTTTGAATTTTGTGACAGCGGAGCCGACCCTGGTGACCCGGCCGACGATCTCGTGGCCGGGGACAATCGGGTAGACCGTGGGCATGATGCTGTGCCACTCGTCGCGGACCGAGTGAAGGTCGGAGTGGCAGATGCCGCAGAAAAGGATCTCAATCTGCACGTCGTGTTCGGTTGTTTCACGGCGCGGGATCGTGGTGGAAGCCAGCGGCGCTGTGGCACTGGCGGCGGAATAGGCTTTTGCTTTGTACATGGTGTGTTCTCCTCGTTAAGTTTGATAATTTAGCGATTGGTCATCTGCTCCAGCTTTTCGGGGTAACGTGCCCCTTCTACCTTGATCTGTGCGGCGGCGCTGTCGATCTCACGGAGATCATCGGCAGTGAGTTCGAGTGCAACTGCTCCGATGTTCTCGTCCAGGCGATTCAGTTTCGTGGTGCCCGGGATGGGTACGATCCACGGCTTCCGGGCCAGCAGCCAGGCAAGGGCAACCTGTGCGGGTGTCGCTTCCTTCTGTGCCGCGATCTGGCCTAACAGATCAACCATGGCCTGATTCGCCTTCCTGGCCTCCGGTGTGAAGCGCGGGAGAGTGCTGCGGAAGTCGGTACTGTCGAAGGTCGTGCTTTCGTCGATCTTTCCCGTGAGGAATCCCTTGCCCAGCGGGCTGTAGGCAACCAGGCCGATTCCCAGTTCTTCCAGTGTCGGCAGCATTTCCGCTTCAGGGCGTCGCCACCAGAGCGAGTATTCGCTCTGGAGTGTCGTCACGGGCTGGACGGCGTGGGCGCGACGAATCGTCTGTACCCCGGCCTCGGAAAGGCCGAAGTGCCTGACCTTCCCTTCCTGAATCAGCTCCTTCACCGCTCCGGCCACGTCTTCGATCGGCACGTCGGGGTCGACACGGTACTGATAGAACAGATCGATGACATCGATCCTGAGCCGCTTGAGCGAGGCCTCGGCCACCTGCCTGATATTCTCCGGCCGGCTGTTCAGGACCGGCCCGCTGCCCTTCATCGCCCTGGGATCGACACTGGTATCGAAACCGAACTTGGTAGCAATCACCACCTGGTCGCGTAGCGGCGCGAGCGCCTCACCGACCAGTTCCTCGTTCGTGAACGGACCATAGACCTCTGCCGTATCGAAGAAGGTGACGCCGCGTTCCACGGCTGTCCGGAGGAGCGAGATCATCTCCTGCTTGTCCTTGGGCGGACCGTACGAAAAACTCATCCCCATGCAGCCGAGACCGAGTGCCGAAACTTCCAGACCGCTTTTTCCCAATGTACGTTTTTGCATTGTGTACTCCTTTTCACTGCTTAACAGACTGACCCTGTCAATGATTATACCGTACTCCAGGAAATCTACAGACCGGTAGACCAATCCTGTCAACTTATTGCCTGATAATCCGGAATACCGGATAATGGTTGTAACGCGAAGTGGGGATGGGTACTATTTGAGTAGGAGGAATCGACGATGAAAGAGGCAGTTATGCAGGATAGTGACAATATCAGCATGGAAGCTGCAATCGAAACCCTGGGAAAGAGCATTGCCCGATCGACCGAAAAAGGCGAGCTACACACAAGCGCTGTCCCTGGGTTGTCACTTTTTCGGCGGATTGAGCCGTCCGGGCCGATCACCGGCATGTACGAACCGAGCGTTTGCCTGGTCGCTCAAGTGGCCAAGCGCGTGCAGCTCGGAGACGACACCTATGTGTATGACGCGCACCATTATCTGATCACGTCGGTGCATCTCCCCACGGTTGTGCAGATCATCGAAGCCAGCCGGGAGAAGCCGTACCTGGGGCTCAGGTTGAAACTTGATCAGCGCGAGATCTCGCAACTGATGGTGGACAGCAACCTCCCCCCGCCGCGTGTGCAGCAATCAGGCCGCGGCATGGCGACCGGCGAGGTGACGCTGCCGCTGCTCACCGCCATTCAGCGCTTGATCGACCTGCTTGCCGAACAGCAGGACATTCCGATCCTGGCGCCGATCATCCAGCGGGAAATCATTTATCGTTTGCTTGTGGGGGATCAAGGTGAGCGTTTGCGCCAGATAGCGTCGGCGGGGAGTCAGAGTCATCAGATAGCGCGGGCAATCGATTGGTTGAAGGGAAACTACTCACAGCCGTTGAGTATCGATAACCTGGCTGCCCAGGTCCGCATGAGCAGTTCCACGTTTCATCACCACTTCCGGTCCATGACCGCTCTTAGCCCGTTGCAGTTCCAGAAGCAGCTGCGCCTTCAGGAAGCCAGGCGACTGATGTTGGCAGAACGCATGGATGCCGCGTCCGCAGCGTTCCAGGTTGGCTACGAGAGCCCCTCCCAGTTCAGTCGTGAATACAACCGGCTGTTCGGGGCACCACCGTTACGGGACATCACAAATTTGCGACACATGGCTGCTGAGGAGAGGGGGTAGGAGGGATCTTGCGTCCGCTATGCTTGCCAGGATATTCGGGTCATTCCCGTATGTTCTACCGGTACACCTCATCATGGCTGCCGATATCGAGCAGGATTATCTCCCGGTCGGTGACGATTACCGTCAGGGCAATGCGATAGCTGAGCGTGAGGCTCACCGCCTGGATCCCCTTCAGTTTACCGGTCAGATGGTGATATTTCAGGTGGGGCTGGAACGGGTCGATCTCCAGGTCGCGCAGGGCAGCGGCGAACTTGGAACGCAGTTCACGATGTTGGTCGGCAAACTTTTTTGCGGCGCGGGTAAAACCGGCGGTCCAGATCAGGGTATACATGCTCAGTCGTCCAGCCCCAGTTCTTTGATCAACTCATCGGCGCAGCCACGTTTCGCCCGTCCGGCCTTATAGTCCTGCAGCGACTCCTTGACTCGGGCCAGATATGCCTCGTTTACCTCAGCCATTATTTCCTGGTAACGCGCCTCGGTCAGCACCACGTACTCGGGCCGGTTGTTACGGATGACATGCACGTCACCCATTGCGATCATACCGTCAACTGCGGCGATGCCGCGCCGCTTGATCTCCTGTGCCGGGATGGTATTCATAACTGCCCTCCTTACGATACCTTATTAAGTACTTAATAGAGTGCCACAGGCGGGAGCGGGCGGCAAGAAAATTCTATCCAGAAACAGCAAGGGCGGCCGATTGGCTGTCTTTTGAATTATATATTGTCCCCGCCCTCCCATCTGCATTATTAAAAAGCAGTCTGCCCCCATTATTCCAGTGTTCTTTGTCTCGCCAAAATCAAATCACTACATACAAAGCCTGCCTCATACCGGCCTCCACTAATTGGTTTGACTTGTTCACGTGATTTCGCGTAAATTAGTAAAATTCAAATTGAATACTGCAGTGTCGGATGAAGTCAATACCTGTCAATACCTTGAATCATGCAGGGTCTCCAGAGCACAGCCGGATGGCCGGGTTACAGCGTAACCGGTACCGGTTTTTTTATGTCCTCCGTTTCCCCTGCACGTGCCATGTCATGTAGTGTCAGCCTTGTTTTCAAACAACCTGCTGAAGGAGTTTACGTGAAGTATCCGCAAGTAACCGTTCAATCATGCCGACATGCCTTCCGGCTGTTCGTCATAATCAGCATCCTGACAGCCTGCACCGAACAGAGATCGACCGCACCGGCAGCCACTACCGCCGGCAACAACACCAGCCATGCTGCGCCGACCGCCTATTCTGCCACCAGCAGCGCCATTCGCAAGGCGGCCGCCGTTGCAGCCAACACCTCGTCTGCGCGCACCGCCCCCCTCAAGATCAAATACAACGCGGGAGAAAACCCTGAATTTGCAAAGAGCTGCGGTTGGCCGGTCAACTGTCAGGTACCGTTACCGGGCTCGATCCTGCCGCACAAACGCATCGTGGCCTACTATGGCAACCCGCTTTCAAAGAAGATGGGAGCACTGGGGGAATACCCCAAGGACGTCATGCTTCAGAAGTTAAAGGGGGAGGTTGCCAAGTGGCAGGCGGCAGACCCGGCTACCCCGGTACAGCCTGCCCTGCACCTGATCGCAGTGGTGGCCCAAGGTGCGCCCGGTAAAGCTGGTAAATACCGCATGATTATTCCTGACAAGACAATCAATCAGGTGTATGAATGGGCCAAAGAGGCGGGTGCCGTCATGTTTATCGACATCCAGACCGGCCATGACGATATCCGCGCCATACTGCCGCGCTTTGAATGGATCTTGAAGAATCCGGATGTACACCTGGGAATCGACCCTGAATTCAATCTTATAAAGAGCGGCAAAAAACCCGGCACAAAGATCGGCACCTACGACGCGGCCGACATCAATTACGCATCAGGTTATTTAAAGGATCTGGTCAAAAAGTATAATCTCCCTCCCAAGGTGTTCACCGTGCATCGTTTCACCAGGGGGGGCGTCACCAACTCGAAAAATATACAGCTGCGCCCCGAGGTGCAGATTGTCATGCATATGGATGGCTGGGGTGCGCCCTGGCTGAAGCGGGATTCGTACAAGGATTATGTGGTGGCTGAACCGGTTCAGTATACCGGTTTCAAGCTGTTCTACCACAACGACACCAAAAAGGGTAACCCGCTTCTGACGCCTAAGGAGGTCCTCAAACTGAACCCGAAGCCGCTCTATATTCAGTACCAGTAGTGCTACAACTCGCACCGCAAGCCGCTATGAGAACGCGCACTTCCGAACTGGTTCTGATCAGGAAGAAGCAGGTTCGTGAGCAGCTTGTCCAGAATGAGCTGGATGTGAAACTGTAATTAGAGAAACAGGCGTAGACAAAAGAGGCCAAGGGATACGCTCCCTTGGCCTCTTTTTTTTGATATTGGCTGATACAACTGTCCGAATAATTCAGGAGCTTATTAATTTGCTATTATAATAGCTATTTGTCTCTCAGCCCACAACATATTATGCCATTAAAATAGCACATACGCATAATCAGGAAAAACATTGACGGAGAATGGCCCACTGCTCCCGGGCATAACAGTTCCTCTGTAGGCCAATACCGTAACATTTGGTTAAGTTGTCATTATAATAGCAAATAATCTTGCAGTTTGCCGAATAATATGCTATCGAAATAGCATGATAGCTACTATCCAGATAAGCATTGACGGTGAATGGACCACTGCGGCCGCGTTTGACGGTTCATATTTCGAGTATGAACCCGATTATGTTCTTAATCGAGGCGACACACCATTAAACCGGGTAGGCCTGCGCTATCCTGTCAATTTTGAAATGTATCGGCACACCACTTGGCCAGCGTTCCTTTTTGACATCATACCGTCCGGTGCCGGCCGCAGAGTCTGGTTGAGACGCCTCGGCCTGAACCTTTACAGTGATGGTGAAAACAATAACTGGACCCTGCTGGTAAACGGTTCCGGCAATCCCCCGGGGAATATTCGTATTCGTGAAGCGGCAATCGAAGTTCCCGTGACTCCCCACCAAGGATTTTCAATGGATGAGGTGGTCGGGAAAAATGCCGACTTTATCGAATACGCAGAGCAGATGGGCGCCGTTGTTGCCGGGGCAACGGACATCTCTGGCGATGCCCCGAAATTCATGCTGGTTCAGGCAGTGAATGGTCGCTGGCATCCGGACGGATCGCTAGCCGACATTACGTACGGTCAACCCATATTATCAAGTTTCCGCGGGGGAGAACCGACCAGGACAGGCTCGTTCTGAGGAATGAGGCGCACTATTACGAAGTGGCGCGACGGTTCGGCGTCAAGTGCGGCAACCCGCTGGTATACCGGGATAACACCCTGCTCATCCCGCGATTCGACCGGATACCCGTAGCGGGGAAACTGATCCGTCTTGGCCTGGAAACGCTCTGTTCCGTGGCAATGATTTCCGGATTCGGCAGACGAGGCGATCACCTGGAGTTTTGTCGGGCAATTGCAGCCGTTGCAACAGACCCGCAAACGGAGATTTATGAATATTTAAAGCGCGAGATTTTGAATTGCGCCTTGCGCAACGTGGACAACCACGGCCGGAACACCGCCCTCATTAAACTGGATGACAACAGAATAGAGCTGTCGCCTTTGTATGATTTTGCGCCGATGTTCCTTGACCCGGATGGGATAGCCCGTGCATCCTTGTGGCCGTCAGGTGCGGAAACAACCATCGGCCGGCCCAATTGGCACAGCGTTGTCGAACTTCTCGCCGATCTGGTCGACCCGGCAGAAACGAAGCGGTTTCTGGGACGTCAAGCACCCGACGTCCAGGCGTTGCCTGAGGTCATGAAGGAATGCGGGGTGGAACTTTCGGTTATTGAAGGAGTTGCGGCGCGATGTGCCGAAGTCAGCGCTGATTTGACCCGGTTGTAGCGAGGTACATGATGCGAAAAAAGCAACTGACCCGAGAAGAGATTCGCACCCAAAAACTCTTTCTGTACGACAAGATCAGAGCAGGCGAACTGACCATCGGCCAGGCAACCCGGATGATGCGCCGGATCGCAGGGTTAACCCAGAAAGAATACGCCGAGAAAGTATTGGGGATTTTCCCGCGGGTCCTGATGGATCTGGAAAAGGACAAGGGGAATCCCACTCTGGAAACACTGGAAAAAGTCGCCAGGCCGTTTGGGCTCAGGATAGGCTTTGTCTACAATAATGCGCGAATCATGGGAGCATCTGTTAACGAAGCTGCCAAGGCAACCGACTCTAATGATGCAGTTGTGGTAAAAAACACGTAATCTACAACTCGCACCGCCAGCCGCCGGCCGTCAGATCAAGTTTTCTGAGCTGCCATATATTTCTTGATACGAGCCTCCTCTGCAGCCCGGTATTCTGCGATTCGTTCGTGAACAGCCTCTTCGAGTGCGTGCCTAAGTGCTGCGGCTTCGAGGTCCTGACAGTACGCAGGCGTTCCGGCCTGCTGACGCCAGGAGTTGTCCAGATTGCCACCTTCGACCGGGTCGAAACCAAGGTCATCAATCAGACGAAGCACTGTTGCCTTGCCATCCAATGAATCTCCAAAGACAGACAACGCAATCCGGCCTGGCGCCCCTTTCGGCGCCCCCTTCTCAAGCAGGCTCTTGGCGAAGATGGTATTGAAGGCCTTGATCACGGGACGTCCGATCTGCTGCGCGACCCACCGGCTGTCCGGCATACCCCGATCAATCGCCTCGATGCGGCCGTCGCGAAGCTCCGGATGGTAGTTGCCGGTATCGACCACGATGACGTCGGATGAAACGTTCGCAAACAGCCCTTTCGGAAGATCGACAACGGCCTTTGTTGGAATCGCGATGATCACGATTTCTCCGGCGTTACCGGCTTCAGTCACAGAAACTGCCTTGGCACCGATTTCATTCGCCAAACCGGTCAGGCTTTTCGGTCCCCGTGAATTCGCAATCGAAACCAGATGTCCGAGTCTCGTGAGATGGCGCGCCAGCGTCCCGCCAATGTTTCCGGCGCCTATGATGCCGATCCGCATCTGGTTGGGTTCCCCTTTGCCGGTAGTAATCAAGCTCCGCAGACTACCGTTAATATAGGAGCCCCACGCGCCTGAACAGGCATTGTAACACTCATGTTCAGGAACTAAGCCCACGTGAGTGAAGCGGACTTCTGTCTTATCGCCCTGTTGAGAGATTTGAAACGTGATTTCTGAGCCGTTCCACTCGGTTTTGTCTTCAACAAAATTAAGGGAGGCCTCTACAACACGCCACACGACTTTTTTGCCGGGAATCAGTTCTGTTATCTTCTGTCTGGAATAATGGAAGTCTTTGTAACGATAGGTAAACTCAGCACCGGATTTGTCGGTGCTCCCTTCAATCTCTCCCGTCCACCATCCACGAACATTATTGATGGCAGCGAAGGCTTCTTCCGGGGTTTGGTCTACCGTAAAGACAGCGGTGTAATCTTGATCGTTCATGATCTGCTTTCTCCCTCCAGCGCGGCCGGAGAACATGTCAGCATACAGTTGGCAATTCCGTTCGGCCTGTTCAGCCCGCCATAAACCGCAGGTGCAGTTTCCCGGCCGCAATATCGGTCACCCGACACTGTTTCTGACGTGCATCATCCTGAAGATGCAGAACACATGCGGCGCCGCGGCTGGTTTCTCGCAGGAAACCCGTGCAGTTAACTTCTGCGCCGCTGCGCGAGATGCTGTCAAGCCGGCACTCATGCCGATAACCGCCCAGGTCTACCTCGCATTTCCCTTGCATACTGCTACCTGAAAAAAACTGTGCCTTGGTCATGTCACTCCTCCTGCCCCGATCTGTCCTTGTATGTTTATTATACGCCGTTATTACCGGAGTGGGACCAGAAGAACCAGGGTCACTCCCCGGCTTTCTTCCGAGGCCGGCCAGGTTTTCCTGGTTTCAGCAGCCAATACACTCGCCATGAAATAGCAAAGGCGGCCGATTGGCCGCCTTTGGAATTAAGTACGATGTCCCTAGAATCCCTCCTGACCCGGAGCTGTCCTCTATTTCTTCAGCAGGCGATAGGGATCGGCACGGGTGAGCCAGGGGGATGACGGATACTCGGTGACCAGCCGGTCATAGATGCCAATTAGATTGGTGACATCATGGCTCTCAATGTAGCGGGCAACA
>JAENWA010000007.1 GCA_016650295.1 Desulfuromonadales bacterium | reverse complement strand
TTGCCGCGACCACCGGCGTGGATCTGGGCCTTGACGACCCAGGGGCCTTCGCCCAGGCGCTTGGCCCATTCGCGGGCGCTGGCGCCGTTGTAGCAGACGTGACCGTCGGGGACCGGCACGCCGAATTCTCTCAATATTGCTTTTGCCTGGTACTCGTGGATGTTCATGCCCTGCTCCTTTGTGATAAGCAACTGATTGGATCGATTTGGTTATATTTTTTCATCGTGCGATCGACACCGCGACGTTTCGAGGGCATTTGTTCGGTTTCGGCCGACGCCGTTTCAAACTGCGTACAATGATTCTCCCAGGCGGATAACATGGCTTGATACAACGGAGTCATCGCCTTGCTATCAGGCAGATAGTGGCGGACATTATCGTCCCAGCGCACCATACCGTGACATTCCAGGGTTACCAGCATCAGCAATACCTGTTTACGGGGGATGTCGAGCTTGACTGCCAACTCGCCAATACTAACGTTGACGTTGCCGGACGATAGCAACACCAGCAGTTCAACAGGCATTTCCATTGCCTGTACGGACCGCAGACATGCTTCGAGATTCATATGCCTACTGTCCACTCCCAAAATCTGTGTATTCATGCGAGACCTCTCTTCGTAACCTTGGTAATACGTTGTTATCAGAGTCCATCTTCAGTGTAATCAGTACCATTGCTTCGCGCATCAGCTGGGATATGCTCCTGCTGGTACGTTGCGCGAATGCATCGATCGCCTCCCGCTCCTCATCGCTGATTCGCAAGCTCACCACGTGGTATCGTGGTTTTTTTTTCATTGCTTTCATGCCTTTTACCTGCATCAATTCCGTACTGCGAAATATAGTTCCTCACTGCAAAATATATATCCGAGCTCGAGGTGATTGTAAATATTTTTTTTTGAGAAGCCGTTTTTATAAATATTACATTTGATTTTACGCAAGGCTTGTATAAAGGCCGTTTCATTCCATGCTGCATAATAATTCGTATGGACATTGTATAGTTACTCAGGCATACGCCGGAGAATTTTGTTTCATCAATCAAAACAGTGTTCCTAAATAAATGAATTTGATTTAAATTTATTATTCATGCAATCTTTCTTTATTTCGTAGAATGAAACGCTATAATGTCATTTCACATCAAGGCTGAAATCAGGTGGCAAGGATCGAGGCGGCGTAGACATATCGCTAAGGTACGTTGAGGAATTGAAGTCGAACCAACGATAATGTGCCGTGCAGATCGGGCCGCGAAGGCACTTCACAAGGTAAGGCCAATCGATTTGATCAAGAGAGCGGATTGGAATAAGGAGGAGCACAATGGGAACAAAAGACTCTGGGACGGGTCCGGAAGGTGAACGCCAGTCAGTCCGTTCACTTGAACGCGGGATGGGGGTATTGCGCTGCTTCAAACCAGGGGATCGTTTTCTCGGCAACCAGGAGATCGCCGCACGCACTGGCTTGCCAAAACCCACAATCTCCCGTTTGACCCACACCCTGACACAGCTTGGATATCTGGGATACTCGGTCAAATTCGGCAAGTATTACCTGGATACGGCGGTCCTTGCGCTTGGCTATTCGTTCCTGGCTAATATGGACGTGCGCCGGATCGCCCGACCGCTAATGCAGGATCTGGCCGAATACGCCCAGGCATCAGTCGCTATTGGCGTTCAGGATCGGCTTAACATGCTCTATATTGAAGCCTATCGTAGCAGCGCCACCGTGACCCTGACCCTGGACGTGGGATCGCAGCTTCCTATTGCCACTACCTCCATGGGTCGGGCGCTCCTGAGCGCTCTGTCGGAAGTTGAAAGGAACACCATTCTGGATCAGGTTAAAATGCGCAACGAAGCTGATTGGCCTCGCATCAAGGCGGGCATGGATCAAGCGCTCAAGGACTACGCCGAACTTGGATTCTGCCTCTCTTTAGGTGACTGGAAGCGAGATGTGCATGCCGTAGCTGCCCCGCTTATACCCGTAGATGGCTCTCGCGTGCTGGTGTTCAGTTGTGCCGGCGCCGCTTTCCAATTGCGTCGCAACATGCTGGAAGAAAATATCGGTCCCCGGCTCCTGAATTTGATCAGCAACGTACAGGATGCCATGGAACGCCATGCCTGACGTTCATAGAAGTTTTCTCTATAAGTATGACACCGCTATGTGTCCTTATTATACTTATAGCTATATGATTTTAACCGGGTATTAAGATAACTGTTGTTAAGCGGTTATGGATGATGATTGTTTGAAGGCTTTACGAGAATGCTGTTTTGAGTTACTATGCATCCGATTTTAGCAATTTAACTGAAATATTGGATTTGACGTTACAAAATATCACAGGTGGGGGTACTCATGGCAAGTCTTAACAAGGTAATGTTAATCGGGAATTTAGGCAAGGATCCGGAGGTGCGCTACACGGCTTCAGGCCAGGCTGTAGCGGGTTTTTCCCTGGCAACCAGTGAAAAGTTCAAAGGTAAGACCGGAGAATGGGAAGAGCGGACCGAGTGGCACAATATTACGCTCTGGGGCAAGCTGGCCGAAATCGCCGGTGAATACCTCTCAAAAGGCAAGACTGTATTTATCGAGGGACGCCTGCAGACAAGAAAATGGCAAGACAAGAGCGGCAATGATCGTTACACCACTGATATAGTCGGCGATAAAATGCAGATGTTGTCTCCCAAAGGAGAAAACCGTCGAAGCCCTGAGTCCGCTGAACCGGCGTCACGTGCCGGCAACTATGAAGAACCGCCATTCCAAGACGATGATATTCCGTTCTAACTGAATAGAAACGGATCTGTTATTGATTTCTTAAACATGCTGTCGCTGTAATTGTTTTTTTACCTGATCCGACAATGTCTGTCCAAATATTCATACTAACTTCAAATATAAAGGGCGATCTCGAATGAGACCGCCCTTTATATTTGAATCATGTCAAACTTGTTTAAATTAGCTTAATGGCCTCTTGCGCATACTGGAGGATCAATGATGGCACGATACCGGGAATCAGTGAGCCGATTACTGAAATCGCAACGCACAACGCCATAGGTGCGGTTACCTGCATCCAGTCAAATTCTTCGGTTGACTCCTTCATGTACATGTAGACCATTACCCGCAGATAGTAGTAAACGGAAGCTGCACTGTTAAGCACACCGATAATAGCCAGCCAGATGTAACCTTTCTGAATAGCCCCTGAGAACAGGTAAAACTTACCGATGAAACCGGCTGTTGGCGGCATTCCGGCCAGAGAAAACAGGAATATTGTCATCGCTGCTGCCAGAACGGGGTGCTTGAATCCAAAACCGGCGAAATCCTGAACAGTACCGTTGCATTCGCCTTTCTTTGCAACAAGTATAATAATAGCAAATGCGCCGATGTTCATAAAAGCATATGAAAGCATGTAGAACAGGATTCCGGCAGTACCTGTTCCGTTGCCGGCTGCAAAACCGACTAATGCGTAACCTGCATGGGCTATTGACGAATAGGCCAGCATACGCTTGATATTATCCTGTCTAAGTGCCGTTATGTTGCCGACTGTCATGGTTAACACGGCCAGAACCCACAATACCTGACTCCATTCGACCTGCAGAGTAGGCAGCGCAACCAGAAATATACGCAGAGCAGCAGCAAAACCGGCGGCTTTGGGGCCAGCCGACATAAACGCGGTCATGGGAGTCGGCGCCCCCTCGTAAACATCGGGAGTCCACATGTGAAACGGTGCTGCGGCAACCTTGAATGCAAAGCCGGTCAGCATCAGTAACATTCCGGCAACCAGCATGATATTAGCTGAAGGAAGGCTCATCTGGCCGACAGCAGCCGCAATTTTTGCAATGCGGGTGGTTCCGGTTGCACCGTAAGTCAGCGCCATTCCGTACAGCAGAAAACCGGTGGAAAATGCGCCCAGCAGGAAGTATTTGAGACCGGCTTCATTGGACTTTTTGTTGGCTCGGTTGAAACCGGCCAGCACGTAGAGAGACACTGACATGACTTCAAGCCCGAGGAAAATTGTCATCAAATCTGTACCTGAAGCCATCAGCATCATGCCGACAACACAAAAAAGAATCAGCGGGTACAGTTCACCGTGGTTACAACCTTCCCGTTCCATATACTGGTCTGAAATAAGAATTGCAAGGCCAGCGGCCACCAGGAATATAATCTTGAAAAAGCTGGCAAAGTTGTCCAGAACTACCGATCCATTAAAGCTCTCGATATGACCGCCCCAACCGGCTCCTACCAATACACCCGTAACCACGATACCGATAAAACTGAGGTAGCTCAGATACGTCTTACGATCACCCGGAATCAAAACGTTGATCAGCAGGAGTACCATGGCAAGCACGGAGAGAAAAATCTCCGGCAGTATCGGTGTTACGTTGACGGCTGGTATAGTAATCATGTCCATCTAATATATCCTCCGGTCGGATTGACTCTTTATTTACTTTGCTTCGTGTGGGTTGACTGCCGGTGCTGCATGTGGATCAGCAGCAGACGGCGTAGCGATGTGACCGGCAGGCATTTCCATATTAGTATGACCAGCTGGCATAGCAGGCATTGTTTCCGGCAACTTCTGTACGTTCATTGATACGGGACGAACCTGTGAGACAAGCTTTTTGATGGCCGGGTCCATTTTATCAATAAATGGTTTCGGGTAGATACCCATCACAAAAATCATGACAATCAACGGGACCATGATGCCGATCTCGCGGGCATTCAGGTCAGTCAATTTCTGGTTTTTAGGGTTGTCAAGTTCACCGAACATAACCCTTTGGAACATCCACAGCATATAGACCGCCGAAAGTATGACGCCACTTGAAGCGATGATCGTCCACCAGCGCAATTCACTCTCGAATGCACCAATCAAGACCAGGAACTCGCCGACGAAACCATTCGTACCGGGAAGACCAATAGAGGAGAACGTCACAATCATAAATATGGTGGCAAAGATCGGCATTTGCTTGGAAAGTCCGCCAAAGTCGGTGATCAGTCGAGTATGCCGGCGTTCGTAAATGAAGCCGACGATAAGGAACAGTGCGCCGGTAGAGATACCGTGATTGATCATCTGCAACAAACCGCCGGTGATCCCTTCTGTATTAAAGGCAAACACGCCGAGCATAACAAAACCAAGGTGCGCAACTGATGAATACGCGACCAGTTTCTTGACATCTTCCTGAACCATGGCAACCAGTGCTGCGTAAATAATACCGATGACAGCCAGTGTTGCAATGAGTGGCGCATACTTGTGGGCAGCTTCAGGGAATAGCGGGATGGCGAAGCGAACATAGCCGTAAGTACCCATCTTAAGAAGGATTGCGGCCAGTATTACAGAACCGGCGGTCGGCGCCTCGGTGTGAGCATCCGGTAACCATGTATGCAGCGGGAACATCGGAACTTTGATGGCAAATGCCAGGGCAAAGGCCAGGAACAGCCATGACTGTGTAGCCAGCGGCAGTTGCAGGTTAAAGAACTGCAGCAGACCGAAGTTGGTAAAGCCTGCTTCCAATCCTTTGAAATAAAGGAAGATCAAGGCTACCAACATGAGTAGAGAACCTACCATGGTGTAGATAAAGAACTTGACGGCCGCATAGATACGATTTTTGCCGCCCCAGATGCCAATCATGAAATACATCGGTATCAGCATGACTTCCCAGAAGATATAGAACAAAAACATGTCCAGGGAGATAAAAGCCCCCAGCATACCGGTTTCAAGCAGAAGCAGAAGGATCATGTATTCTTTGACCTTCTCTTCAACAGCCGTGTAGGTGGAAAGTACCGCAATCGGCATAATAAAGGTCGTCAGGATAACCAACCAGAGACTGATACCGTCAATACCTATATAGTAGCGCATGACAAAAGGTCCGGCGGCGATCCAGGGCATATTCTCGACAAACTGGAATTCAGCATTATTCTGGAAGCCAAACAGAATCGGCAGCGACACCATAAAAGTCACTACTGTTGTCGCAAACGCCACTGTTCGTAGCGTTCCCTTGCTGTCCTTGGGAATGAACAACAACAGCAGGACACCCAGTACCGGCAGGAATGTCGTCAGGCTCAATAGGTTACTCATGAATTCATGCTCCTTTATGCAAATTGCAGAGAATCGTTTACTTGAAGACGTAGTAACCCAGCATTACAACAACACCGAAGGCCATTGACCAGGCATAGTTATAGATCAGGCCTGACTGCATATAGCGGAATATGCCGCTGAACCCCATGATTACGCTGGCAACACCATTGACGATGCCGTCTATCACGAGGACGTCGAAGCCTTTCCAGAGAAACTGCCCAAAGGCCTTGCACGGATTAACAAATGCGTAATCGTAGATTTCATCGATATACCATTTGTTGTAGACTACACGGTGCAGGGTCGGAAAGGTATCGGTGAACTTTTTGGGCAGAGTGGTGTTACTCATGTACATAGTGAATGCAATGGCGATACCCACTAAAGCAATGACAACAGAACCACCCATCAAAGCCCATTCCAAGACATGGCTAGGATGCGCTCCGTGATGAGCATATTTAGTACCGTACTCACCTGCCAGTTCAAAAACCGGATCCAGCCAATGCTCAAAGAGATTTGGAATGCCGCCGAACAAATCGCCTATCAGCTTAGGCAGACCCAGGTAGCCACCGACAACAGCCAGGAAGCCAAGAACCATCAATGGTATGGTGATAACCAGCGGAGACTCGTGCAAATATTCCTTGACCTTGCTATTGATTCGGCATTCACCGAAAAAGGTCATGAAAACAAGTCTAAACATGTAGAATGCGGTAAAGCATGCTGCGACCGCACCGGTGCCCCACAGAAAAATATTCAGATTGCCGTGATACGGGTTAGAAAAAGCCTGCCAGAGAATCTCATCCTTGGAAAAGAAACCGGAGAAACCTGGGATACCTGCAATGGCAATGGTTGATACCAAAAAGGTCAGGAAAGTTATCGGCATGGCCTTTCTGAGGCCACCCATGTTGCGCATATCCTGGGCGTCATCGTGAAGGTGGCCTTTGTGCAGGGCGTGGTGCATGGCGTGGATAACTGAACCGGAACCAAGGAACAGGCAGGCCTTGAAGAAGGCGTGGGTCATCAGATGGAAGATACCGGCCGCAAATGCTCCAACACCCATTGCCAAAAACATAAAACCGAGCTGTGAGACCGTCGAATAGGCCAGGACTCGCTTTATGTCGTTTTGTGCCGTACCGATTGTAGCAGCAAATATTGCTGTCGCAGCACCGACCACAGCTACCACCATCATGGTATCAGGTGATTTGATGAATACGAAACTCATACGGCCGATCATGTAGACGCCCGCGGTGACCATTGTTGCGGCATGGATCAGGGCTGAAACCGGAGTCGGGCCTTCCATGGCGTCCGGCAACCAGGTGAAAAGTGGAATCTGGGCCGATTTACCGGTTGCCCCAACGAAGAAGCACAGGGTTGCAACAGTAACAACACCACCGTAGGGAAGCAGGTGCGAGGCGGCCTTTATTTCCATGAAATTGATTGTCCAGATGTTGTGGTTGCTGCCAAGCCACCAGTAGAGCGTGAACAGGCCGATCAAGAAACCGAAGTCACCAATCCGGTTCATGACGAAGGCCTTCTTGGCGGCGTCACCAGCGGATTTTTTATGGAAGTAATAACCGATCAGCAGGTAGGAACAGAGACCGACACCTTCCCATCCGATGAACATGACCAGCATGTTGCTTCCCAGAACCAGCAGCAGCATGGACATGCAGAACAGGTTTAGATAGGCAAAAAAGCGGTAGAATCCTTCTTCTCCATGCATATAACCAATTGAATAGAGGTGAATCAGTGACCCGACTCCGGTCACAACCATGATCATGACACAGGAGAGCGGATCAAGCAGGAAGGCCATGTCGGCCTTGAAATTGCCTGACTGAATCCAGGGGAAAACGACTTTTTCGAAGATACGTTTCTCTGGAGGAAGAGCGATCATCTCCATAAGGATCATGCATGAGACAATGAATGACGAGAATATCGCCAGAGTGCCAATTGCACCAATCACCGCTTCATTCTTGATCTTTTTCCCGAAAAACCCGTTGATCAGAAAACCGACAAGCGGGAAAAATGGGATTAGCCAAACGTAGTCAAACATGGAGGACTCCTTTATTCAATCAGTAAACATTGTGTCTTTGGTTGAGGCCCTGATCTTCCAAACTACCACTTCATCAGGTTGATATCGTCAACGTCGATAGACTCTTTGTTGTTGTAGAATGCGATCATCAGGGCCAGACCTACGGCAGCTTCTGCAGCGGCTACGGTCATGACAAACAATACAAATACCTGACCGTCCAGGTTTCCAAGGTGCCGCGACAACGCCACGAAAGTCAGGTTGACTGCATTAAGCATCATCTCTACACACATGAAGATGACAATGGCGTTTTTGCGGGTAAGAACACCAATTGTTCCGATGGAGAAGAGGATGGCACTGATTATGAGATAGCCGTTCAGATTTTCCATGAATATATCCCTCAGTCTAGATTTTTTTCTTGGCCAGAATAACAGCACCGACGATGGCTACCAGGAGCAGAATCGAGGTAACTTCAAATGGAAGCAGAAAGGTGGTGAACAACTCACGTCCAATTAGCTCGGTATGTCCCTGTTGTTTGAGTATTTCTCCGGTCAATGGGCCATTTGGAAGGGCAACTCGGCTCTTGAATACGATGACTGCAGTGTTGAGCAATGTGAAAAAACCGATCACTATTCCCAATACCACTTTGTGGGACTGGCTCTTGGATGCGTTTACCCGGATATTGAGCAGCATGATGGTGAACACAATCAGAACCATAATAGCGCCGGCATAGACCATTACCTGCACAGCAGCCATGAAAGGGGCATCCAACATAACATAATATGTCGCCAGGCAGAAGAAGGTCAGGATCAGTGCCAGGGCGCTGTTGATCGGATTTCTGCACGTGACCACCAGGATCGCCGACACAATGGCCACTAGCGAGACAATCAAGAAGAAGAGGGTTTCCATGTACTGCTCCTTTATTTCTTTTCTAAGAGTCGTTCCTTGGAGTAGACAAAGTCCTTGCGGCTGTAGTTAGCCAGCTCAAACTCACCGGTCATCCGGATGGCATCCACTGGGCAGGCCTCTACACAATATCCGCAGAATATGCAGCGCAGCATGTCAATCTCATAGACAGCCGCATATTTGTCATGGTTGGCATCCTCACCCGCCTCAACCGTAATGCACTTGGCCGGACAAACCGTAGGACACAAATAACAGGCCACGCATTTCGCCTTGTTGTGCGATACATTCAGTGCATGCAGGCCTCTGTAACGCGCAGCTACTTTTGGTCGCTCATCAGGATACTGCAGAGTGACCGGCTTTTTGAAAAGATGCCCCAGCGTGATTTTAAGGCCTTGTATGATCGGCACAAACGTTTTGATCGGATTCATGTTTCCGTCCTTGTTCTTGGAGTCCTTGGTTAAACCCTACTGAAGGATAAAGTTCCAGATGCCTGTGACAACAATGTTAAGCAGTCCCAGCGGGATAAACACCTTCCAGCCGATATGCATCAACTGATCGTAGCGATACCGGGGTACTGTTGCACGAAGCCACATGCAGAAGAAAATCAGGAAGTACACCTTGGCTACGAAATAGACCGGACCAAGGAGTGGAATGCTGGTTGCCAGAGGGCCATTCCATCCACCCAGGAACAGAGTGGTGGTCAGGGCGCACACGGTAATCATATTGGCATATTCAGCCATGAAAAACATGGCGTACTTCATACTCGAATATTCGGTACAGAAACCCGAGACCAGCTCAGTTTCAGCCTCGGGCAGGTCAAAGGGGGTGCGGTTGATCTCTGCTATCGCGCAGATAAAGAACACTACAAAAGCAACCGGCTGTTTAAAGACATACCACTCGAACCCGCCAAAACCTGATTGCAATTTGACAATCTCATTCATGGAAAGGGTTCCGGAGAGCATGAATACCGACACAATCGCAAGACCGGCTGCTAGCTCATACGAAATCATCTGAGCTGATGCGCGCAGACCGCCCATCAGAGAATACTTACTGTTCGAGGCCCAGCCGGCAAGCACGATGCCGTACACTCCCAGAGAAGACATGGCCAGGATGTACAAAACACCGACATTAATGTCATAGACTTTGCCGGAGGCTACATCAACGTAGCTGGCGATCTGTAGCGGTATTTTGTAGCCGGCCACCTCGATGACTCCGCCGAAGGGAATGACTGCAAAGGTTATGAAGGCCGGTATCAGAGCGATCAATGGTGCGATCAGAAAGGCAAAAGTGCTCGCTTGGGCAGGGACGATCTCTTCCTTGAAGAAGAGTTTAACTCCGTCGGCAATCGGCTGCAGAAGGCCGTGCCATCCCGTACGCATCGGTCCCAGTCGAACCTGCATATGGCCGATGATCTTGCGCTCGGCGTAGGTGGAATATGCCACGGTCAGCAGCACGAAGACAAACGCCACCAGGACCTTGGCAACCATGGCGATGTAGTACATCATCGGCAGTCCTAATATCACGATATCCATCTGTCCCTCTTTCCTTGGTTTATAATTATTCGAGCAGGTTTCATAATAAACTACTTGGCCAGGGTTACCCAGGTAACCGGAGCTCCGTTCCAGACCTGATTGACCGGATTGGCACCGAAATGGTACGGAGCAAAGACCACACCCTGCGGCATGCGCGGCGTAATCCGGGCCTTGAGCTTCATGCTGCCGTTGGCTGAACTGATTGTCAGGAGATCATTTTCCACAAACTTCATCGCAGCGGCATCAGCCCTGGACAGTTCGACATAACCCTCGGGACAGACGTGCATCGGGCCTTCACCATACTGTGAAAGTGTACCGTTGTGATACAAGACACTACCGGTAACAAGCGCAAGTTTGCCAGATTCAGCCTTGGCAGCCGATGTTTGAGGAACAACGAAAACGGGTTTGACGTCAACTGATGCAAAGAGGCCCTCATCGCCCAGAGACACATAACTCATACTTTCATAACCTGGTGTAGACGCTGCTATCTCGGCGAAGACAACAGCCGGAGCAGCCGAAGAGACGCCACCCATCTTTGCAATAAGTGACCCGAAGATTTCAAAGTCGGACCGGCTCTGACCAATTTTTTTGATGGCAGGCTTGATGTGCTGCACGCGACGGTCGGTTGCGGTAAAGGTGCCTTCCTTCTCGGCAAAGGAACAGACCGGCAGCACCACATCGGCCATTGCCGCTGTCTCGGTCATAAACATCTCGGAAACCACCAGAAATTCAACCTTGTCCAGGGCAGCTTTCACCTTGGCATGATCAGGATAGGATACGAGTGGATTCTCGCCGGCAATCAACAAGGTCTTGATCGAACCGGTAGCGCAGCCATCAAGGATCTGGCCAGCATTGAGTCCACCACCAGCAGCATGGAAGCCCATGTCAACGGCCCCCTGGCTGTTGTTTTTTTCTGACAGGCAGAGAACACCACTGCCTTCCTTGCCAAGCTTTCCAGCCAGCAGAGCCAGGTTGGCAACGGCGTTCGCCAGAGCAGCGGTGTGGCCGGGGTAGGCCTGACCAACCGGGAACAGGATCAGCGCCTTTTCTGCCTTGGCATAGTCACTGGCCAACAGCTTGATATCATCAGCACTTAATCCGCATTGGGCGGAAACCGCTTCCGGTGTAAAGTCTGCCAAAGATTTCTCAAGATCAGCATATCCGGGGAGAGAAACCGCCGAAGCATCTCCCAGCTTATTATCTATAATGACTTTCGCCAAAGAGTTAATGATTGCAATTTCACTACCGGGTGTATGCACCAGTGTTTTCGCATCCGGAAGCTTGGAGAGTTTGCCGGTCTTGTCAGACAGTATTTTGAGCTGGACACCTTTATTCTTGACCGCCATGTTGATCTCGAATCCGACCACCGGATGGGTTTCATAGGCATCGGTCTTGATCACCAGCAGCAGATCGCTCTTTTGTATGTCAAGTATGGTGGAAGGAGATGCAGATATTCCGAAACTGCCGGCAAAACCCTCCGTCAGAGCTGCATGGGCATATCCGGCAGAGTGGTCATAATTATTGGATCCGACAGATTCCATCAACTGTTTGAAAAGCAACAGTTCCTCATTTGTCAGACGAGCTGTTGCCAGAGCAGCTGATGCGGCACCGGAGTCCCTGAGACGGCCGGCAACCACTTCGAGCGCCTCATCCCAGCCGACCTCCACCAGATTCTGATTCTTACGTATCAGTGGTTTTGTCAGGCGTTTGTCACTGTTGATGAACTGATAGCCAAAACGTCCGCGTACGCACAACTGACCATTATGAAAACCCTGATTTTCATCATAGATCGTGGTGAGAACCTTGTTGTCCTTGACACCGAGTGTCAGGTTACAACCGGTACCGCAATACCCGCAGACCGATTTCTGTTTGGTAAGCGACCAGAAACGGGCCTTGAACTTGAAGGGACGGGCCAGCAGCGAACCAACCGGACAGACCGAGACGCAGGATCCGCAGAACTCGCAGTTCAAGGCTTCCTCGAATTCACAGCCGATTTTAGTCTCAATACCGCGATCAATAAATGTAAGGGCGCCGAAAGAAACGATTTCATCACAGATACGGGCACACTTACCGCACAATACGCAACGGTTCATGTCCCTCTCAATCAGCGGATTGGTATAATCGATCTCAAGGTGGAACTTCTCATCGGTAAAGCGGTTGGCATCCACCTTGTATTCGTAGGTCAGGTTCTGCAGGTCGCAGTCGCCGGCCTTGTCACAGACCGGGCAGTCAATGGGATGGTTGAGCAGGAGAAGTTCAAGCACCATCTTACGCGCCTTGACAATATCGGGAGTCGAGGTGCGGATGATCATGCCTTCTGTCACCGGCGTTGTGCAGGCCGGAATCTGGCGGCCCTTCATCTGTTCCACCTCGACCAGGCACATGCGGCAGGCGCCAAAAGGCTTCAGCTTCTTGTCATGGCACAGTATCGGGATCTTTATCCCGTTCAGTTTGGCCGCATCATAAATGGTCGCGGTCTTGGGGGCAGTGACCTGCTTATCGTCTATCGTCAGATTAACCATCTCAACCTCTGTCAGTGGGCTTGACTGTTCTTTCGCTTACGTAATTAGCAGCAATCTCTTTATTCAAGGGCCATGAAACGGCAGGCGTCATAACAGGATTTGCACTTGGTACACTTTTCCTTGTCCAAAACTGCCAACTGTCCTTTTTCCCATATTATTGCATCAACCGGACAGGCCTTCTTGCAGGCGCCGCATTTGACGCATTTGTCCTCGACCACCTGCCACAGAAGCAGTTCCTTGCAGCAATTGGATGGACAGCGCTTGTCGTTGATGTGCGCTTCATACTCATCACGGAAATAGTTGATGGTGGAAAGAATCGGATTGGGTGCTGTCTGGCCGAGACCGCACAGTGATGCCTTCTTGATGGCAATGCCCAGATCCTGAAGCGTTGCAATATCGGAGTGCTCGCCACGTCCCTCGGTAATCCTCTCAAGGATATCGAGCATAACCTTCAGCCCAATCCGGCAGGGAACACACTTGCCACATGACTCCATTCTGGTGAAGTTAAGGAAGAAGCGTGACACGTCAACCATGCAGGTTGTTTCGTCCATGACAACCAGACCACCGGAACCCATCATGGCGCCGGCCTTGATCAGGGAGTCATAGTCAACCGGGGTGTCCAGAATTTCAGCCGGAATACAACCTCCGGAAGGTCCGCCGGCCTGAACAGCCTTGAATTTCCGGTTATTGGCGATACCGCCGCAGACGTCATAGATAACCTCGCGGATCTTCATACCGGCCGGAACTTCCACCAGACCGGTGTGCTTGACCTTACCGGTAACGGCAAATATCTTGGTGCCCTTGGTAGTCTCGGTACCCAGTGAAGCGTACCAGTCACCACCCTTGTTGATGATGTGACGGACGTTGCCAAAGGTCTCGACGTTGTTGATGTTGGTGGGATATCCCCAGAGACCGCGCACAGCTGGGAATGGTGGTCGCGGGCGACTCATGCCGCGCTGTCCTTCAATGGAGGCCATCAGGGCGGTTTCCTCGCCGCAGACAAAGGCGCCGGCCCCCATCTTGATGCGCATGTCGAAGTCAAGCCCCCAACCCTGAATATTCTTGCCGAGGTAGCCTTTTTCATAGCAGACATCAATGGCATGCTGGAGACGCTGTACGGCCAGAGGATACTCGGCACGGACATAGACATACCCAAAATCGCAGCCAATCGCGTAAGCAGCAATCATCATCCCTTCAATAATGCAGTAGGGGTCTCCCTCCAGCAGCGAACGGTCCATAAATGCGCCCGGATCGCCTTCATCAGCGTTGCAGATCAGATACTTGTGATTCCCGGGAGAAGCCTTGCAGAAGGACCACTTCATACCGGTAGGGAAACCGCCGCCGCCACGCCCGCGCAGGCCGGATTTTTTGACCTCATCAATGACTTCTTCCGGCTTCATTGACTTGACGCACTTCTCGATGGCCTTGAATCCATCTTCTTCCATATATGCATCAATGCTATCCGGATCAATCTGCCCGCAGCCGGTCATTACTACACGCATCTGAGCATCGACAAACTGGTTATAGTAAGGCTTGGCCTTTCTTTTTTCCATTACCGTCTTGTTGACGATATGTTCTTCAATGATCTTTTCGACCTCTTCCGGCTTAACGAAGTCATAGGTGACGCGTCCCTGATCAGGAGTAATGATGTCAACCAGGACGTCATTGGCGCACAGTCCGCGACAACCGGTCTTGATGACGTCGCAGCGCTTGCCGACGACGGCATTCAAGCCTTTTTCAGCGAGATGTTTTATGAAAGCCGCCTCAACCTCTTTGGCGCCCATCGAAACCCCGCCGGTACCCTGGCAGATCAGAATTTTAATTGCTTCGTTTTCGCTCATGACTGAATTGTCCCCTGCTGGAAAGTTTCGAGCTACTTACTATTTCTATTTCATTGGTCTCTGGTTATAGTCGGCGACGATTTCACTGACCTTCTGCACCGTCATGGCACCGTAGGTAGCATCATTAACCATGGCCAGCGGCGCCATTCCACAGGCTCCCAGACAGGCAACCTTTTCAAAGGTGTAGCGCAGATCCGGACTTGTTTCGGCGTGTCCTATATGCAGTTTGTCGAAGAATGACTCAACGATACGCGGAGCACCCTGCACATGGCAGGCAGTTCCGACACAAACCCTGATAATAAACTTACCACGTGGTTTAAGATGAAACTGAGCGTAGAAGGTAAGCACCCCATAGATCTGGCTGGGATATACATTCAGGCGTTCAGCAATCAGATCAGCTACAACGCGCGGAATGTATCCGTACTCGTCCTGAGCGCCCTGGAGTACCGGCATCAGGTTTCCGGGCATGTCTATATACTTGTCGATAATCTTATTGGCAAGCGAGAGGTCGATTACCGGTTCCTGCTCTGTAGCCTGTTGAGCAACAGCTTCACTCATTCGCGCCTTCTCCTTTTACGTAAATCTCGGGAGTTACCTGTCAATCTCACCAAGAACAATGTCCAGCGTTCCGATCACAGCCACCAGGTCGGCGATCATTGAACCCTTGGCCATCTTCTCGATGGCCTGAAGGTTCACGAATGAAGGTGGACGAATTCTCAGACGCTCCGGCTTATTGCCGCCGTCGCTGACGATATAGAATCCCAGTTCCCCCTTGGGGGCTTCGATGCCCTGATATACTTCTCCTTCCGGTGCGGGAAAACCTTCGGAAGCGATCTTGAAGTGGTGGATCAGACCTTCAATACTGTTGTAGACATTTTCCTTGGGTGGATAGCAGACCTGAGGATAATCAGCCAGCACCGGACCCGGCTTGAGTCTGTCAAGACCCTGACGGACAATTTTGCAGGCTTCACGCATCTCGATCAGGCGGACCTTGTAACGATCAAAGGTATCGCAGTTTTCACCAACCGGTACCTTGAACTGGTACTTTTCGTAACCGCTATAGGGATTATCGCGACGAAGGTCCCAATCCACACCGGAACCTCGCAGAGCCGGTCCGGTAATGCCGAAATCGATGGCGTCCTCGGCGGAGATGACACCGTTTCCGACTGTACGTTTGAGCCAGATCGGGTTGGTTGTCAAAAGGCCCTCATACTGATCCAGGTAGCCGGGCATAACGTCGATAAAGTCACTGACTTTTTTCACGAACTCATCCGGTACGTCCTGCGAAAGACCGCCGACCCGGTAGAAGTTGGATGTCATGCGGGCACCGGAGATCAGTTCGTAGATCTCCATGACCGTTTCGCGCTCACGGAATGCATAAATAAAAACAGTCATGGCACCGATATCAAGAGCATGACACGCAATCCAGACCAGGTGCGACTCAAGCCTGGTCAACTCGGTCATAATTATCCTGATTGTTTCAGCGCGTTCCGGCACCTCGACCGCCATCAGTTTTTCGACGGCCAAGATATAACCCAGGTTGTTGCTCATGGGAGCCAGGTAATCGAGTCGGTCGGTCAGCGGCAGGATCTGGTGGTAGGTGCGGTGCTCGGAGAGTTTTTCTACGCCACGATGCAGATAGCCGATATGAGGAGTAATCTTGGTGATCACTTCTCCGTCCAGCTCGAGAACGAGCCTCAAAACCCCGTGGGTACTGGGGTGCTGCGGTCCCATGTTCAGTGTCATTGTTTCAGTAGTTGCCATGTATCGCCTCTTCTATGATCGAAATACGAAAACGATGTAGTATTACTATGACAAACGCCCTTTGTAAGGTTCACGGTCCGGACCTTGAAGAGGATAGTCTTTACGAAGCGGATGTCCTACCCAGTCATCTTTCATGAGAATGCGGCGGAGGTCCGGGTGATTTTCGAATGTAATACCAAATAGGTCAAACACTTCCCGCTCCAGCCAGTTTGCTGTTCTCCATACCTGCGTGGCGCTCGGGATGCTGCAATCAGCCTCAGCCACCGGTGTCTTGATCCGCAAACGATCCTTGTTGGGAATAGAATAGAGCAGATAGACCAGCATGAAACGCTCTTCCTTCCTTCCCAAATAGTCAACGGCGGTAAGGTCTGTCAGCAGGTTGTACTGAAGCGATTGTTTGAGGAACGAAAGGATTTCAATGATGGCATCCTTTTTGACGGTTACCGTCACCTCACCCCTGAATTCCACCACATTAATAATTGATGCAGCAAATTTTTCCTTCAACTGGAGTACTGCGCGATTATTTTCTGCCATGATATCCAACCCTTTTTCTGGGATTTGAGTATGAAATCGTTCTAAATGAAATCAGGCGGCAACTGTCTCTATCCGCTCACCCAAGCCAATGGCGGAACCGAATGAGTTTTTATCTTTCATGATCTTGTCCTGCAGCTTCATCAGACCAAATAGCAGCGCTTCGGGGCGTGGAGGGCAGCCCGGAATATAGACATCCACCGGCAGCGCTTCATCGATGCCCTGAACGACACTATAGGTATCGAAAACTCCACCGGAACAGGCACAGGCCCCCATGGCGATAACCCATTTCGGCTCAGGCATCTGCTCATAGACAGTCATGATAACCGGCAGCATCTTCTTGGTAACCGTGCCGGCGATAATGATACAGTCTGACTGACGGGGGGAAGCACGGAAAATGATACCGAAACGGTCCAGGTCATTATGGGAGGCTCCGGTAGCCATCATCTCGATTGCACAACACGCCAGACCAAATGTCATCGGCCAGATGGACGATTTCCGCGACCAGTTCACAAGTGCGTCCAGTGACGTGGTTATGATGTTTTCGCCAAGCGGATTGTCTACTCCCATTCCAGTGCTCCTTTTTTCCAGACATAAATATAACCGACAAAGAGGATCACGATGAACAACCCCATCTCTACCAATCCGAATGCTCCCAGTTTTTTGTAGAGGATTGCCCAGGGGTAAAGGAACACCGCCTCGATATCGAACACGATGAAGAGCATTGCTATCAGGTAAAACTTGATCGAAAAACGTTCCCGAGCAGTGCCGACCGGCTCGCATCCGCTCTCGTAGGGAGACATTTTTAATGCGGAGTATTTCTTAGGGCCTATCAGAGACGACATCACCAGAGAAACGAGGCCGAAGCCTATCGCAACAATTACTAGAAGAAGAATAGGTAAATATGCACCGAGCATTGAGAGCCCTCCTTACTGCGTACGGTATACTGTATACAAACAAACGCTGAAATAAATAGGTTATTTGATCCTCTTTGTCAAGGAGTTTTTCCGTGTTTTTTTTCGTAGAATAATCTGGCGCAGTTGATTCGGCTCAATTTATAACATACCGTTTATACGACATTTTTTAGAGGTTATATCTGATTTTAGCAGCATGGGACACTCGTAACGACGCCTCAATGGCAAGAAATATCCTCCATGATTGACATGGCTGTGCCCAATATGCTAACCAAGATGTTTCAATTCGCCTGTTTCTTCTCAATTTCCTCCCAAAGGAGTCATAGAAATGAACCATACTCGCTCCAGCCAGCTGTTTCAGCAGGCCAAAACCTCGATCCCCGGTGGCGTCAACAGTCCGGTCAGGGCTTTCAAATCCGTAGG
Source organism: Desulfuromonadales bacterium (assembly GCA_016650295.1). Lineage (GTDB taxonomy): Bacteria > Desulfobacterota > Desulfuromonadia > Geobacterales > Pseudopelobacteraceae > CAIPTY01. Next base: position 46,641 of record JAENWA010000007.1, on the reverse strand, counting down.
CGCCGATCCGCTCTTTATCAAAAAAGCGTCTGGATGCCGCATTTGTGACGAAGACGGCAATGAATTTGTGGACTACGTTGGTTCCTGGGGACCGATGATCGTCGGTCACTGCCACCCCGCCGTCATCGCAGCCGTTCAGAACACCATGGAAAGCGGCGCCAGCTTCGGTGCGCCGACCGAGCGGGAGACGACCCTGGCCAACATGGTCATCGAGGCAGTTCCCTCCATTGAAATGGTACGCATGGTCAGTTCCGGCACCGAGGCCACCATGAGCGCCATCCGCCTGGCCCGCGGCTACACAGGGCGCGACAAGATCCTCAAATTCTCCGGCTGCTACCACGGGCATGCCGACTCCCTGCTGGTCAAGGCCGGCTCCGGCGCCGCCACCTTCGGGGTACCCGACTCTCCCGGCGTGCCGGCCGATGTTGCCAAGCTCACACTGACAGCGGAGTACAACTCGCTTGATTCAGTCAGGAAACTGATCGCCGACAACAAAGACTCCGTTGCCTGCATTATCGTCGAACCGGTAGCCGGCAATATGGGCACTGTCCCCCCCCGTGAAGGATTCCTGGAAGGTCTTCGCGAAATCTGCACTCAGGAAGGTATCATCCTGATCTTCGACGAGGTCATGTCCGGTTTTCGTGTGGCTTACGGCGGAGTACAGGAACTGTACGGCGTCACTCCCGATATGACCACGCTGGGCAAGATCATCGGCGGAGGCCTGCCGGTAGGCGCCTTCGGCGGCCGACGCGACATAATGGAAATACTTTCACCGGCCGGCGGGGTTTATCAGGCCGGCACTCTCTCCGGCAATCCGCTGGCCATGTCGGCCGGCATTGCCACCCTGAACATCCTCAAACAGCCCGGATTTTACCAGAAGCTGGAAGAAAAAAGCCGCATGCTGGCGGAAGGCTTCTCCAAAGCAGCCAAAGATGCCGGTTATCCGATCTATTCCACCCGCGTCGGCAGCATGTTCTGCGCGTTCTTTTCCAAAGGCGAGGTCTACGATTGGCCCACCGCCTCGCAATGTGACACTGGAGCCTTTGCAAAATACTTCCTGGCCATGCTGGATCAGGGCATCTACCTGGCACCGTCCCAGTTTGAAACCGGCTTTGTCTCAGCGGCACACACCACTGAAGACATAGAAAAAACAATTGCGGCGGCGGCAAATTGTTTCAAGCTGATTGCGTGACCGGCCTTATTTCGTTTGACAGAATCACACCGGGCGTGTTATGGAATACCGGTTTTGTGCCTTGTTTGTATACGTGATCTGTCATGAGCAATGACAAAAAAGAGATTTTCCGTAACCTCGCCATGGTATCCAGTATGGGTATCTCGGTGGTTATGGCCATCGGGATCGGTGTCTGGTTTGGCCTGACCCTGGATCGCTGGCTTGGTACACGCCCCTGGTTCTTTTATATCTTTTTATTGATTGGCATCGCGGCCGGCTTCAAGAACATCTATGTCATTGCCGGCAGGGAGATCCGCAGGGATGATGACAGCGATCAACGAAGATAGCCTCTTCGCCGTCATTATCAAGGGCAGCCTCGTGTTGCTGTTAGTTCTGACCCTCGGCAGCCTGGCCCTGTTCTCCGGCAAAGCGGCTTTGGGAGTTCTGGCAGGCGGCACGATTGCGATAGTAAACTTCCTTTGGATGCGTAACGTGTTGCAGCGCATACTGGGACTGTTGCCGGCCAATCCGAGCCGCTACGCGCTGATGCGTTACATCGGACGTATGACCGTAACCGGATTTGCCTTGTATTTTGTATTAACAACCGGATGGTTCTCTCTGGCAGGAGTTCTGACAGGACTATCCATTATTGTAATCAACATTCTTGCACTTTCACTATATTGTGCCCTGCGCACAGGAGGTTAGCTCCATGGTTCACCCGATACTGTTTCTTGAATTTTTCCGTGCGCTTCTGGCTCCGCTGCATTTACCCGATGCCAGCGCCGACGCCATAATCTACACATGGTTCGTGATCATCCTGCTGCTGGTGCTTTCCGTACTGGCTACCAAGGCGGTCAAGACAATCCCCGGCGGGATGCAGAACTTCATGGAGGTCGTCGTCGGCGGCATCGAGAACATGATTGTCGAGACCATGGGCGAACATGGCCGCCCCTTCTTCCCGCTGATCGCCACCCTGGCGATCTTTGTGCTGGTCTCCAACCTGATCGGCCTGATCCCCGGCTTTTTCCCGCCGACCGCCAACATCAACACCACGGCAGCCTGTGCGGTAATCGTATTTATTTCGACTCACATTGTCGGGCTCAAACACCATGGCGCTGGTTACATCAAACATTTCTTGGGACCTATCGCATGGCTGGCCCCGATCATGTTCTTCATCGAGGTCATTGGCCACGTGAGCCGCCCGGTTTCTTTGACCCTGCGTCTCTTCGGCAACATGAACGGCCACGAACTGGTTCTGATGATCTTCTTCGGACTGGCTCCGTTTCTGGTACCGTTGCCGATGATGCTGATGGGTGTCCTGGTATCGTTCATCCAGGCCTTCGTGTTCATGCTGCTGGCCATGATTTACATCCAGGGTTCACTGGAGCACGCACACTGATAACAATTTCAAATCCTATACCGTTTAGGATATTAACCAAAAGAAGAGAGGAGAAGTAAAGATGAGCTTTTTCACGATGTGCGTTCTGGCAGCAGGTATTGGTATGGCACTGGGTACACTGGGTACCGGCATTGGTCAGGGTCTGGCAGTTAAAAGCGCCGTTGAAGGCGTTTCCCGCAACCCCGGCGCTTCCGGCAAAATTCTGACCACCATGATGATCGGTCTGGCCATGATCGAGTCCCTGGCAATCTACGCCCTGGTTGTCTGCCTGATCATCCTGTTCGCCAACCCCTACAAGGATATCGCTCTGAAACTGGCTGAAACCGTAGCCAAGTAATTTCTGAGCGGCAACTGGCAACTTAAAAAGGGCATCCGTTTGCGGATGCCCTTTTTCGTTATAGATTTATGATTGTATTCAGATATTGCCTACTCATCATCCTTCAAACGGCCTTCCGCTTCATTGGATAAATTGCTCTCCATCCTGCTTCCGTCCGATAGCCGGACAACAGTCCTGATCCCATAGACATAGCTTGTGCTGCGGTCAAGCCCCTGATCCACATAACGGTTTTCCACAAGCGGTTTCCTGTTCAGCGGCACCAGCGGAAATAATGCACCTTTTACCGTCCGGTAGATATTGTAACCCGCAATAACACCTTCTTCAGGCGGCAGACCGACAAACTCAAGATCAATCTCGGTTGGCTGGCAGATCACCTGCAGAACCGGCGGCAGGGGCGTAAGACGCATAACCGCTGGAGCCGTCGTTGAAACGGCACCTTCCTGATTTTCCCTGGTAAAGCCGGAAACGCGATAGCTGTAGCTTCTGCCGACCTGTACATCACTATCCAGCAGCGCTACCAAGCTGCCGGAGCGCTGGGTATCGGACGGCAGAAGTTCAAGATTCAGCTTTCTGAACAGGGCAAAATCAGCTGTGCAGGAGCTGCAGCCGGGTGCCTGACCGGCCGGTTCATCATGCTTCAGAATTTTGACGCTGGCCAGCCCGCTAAAGTTTCGACCGGCCAGATCTTTGGATGGGAGCACAAATGAGAGTTTCATGGCATTTCCGGTCTGCTGCGCCGCAACAGAGGAGGGAGCAGCCGGCACCAGCATATCGGGATAGATCAGAGGACCTTTTTTTCCGCAGGCGGTGAGGGAAACGGCAATGAACAGCAGGCTGGCAAGCGTGCGCATGGAGAAACCTTTCTCGGGGTAGACGGTATTATTTTCCCGCAGCCGGCGCACTCGAAGAAACCAGCGGGATATCAAACATCTTTCCGGACAACGAGAATCTTACCCGATCCTGAAGAATTTCCGTAATTTTAGCCCCCGAAACAACCCCGCCTTCCTTCATCAGGAAACCGTTCACAACCGCCCGGCGAGCCAGGCGTTCATCCTGCCAGGCGATTCCGGACAACTTGATGTCGGCTGGCGCCGCAACAATCTGATCGGCAGTCAATGCCTGCCCTCTCCGATCTTTCTTGCGATTATGCAGTTCCTTCAAAGTAAGCAGGGCGGCTGCATCATCTTTAGCTGACTCGGCCTGGACAACTATCGGCGCTTTTGCAACCGGCGCCGGCTGTCGTACAGGAACGACTTTTGTCGGTGCTACCGCTGCTGCCGTTGTCACAGTCACTGCCGGCGCTGCAGGAGCAGCTTGCAGTACGGGGACAGACACGGGAGCAGGAGCTGCCGGTGGTGTGTCGATCCTGACCGCTTGAGCTGCGGGCGGCGGGACTGCCGTGCGCGGCGCGGCTTTTCCCCGCCCTTTGCCCGGCTGCAGGAGATACCAGGTAGCCCCGAAGGTGATCACCACGGCCACCACCACGGTCAAAGCGATCTTCCAGGCTGCCGTTACCGGCGATCTGGGCTGTTCGTTTTCAAAGAGTGCCCCGGTTATGTTGATCATTCCGGTGCTGCGGTCTTTTCTGGACTTTTCATGCTCCAGTTTTTTAAGTGCATCGAGGATATAGCTCATTTCCGGATTACCTTCCGGCCCAAAACCAGCCGTGTATACGCTGCCAGATACCACGGCGGCCGGAACCTTGTCGTGCGATTTCAATCACCCGTGCGGCAATTTCAGGTGTCACCGTGATGCTTTCCTGTGTCCAGGCCATGACCAGCGCCTGCTCGCAGGCCACATTGATCAGACGCGGGACACCTCGCGAAAAGCGGTAGATACGCTTTACCGCACCGGTGGAAAAAAGACCGGGAATCCGGCAACCGGACACCTTCAGGCGATGCCTGATATACTCTCCGGTATCGCGCATACTCATGGGCGTCAAACGACAGCGTACGGTTATGCGCTGACTGAGCTGGCGCAGGTCGTGCCGGTTGAGGAGATCGTTGAGCTCCGGCTGGCCCGACAAGACAATCTGGATCAGCTTGTTATGTACCGTCTCAAGGTTCGAAATCATCCGTACCTGTTCGAGAACATCCGGTGTCAGGTTCTGGGCCTCGTCCACCACCAGGACAACCGTTCTTCCGGCTTGATGCTGTTCGAGCAGAAACAGGTTGAGCGCGTCCAGCCACCCGAAATCCCGGCACGTGTCCGGACTCACCCTGAACTCGCGGCAGATGCTGGCCAGCAGTTGCTCACCCGACAGACAGGGGTTGAAGATCAGGGCGCTGCGATATTTCTCCGGGTCAAGCTGTGAAAGCAGCGTGCGCAGAACCGTCGTTTTTCCGGTCCCGACCTCGCCGATCATGGCAATAAAACCGGCATGACTGTCAATACCATACAGCAGGTGTGCAAATGCCTCGCGATGGTGCTCGCTCAGGTAAATGAACTGCGGATTGGGAGTTATTGTGAACGGTTTTTCGCTGAAACCGTAAAATTCTCCGTACATCTGAGTCTACTTACCCTCTCGCACTCTCAGTATCTCGGTTTCGACCGAGGACCGTGCCGTACCACCCGTCATGGACCGAGCATTCACACTGGCCTCAACCGTTATGCAATCGAAGATATCATCCCCGATGATCGGGGAGAAATGCTGCCACTCCGCCAGAGAGAGTTCGGGGATATCCTTCCGCTTCTCAACACAGTAGGCCACCGCCTTGCCGACCGCCTCATGGGCATCCCGGAAGGGCAGTCCCTTGCGCACCAGGTAATCGGCCACATCGGTGGCAGTGGAGAATCCGAGACCGGCCGCCCGACGCATGGAGGGCTCGTTGACCCGCATCTCGCGGATCATATCGGCAAAGATCTTCAGGCTCCCCTTGACCGTGTCGATGGTGTCGAAGAGCGGTTCCTTGTCCTCCTGCATATCCTTGTTGTAAGCCAGCGGCAGGGACTTCATGGTCGTCAGGAGCGCCATCAGGTTGCCGTAGACCCGTCCGGTCTTGCCCCGCACCAGCTCCGGGACATCCGGGTTCTTCTTCTGCGGCATGATCGAAGAACCGGTGCAGAAACCATCCGACAGCTCGATAAACTGGAACGAGCTGGTGGACCAGAGTATCAGCTCCTCGGAAAAGCGCGACAGGTGCATCATCAGGATCGCGGCATCGGACAGGAACTCCAGGGCAAAGTCGCGGTCCGAGACCGCATCCAGCGAGTTGCGAGTGATGGCCGGGAAATCCAGCTGTTCGGCCACGTACTCACGGTCGATGGGGAAGGTCGTCCCGGCCAGGGCTCCGGCCCCCAGCGGCAGCACATCGACCCGCTTCAGACAATCCTCCAGCCGCGCCTTGTCCCGCTTGAACATCTCCACATAGGCCATCATGTGATGGGAGAACAGGATCGGCTGGGCGGTCTGCAGGTGGGTGAAACCGGGCATGATGACGTGGATGTTGGCCTCGGCCTGGTCCAGCAGGGCATCAATCAGCAGATCCAGATAGGTACTGATCTCCACGATCTCGTCCCGCAGGTAAAGACGGATATCCAGCGCCACCTGATCGTTACGTGAACGACCGGTGTGCAGCCGCTTGCCGGCCTCACCGATGGCGGCCGAAAGGCGCGCTTCGATGTTCATATGGATATCTTCCAGAGAGATGGAGAAATCAAAATCGCCGGCCTCAATCTGCCCCAGAATGGCCTGCAGCCCGTGGACGATCTTTTCCACATCCTCCAGCGGGATGATCCCCTGCTTGCCCAGCATGCGGGCATGGGCGATGGAACCGCGAATATCCTGGTGATACAGGCGTTTGTCGAACTGGATCGAGGCGGTAAACTCCTCAACGAATTTATCGGTCGGCTGGGTAAAGCGGCCGCCCCAGAGCTTGTCTTTGGACATGGTTATATGTTCCTTATGTCTGGTTTTAAAGTTGATTGATGGGGTACTATACGCGAAAAACGGATAAAATCAAAGTAGAGACATGCGGTTACAAGAGGTAATCAACACAACATCCTTTGTTCTCCCATTGCATGGCCTGCCGCAACAGATTTCCTCCGGCGGATGCATGCGCAACCACAATCCTGGCGGCATGTTCCGCAACCCAATCGTTGCGTCGTGCGGCAAGCTCGGCTGTCAGGCGTCGTGTTGTGTCATCCATGCTGATAACCGCCGTCGTCCCGTTCTGCACAGCCAACAACCAGCCTGGCGGAAGATGAGCAGGTTCAAGTTTCCGTGCTATGACAATTACACACGGCGCACCCGCCGTGAGCATTACCTCCAGCACCGACTGTTCCAGTGGTGAGTGAAAACCGCTGATGACCGGGCTTTTGCTGCGCGCCTGTTCGACTGCCCAGTTCATGGCTGCACGGATTGCCACCCCCGGACATTGGCGGGAGGCCAAGAAAACGGTCAGATGCGGGACGAGCAAGGATGCGTTTCCGACACCTCGCTCACCCCCCCAGAGACCAAAAAGATAATAACCGATCTTTTATCATATTGATTGTTTTGAGTTATTTGTAATTTTAAAGTTTATTATCCGACGTGACAAATAATAAAGTCGCCTGGGACTGTATGGATGTAAGCGACTTTTCACTCCCCAAGTATTTTGGTTTCGAAACGTACGAACGACAGGGAGCGTCGTAGTCGGTTCCAATTCGGTTCGCTTGTGGACAAGACTTTCACCGCATGAACCTTATCGTCATATCGCCAACCACGAGCCTGTTTGAAATGGCCTATCAACAGCGCTTTTGGTTGTTTTTCACGGTCAGGATGACGAATCCGCTTGACCGGGTAGGCGTGTGCATCGGTCGAAAGGAATCGGGATAGATTGTCATCATCTGCCAGAATCCAGCTTTCCAGTTCCTGTTCGATGCAGACCAGAAAAACAGGGGCAGCTCCCTCCAGGCCGGTCTTTTCCAACGCATCCTGCAAGGCTACCCGTTCGATATGTCGGCAGGGTTTATGTGCCATGTCAGGCCACGCCGGACGCAAATCCCAAATAATAAGAACCCGCTCACAGCCGTCGTCTAGCAGGGCTGCTGCAACCGTTGCGGCCTGCGAAAGCAGGTTAGCCTTGTTGTCGAGAGTACGTGACACAAAAGAGGCCTCCGGTACTAGCTTTCCCGCCAGATACTCACACACCTGCTTGTCCGCTCCCTGAGGACCACACTCGAAAACAAAGCCGATCTTCATGGATTACCTCCCGATAGGCTGCCCATGGTATAGAGCTTTCCGGGAGCAAAATCGCGCGCCCACTTTTGCAGACCGGCGTTGTCTGCGGGTCGGATGAATCGTGGCTGGCCTTTGGCGTCACGCTCCACCAGCACCAGATGTTCCAGCGTCAAAAGGTCGAGCAGATAGGGCGAATGAGTGGTCAGGATGACCTGTGTCACTCCGGACAGAACAACACTGCGAATTTCCTCAACGATTAAGTGGATGCTGCGCGGATCAAGGCCGTTTTCGATCTCCTCCACAACGATGAGCGGTGGCGGATTGGGATGGCGCAGCAAGGCCAGAAGCGCCAGCATGCGCAGCGTTCCTGTGGAAAGCATCCAGCCCGGCACCTTGAAGTCGGCTTCAGTCATCTGCAGATATGCCTTACGCTCCAGCTCCGAGGTTACAGAGGGTTGCAGATCGCGGGCATAGGGGAGCACATAGGCCATGGTTTCCACAATGCCGTCGAAGGCGTTCTTGTCGATCCGCCGGATATCGAGGAGGTAGTCAGCGATGTTGGAGCCGTCGCTGTTCAGCCGAATGCGTCCTTCTGTGCGCTGCTGCGGTGCCGGCCGCCCCATGACCTCGGGCTGCATGGTCAGGAATTGCCATCCCAGGATATGCGCGGTCAGCTCGGAGCCACGTGGCATAGGTGCGGTCAGGAAGGAACGTCCATTGCCATATACAAAGGGCTTCAAGATATTAGATACGCCGATCGGGTATCGTGAATCGATAGTCTTATCAGGGTAGGTTACCCGTTCATCACTAATAAACATTGTATTAGCTGCCGAGTCGTTGTTGACTTCCATCTCCACTCGGGAAGCGCCTCGGGGTGACGGGCCGATAACCAGTTCGAAGGTGATCGGATTGACCGGTTTGCCAAGCCGTACCTTGGCCTCGGCTGCCTTGTGGCGCACATGTTCGATCCCCATCCAGCGCTGCATGGCGATGTCCAAGCCGTCGCGCACCACCGCCTGATAGGTCGAAAGCGCTTCAACCAGACTTGATTTCCCGCTGCCGTTGTGGCCTACAAACGCGGTCAAAGCACCCAACCGCACCATGCGGCTGTCTACGATGGCCTTGAAGTTCCTGGTTCGCATAGATTGAAGTTTCATTTAATCATTCCTCTCTTCACATCGCGATAGGCGTTCTGGGCGGCGATTTTAACCGGGTCAGCCACCAAGGGGAAGGTCGTCAGGATGTAAGCAAATTCTTCTTCTGTCAACCCATAGAGATGAGCCACAAGTCCGTCCAGCTCAGCCCGCAGGCGTCCCCGTTCGACTTCGTTGGTCGTCCCCTGCTCATGGCTGCCGATACCGGCCTCTTTGGCCAGGTCGTCAAATTCCGGAGTGGTGCAGATCAGGCGGGCGGCACGTTCGACAATGGGGCTGAAGGTGGGGTCTTTTTCAGTCAGGCGCGGGACGGGGAGTTGGTAGACATAAAACATGCTGCAGTGTGCGTTGACTTTTTGACGAATCATAAAATCACACGGGAAACTGTTCAGCAAGGCTGTAACAACAAATAATTCCTTACATGGCAAAGAGTGTGACAGATACAACGTGTTCCCTACAAATACGTTCTTTGGCAGAATAGTGGCTATCATAGTCCTAGCATCAGTATTTCTGGCTATGTCCCGGAATGCCAGACGATAGGTTTGATAATCAAGTTTCTGATCCGAATCTTCGATACGCTTCAAGATAGCTTTTCTGCCAGCTTTTTCGTCTACCCAATAACGTGGCTCCGCTAAAACATGAGTAAACTGGTGAATCATCTTCCCTTCATAAAGCATGCGTCTGTTGGGCTTTATTTCAATATTGAACACCTTGCTGTCATTCGTCATATGAAATTCATTGTACAGATCCATATTCCAGGAATCAGAGGCTTTTTCACCCAATAATGGATACTTGAGGAACTTCTCCGCAATATGAGCATCAGTACCTGTTTTGAATTCCATAAGTGACAAAGAGTCTGGTGAAAGTTTACGTATTAATTCTACAGTTAACTGTAACGCACCCTCTTTCGGAAACCGCTCCAGCTCAGCCACCTCATGCCGCATGAAGGCGGTCGGGAAAGTTTCAGTTCGGCCGCCTTTTACAAATGTCAGCACCACAAATTTAAAGCTGCGATGCACCCCCTCAAAAATCTCCTTGTTGTTTTCAAAGCAGAACAGCCCGGTTATTTCCGTTTCGGCAAACAACATTTCCCGTAATTGTTTGGTTCCAAGGTCGCTGTAGATACCACCGGGGATAACGATGCCGCATTCACCGTCGTTTCGCAGCAGGTTGAAACACTGCTCGGTGAAGAGCTTGTAGAGGTTGATATCGGAACCGGCTTTCTTGCCGTTGACTACCGAAATCTGGTTCTTATACTGGCTGGAACCCCGGAAAAACTGACTGACATGGGGAAAGCGGCTCTGATACTCGATCCAGGCAGCGCGGATGTCGGTATCTTTCATCAGCTTGGCCTGTTCCTTCTCGAACTCCTTGATAGTCATCTTGTTCTTGGTGACCAGCTCGGAATGATCCTGAAAAAACTCTTTGGCGTTGGGCTTGAAAATCTCCCACGGCGGATTGGTGATGATGGCGTCAAAACCGCCCCGTTTATTGAGAATATCGTCAAACTCATAACCCCAGTGAAACGGCTGCAGCGCCTCGATATCCTGTAGCTTCAGGGCACGCTTCGTCGGCTTCCCTTCCTTGTTTATTGCGATATCCCAAGTGGCTTCCTCGTACTTGATCCCCAGTGCATTGAAATCTTCCAGCAGAATCTTGTTGAGTGTCCCAATTGCCTCTTTCTTCTTCTCATCTATGGTGTCTCGCATAGTCCGGAGGTCTTCAGCATAGCCAGCGGTGTGGCGATAGAGGTCGATCAGACGATTCTTTTCTGCCAGCAGGTGACTGAATGTTTCTGCAGTACGCTGGTTCCGATACTCCTTGGTCAAATCCTTGCGCTCAGTGATACTGAACGAACCAAAGTCCAGAGCCGGCGCTTCCGCAACCATGCCACGATCCTGTTTTTTGGTTGAGTAGCCGCTTGTCGGCGTGGCGGTAATCGCATCGAATTTTGCCGGATCAACATGGACCAGGCCGATAAGAGAGTTACCCGCCAGGATATTGAAGTCGATGTTGGGAAGCGGCTCCAGTTCCTCGATCTTCCGCACAGAGGAAACCATGGCGAGAAATAGGCGCAGCTTGGCAATTTCCGTTGCCTCTTCCATGATGTCCACACCGTAGAGGTTGTCGGTTACGATCTTGCGCTTAATGTAATACCCCACGCTTGGGTGGTCTTTCTGGATAGCCTTGAGCCAGTTTGCCAGTTCCGCGCTGGCTCCCAACTCTGCACGCCCGACAATGGCATAATAGATGTTGATCAGCACCTTGAGTGCCGCCACCAGAAAGGCTCCCGAACCGACCGCCGGGTCAAGGATGGTGAGTGAAGGAAGTACCTCGTTCACTAGCCGCAATGCTACCCGCGCATCCATGCGAGCCAGCATGTCCGCCACTGTGGGAAAAGCCACGGCGGGCCAGCCGAGCGCGGGGACGGCCTCTTCGTGTACTCGCTCCAGGATGAGCCGGTGAATACTCCGCTCCGCCAGATAGCCGGTGATCTCAGGCCGGGTGTAATAGGCGCCGAATGCCTTCTGGTTGATGTATTTCTCGAAGATGTAGCCAAGCACATCCGGGTTCAGTTCGTCGGCATTGCCTGCCGGGGTATCGTCCAAATGCCACGAAAAATCTCCGAACAGCTTGAAGATCCCGTCAAAGGCCGCATCCGGGATTCGCAGGGTGATGCCGACACGGGGTTGTCCCGCCTCATCCTCTTCCAGCTTGTGGTGCAGAAACAGACCGCCATTCAGGTATGGGATCGTTCCGGTAAGGGCCTTCACCTCTGGCGAACGCTCCCTCTCAGGTATTGCAAAGGCATCGAAGAACAGGGCGTTGAGAAATTCTCCGTAAAATCGGTCGGAACCGCGTTGCCGACTCTCCCGCATTTTGTTGAGCAGGTAGTGCTCGTCCTTGTTGTCCAGAAAAAATTTCTTCTGCAGAAACCAGACGAACATCAACCGGTTGAGGATGACCGAGGCGTACCAGCGGCGGTCGTGCTCGTTATTGATCCCCTCAATTTGCAGAAGGAGCTGTTCATGCTGTTCCTTATATCCCGAGTAGAAACGCTTGGTGGTTTTTTCCACATCCAGCGCAGTTTCCATACGCCGTACGACATCCATAACAGAAATGCGTCCGCGTTCGTCCAGTTCGGATAGTTCGACCACCATGGATTTGAGTTTGGAAGCGAAGAGATCTGCCGGTTGACCGCGAAAATACTCGTGACGTCGAGCGATGGACTTCAGTTTTCCGGTATCTGCGTCCTTGACACGTTTAACCCAATACCACAGGCTCTGCGAAGGGGCTTCTGTTCGGTCGAGAAAAATCAGCAGGTTTTCGTAATGGGATTGAGAAAGATGGCGCCACAAAGTCATGCGCGTATTTTCATCTGGCCAGCCGCTGTCGCAGGCAATCTCCAACACCGCCACGCCGGACAGTTCGGCCACCATTCGGCGCTGAAACGTGATCCCCTTGTACTCGTCGCCATACCAATTGCGTTCGGACACGGGGGGGTGGCTCCACCCAAGAACATCAATGAACAACGCATTGAAATCAAAATGGCTCAGATGGGTGCTGAATCGCTCAAAGTTAAAACTAGACATGGTTAGCTTTCGTTTGCAGGGTAATTCCGTTCACGCTGTCACTCCGTATTCAGACCCAGCGAGCAAACCACCTTGGGCTCACGCTGGGCATTCTCTTCTTTGGTGTAGGTCAGTTGCCCCTCTTCACGCAGGGACTTGACCGCCTCGGCAAGCTGCACGTCATTGACGCCGCCGCGCATAAGGCGATTAAGGGTGTCGGCGGCGGTTTCGAGCAGCGGATGGGTGTAGATATCGTCCAGGGCGCGATCCAGTTCATCATCGTTGAACAGGGTCGATTTAAGCGAGCGACTGTATTCCTTGAGCCGGTCGTAACAGCGCCGACGCGGGCTGGAAGGACGACCAAGACCGCCGCCAACCGCTTTATCCTGCGCCACGGCAAGCTTGAGACCGACAGCGACCATCTCGTGATGATTTTCCGCACGGGGTTGCGCCTGCTCATCCGGCCCACACTCGGCGGCCCGCAGGATAGTGAATTGCGATTCCGTGACCGCTTCCCCTTGCGGATCAACCCAGGCCAGATGATCGTTGCCTTCCGGTGATTTCACATAGACCAGCACTCCGCCCCGGAAGGCAGTTTCCGGCAGTAGAGGAAAGCGTGCGGATTGTGGGGTAAAGTGCTTGGCAGAATAGATAACTGGCGGCAGGGCCTCTACTTCACGGGCCAGCGCCGGGTTGTCCTGGGTAGCATTTTTCCAGATCTGCCAGGCGTATGAGGCAAGATCGACTTCGTCATCACTATCATCGAGAGCACCGGTATGTTCGGTGGAGAGGCTGCGGAGGGCGGCCATGTCTTCGTCTTCGAAAAACGCCTCGTCGGTACCGACAACCTCGGCGTTTTCGCGCAACCGCTGGGTGATGCGGGCACGAAGCCTAATGAGGCGCTCAACGCCGTCGGCGGGCAGGAAGGAGTAGCAACGGATTTCTTCGGCCTGTTGCCCGATGCGATCTACGCGACCAGCCCGCTGGATAAGGCGGATGATGGCCCAAGGGAGGTCGAAGTTCACCACCACGGCACAATCCTGAAGGTTCTGGCCTTCGGAGAGCACATCGGTGCAGATAAGCACACGCAGTTCCTCGGCCTTTGGGATTGACGCCTTGTTGGAATGTGGCGAGAAGCGGCAGGCCACGGCGTAAGGGTCGGGAGTGGCACCGGTAACGACGGCGAGCTGCTGTATCCCGTCGCGGCGCAGTTCGCGGCCCAAGTAGCGCGCGGTGTCGGCAAACTGGGTGAAGACCAGTACCTTGTCCTTGGTGTGCGTCCGTTTGAGCAGGTCGCGCAAATGCTCAAGCTTGCGGTCGTTGGACGGCTGCCAGGAGCCGCGCAGATCAAGCAGGTAACGCAATTCGGCAACGTCAGCAGCAAGATGTTCGCGAAGAGTTTTCTTGAACAACCTCGGGCTGATCCACTTGAAGCGCTTGCGATATTCGCCCGCATATTGCCGATAGACCGTTGCAGCCTGACTGGCCGGTTGTTCTTCGGACTCCTCTATGATGCCGTCAAACAGGTCTTCTTGACTACTGATGAACCCGTCAGCGTCTTCATCCACACTTTGGGCATCCAACAGACCAGCATCGAGCGTCCCGATGGGGAGATCGAGACCGTTGTCGATGGCGTGAAGATAAATCTCGTTGCGCAGGATATGTCGCTCCAGCGACTGCAGGAAGGAGAAGCCGCTTGACTCCAGCCGCTTGAAGAGATTGGTGCGGCAGAAGCCTATGAGCCGTGCGCCGGCTTTACCCAGATCGTCCATCTGCTTGCGTTCGGCAGCGGTCGCGGTCTTGATCGCGATTGGATCGGCATAACTGCCGAGGCCGTAGCGGGAGAGGTGCAGGGAGCTGATCACTTCGACTACCTGCTCGGAGTAGAGCCGGGCGTATTGATCGCTCGGGTCGCTTTCGTCGATGGGAAATTGTAACGTCAGGGGCTTGCGTATCGGGAAATAGCGCTTTTCTCCGTGGCTGTCGGTAATGTAGCAACGCCCCTTTTCATCGCAGACAGCGTGGTTGGCAATGATGAAGCTGCGTGTGCGGCGCACCATGTAGAGCCGGATCAATTCTCGCCAGTCGTCCAGTTCATCACTCTTCTCCATGGCCTGAATAGAGTGCGTCGGGCACTGGAACTGGCGCTCGAACTGGGCATCGCTCAGTCCCTTCTTACGCATGAAATGCTCGGGCCGAATACCGAGATTGGCCTTCTCTTCGATGAACAGGCGCAATTGGCCGGACAGGTCGGTGAGCGATTTATTGTAAGGGGTCGCGGTCAGCAGGATAACGCGCGACTCCCACTGGCGAATGTAATCGGCAATTGCCTTGTAACGCTTACCCTCACGATTTCGCAGGTTGTGGCTTTCGTCGATCAGCACCAACCGATAACGCTTGAGATCCTTCAACCCCTTGGAGGGGTGGTTGACCTGGGTGAGAGACATGACCATGCCGCGCAGACCATATTCCTTGCGATAGGCCTCCCACATGGGCACGAGGTTCTTCGGGCAGATGATGAGCGTTTCGTAGTTGAGATCGTCCTCCACCATGCGGGCCAGGGCCGTGGCCATGATGGTTTTGCCCAAACCGACTACGTCACCGATCAGCACGCCGCCGCGACGGTTTAGATGGCGGGCGGCTATTTTGACAGCGTTTTTCTGAAACTCGAAAAGCTCCTCCTCAAAACGTGCTGGCAGTCGGAACTGACTCAAACCGGCCCGCGCCTCCACGCTGAGGTGGAAGGCCATATTCAGGTAGATCAGATACGGCGGGACAACTGCCTCGCGCGCCCAACTGGTTTCGATGACTTCGGCCAGGTCCGCTGATACATCAATGCACCAGCGCTCGTTCCAGCGGTCGCTGAACCAACCGGAGAGCTTCCCGGTGGCGTCGTGGTCGAGAACATCGACATTGAGTTCGCCCTGCCGAGAAAGTCCGGAAAGTGTGAGGTTGCTGCTGCCGACAAATCCGGTGACCGGGTTGTTCGCGTCCTGGCGGAACAGCAAATAGAGCTTGGCGTGTAACGGATAGGGGAGAAAGAGTTTTACCACCAGTTGTCCGGCCCGTAGCCGTTTAGCCAACTGGCGCAATCCGGCCTCATCCCGCGCTGTCGGTATGCCGAAGGTAATCTGTTCGCGAAGATGTTGGGCAAAGCGCAACCTCAGTTGCGAGGCACGCGCATTGTCGAGAATAGTGTCGTTTTCTTCGGTCCGGATTTGATACAGCTCCCGCACCTCTTCGTGAGGAGGACGCTGCATCCCGATCAAAACCCGACACATCTGCCCTTGGCTGGGGTCCCAGGCTTCAATAAGGTCGTCCAGCGACTGCCAGCCCCTCAGGTTGAAGTAACCAACGCAAAAATCGGCGTGACTTGCCGTTTCAAGAGTGGCCCGAAGCGCTGGAAGAAGCTGTTGCGAGATATTGTCGAAAATACGCGGCATAATTGTCCAAAATTACGAAATTATTTGAGTGTTATAGCAAAACACCTGATCAAATGCCATACAAACAAAAAGAGCGGCATCGCTGCCGCTCCCGTTTCAAAACATAACTCTCCGGCAAAAAACTACTTCTTCCGGTTGGCCTGCATCAGCGCTCTGATCCGCAGCCTGAGGCTGTTGATCTTGATGAAGCCCTCGGCATCGGCCTGATTGAAAACCTGGTCCTTTTCGAAGGTGGCGAAATCCAGGTTGAAGAGCGAATCGCTCTCTGACTTGCGGCCTACAGTGCGGCAGTGTCCCTTGTAGAGCTTGAGGCGGGCCACGCCGTTGACGCATTTCTGCGAGTCGTCGATCAGGGTCTGCAGCATCAGGCGCTCGGGGGAGAACCAGTAACCGGCGTAGATCTGCTTGGCGTACTCGGGAATAAGGCTATCACGGATACGCATGACCTCGCGGTCCATGGTGATCTGCTCGACAGCCGAATGGGCTTCGCGCAGGATCGTGCCACCGGGGGTCTCGTAGACACCGCGCGACTTCATGCCGACCGAACGGTTTTCCAGCAGATCCACCCGGCCGATGCCGTGCTGGCCGCCAATATAGTTGAGATGCGCCAGCAGCAGGGCCGGGGACATTTCTTCTCCATCCACCGCCACGGCATTGCCGTTTTTGAACTCGATCTCCACGTACTGCGGCTTGTCAGGCGCATTCTCCGGCGCTTCCGTCAGGACGTACATCTCTTCCGGCGCCTCGGCCCAAGTATCCTCAAGAATGCCTCCCTCGAAGGAGATATGCAGCAGGTTGCGGTCTGATGACCAGGGACGCTTCTGAATTGTCGGAATCGGGATGTCGTTTTTCTGAGCGTACTCGATCAAGGCCTGACGGCTGTTAAGATCCCATTCGCGCCAGGGAGCGACAACCTTGATGGAAGGGTCGAAGTGATAGTAGGCCAGCTCAAAACGAACCTGGTCATTGCCCTTGCCGGTGGCGCCATGGGAGACGGCGTCGCATCCTTCCAGCGCGGCGATTTCCATCTGACGCTTGGCGATCAGCGGGCGGGCGATGGAGGTGCCCAGCAGGTAGTGCCCCTCGTAGATGGCATTGGCACGGAACATGGGGAAGACGAAGTCCCGCACGAACTCTTCCTTCAGGTCGTCGATGTAGACCTTGTCGGCGCCGGTGGCCAGGGCCTTCTCACGGATCGGGTCCAGTTCGTCCCCCTGCCCCAGGTCGGCCGAAAAGGCCACCACCTGGCAGCCATACTCATTCTTGAGCCATTTGAGGATAATGGATGTGTCCAGGCCGCCGGAATAGGCCAGAACGATTTTTTTGATTTCCTGTTTTTTTGACATGTCGATTCTCCTTGTTCAAGTAGTTAGCTAATCATATGTGGTGCGAATGTTTCATTTTTGTACCGCAAACCGTGCCCGTTCCTGTCGCATGTAATACATTAGCTCCATTTCCATTTCCAGCTTGCGAACCTTCTGCTCCGCCGGCATGGCCCGGTATGCGGCAATCTGCTCTTTTGTCCGGATATACAGAAGCGGCGGATTAGCCATTGTTCTGCTCTCCCTGCATTTCTTTAAGATAATAGAGATCAGCCAGATCCTGCGGTCTTCCCGCCTTTTCCTTCATTTCGATCAACGTTGACAGCGGCACAACCGGAATCTCAGCCCGGCCAGCGGAAATCATTGACCGATTAACATATACCTTCTCAAAATCAAACGGATTGTCGATAAACACATCCAGAAGCACGAAAGGATTCTGTGGGTCAAAAAAACTGAATACCATCATCCCCTTTTCTTCTATCCACTCGCGGCGTTTCTCCTCAAGAGCAAAATCTTCCAAGGTAACCGGTGCCTTCGGCTTGAATCCGAACTGGCGAACAACCTCAATGAACCTTTCAAGGTTGTGCTGTTCCAGAAAAACTACAAGATCAAGATCGCCGGTAGCCCGCTCGACACCGTATAAATTGACCGCCCATCCTCCTGCAACAAGGTACTGAACACCGTGCTTATTCAACGATGCAAAGAGATCCAGAAACGACAGCATGTCGTTATGCCCCGCCGATCAACTGCGCCATAATCGCTTTTTGTACATGCAGCCGATTTTCCGCCTCGTCCCACACGACAGAGTTTTTGCCTTCGATAACCGAGTCCGAAATCTCCTCGCCGCGATGGGCCGGGAGGCAGTGCAGCACGATGCAGTCAGGATTGGCCAGGGCCAGCAGCGCGTCATCCAGACAGTAGCCGGCAAAGGCCTGTTCCCGTTCCTTCTGCTCGGCCTCCTGCCCCATACTGGCCCAGACATCGGTGTTGACGACATCGGCTCCCCGGAGCGCCTCTTTCGGATCAATGGTCATGGTAATCCGGCCGGGGGCCTTGGCTTGCGCCCATTCCAGCACCTTGGCATCCGGTTCGTACCCGTGCGGGCAGGCCAGGGCCAGGTCAAAGCCGAAGATGGCCGCCGCTTCGATCCAGGTGTTGGCCATGTTGTTGCCGTCACCCACCCAGGCAAATTTCAGCCCTTCGTAGCTGCATTTGTGCTCGATGACCGTCATCAGATCGGCCATGATCTGGCAGGGGTGAAACAGGTCGGTCAGGCCGTTGATCACCGGCACATCCGAATATTTCGCAAACTCCTCGACGATCTCCTGGCCGAAGGTCCGGATCATGACGCCGTCGCAGTAGCGGGCCATGACTCGGGCGCTGTCCTTGATCGGCTCGCCGCGCCCCATCTGGGACGTGCCGGATGACATGAACAGGCCGTGACCGCCCAGCTGAAAGACACCCACCTCGAAGGAAACCCTGGTGCGGGTGGAGGCCTTTTCAAAGATCAGGGCCACGGTCTTGCCGTCCAGCAGCCGGTGAGCAATCCCGTTTTTCTGCTTCTCCTTCAGCTCTCGGGCCAGGGTCAGCATGCCGTACAGTTCTATTTCATTGAAATCGTGCAGCGCCAGGAAGTGCCTGGTCATAATTCCCTCCGTCATACCTCTACCCCTACCTCGGCCAGAATGCCGTCAAGGATTGCAATCATGCTGTCTATCTCCTGCTTGCTAACCGTCAGCGGCGGCACAAAACGCAGGACCGTGTCATGGGTAACATTCAGCAGTACGCCCCGCTCATGCCCCTTTTTGACTATCTCGCCAGCCGGGACATCCAACGCCATGCCGATCATCAGGCCGATGCCGCGCACCTCTTTCACAAAAGCGTACTTGTGCTGGAGCGTTTCCAGTTCGCCGACCAGGTATTCGCCGATCTCTTCTGTGTGATTGAGGATGCCGTCCTCCAGGATGGTCCTGATGGTGGCGATGGCAGCGGCACAGACCAGCGGATTGCCGCCGAAGGTGGAACCGTGGGTGCCGGGCACAAAGGCTGCGGCAAACTCGTCCCGGGCCAGCATGGTGCCGATCGGCGCACCGCCGGCTAGCGCCTTGGCAAGGGTCATGATATCGGGGGTAATCCCGAAATGTTCGTAGGCAAACAGTTTGCCGGTACGCCCCATTCCGACCTGAACCTCATCAAAGATTAGCAGCAGACCGTGCCGGTCGCAGATCTCGCGCACCGCCTGAAAATAGCCGGCAGACGGGACATTGACCCCCCCCTCGCCCTGGATCGGTTCCAGCATGATCGCACAGGTCGTGGCTGTAACAGCGGCTTCCAAGGCATCCACCTCGTCAAAGGGAACATGCTTGAAGCCGTGCAGCAGAGGATCAAAGAAGCGCTGGACCTTCTCCTGGCCGGTGGCCGAGACCGTGGCCATGGTCCGGCCATGGAAGGAGTCGGCCGCGGTGATGATCTCGTAGCGTTCCGGCCCGTACTTGTCGCGGCTGTATTTACGGGCCAGCTTGATGGCCGCTTCGTTGGCCTCGGCCCCGCTGTTGCAGAAAAAGGCCTTGTCCGCAAAGGAATGATTGCAAAGCAGTTCGGCCAACTCGATCTGTTGGGGAATCTGGTAGTAGTTGGAGCAGTGGATCAGCTCGGCGGCTTGTTTCTGCAAGGCCGCCACGACCTTGGGATGACAGTGCCCCAGGTTGTTGACCGCCACGCCTCCCAGAAAATCCAGGTACTCCTTGCCGTCAGCATCCCACAACCGGCAGCCTGCGCCCCTGACCGGCACGATCGGATATCGTCCGTAGGTCCGCATGATGTATTTATCTGATTTTTCGATCCATTGTTGTGAGTTCATTTGGTTATCTCCGTTCCGATGCCCACGTCCGTGAAAATTTCCAGCAGCACGGCGTGGGGCACGCGACCGTCGATGATATGGGCCTTCTTGACCCCGTCCCTGAGGGCGTCGGCGCAGCAGACCACCTTGGGGATCATGCCGCCGGTGATGGCATCCTCCGCAATCAGGCGGTGCAGCTCGGCCACCGAGAGGCTCTCCAGCAGGGTGCCCTGATTGTCCTTGACGCCGTTGATGTCGGTCAGCAGGATCAGCTTCTCGGCATTGAGTGCGGCTGCCACCCGACCAGCCACCAGGTCGGCGTTGATGTTGTAGCTCTCTCCCTCCGGCCCGACCCCGACCGGGGCGATGACCGGGATATACTTTCCATTTTCCAGGGTGCTGATCAGGTCGGTATTGACCTTGACCACGTCGCCGACGTAACCGATATCGATCATCTCGACCGCGCCATCATCGCCGGTGACCTCCTGGAGCAGCTTTTTCGACAACAGCAGCGTGCCGTCCTTGCCGGACAGCCCAACCGCCCGGCCGCCGTGCAGATTGAGGTAGCCGACGACCTCCTTGTTGACTTGGCCCACCAGCACCATCTCGACCACACTCATGGTATCGGCATCCGTTACGCGCATGCCGCGCACAAATTCTGAGACAATCCCGTAACGCTTGAGGGTCTCATTGATCTGCGGTCCGCCGCCATGGACGATGACCGGGTTGATCCCCAGCGATTTGAGCATGATTATGTCAAGGGCAAACGACTCCTTGAGCTTTTCGTCCGACATGGCGTGACCGCCGTACTTGATGACAAAGGTTTTGCCGGAGAAGCGCCGGATGTATGGCAGCGCTTCCATGAGGGTTGTAGCTTTTCCGATCAGATGTTCCATCATGTGATCTGCCCCTTCACCTTAACCCGTAAAAATAAAAACTGCCGACCTTAACCCTGTGTAACAGGACTAAAGGCGGGCAGTTTAACGCATATTCCGCAAAACCTCAAAAGGTTATTGCAGCGGCAACGATACCGTAACGGTCACGCCCTGTCCCGGCTGGCTATCCATGTTGATGGCGCCGCCGTGCAGCCGGATAAACTCGCGCGCATAGAACAGGCCCAGTCCGAAGCCCCTCACCTGTCCGGTATTGCCGGGATCGATCTGGTAAAACTTCTCAAATACCTTGGGGATCTCATCCGCGGGAATGCCGACACCGGTGTCGGAAACCAGCACACGGACACTATCTCCTCCGTTATGCAGGGCGATCGAAACCTGTCCCTCCTCACCGGAAAACTTGTAGGCATTTTCAATTATCTGCTGCAATGCAAAGGTAATTTTTTTCCGATCCAGATTCAATAGCGGCAGCGGCACATCCTGATAATCGGTCTCAATGCCCGGTTTGTTGCAGGCTTCCTGCGATCCATGAAGCAGTGAGACAACAATCAGATTGAGATCGCACGGTTCGCGCTGCAGTACCGCCTCACTCCCTTCCATCACCTGGCTGAAGGCCAGCAGGTCGCTCACCATACGGCTCAGATATAAGGTTTCGTCATTGATCATGCGCACATTCTGACTGAAGGCGGGATCTTTCAAATCATAGACGCCGTGCTGGATATCCTGCAGGAACAGAGAGATTGCAGTAATCGGAGTCCGGAATTTATGGGAAATGAGCGAGAGAAAAATACTCTTGAGGTGGTCCAGTTTTTTTAGGTTCGCAAGCTCCTCTTTCAGTGTCTTCCTGGCCAGTGCCTTCTCGATGGCTGTCTTCAACTGCAACAGGTTGAGCGGCTTGTTGATAAAGTCATCGGCTCCCTCTTTCAGAGCTCCGAGAATTGTCTCCTTTTCAACAAATCCGGTCATGATGATGACAACCGCAGTCGGATCAAGACCCTTGATCTGACGCAGAAGGTCAAGCCCCGTACAGCCCGGCATCATTACATCAGTCAGAATCAGATCAATGGTATGCTGCTCATAGATACGCAAGGCGTCCTGGCAGGTGCCGGCCTGAAAGACCCGATACCCCTTGAGCGTCTTCTCGCAGAGTTCCCTGATGCAGGAATCATCATCCACAATCAGAATGGATGCCGGTTGTTTAGACATATCTGACGCCTCGCTATGCAGATGGTTCAGATGGTGCATAATTCGTAACGTCTTTCAATCCCCGGCGACTTCTGAACAACTGCCGGTCAGCTGTTGAGTATCTGTTCTGCCGCGGCCAGCGCCTCAGCGAGTCTCTCCGGCTGACTGCCTCCGGCCTGGGCCAGTTCGGGTTTACCGCCACCACTGCCCCCCACTATCGGAGCCAGCTGTTTGATTATATCACCGGCTTTGATCTTTGCACTCAACTCTTTGCTGACCGCCACCAGCAGATTGGCTTTGCCGCCAATTTCAGCGCCCAGGATAATCACCCCGGCACCCATGCGATCCTTGAGCGTATCGGAGAGGTCACGCAGCGCCTTGACATCCTCAACCTGCACCTGCACTGCCAGCAGCCTGATGCCATTCACTTCGATGGCCTGCGAAAGCAGGTCGCCGGAGGCAGCCGCATTGAGCTTGCCCTGGAGTGCCTCGATCTCCCGCAACATCTCGCGCTGACGGGCCAGCAGCCGCTCCAGCTTGTCGAGCGGGTTGCCCCCTTCGGCCTTGAGCAGTGCCGCCACCGCCCGCTGTTCGTCTTCCATCTGACGAATGAAGACCAACGCACCAGCGCCTGTCAACGCCTCGATGCGGCGCACGCCGGCTGCAATGCCGGCTTCCGAGACAATCTTGAACAGCCCGATGTCGCCGGCCGCCCGAACGTGGGTGCCGCCGCACAATTCCATGCTGACGTCACCGACTCGCACCACGCGCACCGTATCGCCGTATTTTTCGTCGAACAGCGCCGTCGCCCCGGCTTCAATGGCCTCGCTGATCGGCATCTGGTTCGTAACAACCGGGTCGTTATCCATGACGAAGCCGTTGACCAGCCCCTCGACCTGCCGGATCTCGTCGGCGGTCATGGCCGAAAAATGGGTAAAGTCAAAGCGCAGACGATCAACGGACACCAGCGAACCGGCCTGCTTGACATGCTCCCCCAGCACCGTGCGCAGAGCCGTCTGGAGCAGATGGGTGGCGGTGTGATTGCGAGCCGTTGCGCTGCGGGTGGTCGCGGCAACGGTCAGATTGACCGCATCGCCAACCCGTACCGCCCCTTCCTTGACGTGGCAGTGGTGTACGATCAGGTCAGGAAATGGCCGGCTGGTCTCCACAACCTCCAAATGAGCGCTGCCGGACGAGATACTGCCGCCGTCACCGGCCTGTCCGCCCGATTCACCATAGAACGGGGTCGCTTCCACTATGACATCCACCTGATCACCGGCCGCGGCCGAGTCGGCCTCTATGCCGTCGCGCACCAGCGCCAGAACCGCTGAATAGGTCGTCAGGGCGTCATAACCGATAAAGCGGGAATGAATGCCGCGATTGTGGATCGCCTTGTAGATATCCGCAATACCTGCCGCACCCGAACCTTTCCAGTGTTCGCGGCCCAGCTCGCGCTGCCGTTCCATGCAGACCTCAAAGCCGGCCTCGTCGATTGAAAATCCCTCGATCTCAACAATATCAGCCGTCAGGTCGGTCGGAAAGCCGAAGGTATCGTACAGCTTGAACAGTACTTCACCGGGAATGACCGTTCTGCCGGCCGACCTCAGCGCCGCAATCTCTTCATTGAGTATCGCCAGACCTCGGTCGAGGGTTTCGGTGAAGCGCTCCTCTTCCGCCAGGACCACCTTCTTGATATAGGCCTCGCGTTCGGCCAGTTCCGGATAGGCATCCCCCATCATCTCGCGCACCGCCTCCACCATCCGGTAGAGCAGCGGCTCACCCACACCCAGCATTTTGGCGTGGCGGGCGGCGCGGCGCATGATGCGGCGCAGCACGTAACCGCGTCCCTCGTTGCTGGGCAGGGCGCCGTCACAGATCAGAAAGGTCACGGCCCGGCTGTGGTCGGCTATCACCCGCATAGAGACGCTGTCGCGCTCGTTGTCACCGTATTTCTTGCCGCTGTGGCGCTCAATGTGACGGATGATCCCCTGCAGCAGATCGGTATCGTAGTTGGAGCATACCCCCTGCATGACGGTGGTGATCCGCTCCAGCCCCATGCCGGTATCAACGGACGGCTTGGGCAGCGGCGTCATGGTCCCGTCGGCAGAACGGTTGAACTGCATGAAGACATTATTCCAGATCTCCATGTAGCGGTCGCAGTCGCACCCCACGGCACAATCGGGGGAACCGCAGCTCATCTCGTGGCCGTTGTCCCAGAAGATCTCGGTGCAGGGACCGCAGGGTCCGGTGTCGCCCATGGACCAGAAATTATCCTTCTCGCCGAAGCGGTAGATCCGCTCGCGGGGCACCCCTTCCTGCAGATGCCAGATGTCGGCGGCTTCGTCATCTTCGGTATAGACCGTTACATACAACCGGCTCTTGTCCAGCTTCAGGTCAACTGTCAGGAATTCCCAGGCAAAGGCGATGGCCTCTTTCTTGAAATAGTCGCCGAAGGAGAAATTGCCCAGCATCTCGAAGAAGGTGTGGTGGCGGGCCGTGCGGCCGACGTTCTCCAGATCGTTGTGCTTGCCGCCGGCCCGGACGCATTTCTGCGAACTGGCGGCCCGGTAGTAACCGCGATCCTCCAGCCCCAGGAAACAGTCCTTGAACTGGTTCATGCCGGCATTGGTGAACATGAGGGTCGGATCGTTCTTGGGAAGGATCCCCGAACTGGGGACCACCACATGTCCCCGCTCTTCGAAATATTTCAAAAATCGTGCACGAATCTCTTTGCCAGTCATCGGAATCCTCAACATATTAGAATATATACTTTATTGCCCCGCAGCCCGAAGGCCGGCCATAATCACGGACAGGGAGAAACCCCGCCTTTGCAGAAAACCTGCCGCGCGGCGTTTTTCCCTGTCACTGGCAGTGGAATATGAAAAACCGCTGAAACGGCGATCAATAATAGTACGCACTTCCTCAGCTTGATCATGCTCCCCCAGAACGCGGCCGAGCACCTCGGACACCAGTTCCGGCGAAAGGCCGCGCCGACGCATCTCCTGCCGCAGGCGCGGGCCATAGTAACGGCCGCAGGCCAAGGCCGACTCGGCAAAACGCTCGGCAAAGCGCAGGTCGTTCACCCAGCCTTCCGAGACCATCTGACCCAGGGCGGCATCGATATCCGTCTCGTCAAAGCCCTTTCCGCGCAGTTTCTCCCGCAGCCTGGCCTCGCTGTAGTCCCGCGCATTCAAAAGCCTCAGCGCATAGAGATACGCCTGCCGCGACGAGGATGAATCAGTACTTCTCAATTTCAAGCGCTTCCGGTTCGGCGGCCGGGTCGTCTTCCGCGTTCTCGAAACCTTCCCAGGACGCATCGGACGTGCCGGAGATACCGGAAACCTTGAGAGCAAAGTCATCCGGATTGGAACTCTGCCGCACCGCTTCTTCATACGTGATCAGGTTGGCGGTGTAGAGTTTCATCAACGACTGGTCAAAGGTCTGCATGCCATAGCTGACAAAACCCTGGGCAATGGCTTCGTGCAGCTGTTTGGTTTTGTCCTTGTCATCGATGCATTCGCGTACGCGGCTGGTACCCAGCATGACCTCAACCGCCGGGACCCGCCCCTTACCGTCGGACTTCGGCACCAAGCGCTGGGAAATAACCCCTTTGATGACGCTTGACAGCTGAATGCGCACCTGGCGCTGATGGTAGGGAGGAAAGACGCCGATGATTCGGTTGACCGTTTCAGCGGCATCCATGGTATGGAGGGTCGACATGACCAGATGACCGGTCTCCGCCGCGGTCATGGCGGTTTCGATGGTTTCGTAGTCGCGCATCTCGCCCACCAGGATGACATCCGGATCCTGCCGCAGGGCGCCTTTGAGGGCGCCGGAAAAGGAGGGCGTATCCGAGCCCACCTCGCGCTGGCTGATGATGCTCTTGTTGTCACGATGCAGGAATTCTACCGGGTCTTCGATGGTGATGATATTGCAGGTGCGATTCTGGTTGATATAGTCGATCATCGCGGCCAGCGTCGAGGACTTGCCGGAGCCGGTGGTGCCGGTCACCAGTACCAGACCGCGTTCCTCCATGCATATCTTCTGCAGGATCGGAGGCAGATTGAGTCCGGTCAGTGACGGTATGACAAAGGCAATCGAACGAAAAACCATGGCCGTGGTCCCGCGCTGGCGGTACACGCTGACCCTGAACCGCCCCAGACCGGGCACGGCATAGGCCAGATCGACCTCCGAATTTTCCTCGAAGATCCGCTTTTGACGGTCGGTCATCATGCCCTGGCTCATACTGGCGACAAACTCGGGAGAGAGTCTCGGCGCATTCGGGATCGGATGCAAGCGGCCATCAATGCGCACAATCGGCGGCAATCCGGTCTTGATATGAATATCGGAACCTTTGGCCTTGACCGCTATCATAAGAAATTCATTCAGTTCCATGTTCCCCTCCGACTACTTTTTTGCAACCGGCGGCGCCTTGAGCAGATCCATGAGCTTGGCTTCGAGTTCGGCCAATGTTTCCGGGTGTTCGGTTAGCCAGGTACGCGAATTTTCACGCCCTTGTCCGATGCGTTCCTTGCCGTAGGAAAACCAGGCGCCGGCCTTGTCAACGATGCCCCTGTCAACAGCCAGGTCCAGCACATCGCCGGTGCGGGAAATGCCTTCACCGTAGAGGATGTCGAATTCAACCTCCTTGAAGGGGGGCGCCACCTTGTTCTTGACCACCTTGACGCGGGTGCGGGAACCGATCACCTGGTCACCCTGCTTGAGGGTGGCAATCTTGCGGATATCCATGCGGACCGAGGCGTAGAACTTGAGGGCGTTACCGCCGGTGGTGGTTTCGGGATTGCCGAACATGACGCCGATCTTCATGCGGATCTGGTTGATGAAGATCACGCAGCAGTTGGACTTGGAGATGATGCCGGTCAGTTTGCGCAGGGCCTGGGACATCAGGCGGGCCTGCAGACCCATGTGGGAGTCTCCCATATCGCCCTCGATCTCGGCCTTGGGCACCAGGGCCGCCACGGAGTCAATCACCAGCACGTCGATGGCGCCGCTTCGCACCAGCGTCTCGGTGATCTCCAGGGCCTGCTCGCCGGTATCCGGCTGGGACACCAGCAGGTCGTCGGTCTTGACCCCCAGCTTGCGGGCATAACCGATGTCCAGGGCGTGTTCGGCATCCACAAAGGCGGCAATGCCGCCGGTTTTCATGGCCTCGGCCACAATATGCAGGGCCAGGGTCGTCTTACCGGATGACTCCGGACCATAGATTTCAATGATCCTGCCGCGCGGCACACCACCCACTCCCAGAGCCATATCGAGCGAGATGGAACCGGTGGAAATAGCCTCCACACCCGGCAGTGCTTCATCGTTTCCAAGCCGCATGATGGCGCCCTTGCCGAACTGTTTCTCTATCTGGCTGAGAGCCAGATCAATGGCCTTGTTTTTCTCCAGCGTGGTATCTTTTTCCGCCATGGTAATACTCCTGAACAAGTGGGATACGTGAAATAAAGTGCTAAAAAATAGCATACCCTGCCGTTGTCCCGCAAGGCTTTATCTAAAAACATGCCGGGTTCGAGACAGGTGAACGCTATCTCTCCTGTTCCAACCCCAGGCGCTCCCAGAGAAAGCCGAAATCGAACGGCTCTCCCCCCTGGTCCCGGACGCGGCGCAGCTCGCCATGTTCATAGGACTTGAGAAGTTCGATCACCTCACGACGCCCCTGATCGGTAGTGAGAGCTTGTCGCGGTGTCTTGTTTCCCAGAGCCGGAATGACCTCCTCAGTCCAGTTGGCGTAAAACGTACTCAGGTAGTCATGGATAAGCCGGGACGCAATCTCCGGCGGCACATCATCCTTCGACCTGGCCGGGGCTGACTCACGGGCCTTTTCCGAGCGGGGGTCCACCATCTCCCTGATCCTGTAGGTCAGGCTGTCTCCGGCAAGATCCGCCAGCCACAGCCGCGCCTCGTCGGCCAGACTCACGGTCCGGCAGAAGACCTCCAAGCCAACGTCCCCCTTGGGGTTGAGCGCGGCCCGCGAGCGTCGCCGCTCCCCTTCAAGCGGTGTAAAGCGCACCCAACCCGCCTTGCGGTCACCCTCGACGTCTGTCTGCCCGGCTAGAAGCACCTCCAACGCCTGCCAGTCATTAACCCGGTAATGGTCGGTGGTCAGCATGATCGGATCGCCCGTGGAGGTATCCACAAGTGAGGGGACAGGGCGCCGGGCAATCAACCCCTCCAGCCAATGATCGGTCAGGTGGCAACTGACCACCTCGCGGGCCAGATCCGAGTCCCAGGCCACCCCTTCCATCTCGCGCAGTATCTCGTCCCGGCAGGCAATGGCCAGGTCACGGACAAACGGATACGCCGCGCCGGACATGACGAAGTCGTTGCCGGTCCGCACGAGACGGGTGCCGAAGATATCCAGGCGCACCAGGGTACGGGACGCCGACCGTTCGCTGACTCGGACGGTCGGCTGATCGGGCCGCAGGATATCTGCCAGTTCCATCCCCTCGCCCGGCCTGACCTCGCGGACCTCATACAGACTCAGGGGGCGCTCTCCCATACGTTTCAGCCAATCCCGGCCGGCGGCGGGAAGCAGGGGGCCTTTCGGACCGAGTATGATTTCCCGCACCGGGGTCCTCTTGCCCCGGACCTCAATACAGGCGTCGCAGATCAGCCATTCGCAGGAATTGATATGGACCAGTTCCTGATAATCCGGTGGGAGTGTACTCAAACGGTCACGCTCATCCTGATCGAACCCGCCGAAAAACTCGCTGTTGAGAACCTCGAAAACCGGTTTCTGATAATACTTCGTCAGCCAGTCAAGGGCTAGCGGCACAGCCGTCTCTTCATCACGTTTGCGCGATGCGAGATCATCTCCCTTCATCAGACAGCATTTTTTGTATTTCTTGCCGCTGCCGCAAGGGCAGAGATCATTTCGGCTGATTTTATCCATGGGGCGAAGGTCCTTTCGTTTGTAATTACCACGGTTGATAGGTTGAAGGCTGAAGAGCCGGTTGAAAATTGAAGGCTGAAGGGCGTTAGCTTTTCTGAGTGAGAAGTTGCGGAAGATATTCGCTTACCAATTCCTCGACCAAGTTTGCCTGAAGAAGGTCCCTTGATCGTTTCATAGTATCCCGATCAGCCTGTTCTGCCATCCATCTTTTGAACCGGATGAACGTTAAAGGGGAGATAGTATTCATTCTGGCCATATGCCCAGTGGCTGAAACAATAATAGCTGAAAAAGGCGGCCCATCCAGAAGAATACCTGCATTTCGAGCGGGCACCACATAAAACTCATCATCTTCATCGTCCGTTAGGCGCATTGGATGAGGGTCACCATCTTCTGGTTCTCTGCGAATAATATCAACTTCAAACCCTCTGCTGTTAACGGCAGTGTATTTTTGATCCTCTCGTAGCCTGAAACTCGGGTCAACTTTTTGAATTAACTTCAGCATCGAAGAGTTTGCATACTTCATTTTTGTCACAAAGCTTATTCGCTTTCGCACATCAAGCAAAAAGTCGATGTCTTGTGTGGCCATGGCCTCTGTTTCACCAAAGAGCACGCCTGCTCTTGCTTCATAAGCATATAATGCATGAGTTCCAATGACGGTGAAGAATTCAGAGAGGCCTTCTTTATATAACCTGTTCAAAATATCAACAAGAATACGAGGGGCTCGACCTACAAATAACGCCCGGTTCATACGTTGTTGCCGTTCTACTGTTTCTGTCAGATCACTGAAACGCTGCTGTGCTGCAGTTTTTCGGGCTATAAAACTATTATGAATTTTTTCCTTTTCCTCGGAACGAGGCCCTAAACTTTTAGTACTTCCATTCGTAGACACCCGAATTAGATAATCTGTACCATTCTGATTTTTCCAGCGCATACTCCCGCGAACATTCAACATGTCTTTGTATGCACCTTCCCATGCAGAAAATGCGGACTGAGCATCGATATACTGCCGTCTCGCATCATCTCCAATATCGATCCAGCTGTATTTTTTCCTCATTTTTTTCATATTTGATAATTTACAGGGAAAAATTAGTTATTTCAAGAACATAATGAGTGTATGGAGCATTGGATGAAGCGTAGCGCATCCGGTAACAATGCTGGCAATGGCAGCAAAGCCGGATCCGCTTTGCTTGATCCGGCCTACGAAAAATATGTGCCAAATCGCTTTATTGTCTAATCGATAAATCTGAAGTTATATCAACATGTTGCGACCTATGAACCAAGAAAAGCAGCCGTCAAAAATCCGGGGGTCTTTTTCGTGATTTCAATTATAAATCAGTCTGTTACGCGATAATTTCGGGCGTCCGAAATTTTGGGTTTTTCAGCGAAAATCTAATCGAAATTTGATGACGCGCCAAGCCTAAGCGCCCACCCCACCCGCCACCACCCCACAAACTCAATGAACTCAATGAACTGCTTTTCTACTCAATTCCCCGAGGGCATTCTGTCGCCCCTGACGGGGCTGACTATGATCGCGGTATTCCTCAACCCGTGGTTGACACCACGGGCTAAGACATTTCGCCTCTTCGAGGCTTACACAGAAGAACCCCAAAGGGGTGACATATCATAGCCCGTGGCGGAAGCCACGGGAAGAAACCAAAATCCATGTAGCCCCAACGGGGCGGCAGAATGGTGCTTTGTTTCAACACCTCCCGAATTCATGAAACACATAAACTCATGGAACTGCTTTTCTACTCAATCCCCCGAAGGGTCAAACCGCGCTGTAACAAACCGAGACGCATTCGATGCGTCTCTATCTGCACGGGCACAGTAGCAGCATCAATATGGCCGCAATTGCTTGCCACAGCCGATGTGCCAGTGGAGATGTTTGGAGGATTGGTAATCTCCCAGATTTGTGTAGACACGACAAGCTCCGAAATGCTTCATGAAATCCCCGGCGATCATTTTGGCCGTTCGCATCAGTTCCAGCAGCAGTTCGTTGTCAGCCTCTTCCAGGGTTAGAAGGGATTCGATGTGTTTTTTGGGGAGCAGGACGACATGGTTTTCCCAGAGCGGGTGGGTGTGATGAAAGGCAAAGACATTTTCATTCTCAAAGTACACCGGCACATCAAGATGGCCTTTCAGAATCTTCTCGCAATAAAAATCACAGATTTGTTCCGTCATTTAGCTCGCCTCATAACTCTTGACGATATACTGCTTTGCCCGTTCAAAGTCATCAGCAGTCTTAATTGTTATTTCCAAATCACCAGTACCCCAATGCCCAACCTTGCGCACATCTCGCAGAAATCCATTTTCCTTCTCAAGATTAACCGTATCAGGATTAACCTTTACGCTCATGTACAAGCAATGATTACGCGGACTGATCCCAACGCAAGCAAAGTTTTTGATCCGTTTAAAAGCGAAGTAGAATTTCATCGTAGCAAGTTGAACATCATCGCCAAGGGCAAACATGTAGGCTTTTAATGCTTCGTAACGATCTTTTAACTCAGTGTCGGCCTGCTCGTAGTATTCCGAGACAGTTTTATAGGTTGCAGTTCCTTTCCCTGATTTCTTGATTTTTCCTTCAACGGTAGCCTGGGTAGTGGTGGCATTCACAAGATCAAACAGAAGCAGGTCTTTTCCGTAGTGACGGTAGCGGATCAATTCGATATTGCGGTTCATCTGCTGTACTGCGTGACTGTCGTACTTGGTAAAATCACCTGCAATGCAGACTAGACGTGGTGTTGACCACTCGATGGCATCTGTAGTCTCCTTGCCGAAACGCTCCAGCACCAATAATTTAAACTCGGCTTTGTGGTCCATCAGCCAATCCAAGTAAAAGAGTCCTTGGTTAATGACGTTCTCGTTCATGGCCCGTTTGTACTCGATGATCACCGGGCATCCGTTTTCGTCGATGCCGAGGGTGTCGATCCGGCCGCCATGGGTCTTGCCGGTGGAGTATTCAGAGGCCAAGAAGCGGACACCGAGGAAGGATTCCAGGTGTTTTTCGATGAGGGTCTGGAGGGATTTTTCAATCTCGGCGGAACGGCCTTCAAGCTCAGTGACAGTTTCGCCGGAGAGGCGGAAGATTTTTATGTCGCTCATGAAAGATACCTTTCAACGTGTTTTTTATCGACTGCACCTTTTTGCTCACGCATTCACACGACATGGCATTGAAAGTGACTCGATTTTCAAGGTTGTGCCAGATAGACTTACCTGCAATGGGTTCTTATTGGGAAAGGTCTCGCGTAGTCGAAGCATAATCTGCCCCGGAAGCGTAATTGACGCTATTGCACGGCCAGTTACCTGTATCTCGACGGTGGCAAATAATGATTCGAGCCGTAGTGTCGAACCGCAGAACTCAAGAGTCAAATCGAATGGTTTTTTGCCTTTGTTATTTTTCTTGATCAATTTCAATGCGGAATCAAGATCATCCCTTGTCACGCTTACGCTGAAATCCATGAATAACTCCTTCCGCTAATTCAGATATACCTAAAACGCCACGAACTTATCGCCAAGGTGGTGCTTCAGATTCCACTTCCGTGTGGTATCCAATGACTGTTCCAGACAGATGAAACGTTGATCCTTGTGCTCCTTGAAATAATCCACCGTCGCCATGTCTATCGGCACATCCAGGCACAGCAGGGCCTCCCGATAGGTGTCCTTGACCAGATAGACGGTGTTGGCGGTGAATTGCTCCTGTTGGGTCAGGGTGTAGTCGAGCATGAAACCGTTTTTCAGCAACACCTCATCGAATATCTTTTCCTTCTCAAAGGCGATATGGAAGGCGGTTTCCTTCTCCAGGATGTACGTCTTAAGCAACTCCACGTTTTCTGCCGGGGTTTTGTCGGGATCGGGAGCGAACTCCACGCGGGGGAATGATGATTTTGTCAGTTTGTAGACCTTGAAACCGGCCTCGTCGGCAAAAGGGAGACCATCGCCGTTTGTGGCCGTTATCACCCGCTTTACCCGTTCGATGGTGATGTCGCTGACCTTTTTCAGTCCCAGTTTCAGGGAATTTTTGCCGGCCTCTTTTTTGCCGTTTACCTGTTCGGGAAGCTGAACCAGGATGAATTGGTATCGGTTCTTGCCATCCTTGTTGAGGTCGATAACAGCATGGCCGGTGGAGCCGGAACCGGCAAAAAAATCGAGCACAATTGCCGGGGTGTCGTCATTGCTGGTGACATACCGAATAAGGCGGGCCAGGACTTCATGATCCTTCGGGTTGTCGAAGACCTTGCTTCCCATCAGGCCGCGTAACACCTTGGAAGCGGCCTGGGATTGCTTGTAGAGATAAGTCGGCATGACCTGCATGCCGACGCCGTTTTCATCCTGTTCGTCATCTTCCGGCATTTCGTCAAGATCATCTGCTTCAAATAGTTCTTCAGGAACAGGCTTGATATGGGCTTTTCTTATTGGTGGCTCAGTGTGATCATCACGAAACACAACAAGTCCGAGTTTAATTCGGCGTTGCATTTCTTCTGGCTTTGAAAACACCCATCCTCTTTCTGGTACCTTGCACGGTTGCTTTGTGTCCGGATGAATAACGTCGTATCTCGGGCCTCCCCCACCGGGCCAGGAAATATTATCGTCACGCCACGGTCCCCATTTGTCGATATGCCTGTTTCGGGTCAACTTTTTCGAAGGGTGGCTATCGGGCAGCGATTGATACCACTCCCGCAAGCCCGCTTCCATTGCATCAAAATCGTTGCCATGCGCCTCTTTCAATTTCAGATATTTGTCCCATATTTCCTGGGCTCCCGGCTTGGGTTCGCGCCATATCACGCTGCGTTCCCGGAGCAGGTTCTTGTCGCGGGCGTAAATCACAATGTACTCATGACCTGACGAAAACAGCTTTGCGTCGTTTTTCCGCCCCTTTTCCCAAACAACGGCGGCAACAAAATTTTCTTCGCCGAATATTTCATCCATCAGGCGTTTCAAGTTGGTAAACTCATTATCGTCGATGGATACCAGAATCACCCCGACATCACGCAACAACTGCCGCGCCACCAGTAAGCGGCTGTGCATCATGGAAAGCCAGTCGGAATGATAGCGCCCGCTGGTGTCTGTGTTGGTGTCCACCTTCACGCCTTCCTCCGTAGCGCCGGTCTCCTCCCAATAGGCTTTCTTGTTCTTAGCGAAGTTGTCCGCATACACAAAGTCCTTGCCGGTGTTGTAGGGGGGGTCGATATAGATGCACTTGATCCGCTCGCGATAGGCGGAAGTGAGGAGCTTCAGCGTCTCCAGGTTTTCCCCCTCGATAATCATGTTGCCGCCCGCCTTGTCCGGGTTGACCGAACGGGCCGGATCGTACACCAGCGCCGCCCTGCTGGGGGTAAAGGCGGTGCGCTTGGACGTGCTCTTGCCTTGCCAGCGGAATTCGTAGCGCTCGGTTTCTGAGACAAGATCACCCGACACGAGTTTTTTAAACTCATCCGGGTTCAGCTTTCCCTCGTTGGTGAACAGGTCGGGTAAAAGCTGCTTCAGGGTATCCAGGCGTTCCCGGTTATGGTCGGGGCTGATGGGCATAAGATCGTTCAGTTCATCCATGTCTATATCACCTTGTTTTTGAAGTCTCTGCGATAATCGGCGACCGGCGCGATGTATCTGATATCAGCCGGTATTCCCAAGGCCTTGAAGTATTCTCGTGCACACTTGATCTTGAACTGCTCCGAAAAGGTAAGGGCTGTCATATCATCCAGGTTGGGCGTACTTTTAACCTCGATAACAAAGGAATAATCACTCTAATCCCCGGTTATAAGGCTTTTGCGTTTCATCACCAGACCAAAATCAGGATGGTAATTGCCGATAGGAGTGGGAATCTCATAAAAATCGGGCAATTTCAGAAAGCAGACTATTTCGTGGTCGTTATCGGCATACAGGGCAAAATCACGTTCCGGCTTGCTGTTGCTGTCGCAAACTACCTTATCGTACACACAGCGCGAAGGGGTATGAGCGGTTTCCCTGAATGTTTCAATCACCTCTTTGAAGGCCGACAGATCCGGGCCGGGACCGGCGTCATGGTAGGATAGGCCCCGCAGCATCTCGTCCAGTTCAATGGTGCGGATATTCTTCGCTGAAAAGCCGCTTGATAACGCCATTATCCCGGACATAACTGTCCACCTTGTCGATGAATATCAGCGAAAGGCACTTGATCCCTTGGGCAGCAAGTTCGGTTTTCTTCTTGTAATGACTATCCAGCATCCAGCTTATCTGTTGCCGGAACAGCCCTTCAAAATCGGCGGTCCGTTCCTGTTCCGTCAATTCGATACCATTGGTGAAAGCGACGTGAAAACGGGGATCGCGCAACCCTTTGTAAATCCGCTCGATGGTGTAGTCGTGATAGCTGACATTGCCGGACTTGTCGGCCAGATTGTCGCCCGTCTTCAGCCAGGCTGATTCCTTCCACTCAAATCCTTCCGCCTTCTTGCGCCAGAGGTTTAGCTTGACCTTTGGTTGTTGTTTGGCTGCGGTCTGAATCTGGGCAATCTCAATCTTGAGGGTTGCTTCATCGTTCTTTTCCGCAACCGAGAGCACTTCAATCTTTTTGACAAGTCCCTGTTGGTAGGCATCGTAGGGGGTGAGACGGTACAGCAGGTTTTTAAGCATCTTGTGGGTCGCGGAATAACGAATCTTGCAGAGCTGGTTGAATTCCGCAAAACGGGAAACGGCGTTGTCGGTGTCCATCCCTTCCTGCGGTTCATCCATGATGATGACCGGCTGACATTTGCCCAGCGCCTTGATGTAAGACAGCCCCAAAAAGGCATCGTCGCGCCCTTCCTGATTAATAATGCGGTCATCAGCGGTGAACGATTGAATCGTCATGACCATGATCTGCGGCTGGGAGTCGCTGATGAAATGCTTAAGGCGGGAAAGCTTCTTGCTGTCGTATTCGAAATGGGGAATCTTATGACCGTATAAAGTGGTGAACTTGGTCCTCAAATGTCTCCAATGTGGTCAACACCCCCTCCTTGATGGCAATTGAAGGGACGATGATCATGAATTTGGTCAGGCCGTAATGTTTGAATAGCTCATAAATCGTGCGGATATAGACAAGTGTCTTGCCGGTGCCGGTTTCCATTTCGACGCAAAAATCGTTATCATCGGTCAAATTGCACACTGCCGGATCGAGGCTGTTGTCTGTAATGACTCGCAGCTTGTTGGCTGCAATCTCTTCCGGGGTGAGGCTGCTGATATTTGATTTGATTTCGAAAAAGAAAGAGTTCTCGAAGGTGTTCTTTTCCTGGCCTTCAAAGACCTTCACGACGGAGGCAATGGCCAGTTTCTGATATTCAAGTTCTTCGAGGATGAGTTTCATGAGTAATGCAATCTTTCAGTTGAAATGGTTGAAAGCCGGCCCCTGTTGTGGGCGCCACGTGACGCCGCCGATACTATATGAATTTACCGCAATATTGAAGCTAAACAAAAATCGCCGCAACTTTTCATTGCGGCGATTTGATTTAAGTTCTCAAGTACAGATTATATGGCCGGTTCTGACTTCCATACCCTCCCCAGCATCTCCCGGAAAAATTCATCCAGCACATCGTCTCCCAAAATCCAGCTGGTTAGCCTGAAGGCTGAATGCAATTTCCTACTGTTCCTGCCCCATGATTTCTGATTGCCCAAAACTAACAAATAATGTTACTTTCTATTTCATGGAAAAACTGCGACCACATTTCCCGCTGCAAGAGATCATCCGGCTGGCGTCCACCATGGAATCCGTTGTTTTCACGACAATAGCCCGCCAGGGAGCAGCAGCATTGGGTATGACTGTTGATGACATGTTTTCCGTTTTGACCGCTCTTACTATGGGCGATTTCTACAAAAGCATGACAAGTTACGCCGATCATACAAGCTGGCAGGATGTGTACCGCCCTGTGTTCCGGGGAACGCCCCTGTATCTGAAACTTACCATCATACCGGAACGCAACCTGCTGATTGTATCGTTCAAAAGGAGATAGAGCCATGAAATGCCCCTTGTGCGGCAAAGGAATCCTTGTTTCGGAAGTTCGGGAAGAAACCTGCGAATATCTCGGCAAGAGCATACGTATCGCCATGCCGGGCGAATACTGCACCATCTGCGGTGATGGCATCTTTACCGCAAGCGAAACCGGACGCTATCTGGAGACGGTTAAAGCCTTTCGCGCCCAGGTTGACGCCGAACCATTGCCGCCGGTGGAAATCAAGCGCATCCGCAAACGCCTGAAACTGACCCAGAAACAGGCCGGAGAACTGCTTGGCGGAGGCATCCGAGCCTTTTCCCAGTATGAACGGGGCATAACCCACCCCGGCAAGGCGGCTGACACCCTGCTGCGCCTTCTCGACCGTCACCCGGAACTTCTTGAAGAACTGTCTCTTAAGAAGGCTGCCTGATCTCAGCATACTCCAACCCCATGCTTCTTCAACATCGCCTCGAATAGTCTTTTAGAGTCCGGCGTCCATTCACCATTCACCATTCACGTTATTTCATACCACCTCAAGGCATGACCGAAGCCGCCCCGGAAGGTGGAGCCCTTATACTCGGGGAGGCGTGTTTCTTCAAGGGGGATGATACGGAATTGATAGCGATGGGCGGGCAGGTTCATGGCTGGCCTCTGAAATGAGAGGGATTCGGCGGTTTGACGGCCAGCTCTGTAGTACACCAAAAACATTTGAGCGACCACATAATTAATTTGAGACCATGAATGGGCTCAATCTTAAAGCAATCGATTGGGAAAAACTTGCATATGATGGCGGATATTGGTAGTTGTAGCCACTCGAATCCTTGGAGTCTGTCGGACTTAGGAAATCGTAGCGAAAATTCGACTGAGCGAGGACAGATTTTGCCGATTTTGCAGGTCAATAGTCGTTCTATTGACCAAGAAAGCGGTGAAATATGGACCGCATAGGCGGATTTGCAGTAGATTTCTCCTAAGTCCGACAGGCTCCCAACTAACCTTAAATAGGTCCCCACTCCCATGACCATTGATCACACCCTGGACATTGTCATCGGCACCTTCACCATGCGTCCCTACGTATTCGCCTTCTTTGGCGCATTCCTGCTGGCCTGCGTACCACACGTAGGCTGGCGAAGAACGCTGATCTTTACGGTTACCGGCTACCTGATCGCCTTTGCCTCGGAGTGGCTCTCGATCAACACCGGCTTCCCCTACGGCTGGTACTACTACATCGACACCACCAGCAGCCGCGAACTGTGGGTGGCCGGAGTGCCGTTCTTCGATTCGCTCTCCTACGTTTTCCTGGCCTACTGTAGCTATGCCACGGCGCTCTTCATAATCTCGCCCTTGCGGGCCTGGCGCTGGAACGTGGCGACCCTGGAGACGCGCCGCATCCGGCGCTCGCTGTCGGCCCTGATCCTGGGGGGCTTCCTGCAGACCTTCCTGGACATCGTCATCGATCCGGTGGCGCTGCAGGGGCGGCGCTGGTTTCTGGGGCAGATCTACGGCTACCGCGAGCAGGGCTGCCACTTCGGCGTGCCGCTCTCCAATTACTGGGGCTGGCTGCTGACCAGCCTGTTCCTGGTGGGGGCCTTCCAGCTGATCGATGCCCGGCGCTCGCAAGATGCCCCCAAGGGTATCTGTAATCTCCCCTTCCGGTCGCTCCTGGGGCCGGTTCTGTACCTGTCGGTTCTGATCTTCAACATCACCACCACCTACCTGATCGGCGAACAGCTGCTGGCGCTGACCGGCATCTTCATGTATACGCTTCCGATAGTGATCGTTACGATTCTGGCGCTGCGCAGGGTCAATCGCTATTCAAAGGATGAGTTCGGCGAACATGTCCGGGATTACCCCTGGGCACCGGCGGGCAAGGCGTCACACAACGGCCAGAAAGCGCTCGACGGCCTGTGAGAGACTGGTAGCAGCGATACGGCTGTTGCGGGCCAGGCGTGCAAGCTGGGGGATGATGCGGGGTTTGCAAATGATGGTCCACAGCACACGCGGGATACGAATGCGCATCCGGTCATCGCAGAACTCATCCAGTGAAAAGCCCAGTTCTTCGTCAAAGGGATCGCTGACGCTGCGGATACCGGCGAAGGGGATGCCGCTTTCCTTGGCAACGCGTGCTATGGCGGCACTCTCCATCTCCACCACCGGGCAGGGTGACCCGGACGGCAGGAGCGCCGCCAGCTGCGCCTTCTGCATGATGGCTGCCGTACTGACAAACAGTCCGCCGAAAACCCGCTTCCCTTCTCCGGCCCGCTGCGCGACCAGCGTGCAGCAGGCTGCGGCAATCTCCACCGCTACGTCCTCCAGCACTGCTCCGGAGGCGATTGTCAAAGCGCTGGCCACCACCACATCCCCCACCCGAAGTTCCTCTGCAATCCCGCCGCAGAAACCGGCTGAAACAAGCAGGTCGGGCCGTACATCCTGAACCAGTTTTTCCGCGGCAGCCGCGGCGTTTTTGAGGCCCATGCCGGCCTCGGCGATAAATATTTCATGCCCCGACGCAGTCCCCTGGCGCAGGCAAAGTCCGGCGCCCTGCACTTTTTTGGTATCTCCGACCGCCCGGACGACTGCCCCGGTTTCCTCGGGCATGGCTGTGATGATTCCGATCCTCATGGTTCCTGTTCTCCTGCGAAAAACAGTACCACTAAAAGCCGCATTTTCAAAACTTAGTATGAAAAGCTGGACAAACCGTTTCGCTTGAATTATATATACCGTTCACTTTTGTGGAGAGATGTCCGAGCGGTTGAAGGAGCACGCCTGGAAAGCGTGTGTACGTTAATAGCGTACCGAGGGTTCGAATCCCTCTCTCTCCGCCATTAAAGCACCCGGCAGAGTCCATTGCAGTCCAAAAGCCCCCGAGAAATCGGGGGCTTTTTCTTTTTCGTTGCAATCCG
Source organism: Desulfuromonadales bacterium (assembly GCA_016650295.1). Taxonomy (GTDB): domain Bacteria; phylum Desulfobacterota; class Desulfuromonadia; order Geobacterales; family Pseudopelobacteraceae; genus CAIPTY01. The sequence continues at coordinate 6,412 of JAENWA010000007.1, read as the reverse complement.
TCTCGCACGCAAACTTGGCATGCACGCCAGTTAATTACAGCGGTTATTTGTGCATTGAAGGGGTGACTTGACAAGAGGGAATAATCGGATATGTTTGTATGAATCAGGTTTACTTCTTAGGACGGTTGGAAGGGCTGTGTAATCCCACGGCAGTTGGGCGGGCTGCGGTATCCTCACCAGTTTTCGGCATATGTCAATCGTGGAGGGAATCATCGATATGGCTGAACGGAACGCTGATCCAATTCTCGATCTCAAGGAGACATCCACTGGTTTGTCTCGGCGGGAGTTTATTGTGCGGGCAGGCTTTGGATTGGTTGCTGTCGGTGCAGCGGGATGTTCATCGCATACATCGGAAGCAGCTGCCGATACGCGTACCTCGCTTCCCGACAGGGTCTACATTGTTATGTCACTCGCATCCCAGAAAGAGGTCATAGCCAACGGCATTGCTAATCATGTTGTTGGAAAGTTTCCGAACCAGGATTGTCCGATAGCGATCCGTGCCGTGCCGGCTCGTTATCTGATGGAACTCTTTCCTCGAGAAAATACCTACACGATACCGCTCAACGGTTGGATATTCGGCATCGCTACAAGTGGCGTGCCTTTCGACCCTACGGGACCCTTCTGGAGCACTACACCTGGTAATACCTGGCAATTTGAAGTTATGTCGACGGTTGCAAGACCCTATCTGGGGTTGGATGGTAACAACGCACACGTGCAGCCTAATGGGGAATACCATTATCACGGAATACCTTACGGTCTCGTTTCAACTCTGTTGCGGGAAAACGTGGGCAGGGCACCTTTGCTTCTAGGCTGGGCAGCGGATGGTTTTCCCATTTATGGACCATGGGGCTACACCGATCCGATGGACCCGATCAGTCCGGTGAGACTGGTGCGGCCGGGTTATCAGCTCAAAACAGGCGCCAGGCCCTTGGATGCCCCCAAAGGCTATTTTGACGGCACATTTGTTGAGGATTACGCGTTTGTTACCGGTTCGGGTGATATTGATGAATGCAATGGACGTTTCGGTATTGTTCCCGATTATCCCGGCGGAACATACCATTATTACTTAACTGCTTCATTTCCATTCATTCCGCGATTATACCGGGGAACTCCCGACATTAGCTTTACCCACCCGCTCCCCGGACCTGACGCAATTCCCCCGGCGCTTCAAAATATCGGGTAAACTTCCACCGCGCTACCAAATGTGGTTTCCGGTCCTTCAGCGACATCGTCCGTTTTCACTTGTACTATTAAACTCACCGACTACACGCCGAGGCATGGTTTGCGAAGTCAAACCACGAGAATGATGAAATTTGAACTTGTTGAGGGCTGTATTTGTACTTGCTCAATTGCCCTCCATTATGTTAAACAGAATATCCGGCTACGTGCCCACAGTTTCTTTGGGGTAGCGACATTTTGGTGGCCTATTGATACTTTTTCAAATCAGTAGGTTGGGTCTTTAGTTCGATGGACTCGCTCGCCATTTTATTTTGCGTCAGATCTTTTACTTGCAGGCACAGATGATAGCCGGGCCTCGCGCAACGGCAGGCCGTGAACTCCGCCAGGTCCGGAAGGAAGCAACGGCAGCGGCCCCCGTCGTGTGCCGCGGGTAAACCCGGCTATCATCTGTGCCTGCAAGCTTTGCAAATCAAGTAAATTTTTCACTTCTTTCGTCCAAGATTCTCTTACCCCCCAACAGACCCCATGCGGGGGCACCAATGACCGGCGAGGTTCAATTCTTTGTCCAACGGCATGTCATATGAAGTCCTGGCCAGAAAATACCGCCCCCAGACATTTTCGGAGCTGACCGGGCAGGAACACGTCAGCCGCACCCTGCAGAACGCCATTGATTCCGGCCGGGTGGCACACGCCTTCCTGTTCAGCGGAGCGCGGGGTGTCGGCAAGACCAGCACCGCCCGCATCCTGGCCAAGACCCTCAACTGTGAACAGGGGGTCAGCCATGAGCCCTGCAACGTCTGCCCGATCTGCAGAGAAATAACCAAGGGCACTTCCACCGACGTCTTCGAGATCGACGGGGCCTCCAACAACGGCGTGGATGATGTCCGCGACCTGCGCGACAGCATCAAGTACCTCCCCTCCCACAGCCGCTACAAGATCATCATCATTGATGAAGTTCATATGCTCTCCACCAACGCCTTCAATGCCCTGCTGAAGACACTGGAAGAGCCGCCCGAGCACGTCAAGTTCATCTTTGCCACCACCGAACCGCACAAACTGCCGGTTACCATCCTTTCCCGCTGCCAGCGCTTCGATTTCAAGCGTGTCCCGGTTGCCAAGATCATCATCCGACTGCGGGAGATTGCCGACAAAGAGCAGGTCATTATCAGCGATTCCGCTCTGGCCCTGATCGCCCGCAAGGGTGACGGCAGCATGCGTGATTCGCTGACAGCCTTCGACCAGGTGCTGGCCTTCTGCGACAGCTCCGTGACTGACGAGGATGTGGTCACCCTGATCGGCGCCGTAGACCCGAGGCTGTTGGCCGACATATCCGCAGCGGTCTTCAGCGGTGATACCCAGGCTGTTCTGGCAGGCATCAAAAAGGCCGACATGGTCGGCTACAACATGCGCCAGTTCTGTCAGGATCTGATCGAACACTTCCGCAACCTGCTGGTGATCCGTTCCGTCAAAAAACCGGAGGAGATCCTTGATCTGGCCGACACCGAACTGGAGGAACTCCGCCGGCAGGCGGCCGGATGCTCGCCCCAGGACATCCAGCGCCGCCTGACGCTGCTGATCAAGGGCGATGCCGAGATGGCTTTCGCATCGTTCCCGCGCCTGATCCTGGAAATGGCGCTGCTCAAGGCGGCCCTGCTGGTACCGGTCATTCCGATCAACGATCTGCTCGAAAAACTCAAGGTGCTGGAGGCCGGCGCCGTCCATACTCCGGTACTCCCCTGGAATTCGGACCGCCCGGCTGCTTCCGGCGGAATCGCGCCCGGCCGAACCGAACCGAAACAACCCGCGCCTCAACCGGCTAAAGCTCCGCAGCCGGCTGCGACGAGTCATGCCCCGAAAGTGCAGCCGCACGGTTCACATTCCGACTGGGAACGTTTTGTTGCCTTTGTCGTTGAGAAATGTCCGGCGGTCGGTTCGGTGCTGGAACACGGCAGCCCCCTGAAGCTGGAGCCGGGTATCATGGAGATCGGGTTTCCCGGCGGCAGCTATTACCTGACTTCGGCCCAGGATGCCGATTCGATCAAGGAAATCCAGACCCTGGCCCAGGAATTCAGCGGTACCGCGACATCCGTCAAAGTCAGGCCAATCATCCCTGAAACCGGAAATCAACCGCAATCGCTGGCCGAAAAAAAAAAGAGTGAACAGCTTCAGCGCACCGAAGCACTGAAACAGGAAGTGGCCGCCAATCCGCTCATCAACAAGGCTCTCAGCCTGTTCGGCGGTACCATTACAGAAATCCGGGAAAAGTAACAACAACCATATTCCGTCCAGCTGCAAGATCAGGTTTATATCATTTTCACACAGGGAGAGAAAAAGATGTCAAAAGGTTTAGCAAGCATCATGAAACAGGCCCAGATGATTCAACAGAAAATGGCCAAGCTCCAGGAAGAGGCCACTCTCAAAACTGCTGAAGCAACATCCGGGGGAGGCGCTGTCACGGTACTCGTCAATGGGAAAAACGAGATAATTTCACTTTCAGTAAAAAAAGAGGCTGTTGATCCCGAGGATGTTGAAATGCTGCAGGACCTTATAATCGCTGCGGTAAACGAGGCCCTCAAAAAGGTACATACCGAGCTTTCCGATGAAATGTCGAAAATCACCGGCGGTATGAGTATTCCTGGACTCTTCTAGTTATTTCGAAATGTTATGCCGTCAGGCACCAGTGGAACCCTCTATTCATTTTTATTTTGACTAAATGTTTTAGTTCGGCTAATAGATACGTGTGTCAGCAACGGCTTTTCAGATCACGTGCCGTTGGTAATAAAGCTTGCATTTTTGTGCTCCTCCATGGTTATCGGTCGCGCTTCGACCCGTCCGGAGCGGGGGAGCATCTTTTTTAACCTCGCTATAATACTAAAAAAATGTTTTATTTGTGTCGGAAATTATGCTAACAAAATCCTCCTCACTGATGCGTTTGGTTGGTGAATTGAAAAAACTTCCGGGAGTCGGTGAACGGACAGCACTCCGCCTGGCCTTCCACCTGTTGAAGTCGCCGCACAACCTGACGGCCCTGGCGGAAACGCTCTGTGAGGTTCGTGATCGGGTACACCCCTGTTCGATTTGCTTTGCGATCACGGAAGACGACCCATGTGCCATCTGCAGCGGCAACCGTGATGGGACTACGATCTGCGTCGTGGAAAATTCCCAGGATCTCATGGCCCTGGAACGCAGCAACGCCTGGCATGGCGTCTATCATGTTCTCGAAGGTGCCATTTCACCCCTGTCCGGCATCGGTCCTGCTTCTCTGAGGATTACCGAACTTCTGAACAGAGTTGAAACGGGCGGGATCAGTGAGGTGGTCATCGCAACCAACTTCACGGTCGAGGGAGAAGCCACGGCACTCTATCTGACCAAAGTGCTCAAACCGCTCAATGTCAGGGTGACACGCCTGGCCCACGGCATTCCCTTGGGGAGCGACATCGAGTTTGTGGATGCGGCCACGGTACAGTGGGCGCTGCAGGGAAGAAACGAATTGTAACATTATCGGCAGCTATTCGGACAACGATTCTAGAATAAACCCACAACAGGAGGAACGCATGAGCAGAAAAATGGTAACCATTGACGGCAACACCGCTGCGGCCCACGTAGCGCACGCCACTAACGAAGTCATCGCCATCTACCCGATCACCCCGTCATCGGTTATGGGCGAGATCTCCGACGCCAAGAGCGCCGCCGGCGAGAAGAACATTTGGGGCACGATCCCATTGGTATCCGAACTGCAGTCCGAAGGCGGAGCAGCCGGTACCGTCCACGGCGCCCTGCAGGCCGGTGCACTGACCACCACCTTCACCGCCAGCCAGGGGCTGCTGCTGATGATCCCCAATATGTACAAAATCGCCGGCGAACTGACCTCCACCGTCTTTCACGTCTCCGCCCGCGCCATCTCAGCCGCCGCCCTGAATATCTTTGGCGACCACTCCGACGTCATGTCCTGCCGTTCCACCGGCTGGGCCATGTTCTGCTCCAACAACGTCCAGGAGGTCATGGACTTCGCCCTGATCGCCCAATCCGCCACCCTGCGTTCGCGGATACCGTTCCTGCACTTCTTCGACGGCTTCCGTACCTCCCACGAGGTCCAGAAGGTCGAAGAACTGACCTTTGACGACATGCGCCACATGATGAGTGACGAACTGGTCAACGCCCACCGCCTGCGTGGCCTTTCCCCCGACCGTCCCGTCATGCGCGGCACCGCCCAGAACCCGGACGTCTACTTCCAGGGACGTGAAACCGTCAACCAGTACTACGAGCCCTGCATCAAAATTGTCCAGGAAGAAATGGACAAATTTGGCAAACTCACCGGCCGCAAATACAAACTGGTCGACTACGCCGGCGCCAAAGACGCCGAACGGATCGTCGTCGTCATGGGCTCCGCCGCCGACACCGTCGAAGAAACCGTCAAAACCCTCGTCAAAAAGGGTGAAAAGGTCGGCGTCATCAAGGTCCACCTCTATCGTCCCTTCCCGCTGGACGCCTTCATCAAGGCCCTGCCGAAAACCGTCAAGAGCATCGCCGTCCTGGACCGTACCAAAGAGCCCGGCTCCCTGGGCGAGCCACTCTACCTGGACGTACGTACCGCCATCGGCGAAGCCATGGCTGCCGGCAAATTCAGCTTCAAAGGCTATCCCTTCATCGTCGGCGGCCGCTACGGCCTGGGCTCCAAGGAATTCACCCCGGCCATGGCCAAATCGGTCCTGGACAACCTCAAAAAGACCAAACCGAAAAACCACTTCGTCGTCGGCATCAAGGAAGACGTCACCAATTGCAGCCTGGAGTACACACCCTCCTTCCGCAACGCCATGGAGGGCACCTACGAAGCCATGTTCTTCGGCCTCGGCTCCGACGGCACCGTCGGCGCCAACAAGAACACCATCAAGATCATCGGCGAGACCACCAAGAACTTTGCCCAGGCCTACTTCGTCTACGACTCCAAGAAGGCCGGCACCATCACCATCTCGCACCTGCGCTTCGGGAAAAAGGCCATCAACGCCCCCTACCTGATCGACCACGCCGACTTCATCGCCTGTCACAACTTCTCCTTCCTGGAAAAGTACGACATGGTCAGCAAAGCCAAGCCGGGCGCCACCTTCCTGCTCTGTTCCCCCTTCGAGCAGGGTGAGGTCTGGGACAAGATGCCCAAAGAGGTCCAGCAGCAGATCATCGACAAGAAACTGAAATTCTACGTCATCAACGCCATCAAACTGGGTGAAGAACTTGG
>JAENWA010000006.1 GCA_016650295.1 Desulfuromonadales bacterium | reverse complement strand
GATTGTCTTTTCTGCAAAAATGTCCATGGGAGCCATTGTAGAGAAAATAAGGTGGCGGTCAATAAAAAAGCCCGGCCATGATAAGCAGGTACGTACTAAACGCCATCTCTGCCAGCCTTCGGGGAAACCTTTGATTACACCGGTTTTCTCGTTACCAAGCTCCAGCTTGGTAACGCACAGGCAAGGTAAGCTCTCGCTTACCAAAACGCCAAGCGGGAGCTTGTCGGACCATTGCGTTACGCAGCTGGAGCTGCGTAACGAGAAAATCGGAATTTTAAGGCGGCCGGTCGGTCGCCTTGTCGGTTTCTAAGTCAGTTTGAACAGGCGTGTGGGCAGGCGGGGTTGGCAAGTAATATAAAGAGCGAAGCAGGGAGGTTTTTCTTCCAAACTTTTTTACGACTCCGCAAAATATATGATATGGTAAAGCTGCACGAATGAGGCGTTACTGTGAAAGGAGAATAGCCATGCAACCCGCGCAAGCACAATACATCACCAGCAGCACCGGCAGAAAAAAGGCCATAATCCTGCCTATCAACGAGTACCAGCGACTGCTTGAAGACCTACATGATCTGGCCGTGGTTGCCGAACGGCACGAGGAATTCCCCATATCGCTGGACGAGATGAAGAAACGCCTGTCTGATCATGCCTACGTTTAACATTCTTCTAAAACCTTCAGTTGAAAAAGATCTGAGAAAACTTCCCGCATTAGTTGTGCGACAGGTTTTTTGAAGCATTTGAACGGCTGGCTGAAGAGCCTTCTGTCCCGCCGGATCGCAAGCTATCCGGTACCGAACGCACCTGGCGTCGGAGAGTCGGTGATTAAAGGAGATAACAGAGTCATGAAAAAGACAGAACCGACAAAATCCCATAAAAAAATGGTTGAAGAATGGAAAAATGATCCGGAATTCAACGCCGCATACAACGAATTGGATACCGAGTTCAATCTGCTGCGTGAACTCCTGCTGGCCCGGCAGAAGACTGGTCTTACACAGGCCCAGGTCGCTGAAAAAATGGGGACAAAACCGCCGGCGGTGACACGTCTGGAAACAGCGCTTTCGGGGAACCAACATTCACCAACTATTGCAACGTTGAAAAAATATGCTCAAGCAGTTGGATGCAAGCTTGAGATCCACCTTGTCCCAAGCGAAGCTGTTTAACCAGCCGGAGTTTTTACTTCAATAATTCATCAATCATCCGCAATCCCTCCAGCGCCCCGCATGACAGCGATATGTGGGGCGCTTTTATGTCCGGTTCGCGGGGATTGATGCGGATGACGGTGGCATGTTTCAGGTTCCAGCCGATGCGCTCAGAGGTGGCCCGGATGGTTGGGATGGCGTTGCCGGCGCCCATTTCGATCACCGCGATCCGGCGGTCGGCATTCCCGGTCAGGAATGTGTCAAAACGCTGCTCCTGGATGCGGGTGCGGTCCGGCAGCCAGGACCAGTCGCCGAACATGAGGATGTTGGGACGGCTGACCTCCCCGCAGTCCGGGCAACGGGGAATGTGGAGGGCGCGCATAACGGTTTCATCCACCGGAATGGTCTCATCGTTGTACCAAATGATCCTGCTGCACGGGTTCAGGCACTGCAGCCAGTGGATGGAACCATGCACCTCCTGGATGTGGTCATCGTCAAAACCGGCCTTCTGGAACTGGCCGTCAACATTCGAGGTGACCACGAAATATTCGGCGTTTTTCCGCTCGATCCATTTTTTTATGATCTGGAAGCCGGCGTGGGGGATGGTGGTCCGGTAGAGATTGGTGCGATGGCCGTAAAAGCCCCAGCCGAAGGCCGGGTCACGCTGGAAGTGTTCCGGGTTGGCACAGTCGATAAAAGAGAGTCCCAGGCGGGCATAGGGGGGGTAGGCCTGCCAGAATCCATGGTCGCCGCGAAAGTCCGGCAGACCGGAATCGACGCCCATACCGGCTCCGGCGGTTATGATGAAGGCCTCGGCCTCTTTGATAATCTGTGCGGCACGCTGCAGCATGGAAGACCTCGCTGTTGGTCGTTTAGTTCGTTCAGGGTAGCCAATAATGGTTTGGTTTTCAAGGAGAATTGGTTTAACAGGATGAGGGATGAGAGATGAGGGATGAGTTCCAAAAAATAATCCCTTCCAAAAAAGGGCTGTGGTACTATGCGGCAGTCTTCAACTTCACAGCAAAGGAAAGAAATCATATATGACCATCCGATGGTATCCCGGACATATGGGCAAGGCTCTGGAGCAGATTGGTGAGCTGATCAAACGGGTTGATGTGGTTATCGAGGTGCTGGATGCCCGCTTGCCGGCCTCCAGTTCCAATCACCGACTTGAAGAGCTTCGCCGTACCAAGCCCTGGATCAAGGTCCTCAACAAGCATGATCTGGCTGATTCGGCTGTTACCAAGGCCTGGGTGAAAGAATTTGAAAAGCAGGCCGGTGTGCGGGCCTTGCCGTTGTCGTCCAAACAGCTTTCCGAGACCAAGCAGCTGATCAAGCTCTGTAAGCTGCTGGCGCCCAAGCGCGGCAAACCCGGTTTTCCGGTGCGGGTGATGGTGGTCGGCATCCCCAACGTGGGCAAGTCCACCCTGATCAACACCCTGGCGGGGCGCAGCATGGCCAAGGTGGGCGACAAACCGGCCATTACCACCACCACCCAGTTGATCGACCTGCACAACGGAGTTGTTCTCAACGATACACCGGGTGTCCTCTGGCCGGACATGAGCGATCAGGACGGAGCTTACCGTCTGGCGACCAGCGGCGCCATCGGGGCCAATGCACTCGATTACACCACGGTCGGATTCTTTGCCGGTGAATTCATGATGAAACAGTATCCGGAGCTGCTCAGAAAGCGTTACAAACTGGATGAGCTGCCGGACAATCCCACGGATTTGATTGAAGCCATCGGCCGCAGTCTGGGGTGCTTGATCAGCGGTGGCGGTGTCGATATGCACCGGGCGGCCGAGAAGTTTCTGCGGGAGTTGCGGGCGGGAAAACTGGGACGGATCAGCCTGGAAGCGCCGGGGCAGGATCTTCCGGAAATATCTGAACCTGGAGAATTGACTAATAACCTGGAAACAGCCTAGAACAAATCGTCAGCAGCAACAAAAAAACGCCCCGCTTCCATCAGGAAGGCGGGGCGTTGTCGTTTTATGAGACAACCGAACTAGCTCAGCAGATGCACAAACAGGCCGCTGCGCAGCTTGGGTTCGAACCAGGTGGACTTGGGGGGCATGATCTGGTCCTGATCGGCCAGTTCGATCAGCTCGCGGATAGAGGTTGGATAGAGTGAGAAGGCCACGGCGTACTCGCCCGAATCCACCAGTTTGACCAGCTCGTCATTGCCGCGGATGCCGCCGACGAAATGTATGCGGCCATCGGTGCGCGGGTTGTGGATGCCCAGCAGCGGATCAAGCAGATTGTTCTGCAGGATGGAGACGTCCAGCCGGTCGACCGTGTCGGCCTCGTTGACGATGGCCGCTTTAGCGTGCAGATGGTACCACTGCCCGGCCAGATACATGCCGAAGTTGTGGCGTTCCTGGGGAGCGACGGTTTCCCGGGCGGGGGTGATCTCGAAGGAAGCCGTGAGACGGTCGATGAATTCGGTCGCGCTCCGGCCGTTCAGATCCTTGACCGCCCGGTTGTAGGGCATGATATGGAGCTGATTTTCCGGGAAGATCACGGTCAGGAAAAAGTTGTACTCTTCCTGGCCGGTGTGGCCCGGATTTTTCTCCCGGCGCAGTTCACGCACCCGTCCGGCCGCTGCGCTGCGGTGGTGACCGTCGGCCACATACAGGCGAGGGATGGCTTCGAACAGTACCGTCAGCCGCCCGATCAGAGTTGCATCGGCGATCACCCAGAGGGTATGGGTAACACCGTCATCGCTGACAAAATCATATTCCGGCGGCCCATTGGTGACGCCTTCGATAATCCCCTCCACGTCGCCGCAGGAGCGGGAGAGATAAAAGACCGGTTCATCGTTGGCATCCAGGTAGTCGATATGCCTGACCCGGTCCTCTTCCTTGTCGGGCCGGGTATGTTCGTGTTTTTTGATTACGCCGGACTGGTAATCGTCGACACTGGCGCACACCACCAGACCGGTCTGGGTCATAGCGCCCATGCGTTGACGGTAGACATAGAAGCAATCGCGCTCCTCTTTGACCAGTGCACCGCGCCGGATCATTTCGGTAAGGTTCTGTTGCCCCTGCAGGTAGACCGGTTCGTCGTGGCAGTCTATCTCATCCGGAAGATCAATCTCGGGGCGGGACACATGCAGGAAGCTGTCGGGATTGCCGGCAGCCATGGCCCGCGCTTCGACAACATTCATCACGTCGTAGGGCAGGGCGGCAACCTTGGGCGCCAGGTTTTTGGGTGGGCGCAGGGCGCGGAATGGTCTGATTATAGCCATGGGAGTTCCTTTGTTTGGTTTTTCGGTGCCCCTTAAAAATATCTTCTCGCGCCGATAAAGCGCTTCTCGAAATAGGTTTCATCCACAGAGGTGACGCGGATCTCTTCACCCCGGCGGGGGGCGTGGACAAAGCGGTTGTTGCCGACGTAAATGCCGACGTGGTTGATACTGGTTTCCGAAGATCCGAAGAAGACCAGATCACCATCCCGCAGATTTTCCTTGGCTATGGAGTCGCCCGTTTTGAACTGCTCGCGCGAGGTGCGGGGGATGCTGAGTCCGCACAGGTTGTAGACCGCCCGGACAAAACCGCTGCAATCCATGCCGTCAACCACATTGTCACCGCCCCAGCGGTAGGGGATGCCGACAAATCGCTCGGCGGTGCGGGCCGCGATGGCCCCCATGTCCCTGTCCCCTTTGGCGGTTGTTTTGGCTGGCGGCTTGACCGGACGTTCGAGCGGCTTAACCTTGTCGGGTTGTGTTGTTTCCGGCGGCGCCTTTATCTCATCGGGTCGCGGTTTTTGCCAGCCCGGCTCCCGTGGTTTGTCAAAGACAACCTCGTTGGGCGGGGCGATGTAATAGCTGTCAATCAGGCGGTCGGCCACCAGTTTACTGGCAGCTGTCCGGGCCTTGTCCTTGCTGGGGAAATCTCCGAAGCGCACGGCGTAGACACCGTTGTCCTTGCGGAAATAGAAGGCATCCAGCCCTTTGGCCTGCAGCCTGGAGGTAAAGCGTTCCGCGTTCTTGACATCAGCGAATGCGCCCATCTGGATCGCGTAGCCGATGCGGCTGATGCCGCTTAGCCGGGCGGCCAGAGAGGGCGGGACAAGTGTCAGTATGAGCAGCAGCGTGGTGAAGATGGTCCGTTTCATAGATTCTGATAGTATCCAATAGTTGTGGAACGAGTAAAGAATAATTTGAGCATTACTCCACATCCCCGACGTTACGTCTGACACCCATCAGATATGCCACGACAAAGTCATCCAGATTGCCGTCCAGCACCGCGTCCGGATTGCCGCTTTCAACACCGGTGCGCAGGTCCTTGACCATCTTGTAGGGGTGCAGGACATAGGAGCGGATCTGGCTGCCCCAGCCGATCTCCTTCTTTTCGGCGGCGATCTCGTTGGCCTTGTCCTTGCGATCCTCAACCTCACGTTCATAAAGCTTTGCCCGTAATACTTTCATGGCGGTGCCGCGGTTCGATATCTGGCTGCGTTCGGACTGGCAGGCGACGATGATGCCGGAAGGGATGTGGGTGATGCGGACGGCCGAATCGGTGGTGTTGACGTGCTGGCCGCCGGCGCCGCCGGAGCGGAAGGTGTCCACTTTAAGGTCGGCATCGCTGATCTTGATGTCGATATCCTCCTCCTCAATTTCCGGGAAGGCGTACATCGAGGCAAAGGAGGTGTGGCGGCGGGCATTACTGTCAAAGGGGGATATGCGCACCAGACGGTGAATACCGGCCTCGGCCTTGAGGTAGCCGTAGGCGTATTCACCGCTGACGTTGAAGGTTGCCGATTTGAGCCCGGCCTCATCCCCGGACTGAAATTCGGTGATGGTGGTTTTCCACCCCTTTTTCTCGCAGTAGCGCAGGTACATGCGCAGGATCATCTCGGCCCAGTCCTGGGACTCGGTACCGCCTGCTCCCGGATTTATGGTGATAAAGCAGGAATTGCGGTCATGGGGGCCGGAAAGCATGCGTTGGAACTCGGCCGCTTCGATACCCTGCTGCAGGTGGTTGTTCATCTGCGCGACTTCCGCCAGGATCTCTTCATCCCCTGCTTCTGCGCCCAACTCGATCATGATGCGCACATCTTCAACCTGCTTGTTGAGCCCGTCCCACGTCTGGACGATCTTTTCCAGTGTCGTGCGCTCTTTGATAATATGCTGGGATTTGGCGGTATCATCCCAGAAGCCGGGGACTGACATGATCGATTCGATCTCCTGGATCGATTCGCGCTTGGTATCTACGTCAAAGAGACCCCCGAAGCTTGGCGATGCGTACTTCGTAGTCATTCAGACGGGCTATTTCTTCACGGAACATTGGTGACTCCTTTTTTGTAATTACGCTAGGTAGATAGACTGAAGACTGAAGGCTGAGGGTAATCAGAAAGTAACACAATTCACATGGGATTGGCGATTGTACCGGGTTTTTCCTTCAGCCTTCAGTCTCAATTCCTGATTTTCTTCGTTTGACCCACGCCAGTCCGGTAATCCCTGCTGTCAGAAAAACACACAACCAGGCCGGAGCATCGCCGATCTTCAGGTAGATCGAATCGCCGCTGCCCGGCTTGACGTCACTGATGCGGAAACCTTCCACGAACAGACCGGTCATGGTGTTGATGTGCCCATTCTGATCGACGACGGCTGTTACGCCGGTATTGGCGGCCCGTACCAACGGAGTGCGGGTCTCCACGGCCCGAAACGCTGCGATGGAAAGATGCTGGTAGGGGGCTGATGAACGGCCGAACCAGGCGTCATTGGTGATATTTGCCAGGATGCGGGAGCCATTGTTGACATAGTCCCTCCCCAGCTCGGGAAAAACCGCTTCGGCGCAGATCATCGTTCCTATTCGGGTTTGGCCGGCCGTCAGCGGGACGGCCCGTTTTCCTGCAGAAAAGTCTCCGATATCGACCACCATCTTGCTGATAAACGGTAATAATCTGCCCAACGGCACGTATTCACCGAATGGGACCAGGTGAATCTTGTCGCTTCTGCCGGTGACCTCACCGTCCGGCGAGATCATAAAGGCGCTGTTCAGAAATACGCGTTTCCCGTTGCGCAGCTCATGGGCCGGACTGCCGAACAGCAGGCTGGTGGAAAGTTCGCGGGCCAGTTTCTTTATCCGCTCGGCCTGCTGGAGTTCGTCCTGGAAAAAGAAGGGGATGGCGCTCTCCGGCCAGATCACCAGATCGACGCCCCCTTTGGCCGCTTCACGGGTCAGACGCTCGTAGATGGCGATGGTTTTATCCCGAAAAGCCGGACTCCACTTGACGTCCTGGGGGATATTGCCCTGGATCAGTGCGATTCTCAGGGGTTTGTCCGATGCGGATGCACCTCCATTCAGACGGCTGAATCCGTAGAAGAGTGTTGCGCTGAACAGGATCAGCAGTACCACGGCGCTTTTGACCGGGTAGGGGACCCCTGCGCCGGAAACCGCCCGCAGTGCACGGTAGAACACCACGTTGGCCAGCACGATCAGCAGGGTGATACCGAAGACACCGCAGACATCGGCAATCTGGATCAACGGCAGGATCCGGTACTGGCTGTGACCAAGCATGGCCCAGGGCGAGCCGGTCAAGAGAAACGAGCGCAGCAGATCGCCGGCTACCCAGGCCACCGGCAGGCTGAAGGCCGATTTGATCCCGACCTGTTCCCCGGCGCGCGCCACCAGCGTGGCAAAACCGTAAAACAGGGCCAGCCATGCCACCAGAGCCAGATAGAGCGGGATACTGACTGCCCAGGGGAGGTGCCCGTAATCGGTTATGACAATATTGATCCAGTACAGGATGCCGGCATAGGCCGTCAAGCCGCAGGTGAATCCGATCCGGAAGGCTGTGCGGAGAGATGCCTCCTCCAGTGCCGTCAAAAGCGGAACCAGTGCTATCCATGCCAGAAAGGAGAGACCGCTGTTCGGGAAGGAAAGGGCGATCATGACCCCTGATGAGATTGCCAGAAGGCCCGGGCGGTCGAAAAGGGTTGCCAGGCGATCCGGTATCAGGCGAGCGGTCATTCCTGATCCTGCCTGCTATCTCCGCCGGTTCCGATCCGGGTGATTTGTACCTTTTTGATCTTGCGTTCGTCAGCATCCAGAATGGTCAACTGCAGTCCGGCTCCTTCTACGATGTCTCCTGCCGTGGGGATCTTGCCGGTCAGGTGGAATATCAGGCCGCCGATAGAATCGAACTTATCGCGCTCGATCTGGATGTTAAAGTGTTCTTCCAGTTCCTCGACCGGCATACGCGCATCGGCGCTGATGGAACCATCCGGGTTGACCGTGAAGAGCACCTCTTCGCAATCATACTCGTCCTGAATGTCCCCCACGATCTGTTCCAGAAGATCTTCGATGGTCACCAGTCCGGAGGTGCCGCCGTATTCATCGATCACAATCGCCAGGTGTACGCGTTTGCGTTTGAACTCCTGCAACAGCTGCTCAAGATCCTTTGTTTCGGGAATGAAGTAAGGAGGCCGCATGATGGTGCGCACCTGAACCCGGTCCTCCTGCTCGCCCCAGCATTTGAGCAGATCTTTGGCGTACAGCAGGCCGATGATATTATCGATGGTGTGTTCGTAGACCGGGATACGCGAGTGGCCGCAGCCGATGATGGTGTCCAGCAGTTCGCGAATGCTCGATTCCACCGATACGCAGGCCATGTCGGTGCGCGGCACCATGATCTCGCGCACCACCGTGGTGCGCAGCGAAATGATCGAGCGGATCATTTCACTCTCTTTTTCGTTAACCAGCCCTTCTTCTTCGCTGGCTTCGATAAAATCGTGGATCTCCTCTTCGGTGATTTTTTTGCGCCCGCTAACGAGCCGACTTACAAGTTCCATAAATCCGGACTTTCTACTGCCGCCTTCTTCCAAGATTTTCATCCTCCGTAACGTTATGAAATGTGCGCTGTTATAAAATAGAGCGTTCTCTGTTATCCCAGGTGCCTGAATACCAGCAGTACGATTACAGTGACCAGCGAGCCGATCAGAGAGCCGAACACCACTTCCCACATGGTGTGGATTTTCATCAACAGGCGCGAGTGACTGACCATGATTGCCAAGGCAACACAAAGCAGCGAGATGAGCGGGTCGGCGGTGTTCAGCGAGACTGCTGTGGCAATGCTAAAGGCCACTGCCGCGTGGCCGCTGGGGCCGCCGCCGTGCAGCGGCGTGCCGCTGCCTCTCAGGCTCTTGATAATAATGACAACAATCGTGACGACCAGAACAGCCACCACGGTGCCGAGATCGGTTTGTGTTCCAAACATGGCCAGCGCCTTTCCGTATATCGGCAGGATGTATTTTGCCAGAATGAGATATCCCATGATTCCGGCGCCGCAGGCAGCCACCAGGACCCCTCCGGCCGCGGTATCCTTGGCGATCTTTGCCAGGGGGTGGAATTCGGGTGAAACCAGGTCCACCACCGCCTCCACCGCTGTGTTGATCAGTTCGGCAAAAAGCACGAAAAGAATCGAGAGCGCCAGCAGGGCGAATTCGAGCGGCGATATACGCAGGAACAGAGCCGCAAGCAGCACCGCCAGGGCGGCGATGAAGTGGGTGCGCATGTGTTTCTCGTTGCGCACGGCATGCAGGATGCCCTCGATGGCGCAGTTGGCCGAGTCTATAAAGCGGGTGGGCTTAACAACCCTTCCGTCTTCAGGATTCTGAATAACTCCTCCTCCTTCTTCTCCATCCGGGCGGCCTCGGCCTCACCGCTGCGTTCGTGGTCGTAACCGCACAGATGAAGTATGCCGTGCATGAGCAGGAAACTGAGCCGTTCAAAGGGCGCTATACCCCCGAGTTCGGCTTCACGGGCCGAGGTGTCGGCCGAGATGATCACGTCACCCAGGACGTGAGCGGCCATGCCGTTGCAGTCACCCTCCTGTTGGGAAAATGAAATCACATTGGTGGGCCGGTCCTTGGCCAGATACTCGCGATTGAAACAGCGGATGGAACGATCCCCGACGATAACGACGGACAATTCCGTTTCTTCAGGACATCCCAAGGCGCTTAAGATCCTCGCTGCTACTTTTTTTAGCTGGCGGGGCAGGATGGGGTGTTTTCGCTGGCGGTTGTTCAGCAGTATCTGCATGCTGGAGGTCTCCGGGTTCTGCAAGGCTGTGTTCATGAAGAGCTGTTCTGGGTTCGTTTTTTCGGGTCCCGCTGCTACCCTTGTGAACCTGCTGGGGGTAGTCGATGCGATGATGAAAGATGCCGTTGAGGATGCGGTTGAAACTCCGTGCAATCTCATGGAGGTTTTTCAGCGTCAGTTCGCATTCGTCCAGCTGACCGTCGGTAAAGATGCGGTTGATGATATTCTGCACCATGCCCTGAATGCGGTCGGGGGTGGGATTGACCAGGGTCCGTGAAGCTGCTTCGACACAATCGGCCAGCATGACGATGCCGGCCTCACGGGTCTGCGGTTTGGGGCCGGGGTAGCGGAAATCCTTTTCCTCCACGGTCTGCCCGGTTGCCCCGGCCTGCAGCTTGGCCCGTTCATAGAAAAACTTGATCAGGCCGGTACCATGGTGTTGGCGGATGATGTCGATGATCGGCTGGCCCAGATGTTTTTCGCGGGCCAGTTCGGCGCCATCCTTGATATGGGATATCAGGATCAGGGCGCTCATGCTGGGGGTGAGTTTGTCGTGCCGGTTTTCCTCGCCCCCCTGGTTTTCAATGAAATAGAGCGGTTTGGTTGTCTTTCCGATGTCGTGATAATAGGCGGCCACCCGTGCCAGCAAAGGATTGGCGTTGATGGATTCCGCGGCGGCCTCAACCAGGTTGCCCACCACGACGCTATGGTGATAGGTGCCGGGTGCCTTGATCATCAGATCACGAAGCAGGGGCGAGTTGAGGTTGGCCAGTTCCAGCATCTTGATGTCGGTGGTGTAGTGAAAGAGGGTCTCGATAACCGGTATGAAACCAGAAACCAGGCCGGCGTTGATGATGCCGCCCACCAGTGCAAAAAATGCGGCATAGACCGTCTGCATGGTGAAAAGGGTGTTGCCGAAGGCCTGGAAGGTCAGGGCCAGGGCCAGATTGACCACGGATATTTTAAGGCCGGCCGAGTAGATGGTGCTGCGGTCCGAACACTGCCGCATGCCGTGGGCGCCGATGATGCTCCCCAGCATGGCATAGATCACCACAAACATGCTGTTGTTGAACATGATGCCCAACAGCGGGGCCAGCGCGGCGCAATATACCAGCGCTACCTCGGAGTTGATCAGAACGCGTACGATCATTGCGCCTGCGGCAAAGGGGAACAGGTAGAAGTAGTTGTTTACATCAATGGTGGGAAAGACCGGTCCGATGTTGTGACTGATCAGCAGGGCGGTCTTGAAGACAAAGAAACTGCCGGTTATCAGCAGGGAGATAATCAGGATGTCCTTGTTGCTGGGATTGAATTTACGGATGTTTTTACAGGCGAAACGAAACGGAAAATAAAAGGACACCAGTATCAGGGCAAAGGTTCCCAGGGTGGTCAGCAGGCGGCTGTCGCTACGCTGACCCTGAAGGACCGTGCGGAGTTTCTGGGCCTGCTCGGAGCTGATGCGCTCGCCGACCCGGACAATCATCTCCCCTTTCTGTACCTTGAAAAGCACCGGGCGGATGGTTTCCGTGGAGGACTTGCTGCGGGCCTCGGTACTTTCCTTATTGAAAAAGAAATTCGGCAGCATGATCCGGGCGATCAAGGATGAAATCCGGGCCGCATCGCCCGGATCACCCAGGCCGTTGAACTGCCATCCGGCCACCATCCGGCGGGCCTCGGCAATCTCGGTAAAGCTTGTTGCAGCATCCCCTGTGCCGATGAAGTGACCGTCGTCATTCAGTATCTCGACACCCCGCAGGGCATCGGTCTTGAATACCTTGCCATCCAGAACGATCTTGCGCTGGTACAGGTCATCCAGCAGCTTTTTGATGTCCGCCAGAAGAATCTTGTCGGATTTGATGCGGGTGAGGGCGCGGATATCGGCTTCGCTCAGTTCGGTGTCGAGTAGCGGGGTCAGGGTCTTGCGCCATTCTTCGACGCCTATCCGGCTTTTGTTGGTTTGCTCCTGACGAATCATTGCCAGGGCATGTTCCAGCTTACCCACCAGGTAGCCGGGCACCCGGTCGCTCAGGTTGTAGATAACCGGGGCATTGTTGGCAGCCTCCTTGCGACGCTGTTCCGTCAGGGCATGGTCT
Organism: Desulfuromonadales bacterium; assembly: GCA_016650295.1. Taxonomy (GTDB): domain Bacteria; phylum Desulfobacterota; class Desulfuromonadia; order Geobacterales; family Pseudopelobacteraceae; genus CAIPTY01. The sequence goes on along the minus strand of JAENWA010000006.1, from coordinate 4,035 downwards.
TCAACGAGATAGTCTTGCGTAGCGCGGATATCCGAGGTGGCGATATCGCCGGCTTTGTAGATGACAGAGGAAAAATGCTGACTGGGCAGTATCAGAACGGTAAGGATGAGTGCGGTTATGATGAGCAGGATAAACCTGTTGCGACGGGCGGTTTGGGGGTTGGAAAATCTCTGTATGATTGATTCAAAGAGATTGGATCCCATCTTGCTCAAATAGGTAAGTGTATTCTCGTCCTGATGTTGTTCAGGCATATTCGTTGCTCGGGGAGAGAAGCAGTTTCAGTTCGGTTACGCGGGCGACGCGTAAGGTGTTGAAATAAGTTTTAACGATAGCCTGAAAGGCGTTGAGGTGTCAATAACAAGTGTTAACGCCGGATACTTGGAAAACGTGTCTCCACTGAGACCGTAGCGCCAGGAACGATGACAAACTCAGCAGAAAATCTATGCTAGTTCATCTCCCGCAATTGTAGGAGTTTTCGTTACCGAATTGAGGATGTTCAGCGCCTTTTCAGGATTGGCACGTTCGGCTCGTTCCCTGAAAAATGTTTCAGTCTTCAAAGCAGAAACTTTTTCAGCAAGAGCCAGCACAATAAACTGGTTAAGCGAAACATTGTCTTCACGCGCCAGTTCTTTGGCATAAGCTGTAAGGGAATCTGGGATGCGGAGGGCGAATTGGCTCATGATATGTCTCCTGCTAATTTCATATTGCGGATAATATCATATATGAAGTGGGTGGGCAAATAGAATGTCCCTTCTGGAGTCCGCAATAGAAAAATAGCAGTGCGTCTCCGCTGGGGGTCCGTCCAGACCACCATCAGCAGATGACCAGTGCTATCCGGATTACCAAAAAACAGTTGCAAAAGGGCTTGAGCCACTTATAATGACTGCCACTTAATTGTACACGGAGACGAACCTTGGCCACCGGATTACGCAGACTGCTGTTTTCATGCACTTCCCGGCCATTGTCAGGCTCAATCACCTTCAATTCGAAACCGGCCTTGCGGTATATACCGCAGGCCGGTTTTTTGTTGAGAGAATAAATAGGGTATGTTTCCTATTTAATAAAGACTTGATACCATTGATTCTGCCCTACAAAAGGTTAAAAACTTCTTTATGTCAAAATGGAATCGAGGAACGCCGCAACTGTCTGCACAATCATGCCGTCGCACAGTTCGGGCTGGTTCAAAAGTAGCCCGAAATGTTTGACGTCTCCGGTCAGTAAGTGTGTTGCCCGGCAGTTAACAGCAGCTATGAATATTGGCGCATCCTTGGCAGGAAGGACATCAGGATAAGCGGTGGCGGGATGGATAATCGGAATAACGGTGATGTTCTCAAGCAATCGCTTGAATTCAGCCAAACAACCAGGGTAGTTGGCGCTGATGTTACGTTCCGCTTCTTCACGAGCATAGTCGCCGGTGAAAAGTTTGAAAGCATTCATAGATGCCAGCTCCACAACGAAGGCTGCCTTGCCGTTGGGATTGTGTGCAGCGGTAAAAAGCACATTGGCGTCAAGAAATACACGTTTCATTGCGGTCTGGACAGGCGCTTCAGAACGGCGGCTCGCTGAGTATCATCCAAAATATCCTCAGCATCCCACTGGGAGATCTGGCTGTCGGCATACATCTCGATTTCAAGCACGGCAGCAGGCTTGATAACTAGTTCGTTGTTGTGCTCTTCAAGGATGACCGCGCCGCCGCGCAGCAGGCCAAAACGCTTGCGCAGGCCAGCCGGGAGCGTAAGTTGACCGCGATTTGAAACCAGTATGGTTTGTTGCATGGTGAACCTCCGGATAGAAGAATAACAGTAATTCAGTAATTCGTCAATAAACAGTACATGATGTTACGGAGAAGAATGAACAGTTGAAGCGGTTCGATGATATGGTTCGCATGATGAATCCGCGCAAACCCGACCATTTCGATAAACCAGAAACGTAGGGTGGCAGGGTTTATTGCCCACCGTTATAGACAAAACCGGTGGGCAGATAAAACTTGCGCACCCTACTGAACTGGTTTTCAAGCATATATTAAAGACAGTGCAACCCGGGCGGGTGGACGCTGATCCGGTGACAAGGATGAAGGTTATTCAGCCGTGATTGGCCTATTGGCCGACTCCGAGAATGGTGACTGGATGGTTAAAGCGGAACATGCGGAAATGTTCATCAAAGGAAAAAACATGATCGATGCGGTGGGTGTTGACAAGGGTAAAGCTGGTGCAGTCAGTAAAGCTCAGGCGTGGGAGGTCATATTTGCGAAAGATAGCAGTTGCGGCAGCTTCGGTCTCTTCTGTTACTCTCAATATATTTATGCCGCTTCGCTCATTTCTATCCATGAAAGAAAGGGCGGCATGCCACGTGTCAGTTGGTACGGCAAGCGCGCAAAATGCCGGCATAACGGGAAGCACTTACAGCGCTACTGTTAACCTCATAGCCGGTATCAACACCATTTCCATAATGGCGACCGATCTGGCGGGCAACACAACCAGCGCAGTCCGCACCATAACCTTCGATAACACCATTCCGTCTGTTGCGATCACCAGTCCCAACCAGGACATCACCCTCAACCAGAAAAGCCTGACCATCAGCGGCACGATGAGCGACACCATCACCAGTGCGACGGTTTCGCTGTCATTCAACAACCAGACCTATATCCCGGCTGTCACCAACGGTGCATTCTCACAACTGCTCACCATACCCGCCGAAGGTACCTATGCAATCACGGCAACAGCAACCGACGAGGCAGGCAACAGCAGCAGCGATGGGCAGGCGCAAGGCACTGCCCCTACAATTAACCTTTGCACAACCGGGACTGCCTCGGCAATCACCGACACCGGTCCATGGAACTGGAGTTGCAGCGGCAGCAACAGCGGGACGGATGCATCCTGTTCTACCGATATTCAAAAATTTACGATTACCTTCACCTCCGGCGGTAACGGCACTCTTACCGGCACTGCCAGTCAGGCGGTGAACTACAATGGCAACGCCACGACAGTCACCGCCGTACCCGCCGACGGCTATCATTTTGTCAACTGGACCGAAGGTGCAACGGTAATCGGTACGTCTGCCGCATTAGCCATCAGCAATGTCACCGTTGCCCACAGCTACACTGCGAATTTTGCCGCCAACCCGGTTTACGGTGCCTGCGGCAGCGCCAACGGTCAAACCTTTTTCACCACGCCGACTGAGAATTTATGCACGACCGGAGCAAATTCGAGTGTCGAAGGAACAGGTCCGTGGAGTTGGAGTTGTAACGGCAGCAACGGCGGTACAACTGTTCCCTGTTTGGCTACAAATGTTTATTCACTTGGCGTCACCGTTTCCGGCAGCGGAAGCGGCTCGGTTCACAGCAGCTTCACAATCCCAGGCGTACCGGACAATATTGCCTGCATGTCCGGCAATTGCAGCGTAGGATATCCCGTTGGTAACGTTGTCAATCTGACTGCTACTCCTGACATATCGTCAACGTTTGGCGGCTGGAGCGGTGATTGCACCAGTACTCCATGCAGCGTAACCATGAACGCTGCCAAGAACGTCACTGCAACATTCAATCATGCACAACTGGCTGTAAATATTACCTACCCATCAATATATGCGTTACTTTCAGATGTATTGAGTCATGCCACATCAAGCGATTTCATAAGAATACTGGGCAAGCAATTTGATGGAGCAATCTTCCTGGACAAACCGATCAACCTGAGAGGCGGTTGGAGTGCAACATATCAGAGCCTTAGCGGTCAGCCGACTACGCTGAATGGAGCCCTGACGCTGTTGGGAGGCGACTCAACGGCTGAAATCATTGTGGTAAAGGGGAAGCTCACAATACAAGGGGGCCGGAATGTGTCAATGACTTTGAGACACTTACCATGCGAATTTAGTGTAGCTCTTTTTAGCTCGTCGCCAGTTTTGGCGGATTGATCCAGACTGCCTGCTGCATTGGCTTATGTTCCGGCATCTTTCTTACAAAACGTTCCGGGTGTAACGCATATGCTGTATTCAAAACGATTTGGCGCGATGCAATAATTGACTCTGCTTCACCGTGAT
>JAENWA010000005.1 GCA_016650295.1 Desulfuromonadales bacterium | reverse complement strand
GGGATCGGGGACCGGGGACCGGGGATCGGTAACAGCGGGACCGGGGATCGGGGACCGGGAATCTGTAAGACCGGGACTGGGGACCGGGGACTGGGGACTTGTAAAACCGGGATTGGGGACCGGGGACTGGGGATCGGTTGAGGCTGTTCCCTGTTCCCTGTTCACTGATCCCTGATCCCAGCCTTCAGTTCCCTGTTCCCTGTTCACTGATCCCTGATCACCAGTCTTTCCCTGTTTACTTTTATTCTTTCTAGACATCAGCTTTCAATCCCTTTGTCTTGTAATGTCTCATGAGTCCGTGCAGCAACTTTTGGACCGTTCTTAGCTCACTTAGAACAGCCTCAAAATTATCAGTAAATTTTAAACGCTGGGCTATAAGCAACTGCGTCTCGGCTTCTGCAGCGGACCCTTGTGCAATATGAAGAAAATAGAGGAACTCTTTATCCGTGTTCCTGGCCGCTCCCTCAGCAATATTCGAAGGAATAGAGACTACCGAGCGTCTCAACTGACTTGTCAAACCATAGATTTCTTCCTTTGGGAAGGCACCGGTCAATTCGTACACCGCCTGCACAAAGTCCATACTCTTTTTCCATACATCCAGTTCCTTATGATCTTTCATACATAACCCTTTGGGGCTCGGGGAAAGGCTGGGATCTGGGATCGGTAAAAGCCTTTGCTGTTCCCTGTTCCCTGTTCCCTGATCCCTGATCCCAGCCTTCAGTTCCCTGTTCCCTGATCCCTGATCCCCGATCCCAGCCTCACAACACATCAGCAAAATGCGGCCGCAATCTCCGGAACACCACCGCGCCAACCACGAGGGTGACTCCGGTAACACCCCAGAAAACCAGGGTCATACCCCAGTGTTCCCAGAACCATATCTTGTGAATGAAGCTCTCCCGGTACCCCTGGACAATGTAGAAGACCGGGTTGAACTTCAGCAGGAAATGGTAGGAGTCAGGAAGCCTTTTGAGATCCCAGAAGATCGGTGTCAGGTAGAAACCCATCTGAAGGGTGATTGCAATCATGGGGCCAAGGTCGCGGAAGAAGATCACCACGGACGAGGTGATCCAGGTAATTCCGACCAGCAGGACAATGGCGCAGATAAGGTAGTAAAAAACCTGGATCACGTAGATATCGAAGCTGAAACCATAGGCCAGGAACATTACGCAGATGAGGCAGATGAAAAAACTGTGGATGATGAGTGCCGACAGGATCTTGACGATTGGAAGGATACCGATACTGAAGGCAACCTTCCTGACTATGAAGGCGTTCTGGACGATGGAGTTGGTGCCGTTGGTAATGGAGTCAAGGAAGAAAAACCAGGGAAACATGCCGCAGACCAGCCAGAGAATGTAGGGATGACCGGCCACTGGTTGAGAGTTGAAGCCGATCTGGAAGACGAACCAGAAGATCAGGGTCAGGGCGAGGGGGAGGAGAAAGGCCCACAGGATACCCAGGTAGGAACCCAGGTACCCGGACTTGAAGTCCCGTTTGGTGAGCTCGACGATGACAGTGCGTCGGGAGAGGAGTTCAGAAAGAAAGTTGAGAAACATCCGAATGCTCTGCATGTAACACCTGTGAATCGGGAATCGGTAATCTTGGATTCGTAAAAGCCGGGAATCGGGGTGGCTCAGGTGATGAGGCCGCGCCCTTGTATCGCCGGGCATGATAAGGCAGTTACCTCAGTAATGACAAGTTTTTTTAGGTTGTCACCGTCTTACTGCATCGGACCCGTCGTCCAAAAGCTCCCGAAAGGAGAGTCGGTATCGCTTCAGAAGCAGGGTGAAGTCCGGGGCGGAAAGCCTGCGCGTCCGCATCACCTGGCGCCGCTGCCGGAGTATCCGTGGAATGCCGCGAACCGCATCCCTGATCCCGCGCAGGATTGCCCCGATACACGCGCTGCGCGAACCGCTGGCCAGGAATTCTCCACCTGATCCTTTACCGCTGAGGACGGTTGCGGCCTGTACCAGGAAGCGGGCAACGGTGAAGTATGGAAGCAGAAGAAGCAATGAGAGAGGAAACGTCTTGAGTGCCGCCCAGTAGTGATTCCTCTCCACCAGGTAGAGCTTGAGAGGTGAGAAGGTTCCGGCCGTCTGCGAATATTTGTGATAGATAACGGCATCCCTGGCCAGGAGCGCCCCCCACCCCGCCAGACGTCCCCTCAGCCCCAGGTCGGTGTCTTCGCAGTAGGCAAAGAAATCCTCGTCGAAAAAACCGGTTTCATCGATCATCGCCCGCCGGTACAGGGCTACACAGGCTGAAGGGAAGAGGGTTTCTTCAACCCGCTCAAGAGCAAGCGCGGAATAGTTTTGCAGCCGGTAAGCGCCGCGCGACATGCCATCGCGGCAGACCCTGAAACCGATAGAATCAACCTGGTCGCGGTCATGGAAATTGCAGATCCGGCTGGCCAACATGCCGGCCTCGGGATGCTCGTCGGCGACTGCCACCAGTTCCGCCAGCCAGTCCGGTTCGGCCATGGTGTCGTTGTTGAGGGTGACGATGTATTCCGCGCTGGAATGGCTGAGGCCGATGTTGTTGCCGGCGGCGAATCCGCTGTTATTCGGCAGGATCACCAGTTTCACCCAGGGGTAGCACTCTCTGACGTACTCTACGGAGCCGTCTGACGAGCCGTTGTCCACCAGGACAACCTCAAAGCCGGAGAACGTCTGTTTCTCCAGGCTGCCCAGGCAATCGGGGAGGTGCTGCCTACCGTTCCAGTTGACGATGATAATCGATACTTGCAAGGCTACACCCCTTAAAACCCTTAAAAGACGGGACTCGGGACTCGGGAACCGGGACCGGAAAAAAACTTAAGGATGGAACTCGGGATCCGAAAAAATCGGAACCCCGATTCCCGGCCGTTCCCGATTCCCGATCCCCTATTCCCTATTCCCTATTCCCTATTCCTCTATTCCCTCATCCCTCATCCCTCATCCCTCATCACCGCTTATACGGCATATATGTTGCAGAACCTAACACAAAGCATCATTATCAGCCATATTGAATATATAATTACGCTAAAAAACGGAACAGGCCTGTGAAAGCACTTGTAATCATCCCGGCATACAATGAAGAAACGAACCTCCCGTTCGTGCTGAAAGACCTGCAGGGTTTTGACGGTGATATCCTTGTCGTCAACGACGGCTCCAAAGACGCCACTGAAGAGGTCGCCCGTCGCGCGGGTGTCGCCTTTGTCAGCCACCCTTTCAACCTCGGCATCGGCGGTTCGATCCAGACCGGACTGAAATACGCCCAACGCAACGGCTATGACTATGCCATTCAGTTCGACGGGGATGGCCAACACCGGGCGGACCAGATCGAAAAGATCGTCGCACAGGTGGAATCGGGTAAAGCCGATCTGGTGATCGGCACACGAACACTGGCGGAAGGTTACAAGTGCGGCTTTACCCGGAAGATCGGGAGTCTGATTTTCTGTCTGATGATCCGGATTCTGACCGGTAAGCGGGTCGCCGACCCGACCGCCGGTTTCCGCTGTTACGGACCCAACGCGATCCGCCTCTTTTCCCTTGCCTATCCGGACGACTACCCTGAAGTTGAATCGATCATCACCGCCTCCCGCAACGGGCTGATCATTGCCGAGGAATCGGTGCTGATGCGGTCGCGGCAGTCCGGACATTCGTCCATCAACCGGAGAAAATCCGCTTACTACATGCTGAAGGTATCTCTCGCGCTGATCGTGGACGCCATGCGGGAAAAGATCGTCTGGAGTGAAGCCTAGCCAATGGATGTAACCAGGCTTGTTTCGCTCCTGTTGAGCGGCTCCATTCTAACACTCGTAATCTGGCTGATCAGAGAGGGAAGGCTGCGCGAGAAATACGCCCTCCTCTGGCTCTTCACCTGCATTGTCATCATTCTCCTGGCGGCTTCACGCCGGATTCTCGAAACCGCGGCCATTGCCGTCGGCATCTATTACCCTCCGTCACTCCTCTTCCTGCTCGGTCTCCTCTTTCTTCTCATGGTCAACATCGGCTATGCGGTTACGCTCTCGCGCCTGTCGGATAACAACCACAAACTTGCCCAGGAAGTGGCACTGTTGAAGCAGGAGTTGAAGAAAATGGCCAAAACCGGGACCGGAGATTAGGAGACGGGGATCGGGGATCGGGAAAACCCATTACCAGTACACAAAGAACCGCATCTGTTGACGCGGCTCTTTAATGTGTTTTTTCAGATGTCGCTAAAGACGTTTGAACATACCCTTGTAACCGTATAAGATCACTTTGATTCTAACGTATAAATGTAGTATGGCTGTGCATGTGGTTACGTGTCCACTGCATCGGCACTTGAAATCTCGGGCCACATCCCGGAACACCATATGATTATTTGAAGCTTTTATTGTCTGAGGGTTTGTCTTGTACAGGTTTGTCAGTTTAGTATTTCTCGCAGGGTTCATGGTCATCATATCTCATAGGCCCGTCTCCGCGCAGGATCCCGCCTCCGTTCAGATGCCAGCCACTGCTCCGGTGCCCGCCGTCGCGAAGGGTTCCACGTGCTCGGTAACCTCATGTCACCGGTCGATTATCGGTTCTGAGCAGCCGCACGCCCCAGTCAAGGAAAATAGATTGTTTCGCGTGCCACAAACAAGTAAACACACAGCACCCATTACTCGGTAAAAAAAGCTGGGAACTGATTGCCAAGGTACCCCTGCTGTGCGAAAAGTGTCACAATCCTTTTGGGAATAAGAAGGTGATGCACCCGCCGGTAAAGGAAGGTGACTATCTTGCCTGGCTGAAGCCGCCCGTCTTGCAGATTGTTCAGTTCTGATCTTGCCTGTTCAACACCGGACATTGTTATAACTCCAGATAAGTGTGGATTGAATAGTGTCAAAAAAAGAATAGCTGTCAAGAACTATTTTTATATAATCTACAGAATTACTATACTATTGCTTCCATATCATCAGAGGTTGGCTTGTCCTGATCAATTGTGTATGGAAACGGCTCGTTCGAGCAGCCTTCTTCGAATGCCGTTACCCGCTCCGTTAAAAACAACAGGGTTACAGCCGAAATGCCGTAACCCTGTTTATCTTTTGAACAAACCGCTTTGAGCGGATCACAATTTTGAAAGCCCCCACCTTTGGAGGAGGATGCTTACTCCGGCTTGGAAATACTGACTAAGGGCGTATAAACAAAAGCGTTACCACCGATTATGACGGTGCGAAAGTTGAGTTAAATAACTTTACAGTCTCAATTGATTTCAGATAGTATAGTAAATATGTGAGTTACCGAACCGGGGTAGCTTGATACGTCATTCTAACAAAAATGATCTGTTTGCTCGCAGTTGACCACATTTCTAGATACGAAAAGGAATGAATGCAATGAATGTCCGAAAAATGTTGATGTGCCTGTTTACCTTCTGTCTATTCTTCAGTATGAGTCGGGTCGCCCTTGCTGTTGATCCTTACCAGTTTGACCTTCAGTGGCCGCAGTCATGGTCTGTCAGCAGTCCTGGTGGTGTTGCAACGGACAGTTCTGGAAATCTTTATGTCGCGGATACCGATAATAATCAGATTGTGAAAATTTCCCGTGGTGGGACTTTCCTCTTTAAGTGGGGCTCTGCAGGCAGTGGCAACGGACAATTCAGTGCACCGATAGGGGTGGCGGTGGATAACGGTGGAAATGTTTACGTAGCTGATAGAGGTAACAACCGCATCCAGAAGTTTGACTCTAACGGCACGTTTCTGACAAAATGGGGGTCATCCGGTACCGGCAATGGGTTTTTTTCTTCACCCCGAGGCGTGGCAGCGGATGGAATGGGTAACGTATATGTATTGGATACCGGCAACAGTCGCATCCAGAAGTTTCAGGCAGACGGCACATATGTTACTCAATGGGGTAGCTCTGGTTCCAGTGACGGACAGTTAAAATTACCTTGGGGAGTGGCTGTTGACACATCAGGAAATGTTTATGTTGCTGAGTTAAGCAGCAGTAATAATCGAATACAGAAGTTTAATTCTTCCGGTGTGTTTCTGACCAAATGGGATTCTTCCAATAGTGCTGTCGGAAAGTTGAACGGTCCCTCTGCCGTGTCTTTGGACAACGTAAATAACGTTTACGTAACGGAGGCGTTTGGCAATCGGGTCCAGAAATTCTCTTCGGATGGTATCTTTATTGCTGCGTGGGGATCGGCCGGTGGCGGTGACGGACAGTTCTCATTTCCCCAAGGTGTGGCAGCGGATGGAATGGGCAATGTTTACGTCGCCGATACATTAAACAACCGTATCCAGAAATTCTCAAATATCGGAACATCTCCGTCCGTATTGGGCTTGCCGGACAGCGGCACACCCGCGAACTTCACTCCCTGGGGTGTTGCAGTGGGCGGAACCGATAATTATGTCTATGTAGCTGATACTATTAATAATAGTATTGTAGAATACGCACAGGACGGCACGTTTGTAAAAAAATGGGGAACAACCGGGCCAGGAAACAGTCAATTTAATAGCCCCACCGGCCTGGCGGTTGACGGGACAGGTAACATATATGTTGCGGATAGCGGAAACAATCGCATCCAGAAATTTACAGCGGCCGGCACATACGTTACTCAATGGAACAGCGGCCTCGGCACACTTTCAAATCCTTCCGGTGTGGCGATAGACAGCACGGGGAATAATGTATATGTGTCGGATACCGGCAACAATCGCATACAAAAGTTTACAGCGGCCGGCACGTTCGATCCTCAATGGGCTGACTCCGGAACCCTCTTGGCCCCGATAGGAGTGGCGGTCGATAGCACGGGGCACGTCTATGTTGCTGGTTTTTCTAAAAGCGGTGTTCCTTGTGTCCAGAAGTTTCAAGCGAACGGCACCTACGTCACTCAATGGGGTGCCCACGGTAGCGGTGATGGGCAGTTCAATAACCCGCAAGGCGTGTCGCTAGATCACGATGGTTATGTTTACGTGGTGGATAGCGGCAACAGCCGTATCCAGAAATTCACGACGGATGGCGCCTTTCTCGCCGCTTGGGGTACACAGGGAAGCTCTGCCGGCCAGTTCTCTTCACCCCGAGGAGTGGCTACTGACTTAACGGGAAATGTTTATGTAGCGGACACCGGCAACAATCGCATACAAAAGTTTTATCCGACAACTCCGACATATCTCCTAAAATTTACCATCACTGGTAACGGAAGCGGTTCTGTACTTGTAAACCCGCCGGAAACTATCATCACTGGCGGAACTCAAAATTTAATCTACAATTCCGTCACGGCTGTGACTCTTACAGCCGCCCCTGCTGCCAATTCCCTCCTGAGTTGGACCGGCTGTGATTCTTCATCAGGAAATACGTGCAACATAACTATAAACTCCAGTAAGGATGTGACCGCCACCTTTAACCTCGTCCCGGCAAGGGTCAAGATTGAAGGCGACCCGACATCCTACTACGCCATCGGCGCAGCCCTGGATGTTCCGATCCAGAACTCGACCATCCGGGTCCAGGCAACACCGGATTTCGTCGAGAACATCATAATGACCAATCCGATGACAATCCTGCTCAAAGGGGGCTATAGCGATCAGGGTTTCACAAGCCAGACCGGCGACTCCACGATCAGCGGCTCATTAAAAATCAGGGCAGGGACCGTAAAAGCGGATCATCTGAAGATCAAACCGTGACAAAATATTTGTATTTATTTTTGTAATTAAATTTAACAAGGCCCGTCCGGAGATAATCCTGCCGGGCCTTGTCGGAATCCGCCTCACTATATCATCAAAGGGTAGCGTATCCTGATCAATTTATCTGGAAACGGCCCGTCCTGGCAGCCTTCCTCGAATGCAATTACCAACTCCATAATAGAAAAAGGGTTACAGTGAGATGCACTGTAACCCTTTTTAAAATAAACTGATGAGAGTTGAGAGTTGAGAGTTGAGAAAATCATCCCTCATCCCTCATCCCTCATCCCTCATCAGTATTACTTCTTCTTGGGTTGTTTTTTGACCGGTGTGGTTGTCGCGGCTGCGGGATTGGCGGCGCCGGCCATGGTTTGAACAGAGAGAAGGGTGAGTCCGGCCAGTAAAGCAATCCATACTCTTTTCGACATGCTGCATTTTTTTATCGGTGTTGCCTCCTTGTATGGTGATATCTGAAAAAAATACTCAAATCTTCTTGAGCAAAAAACGGATGAATTATTATACGGATAACGGTGACAGTCAATATATAGAGTGCATTGTCAACGAGCCCTTAGGCCTGAAAAAATAATTGAAAAGAGAGGAGTTGAGAAACAGAGGGCGCGCTCAAAAACCAAGTGCAACATTTTATGGAGATAATGTTGCATGGGGAAAATTTACAAGCGGCGGATTCAAGTACCAAGTGCACGGGGTGGTGCCTTCATTCATTTCGTCACACGGTGGCAGACTCCTTCAATAATCAGGAGTGCAATGAAGCTGTGATCGCAGAAATTCTTGGACATAGAAATGAATCTATTACAACAGGGAGATACAGAAAACGTTTTCATCCTGTGTTATTCCAGCTGAAAAGTCTGAGATTGGCATTACTTAAGTAATCACATGTTACTGTTCTTCCTCTCAATTTTTTCTGGGTGTACTGGAATCATGCTATTTGAGGGGGAGGAAGCAGGACCGGTCCCGGTAGCGTTTTCCGCCTGCACAGAGAAGGTAAAGGCTGTGCCGTTGATGAGTCCGACGATGGTATGAGTCAACACTGTTGATCCGGCGTTAACATCCTTTCCGCCTGAAGGGTTGGAAGTTACGGTGTAGCCGGTTATAGCGCTTCCGCCGTCTGACACCGGCGCCGAGAAACTTACTATCGCCTGGGCGTTGCTTCCGGCTGTGGCTGTGACGTTGACGGGGGCTCCGGGATCGCCGATAGGTGTCACTCTATTGGAGGGAGAGGAAGCAGGACTGGTCTTGGCGTTGTTGGTCGCCTGCACCGAGAAGGTATAGGCAGTGCCGTTTTTGAGGCCGGTAATGGTATGGGTCATAGCTGTTGATCCGGCGTTAACATCCTTTCCGCCTGTAGGATCGGAAGTTACGGTGTAGCCGGTTATGGCGCTTCCGCCGTCTGACACCGGCGCCGAGAAACTTACCATCGCCTGGGCGTTGCCGGCTGTGGCTGTGACGTTGGCGGGGGATCCGGGAACGTCGGATGGTGTCACGCTATTGGAGGGGGAGGAAGCAGGACCGGATCCGGCTGTCTTGGAAGCCTGAACCAAGAAGGTATAGGAGGTGCTGTTTTTGAGGCCGGTAATGGTATGAGTCAACACTGTTGATCCGGCGTTAACATCCTTTCCGCCTGAAGGGTTGGAAGTTACGGTGTAGCCGGTTATAGCGCTTCCGCCGTCTGACACCGGCGCCGAGAAACTTACCATCGCCCGGGCGTTGCCGGCTGTGGCTGTGACGTTGGCGGGGGATCCGGGAACGTCGATAGGTGTCACTCTATTGGAGGGGGAGGAAGCAGGACTGGTCTTGGCGATGTTGGCCGTCTGCACCGAGAAGGTATAGGTGGTGCCATTTTTGAGGCCGGTAATGGCATGAGTCATAGCTGTTGATCCGGCATTATTATCGGTTCCGCCTGAAGGGTTGGAAGTCACGGTGTAGCCGGTTATGGCGCTTCCGCCGTCTGACTTCGGCGCCGAGAAACTTACTAGCGCCCGGGCGTTGCCGGCTGTGGCTGTGACGTTGGTCGGAACTCCGGGAACGTCGGATGGTGTCACGCGATTGGAGGGGGAGGAAGCAGGACTGGTCTTGGCGATGTTGGCCGCCTGCACCGAGAAGGTATAGGCAGTGCCGTTTTTGAGGCCGGTAATGGTATGAGCAAACGCTGTTGAACCGGCGTTAACATCCTTTCCGCCTGAAGGGTTGGAAGTCACGGTGTAGCCGGATATGGCGCTTCCGCCGTCTGACTCCGGCGCCGAGAAACTTACCATCGCCTGGGCGTTGCCGGCTGTGGCTGTGACGTTGGTCGGAGCTTCGGGAACGTCGGATGGTGTCACGCTATTGGAGGGGGAGGAGGCAGGACCGGTTCCGGCTGACTTGGCCGCCTGCACCGAGAAGGTATAGGCAGTGTCGTTATTGAGGCCAGTAATGGCATGAGTCAACACTGTTGATCCGGCGTTAACATCCTTTCCGCCAGAAGGATCGGAAGTCACGGTGTAGCCGGTTATGGCGCTTCCGCCGTCTGATACCGGCACCGAGAAACTTACCATCGCCCGGGCGTTGCCGGCCGTGGCTGTGACGTTGACGGGGGCTCCGGGAACGAGGAATGGCGTCACGCTATTGGAAGGGGAGGAAGCAATACTGGACCCGACTGCGTTGGAAGCCTGCACCGAGAAGGTATAGGCGGTGCCGTTTTTGAGGCCGGTAATGGTATGAATCATCGCTGTTGATCCGGCATTAATATCGGTTCCGCCTGAAGGGTTGGAAGTCACGGTGTAGCCGGTTATGGCGCTTCCGCCGTCTGACTTCGGCGCTGAGAAACTTACCATCGCCTGGGCGTTGCCGGCTGTAGCTGTGACGTTGGCGGAAGTTTCGGGAACGTGGAGCGGCGTCACGCTATTGGAGGGGGAGGAAGCAATACTGGACCCGGCGGCATTGGAAGCCTGCACCGAGAAGGTATAGGCGGTGCCGTTTTTGAGGCCGGTAATGGTATGAATCGTCGCTGTTGATCCGGCGTTAACATCGGTTCCGCCAGAAGGATCGGAAGTTACAGTGTAGCCGGTTATGGCGCTTTCGCCGTCTGACACCGGTGCCGAGAAACTTACCAGCGCCTGGGCATTGCCGGCTGTGGCTGTGAGATTTTGCGTAGGAAATGATAGGATATCAAGACAGTTCATAAGTTGTATTACGGATACATTATTAAGGAAAAAGGTCGTTTTCTTATAGCAAGGATCGGTTTTTTCTTCTGGACTCTTAATAAATTGAGCAGGCATCATACGGCAGAGTTCAAAACTGGTATTCCAAATTTTTCCTGATCTTGATGCATTGAATTGCATTACCAAGTCCGTGGGCCACCCCCATTTACCATTTTGCTTTCTCAAGTGGCCGAGCGACCTCTGGACTTCAGCCTTTTCCTTATCGGCAGTGCTCCCCAACTTCAACGAGTTATGAAGCATACCTCTTACTTCTTTTTGATCCGACGGCGAAAGATACGTAATTATGAACCTTGAATCCTCCTGAGCGGAGAAAATTGCATTTCCATTTTCATCACCGGCTACCATAATTTCATTCGTAAACTTGCTATCCGTGAAATCAAGGGATGTGCTCACCTTTACCGTACAAATACTCGTCCGTTTTTGTCCCAGCGATTCCGTATGAGTGCATCCGGTAAGGAGTAAAGAGATCATTATCGAAATAAATATTGAAACATTACACATAGCATCCCTCTGGTAAAAGCCTTTTAATCGATAGTTGCCACAACATATCTCCGAGACGTGGGAACAAGTAGACAACGCACCGATATTGATGTGATTTATTTAAGCGAATTTCAGCTTATTTTACGAAAAGTTGTACAGCATTTCGCACCAAATTGCAATGTGTTCGAGTAGTTAGATACCACATTTCAATTCATTAATTGATGTAGTTCAGTAAAACCAACGGCTCTGAACAAGTCACCTTCCCAGTGCCCTGGAATTAACCGATTCTCCACTTCGAAACGTCGCAAGTGGATGCTCACCATATCAGGAATCTGGCCACGCCGATCAATACCTCGGGATCGAGGTCGCCGACCTCTGCGCCCATGGCGTAAACAGGCGATCAGTTCAGTACGCAGTTCGCCACGAAGCTTAACATACAGGGCATTGTAGATAGTTTCGTGAGACACGGTACCTTCCGGGTCGTCGGGATATTTGCGTTTCAGAAAACCGGCAATTTGCTCCGGCGACCAGCCATCCCCCCATATACTGGCAGACTGTGCGGAATAACGCTGTGTCGTGAGACAGCTTCAGTTCACGGCGACGCTTGATTTGTTTGGCATGTGCATACTGGCCGGCTTGCACGGCATCATATGGAAGTCCACGTACGACGTTGCGAGATGATTCTCGACTCACACTACTTGGAGAACGTTTGAGCAGCCTAGCAATTGCCCCTCAGCTATCACCATTGTGGTGCATAACCATCACAACGGCTCGCTCCCCAGCTCCAAAATACTGGTATCATTTTTCCATGGCAACACTCTACTCCAATTAGTGTTGCACTTGGATTATAGAATTCGCCTCACATAAAAACTGATGGTCGCGTGAGATACAGTTCCGATTTCAGTTCGATTTCTCCGCACCACGGCACTTACTTCACAGCAACCTATAATAAATGTTAAGTAATATAAGCTAGTTCTAAAAGTACAGGTGCCCAACTAACTGAAAATTCTATTGCGCAAAACTCGTAAAATGTTGTAAGACTAGATGCTGGCTCATTGAACACGGTAACCGAAATAAAATCTTACGTACACGTCCCGATGAAGCCGTTTCGGTTGGAAGTTGTTATTGTCTGTGGGGTTTATCATGATCAGGTTTGTCATCTTCGTATGTCTCACAGGATTCCTGGTCATCTTATCTCAGGGGCCCGTCTCCGCGCAGGATCCCGCTCCCGTTCAGATGCCCGCCACTACTCCGGTGCCCGCCGTCGCGAAAGGTTCCACATGCTCGATAACCTCATGTCACCGCTCGATTATCGGTTCGGAGCAACCGCACGCCCCTGTCAAGGAAAGAGACTGCTTTGCGTGTCACCAGCAGAAAAATAAGGTGCACCCCTTACTGGGTGGCAAAAGCTGGGAACTGAAGGCCAAGGTGCCCGCGCTTTGCGCAGAGTGCCACGATCCTTTCGGGAAGAAGAAGGTGATGCACCCGCCGGTAAAGGAAGGTGATTGTCTTGCCTGCCACAAACCGCACGGGGGGTCCGGCCGGTTTCTTCTGAACGTGGGCGAGGACCGGACTGACCTCTGTCTGGTGTGTCATGACAGCGCCCCGTTCAAACAGAAATTCATGCACGGACCCGTTGCTGTTGGCGCATGTAACAAATGTCATGATCCTCATGAGGCGGAGGCAAAGGGCCTCCTCGAAGGACCGGTTCGGAATCTGTGCCTGAAATGTCACGCTGATTTTGGAAAGTCCCTGAATGAATCGCCAGTAGTCCATCCGCCGGTCAAGGATGGCCCCTGCACCGCCTGCCATAATCCCCACGGGTCGCCGGTTTCCAAGCTGCTCAAGAAGAAGATGCCTGATCTCTGTGTCGAGTGCCATGTCAAGATAGGCAAGAAGCTGGCAGGAGTGAAGGTACCGCACAAGCCCCTCCAGCAGGAAGGCAGTTGCGGCTCCTGCCACTCGCCCCACTATTCTCAGGCCAAGGGGTTGCTGCCGTTCGACGAGATAACAACCTGCCTGCGCTGCCACGACAAGGATAACCTGGGCACTCCCCCCCTGCGAAATATCAAAAAGGAACTGGCCGGGAAAAAATATCTCCATGGTCCCATCAAGAAGGGTGAATGCAAGGCATGCCACGACCCGCACGGTTCGGACAACTTCCGGATGCTCCGGGGAAGCTATCCCGCCAGCCTCTACGCTCCATACAAGGAAGGTCTGTATGATGCGTGCCTGGCCTGTCATGAGAAGAACCTGCTCCGTTTCGCGGAAACTACGATCTACACTCGATTTCGCAACGGCAACCGGAACCTCCACTACCTGCATGTGGCCAACAGCCGCAAAGGACGCACCTGCCGTGTCTGTCACCAGCCCCACGCCAGTGACGGAGAACGGCTCATCAATAAGGATGGTGCGTCCTTTGGTGACTGGAAAATCCCGATGAACTTCAAGATCACCCCGACGGGAGGGGGGTGCCTGCCCGGCTGTCACCGGGCCTTCAAATACGACAGGGAAAAGCCGGTTGCCTATTGAGTCGCGCCGCCTTCCTGCAAGGTCGGAGCACCTATCCGCCCGCGTGTCCGGGCGGACACATCAACACACAGATGTAACAATGGGAGTGATTATGAACGTACATGTTAAGATCAGGTGTCTGGCCAAAGTCGTGCAACCGCTGCTGCTCGTGACTTTTTTTGTCGTGCTTCTTTCCGGATGCGCCGGCAAGACTGCCGGCCCGGCGGGGCCGGTCTTCTTCCCGCCGCCACCGGATGAGCCTCATGTACAGTTCCTGATGGGAATTAATGATTCGACTGATATTGAAGGAAAGTCTTCCAAGTTTTCCATGGTACTGACCGGCAGCGAACAGAGTGGGCTCATCAAGAAAATCGGCAAGCCTTACGGGATGGCCGCCCGGAACGGCAAATTGTATATCTGCTCGGTTTCGGGATCGCAGGTCATCGTCATCGATTTCGCGAAGAAAACATACGATTTTCTCAAGGGAAACGTCCGGGGTCCCGGACAGCTGAGATCGCCGATCGGTGTTGCGCTGGATAAGGAGGGAAATCTCTACGTCGCAGACACGGCCAGGAACGATATTGTTGTCTATGATGCCGAAGGCAACTACCTGAAGTCGATGGGCAAGACCTCCAGTACCGAGGAAAAAAAGAGTACCACCGTCGGAGTGGCCGTCTATGGTGATCTCGTGTATGTCCTGGATGGAAGAGGCAGTGAGATCCGCGTGTTGGATCGCACGAGCGGTGAGCAGCTGAGAACGGTGGGCAGCCTCAGGACCGAGGCGGATCCCCAAAATGCAGTTGCCTTCCCCACAAGCATGACCGTCGATCCGCAAGGTTTCATTTACGTATCAAGTTTAGCCAAGTCCAATGTCATGAAATTTGACAGTGACGGGCATCTGATCTTTCAGTTCGGCGGTGCCACCGACACCCCGGGTGGATTTTCCCGTCCCAAGGGGATCGCCGTGGACGATGACGGTTGGATCTATGTGGCAGACGCAGGATTTTCCAACGTACAGATCTTTATGAATGACAGGAAGGGGATGCTGGGGGTCTTCGGTACGCCGGGATTGCCGGCCGGCTCATTGAACCTGCCCACCGGCATCGCGGTCAGCAAGGACAACCTCCCCTATTTCCAGAAACTGGCAGCACCGGGCTTTATTCTGGAGAAGATCGTCTTTGTTTCCAATCAGTCCGCTAGCCTGATAAATTCCACCATTTCCATCTATGGGATCGGTGCGATGCAGGGCAGCAAGAAGGGCGGCAGCGAGAAAAAATAGAGCGCCGACACCGAGCAGAAGTAGTACCAAAAGCCATGCCACCTTTCTCCACCCCTGCCGCGGCGAGCAGGGGTGGAGAATAGGTGCAAGGGCGTTCCAGACTGAACTCCTCGAAGTAAAAGACTAGCCGCCACGGATTAGGTGAGAACATGCAGACGCGGAAATGGAAAAAAGTCATAGGGGTTGTCTGCATAGCCGGTGTGCTCTGCGGCTGTGATCCGCTTACAGTCCACAAGGTCACCACAACCATATTCGATGGAGTACCCAGCATGCCGCCGCCGGAGCAATTTTGCCGGGATTATCACGAGAAAAAACTCCAGGAGGAGCGTGACGAGCTAATGAGCAAAGGAGCGTCCGCTGCGAAAGCGATCGCCTCGGAGCATCCGCCCTATGCGGAAAAGAAATGCGACCGTTGTCATGACAAGGCCAAGGAGTCCGGGCTTATTGTGCCGAAGGACAAGCTCTGCTTTGTCTGCCACCCGGACATCATAAAGAAAGCTATGGTTCATGGGCCGGCGTCTGTCGGGGGATGCCTGGAGTGTCACGACCCTCATACCTCGCAGTTCCCTTCGCTGCTCAAGGTGGAAAAGAGAACCTTGTGCGCCAGTTGTCACAAGGAGAAAAGGATAGCTGAAGGGCTGCATGACAAAGCCACTGCCAAGGGCATGCTCTGTACGGATTGTCACGATCCCCATTCCGGCGACGCACAGTATTTCCTCCGATAATAGCGCATGCTGACACGAATAGCCCTTATCTGTCTTTTGACCAGTTTTTCCTCGGTTCCGGTCAGCATGGCCGCATCCCTGGTGGAGGTTGTGCGCCCTCAGGCGTTCCTGCAGTATGAGGGGCTCCGGCAGAGGGTTTCCTTGCTCTATGAATACACTGGACGGCACACCGGAAATACCAGCTCTACGGTGAACCGTTTTCAGGAAAAATACCATATAGGCAGCGCTTTCAGTATCTTAAATCCTGATTTGCTCCACATTGACCTGGGGGGCGATCTGATTTATGACCAGGCCAGCTTGTCGCAAGACTCGTCCAACCCACAGAAGATAAACTATCAGTACAGCGTCGACGCCACTGCCTTCACTGCGAATCCCTACCCGGTGACCGTCTCCAATGCGCGCAATAGCAACACGGTGGTGACCGCCTTTCTGCCGGCTTACACCGCCACAACGGACAGCACCAAGGTCGGCCTACGCCTGGTCAACAACATTCTCCCCCTGCAACTGCGCTATATCAGAACTACCACTGATACCCAGGGGCTCCAGCAGGACTCGCTAACCACGGGCAACGGTCTGTTGCTGCTCGCCAACCACACCTACCGTGACATCAGCAGTTCGGAGCTTACTCTTACCTACGATGATTCCCGGTCCAAGCTGGCGGAGCAGGTGACCAACTCACGCAACTACTCACTCGCATTCAGCAACAGTGTGAGCATGGATCAAGCGAAGAGGTATTCACTTGGTACCAATGTGCAAGCGCAGGACTCGATCCAGGGCCTCGTGCTGCAACGCTCCGCTACCATTACGGAGATACTTTCCGGCCGTTTTGGCGCGGCGCTGCGGGGGAACCTGACCTATGAGCACAGCTACAACAAATCGTTGGGCTTCGACGGCAGCGATCAAGTGCAGCAAACCGATTCGGGTACCGCAGCCCTTTCCCACAAGCTGTTCCAGAGTCTGGAGTCCCGACTGCGCGGTCATTATCAGGAGCGGAGCGTCTTCGGCGGGACTGAAACCACGTATGGCGAATCGATCTACTTCGGGTATCGTAAGACGCTCCCGAAGCAGAGTATTTTAACTTTCAATGCAGGCACGGGCAGAGAAACGGTCATCAGGGCAGTGGGTAGTTCCGTGCTTGCGGTGCGTGATGAACTGCACTCCCAGGTGCAACAGGGGCAGGTGATCACCTTGAGTTTATCAGGGCGGCTCGGTTCAGTGGTCAGTATCAAGAGTCGCAACCCCGAAATCCTGTATGTGGAAGGCAGGGACTACTCGGTCAACCTGCTGCTCGGCCGCATCGAGATTCTGAACGGCGGCACCATCGTTCCCGGGACCGATCTCTTCATCTCCTACCAGGTGCTGATCAACCCTCAGGTGGCATACTCCACCGACTCCATTATCCTTTCCAGTACCCTTTCCATACTGAAAAACCGCTACCAGCTCTCCGGCGACATGTCGACTCAGAGCGTGACTTCCTCGGGAGGGGACCCGAATCTCAGCCTGTACGCCAGCACATCTTTCCGGATTCGCCTCGATGCCAATTACACCGATAACACGCTGAGCACTGAATATACAACCTACGAGAGCGGCCCCACCAAGTATTCCTACCTGAGCGGTTCCTGGCGCTATCTCCATCAGATGCCCTTGTCCGTTATCTCTTTTAACGTACAGGATCGCTATAGCATGAACGGATCAACCACCGCAGGAGGTGGCACAAGCACGGAAAACAATTTGAGCGCCGGCTCAACCTACTCGCGCAACCTCTTCAGCTGGGCAAAGCTCGTCCTGTCGCTCAACTACGCCAATAACACCAGCAATAGAGGCTCCAGCGACTACGTCTTTTTCAAAACCACTCTGAACGGGCATATCAACAGGCTGGACTTCCATCTCGCGGGACAAACCATTTGGCGCGTTTCGTCAGGGCAAAATTCCCGGGATGACAACCTGCACTTCGATATATCGAGAACTTTCTAGAACTTTATTCCCGCTCCTCTGGGAAATGACGACTTCCCTGAACGCAGCGGCGGGACTCGGCAGGTTGCCTGCTTTTTGTTGAATATTGTCGCTGATCAGGTTAATTTCTGCAGGTTCACAGGTGTCAACCGGAGTTGCCCATGTTGAGAAGATTGCTGAGAAGATGGCAGGGAAGAGGTGTCGTTGCTGCGGTCATGCTGTGCACCCTCATGGCCTGCGCAGGTCCCGTGGCAAACCTCAAGTCGAAGCCCGAAACGGACCTGTATTGGCCGAAGAAACCGCTGCAGCCCAGGATACAGTGGATCAGGACGGTGGAAGATCCTGCGGGGGCGGGGATCTCCAAGCCTTTCTGGAAAAAGGCACTTGATTTTATCGCAGGTGCGGATCAGCGCCACATGCTCAGGCCTTATGGCGTTCTCCTGGACCAGAGCGACAGGCTTTTTATTGCCGATCCGGGCGCCGGGGTGGTCCACCTGATGGATCTGAAAGAGCAGCGCTATTCGGTGCTGGATGGCGGGGGGGGCGGTCGCTTGCGAACACCTATCGGCCTGACCGAAGATCTGCAAAATCGTCTCTATATCACCGATTCGACGAGCGGGGAAGTTATCCGCTACGAACTCGCATCCGGCGTGGCCAGCCTCTTCCCGGTACCCCAGCTGACCCGGCCCACGGGAATCGCTTTCAACGCGGTCAACAAGCTCATCTATATCGTAGACACCAGCGCTAATGAAGTAGTTGCCGTGGACCAGAGTGGGGCTGAAAAGGTGCGTTTTGGCTCGTCTTTCAATCATCCCACTGATATCTGCGTCGATAAGATAGGACGGGTATACGTGACGGACCCCCTCAACTACAGGATCAAGATATTTACCCCCGAGGGACAATTGCTGAACGAGATCGGAACGCCGGGGGTCGAGTTGGGGCGTCTCAACAAACCGAAGGGGGTGGCAGTCGATAGCGAAGGCCACATCTACATAAGTGACGCCCTGCTCGATGCGGTCCAGGTCTTCGATGCCGGCGGACAGTTCCTGCTCTCCTTCGGCAGCATCGGCACGGGTAACGGCGAATTCTGGATGCCTTCCGGCCTGTACATCGATCAGCAGGACTATCTGTTGGTGGCGGATAGCTATAATCGACGCATCCAGATTTTTCGTTATCTCTCAAAGACACAACCGGATGCCGGCGGGACAGGGGCTGTGTCATCCGGGCCGCGATAGGAGCATGATCATGATGTTTAAAAAACGTACTTCCCCAGGTCTTGGAGCAATGCTTTCTGCTTGTGCCGCACTGTGTGCCGCGGCGACCCTTGGGGCTGCTACGGCCTTTGCTGCGGCGAGCGTACTGAATTCCCCCCACAACCTCTCCGCCAGTGGCGCCCGTGGTAAACACGGTGTCGCCTTCGCGGATGAAACGCGCGTCTGCATCTTTTGCCATGCACCTCACAACGCCAATACCTCCGGGCCGCTCTGGGGGCGGGGCGCGCTGCCGGACAAAGCATACAAGCCCTACGACTCAAGTACCCTGAAGGCCAATCCGAAGCCGGACAAACCCACCGGCGCCTCGCGACTCTGCCTGAGCTGCCACGACGGCACCATTGCCCTCGGCCAGTTTGTCGGCAGCCCCATTTTGAGTTCCACCACCATGCCCTGGGACAGCAATCCGACCAACAACCCCAACCTTTCCACCGATCTCTCCGATGATCACCCGATCTCTTTTGCTTACACAGAGGCTCTGGCAACCAGTCAGGGGGAGCTTGCCTCTCCGTCGGCGCTCCCCTACCAGGTCAAGCTCGAGCAGGGGACGCAACTGCAGTGCACATCCTGTCACGACCCGCACAACAACGAGTTCGGCAATTTTATGGTGATAAACAATAACGCATCCGGCTCACCCCTTTGCATTGCCTGCCACAAAAATGCAGGCTGGCCGGGTTCTTCCCACAATCCGCAGAACACGCCGGAGCTCGCCTCGGGCTGCCTCAATTGTCATTACGTGCACAATGCTCCTCAGCCCGTCCGGCTGCTGAAGAGCAAGAAGGAGGAGGACACCTGTCTGCTAAACTGCCATAACAGCAGCGGACCCGCCCAGCAGAATGTGAAGCCGCTCTTCGATTCGTCCAGGCACCGGCATCCGATGGATGCCACTACCGGTGTACACGATGAAAAGGAGTTGCTCCCCGCCCAGAATTATCATGTGCAATGCGTCGATTGCCATAACCCGCATCGGGCCTACCGTCCGGGTACGCCTTTGTCCAACCCTCCCGCAATCAATGGCTCGCTGGTCGGGGTGAGAAAAGACAGCACGGCCAATGCCACCAGGGAATACGAGATCTGTTTCAAGTGTCATGCGGGCGGCAACGCCAACAAGTTCAGCGGGTTCACCGAGAGCCCTCCCAACCGTGTCATCCAGGAGCCGGACCAGATGAAGCGCTTCGACGGGATGAACCCGTCCTTTCACCCGGTTGTGGCGCAGCGCCGCACCAATGGCTCCAGCCTGATCACCGCCCTGCAATCCACCATGCTCATGGTCTACTGCTCAGATTGCCATAACAGCGACGAGAGCATCAAGGCCGGTGGCAGCGGCCCCAGCGGCCCGCACGGCTCAAGGTATGAGCATATCCTCATGTTTCGCTATGACATGCCGCTGGCCCAGGCGCCGCGCTCTTCTTACTCGGCAAGCTTATATGACCTCTGTTTTCGCTGTCATGCCGAAAGCTTTATCATGGGCAGCAGCTCGGGGTTCGTCGCCAGCGGCGCCAGCGAACATGCGACCCACGTCAGGGATCGCGGGGTGCCCTGTTTCGCCTGTCACGATCCGCACGGGGTTTCCTCGCTATCGCTTCCCCCGGGGACCCCGCAAAACAATGCCCACCTGATCAACTTTAACGTGGACTATGCTGCCAACTCCTCGGTGCCATCTCCTTTCTATCAGACGCTTTCCTCCCGGTCGGGCAGCTGTACGGTAAGCTGCCACAGTGTCGGCGGAGCCACCCACTCCTATGCCCCGTGAACATGCTGCAGCGGTCCGCGTAATGGCAACTTTAGTAAGGCCATAACGCGAAAACACCAGATCACCCTGCCACCGTCCCCTCCCCTCTGGGAGGGGCATACCTGCCAACACAGCAATCTGGTAGTCCCGATACTATTCGCCTGGCGCAGCTTGAGACCCCTGCTTTTACCAGCGCTTACGCTGCAGTTAAAGGCGCTTCTGCAAGAGTCCCGTTTATGCGGGGTCACGCCAGGCACATCTCACAAGGCTTCGGGCTTCAAGGGAACATTTAGTGGTGCCTTGGGCGGGGTGACGGTAACCCGGTCGTATCCCGAAAGATGCAACGCGATATGCCAGCGTCATGCCGCGCAATGGCGGTGATATCGCGGCGCCAATCGTGTCTTTGCTGCCCAATAGAGACGTACACAAGCGGGAAAAATAAAATTCTCCTTTAGCTAACAAGCTTAAAATGCAGGTATCTGGCCGAAACAAAGTATGTATTCGTTATTTTTTTTGGGTGGGTGGGGGTATCTGGCTTGGGAATTGCTATAAAGTAAGACAAGCAATTATATTGGAGTTTAAACCAAGCAAAAAAAGGAGAAGCAAAATGAAGAAAAGCACGGTTTTGGCAGCAGTAGTCGCAGTGGCAGCAACAGCAACGATGTCCTACGCGGGTATGAATGCACGCACAGGGGTCAACGGTTCATTCCATGACATGAATGTTGTCTCCGGCACAACTCCGGATGTGTACGGGCGAGTATGTGTTTTCTGCCACACCCCGCACAACGCGGTCGTGACGGGCGTAGACGGTACCGAACGGCTCCCGCTCTGGAACAAGACCGTGTCGGTTGCTACGTACGTCCCCTATCAGTGGGCTACCCCGGATAACCTGGCCGCAATCGGCGCCATCGCTGATCCCCTGGTCGGACCTTCCCGTCTGTGTGTGACCTGCCATGACGGCAGCATCGCAGTCGACACCCACGGCCCTGCCACACCGGAAGTCGGTATCTTGAAGCTTACCGGCAACAGGGCAATCGGCATCGGCGCAAACCTGGAATCTACTCACCCGATCGGATTCAAGTATTCCGACGCTGTGAAAAGAAACATATTAGCTGATGCAGCCTTAGGTACCACCGCGGTTGATGAGATCGTGCCGGCGTCTGAACGTTTTGCATCCGCGGTTGCCATAAACGAAGCAGGATACACCACGGTGACCCGTAACGGTCAGAGAACCATCGGCTCGACCCTTTTCGGCGGCGACATCATGACCTGCGCTACCTGCCATGAGGTTCATAACAAAGAGAACGTTATAAACGATCTTAGTACCGATGGCACCACCAGACCGAACTACTTCCTCTACGCTAAGGAAGCTGGCTCGGCTATCTGCCTCTCTTGCCACGTCAAGTAATTATCAAAAGTTACCGGGCCAAAAGCGGGATCGATGAGGGTGGTGTGTTAGCCCACAACGATCCGACCTGAAAGCCCCGAACGTTGACTGAATAAAATCTTTTAAAGGAGATTTCATGTTAAAGAGAAGCTTGTCGCTACTAACACTTTTGGCCTGTATGATCCCGATGGTGGCATTTGCCGGGAACATATCAACCAGGGTCATGACTGTCGGTGGGACCATTTCCACGGACAACAACGTCACCACGCAAAACGCGAACAATGGCACCGTCACCAAATCCTTCGCGGTGGCCGCATCAGTTATAATTACCCCCGCTCCGGGATACTCCATTTCGGCGGTGACCCTGACCGGCGCCACTCCGGCGCTTAGCAGCCCACTTGCTGTGCCGCTTAAGGCCACGTCACAGTCCGTTACGGTCAGTTTTGCCAAGCAACTGGTCAGCGTATATGCCACCACCACTACCGGCGGCACTGTATATCCGACTACGGCCCAGACCCTGCAGGTAGGCAAAAGCACAACCTACACCTTTACGCCTGCAGCGGGTAACAGCGTAGTGAGCATCTCCAACCTGCCGGTTGTCTACACCCTTAAAAACTCGTCTGACGCCGTCGTGAGCCTCCCCTATGCGGGCGTAGTCAAGGCGACTATCACCGTTCCGGCCAGCCCCGTGAATCTGGTCGGCTCGTTTCTCAGCATCGTTGCCAATGCCGGCGCGGCGCAGACCATCCTGGCCGGCAGTTCCGCCACCCTGGCCGGATCTTCTCTTCCGGTCGCAGATAGCTATGCCTGGACCCAGCAGAGCGGCCCGTCGTTGGGCGCCACCTGGTCGGCAACGGGCACAGCCCCGACCATCAATTTTCCGGTCGCAGGTAACTATGTCCTGAAACTGACCGCTACCAAGGGCTCCGATTCAGCTACCAGCACTGTTACCATCGCCGTGAACACCTCGGCATCCTTGGCCGCCAAGACTCAGTGCGTGAACTGTCACAGCGGTGCCGGCATCGGCGTCGGTGTCTACAGCAACTGGTCCACCTCGGCCCACAGCACCCACCTCGTCATGTGCTATACCTGCCATGTCGGCGCAAATACCGGTGCACATCCGGGCGCTACGCCGGTATGTACCAACTGCCATGCTGATAAAGGCGGAGATCCGGCTGTTGGTTCTGTCAATCCTGCAATCCCTCACAAATTTGCCGGCCTTGCGGCAACCTGCTTGGCATGCCATGCAACAAGCAACGACGCCCACACCGTCAAGCCAGGCTCCGCAGTTACACTGGCTTCCATCTCACAGGCTGACTGCGCAACCTGCCATACCGGCAGAAACAACAGCTTCATTACTTCGGTCCATTTCTCGGCCAATGGCACAAATGTTGGTAATAAGTGCACATTCTGCCATGGAATAGACGGTACAACTGAAACCAGCCTCCATGGTAAAGCACCGAGCTGCGATGCATGCCATGCAGCAGGAACCAACAATGCGTTTGAAGTATTAAATGCTACTGCACCCGCTGGCTCAAAATGCCAGGACTGCCATGCTGGTGGCGGACATCCGCACAGCATCAAGACCACCACGGCTGCCAACCTCAAAACCTCCTGCGTAGTTTGCCACGCTGTAGGACAGAAGCATCTCGGCGACTTTGTTGACGACAACAACGGCGTTCGTGCCATCACCACTGAATTCCAGAAATGGTCACACCACGTAACCGGCGTAGATGTTAACGACGGCCAGTGCGTTGCCTGTCACCTTGAAGGTAAAACCTCAGCCGATGGTACAAAAATTGTTGTTGACACAGCCAATCATATGGCCGACGCAACAACTCACCTGCGTAATGCCGACAACGACAATAAAATTGAGTGGAATCCAGCTGCTCCGAACCACACCAACATGGACAACTTCTGCATGAGCTGCCATGATGACGACGGCGCAATTTCAGACGAAAGCGTCAAGATTCAGACTTGGCTCAATGCCGATGCAACACGTCGCGCTGCCGGCAAAACCGCTTCTGCATCCAACCCGTTCGGCGACACGATCTCCAACCGCTACGACAAGATGCAGCGTCCGGCAGTTGTTGATGCAAAAGGCCAGTTCGCAACAGGCAACGCTTCGCACCACGCCGTACGTGGCGCCAAGTACAACAAACGTTCCAGAATCGTAGGCGCTGATGCACGTGCCATGACCGCTCCTGAAGTTGCAACATTCACCCAGAACTCATCCGCAGTCCTGTATGGTAAACGTACTACCATCTACGACGCAGGTAAGTTCGCAACTACCTACAACACACTGTCACCTGCACCCGGCACCACCGATACCACCTTGGGCGACGACTCCGTCCTTCACTGCGGCGATTGCCACACTGTCGGTCAGTTCAAAGCATCAGATGTTGGCGTTGCATCTCTAAACAACGCAGTAATCGGCGCTCACGGCTCCGCCAACGAGTACATGCTGCGTAACAGCATCGGCACCGACGAACGTCATGTTGGTATGACCTATTCCAATGTTGGTACCTCACTCACTAACGGCAACTTTGTTGTCACCAATCCAGGTTCACCATATCTGGTCTGCTTCAACTGCCACGCAAATAATACCTACAACTCGATTGGTTCCACCGGCAACAGCGTTGGCAACCACGCCGGCGAGTATTCACAAGCAAACCGTTGCAACGGCTCGATCAATACCATCAGCTTTGCCGGTTATACCACCAGCAACGGTACTGAAGAGCCTTACGCCTTCCGTAGCGGCCTTGGACAAATGGATTACACCGGATGGACGGGTTCAATTGCTGGCAAATTGTCGTCCACACAAACGTCTGATACCGACTTCTCCAACCTGTTCGGTATGCAGTGCGCCAACTGCCACAATTCCGGTCCGAACAATGCGTTCGGCGGTATCCACGGCAGCAAGGTTAACGTCTACTCCGATGCAAACGCCGCACAGCAGTTACCACGCCGCTTCCTGCCGGGTCTGGGCAACACCGCGTTCGTACCGGGTTCTCTCGGTTCGGCCGGTACCCCTGCAGAGATCAAAGCAATGACGCTCCAGGCCGGATATTCTTCCGCAACCATCGGCAGCGTTTCCGATCTGAACTGGGAGCAGAGATACCTTGCTACCACGTATAACAAGACAATAATAACCGTAGCGACTGCCGTAGGTGGTGCTAGCACCACAAAAGTCATCAATGGTGTTACTAAAAACAGGGTTGTTGACAACTCCGGTTGCTACACCATCGTTCCGGAGACAGGACCGTTTGCGGATCCGGCCAAGCCGCTTCAATTACAGCCAGCAGAAGCTCCGTACAGCGTATCGCCTGCTTACGAGCAGCATAATACCCAGACTCCGCCGCAGCCACTGTTCGGCGAGTGGGGCGGCTGCGACGACCACCGTGGTAATGCCCACGGCAAGGCCTTCTCAACCGGCACAATTCAGGGCAATACTACAGCTGGCGCTAATACCGGCTGGATCGATCCTGTCGGCGGCACCGTTGCCACCGGCGGCGCAGGCGTAACCCGTAAGGTTCTGCGTCCGGTCAGTTACTAGTAGTATCCTCACGAGAGGGGGGCAACCCCCTCTCACTGTCACACATGCAATTCAGGCCGGCGCTCAGGCGCCGGCCTTTTTTATGGTCGATCATAACCTATCCCTCTCTTGCAAGAGGAGAGATACACTTTGATTATTCTGATTCGTTCTGATCTTCCGCTAAATCGTTTGTCATCCCCGAGTGTCTTTGTCGGGGATCCAAATTTTTAGGTTTTAGAGACTGGATTCCCGATTACTACCTCGGGAATGACAGAAATTAGGCCAAGCGACAGATTCGAACTACTCAGGTTGATTATTGTTTCCGGCCTGCTCGGCTTGCGTCCAGGATATTGCCATTGACGGCGGCACGGTATTTTTGGTATTCTTGTGCAGTACGTTTAAGGGTTTGGCCCCAATTACACACATTTGGAGTGATGCATGAAATTTGTACGTTTTGTTGCTATCGTTGCTTTGTCGGTTGCTCTTGCCGCGCTTGCCGGCTGTTCTTCTAAAAAAGAAAAAGATGCCGCCGTCGCCCCCGTTGCCCCGTTGCAAAAGCCGGCTGCGATTGTCGCGCCTCCGCAGGATAAGATCGATGCCGCTGCCGTGGCTACAACCGTATTGGCCCAGATCAAGTCGGGAGAGTTTGCCGCCATCTATAAAGCTGCTTCGCCCATTTTCAAGGAGATGGGCGCCGAGGACGGTTTTGTCGCCATGATGGAGAAGACGCGCAAGAAAACCGGTCCCTTCATAAGTTCGAAGGAGGTCAGTTTTGTAACCAGTCCGGAGAAGTTTAATTTCATCATCTATCATGTTCAGTATAAAAATATCGCAAGTGAGCTGCGCCTGACCACCGCCCGCTCAAAAAGTGGAAAAATGGAATTGTGTGGTTTGAATCAGAAAGATATACGTAAGAAATAGGTTGAAGGGTGAAGGGTGAAGGGTGAAGGGTGAAGGGTGAAGGGCTGAAAGGCTTGTCCTGAGCGGCCTGTCCTGAGCGGAGTCGAAGGAAGTCGAAGGAAGTCAAAGAGGAACCAACATGAAAAATATACTCTATCTTGTTGCATGGTTTACATTGCTGGCCCCGTCTGCGCATGCCGGTCAGGGAACCATCAGGGAGACCGATACGGAAATCATTATCGAATACAACGGCGGAGATGATGATAAACAGGCGGCTATTGTCATTAAAGAAGAGCGGGAAAAACAGGAAAAGGCCGTAGTACAAAAAGTTGAACAGAAGAAGCAGCTGAATGAAAAGAGAGCCGCGCGCAAGGCGGCAAACAAAACAGATGAAGAAGATTAGTGCCGCGTAAAATCTAAAACCAACCCCCCTCAGTCCCCCCTTGTCAGTACCCTCTGGGGCATAAAGGGGGAAGCTTTTAAATCTCCCTTGATAAGGGGAAGGTTTGAAGGGTTTGGTGCGGAAGATAAAGAGTACCAAGGTATTTGTCCGCAATGGCTGATTCGAAGCAGTATCTCATCTACCCTCCCGGTCTTATATTCCTGATTTTCCCGGCTCTTGTCGCTGCACTGCTATATGCTTGCTCCAGTATCCCTTGAACCGTCGAATAATCCTGAATCCGGCATTTGAACCGCGAAGAAGCAACCAAAAGTAGGCGCTTCCAAGCGAGAACGCGAAGGAAATCTGTAAGTTGAGAGGTAAGACTTCTTAACAGAAGGTCGAATATCAGGGTTATGACAGGTTACAGAGGTTAAGATGACGATGCTCGATTGGATAGGGGAGAAAGCCATTGCCTTCGAAAAGTGCAATAGCAAGCGCAATGTTATCGTACTTTGCATAGCATTAGTTGTCATTACCCTAGCCGTTTATTTCCAGGTAGGCGATCACCCGTTCTCGACTTTTGACGATCCTTCCTACGTAACAGATAACGTCCATATTTCATCCGGAATAACCGGCAAAAATATATCTTGGGCTTTTTCATCCGTTGAAGCTGCCAACTGGCACCCAATTACTTGGCTTTCGCACATGACAGATGCCCAGATTTACGGTTTGAACCCTCGTGGTCATCACCTCACAAATGTTCTTATTCATTCCATCTCCACGGTGCTCCTTATTTTCCTCCTGCTCCGTTTAACTGGCTCACTTTGGCAAAGTATATTTGTCGCTGCTTTGTTCGCCCTCCATCCTTTGCATGTGGAGTCGGTGGCTTGGGTTGCTGAACGGAAGGATGTCCTAAGTGCGTTTTTCTGGTTCGTTTCACTCCTCTTTTATGCCGAATACGTGGTAAAGCATAGACCTGCGAGTTACATTTTTTCTCTCATTTCCTTCATGCTTGGTCTTATGTCTAAACCGATGCTCGTAACCCTCCCATTAGTTATGCTCTTGATTGATTTTTGGCCTTTCGATAGATATGTCCATGAGGAGCATAAACAAGGTCAACGTCAGCATTTTGTTATAATCTCCTTAATAAAAGAAAAAATCCCTTTCTTTGCCTGTTCACTCATTTCGGGTATCGTAACCATATATGCCCAGCATGAGGGAGGGGCGGTATCCAGCTTTGAATCAATATCCTTAATTTACCGCATTGAAAATGCCATGATTGCCTATGTAAAATACATTGGCAAAACAGTCTGGCCCCACGATCTTGCTGTCTTGTACCCTTTACCCTCGGAGTTCCAGTTCTGGCAAATTATCTGCTCACTGTCATTTCTGCTCCTTGTATCGATAGCGGTTATAGCAACCAGGCTCCGATTTCCGTATCTTCTAGTGGGTTGGTTCTGGTTTATAGTTACACTTCTGCCGGTTATTGGCTTAATCCAGGTGGGAAGCCAGTCAATGGCTGACCGCTACTCTTACATCCCCTCGATAGGTCTTTTCATCATCGCTGCATGGGGAGTTCCGGATTTAATAAGGGGTATGCAACACCGGGATGGCATTCTTGCTCTGGTTGGTAGTGCTGTCATTTTTGCATCGGTCGTATTAACGTGGCAGCAACTCCGTTACTGGCGAGACAGTATTTCTCTTTACCAACATTCACTTCAAGTAGCCCCCGGAAGCTATTCAGTTCATTACAACCTTGGACTTGCTCTTGCTGAGAAAGGGAACCTTAATGCAGCAATCCACCAATACCATGAAGCAATTCGGATAAGGCCCAATCACCCCGATTCACACGGTAGCCTTGGGCTTGCTCTTGCTGAAAAAGGGGATTTGGATGCAGCGATTCGGGAATGCCAAGTAGCACTTCAGTTAAGCCCTAACGATGCGAAAGCACATTATAATTTGGGATTTACTCTTGATATGAATGGAAACCTTGAAGCAGCAATTCGAGAATACCAAGAAGCAATTCGGATAAGTCCCAATAACTTGAAAGCACATAACAATTTGGGAGTTGCTCTTGTTCGAAAGGGGGACCTGGACTCAGCGATTCGGGAATACAAAGTTGCACTTCAGATAAATCCTGACGATACGAAAACGCATTACAACCTGGGACGTGTTTACGCTAAAAAAGGGTACTTGGACGCTGCAATTCATGAATTTCAGGTAACACTTCGGATAAGCCCCAATTTCAAAGATGCGTATATCAATATGGCGGATGCTCTTCTTAGTAAGGGGGATCTGGACTCAGCGATTCGGGAATACCAGAATGCCCTTCGGTTAAGTCCCAATGACATCGATGCACATTGCAACTTAGGAGTTGTTCTTGCTAAAAAAGGGGATCTGGACGCTGCAATTCAGGAATTCCAGAATGTACTTCGGATTAGTCCCAATGACACATATGCACAGAACAATCTAGGACTAGCTCTTGCCAAAAAAAAACGATGAGTGATCAGGCCAGAAAAATGACAACTACGGTTCTACGAGATAGCGCAGGCACATGTTGGACTAACTAACCGCATAGAGAAGCAGAGCGGCGGGAACTGCCTTTTGGTCACAACAAAGGGAAGGTCTTGTGAGCCATTGCTACCAATGTGAGGTAGGGGATGTGACCGGCCGGTCAAATGGTAACCCTGACAAACGCCGGAACATTTCTGTTCCCATTATCTGTGATATTTGCTATTATCTCAAACTTTGGGCAGCCCCAACTCCATAAGTTCACCGTCAAAGGAAATGCATATCTCAATGAAAGCCGAATCGAAACTATCCAGGCTGGCGCTCGTTTCTCCCTGGTTTCCCCTCATATTTCTCGTTATACCCCTCAGCGTCATTCTTAGTATCACCTTTCATGTCCGGATTCCGTTGGCCGGATACAAGCCGTTGCTGATCAACAATAGCTGCTTTGCTCTTCTGATTGCACTCCGCTTCGTGTACAACCTCCTTACTTTAAGGAAACCCATCCGGTACGGCTCCTGGTATCGTCGCCCCCGACAGAGTGAGACGTTCTCCCGCCCCGTTGCGGACGTGCGGGAGACGCTGAGTACCGCAGGATATCGCTTTGACGCAAGCGGAAATTATGGCGAGAAGCGGGACAGCGGCTATCTCGGCACGACGCTGATATACGGGGGCATACTTATGCTCCTGTTTACCGGCGTATGGGACAGTCTGCGGCAGTTTTCCGGGACACTGCTGGACGGCGTAGGGATTGCGACCAAACTGAATAATGTGGAGATCTATCAAGTCCTCAAAAAGGGGCCACTGACGCCAAAACCGGAAGAGTTGCCGCGGATGCAGGTCATCAAGCAATTCCTGCCGGACGCGAAGTATCCGGACGGAGCGACGGAAATTCTACTGGTTTCCAAGGATAACAAGGAGCAGTTACGAACGCTCAAGCCTGGCGAACGCTTCACCTATCGCGACTACGAAATTTACATGTCGCGCATGCTGTTCGAGCCGATTTTAATGGTCAGGACCAAGGACTCTAATATTGTATTCAACGGACCGGTCAAGCTCAACCGGTTGGCCCAGAGACAGGGAAATTTTGATTATTACGGGCAAGCCGTGGTTGACAGGATGTATGTGGACGCCTATTATCAGCCGGAACAGGGCCTTTTAAAGGTAGTTATCAAAAATAGGGACAAACTGATTCTGGACGCCGGGATGCACTTCCAGTTGGACCAAAAGGTGGTACAGGGAGGGCTTGTCCTCACGTGTGAGAAGATGGGGCAGTGGTCGGAGATTCAGGTTGTGCGCAAGCGGCATTCCGGATTGATGGTGATGTGGGGGCTTGTGGCGGCAGCCGGAGCTTTATTGCGGATCGTATTCAGTGCTCAGCGAGTCTGGCTGGAAGAGGACGAGGCGGGATGCAGAGTGTGGGCGGTTGGGAAAGAAACTGGGAATCTGATGAGGGATGAGGGATGAGGGATGAGTGATGAGTGATGAGTGATGAGTGATGAGAACAGCATTCGTTTTTCATAAATTACAGGTTTGGCACCTGGCGAAAGGCCTAGTAATTGATGCTTACAAGTTAACAAAAAACTTTCCTGCTGAGGAAAAGTTTGGATTAGTATCACAACTCAATCGAGCTGCGATTTCAATTGCTTCGAATATTGCCGAAGGAAGCGGTAGAACCAGTCGTAAAGATCAGGCTCATTTCACACAACTGGCGTATGGCTCTCTTATGGAGGTTGCGTGCCAGCTCGAAATTGCCTGCGATCTCGGATTTGTAGCGGTTAGTGAGTTGACCGCTGTTAATTCTAAAATTGATACACTTGCAGAGAAGTTAGCGGCTTTACGCACTTCCCAAATTAAAATGATGAATGACGTGAAATGAGTAATATTTTCCTGTTTTTCTCATCTCTCATCTCTCATCTCTCATCAAGATGTTAAGAGGTTACAATGGCTTACTGGGAAACAATATTTTACTTGGTATCGATGGTGATCTACGCTCTTGCGGGCGGCGGTTTCATTTACTCTTTCGTGTTCAAGAACCCGCGGGTGGTTTCAAAGGTCACGCTTCTGGTCCTCTTTGGATTTATTGCCCAAACGGCGGCTATTCTCGCCCGTTTCAATGCCACGGGGCACCTCCCGTGGTCGGGCCATTATGAATACGCCCTGATGGGGGGGTGGTTCATCATTGCCGGTACCCTCTTCGTCGGCTGGCAGAATAAACAATTGCAAGGGCTAGCGGTTGGAACCGTCCCCCTGGTGCTCATCATGCTTGGCTACGGATACATGCAAAATCCGGCGCTGACCCCAATGGCTGCCAGCCTCAAAACCATCTGGCTGTATATCCACGTCTATTTTGCCTGGCTTTCCTTTGGCGGCTACTCCCTTGCTATGGCGGCGGGGGTGGTTTTTCTGCTGAAACAGAAGAGTGAAGCACAGGAGGTGCCGAATCCGTCATATGAGCGGTTTCCCTCCCTGGGTCGTCTGGACGAGTTGATATTCCGTTATGTGGTGTTTGGTTTTATCACCGATACCATCATGATATCAGCCGGCGCCATTTGGGCAAAAGACCTCTGGGGGAGCTACTGGGCCTGGGATCCTGTCGAGACCTGGTCTCTTATCTCCTGGCTTATCTATGGGATCACCATCCACCTGCGGGTTACCTTCGGCTGGCGCGAGAAGAGGTTGGCCTGGCTGGCGATTGCTGCTCTGAGCACTGTCATCATCTGCTTCTTTGGTGTCAATCTGGTGGTTAATACCAGTCTGCATATGTTTCAAGTACGTTAGAACCGATGAGAGATGAGTTAGAACCGATGAGGGATGAGTTAGAACCGATGAGGGATGAGTTAGAACCGATGAGGGATGAGTTAGAACCGATGAAAGATGAGAGAGAGGCTTATGAGTGTTGAGTGTTGAGTATTGAGGGGCTCATGTTTGTGAAGTCCTCATCTCTCATCCCTCATCCCTCATCTGTTTTACAGACATGTTCACTAAATTATACAAATTTCTCAGTTCACTACGGTTTACGATCTGGCTTATCTGCCTGCTGGGTGTAATATTTGCCGCCGGTTTGTGGGTGCCGCAGAAACGGCTGTTAAAGACTATTTACCTCGATTGGCAGCAAAAGTCGCCCGACTTGGTCGCTTTCCTCGATTCTTTCGGGTTAACGACTATTTATACCTCGCCGATCACCGTGACCCTTTGGCTTCTGTTTTTTCTGAACCTGTCACTGGTCCTTTGGCAGCGCATTCCGGTAATCAAGAGCCGGATTGTGTTGTCCGAATCAAAAATTGTCGATCCCGAAAGCGCAGGCGGCTATCCGTTCCATAGTTACTACCCGTTGCCCGATGGCCTGAATGAAGACAAGATCTTCGCGGCGCTCCGCAAACACGGTTTCACCATTCTGGGGAATGGGAACATGTTCTACGGGGTGAAAAACCGCCTGTCCCCAATTGCATTTGCCCTGTTTCATGTCAGTTTCTTCCTGATCCTCTTCGGCGGCATTATTGGTGTGTATACCGAGTTCCGCGGGTATGTCGAGCTTGCTCAGGGTGAAACCTTTCAGGGTGAGCTTGAACGCTATAAGGATGACCCAGGCCCCAAACTGCCTGAAATAGGCTCTCTCCCCGATGTGTCGTTCACCATAAAAAGTATTGTTCCGCGGGTTGTCCGCAATACCCCGACCGGCATCAGCATCATGCTGGTTGACAGCCGCGGAAAATCCCATGAAGTCGGTATCAATGTACCGTACAATACGAATCATACATCGGTCATGTTCAAGCATCTTGGAGTGGCTCCGTTATTCATTCTCAAGGATTCGTCCGGTAAAGAGATCGGCGGGGCCTACATGAAGCTTGATGTCCTGAAAGGTGGACCGGATCACTTCACTCTGGGTGGATTGCTGTTCGCGACCCGTTTCTACCCGGATTATGCCCTGGTAGATGGGAAGCCGGTTACCCGATCGATGGAATTTAATAATCAGGTATTCGTTATTTCAGTAGAGCGTGACGGGAAAAAAATTGCCGAGGGGACCGTTCCCAAAAATGGCACCATGACCTTTGAAGGTTATCGTCTCGAAATGCAGGAGATGCCCTTCTGGGTCCGTTTTTATGTCAACAAGCAGCGCGGGCTCTCTATCGTGTACACCGGTTTTGCTCTCGCTACCATCGGTGTCATCTGGCGGCTGCTTTTTTTCCGTCGGGAGATTATTGGCTCCATCCGCGAAAAAGAGGGGCAGCTCTGTCTTGTGGTTGCAGGTCGCTCGGAATATTACAAGAGCCTTGCTGAAGATGAGTTTGTTAAGTTGTTTAGTGGAATAGTTCGAAAAACCGATGAGAGATGAGAAAAGAACCGATGAGAGATGAGAGATGAGAAAACCCTCAATTGTTTTTCTCATCCCTCAACGGTTTTAACTCATCTCTCATCAAGTTTTCCAAGGAGATATAAAAAATGAAACGCTTACTAATTCTCACACTGCTGGCACTCGCACTATGCACCGCCTGCCATAAAGAGGAAAAGCCGGTAAAGCTGGACAGCTCGTTCCGTTTTCTTGTCAATTTTAATGGTAAATACGGTTATTGCGACCAAGGCGGGACAACTGTCATTCCTCCCCAGTTCGACTCGGCCTCTCTTTTTTCCGAGGGACTCGCGACAGTACGCATCAAGGGCAAGGATGGCTATATCGACGTCAATGGCAAGGTGGTTATACCACCGAGCTTTGATTTCGGTTCCCTCTTTCTGAACGGCAGGGCAGCGGTCAAGAAGGGCGACAGGTATGCCTATATTGGTCAATCTGGCACACCGGTTACCGGATTTGACTATATTTCTACGTTCGGATTTAGCGAAGGTCTCGCTGCAGTGGTCATTCCCAAGGGTAACGCCGGGAAAGCCGGGTTTATCGATGTCAACGGCACGTACGTCATCAAGCCGCAGTTTGACGATGCCTCGCATTTTTCGGAAGGCTTGGCTGCCGTCAAGGTCGGAAGACAGCATGGCTATATTGATAAAACCGGCAAGATGGTGATTCAGCCTCAGTTTTATGAAGCGGCCATGTTCCGCGAAGGGCTTGCCATGGTCAAGATCAATGGCAAGTTCGGCATGGTTGGCTTTGTAGACAATACCGGCAACATGATCATACCGGCCCAGTATACCGAGGGAACTAATTTCAACGACGGTGTGGCAGCGGTGAAAACAAAGGGTACATGGCAGCTTATCGATCGTACCGGAAAACCAACAATCAATAAGGAATTCCCTTCTCCAACAATATATTCCGAGGGGTTGGCGCCGCTAATGGTTGATAAGAAGGTCGGTTATATGGACAAGACCGGCAAGATGGTCATCAAGCCCCAGTTTGAGTCCGGCTCGATCTTTGTAAATGGTCTTGCGCCTGTCATGCTTGGCGGCAAGCTCGGTTGTATCGACAAAAACGGCAAGATGGTGATCGAACCACGATTTGAATGGGATCAACGTGCCATAGATCAATACACACACTACTACACCCATTTTGTGCCCTCTGTGGCAAAAGACAAATAGTCTGGGGACGAGCAAAAGCCTGATGAGAGATGAGAGATGAGAGATGAGCAAAAATCTGACGAGAGATGGTTTTCTCATCCCTCATCGGTTCTAACTCATCCCTCATCAAGTATTAATAAAAAGGATTTGTAATCATGCCGACATTTGAAATTGGCCCAGGCCTCGGGGTCGCCATCATGATGAATAATTATTTTCATGACATGGCCACTGGGCTGCTAGTGGGAAGCGGTTTTGCGCTGCATGCGATTCTCCGTATCCAGGCGTCCATGAACACGCCGCAGGCAACCCTCTTCTTCCTGAAGACAAACAGCCATATGAAGAAGCTTTTCAAGTTTGCCCTCTGGTGGGTCATCCTCGGCGGCGTCCCCCGCACTATCTTTTACACCAGCTTTGAATGGGCCAATGCGGCCGACAAGCTGCAGATCCCGGCGCTGGCGGTGAAGCATGTCATGATGTTCGCGGCTGTGGTATGGGGGATTTATGCGTGGCGACGGATGCAGAAGAAGGTTGAACTGCTCAAGGAGTCGTTACCGCCGGAAATGCAGGTACAGGCTGAAGACTGAAGGCTGAAGGTTTTTAAACCCTCAGCCTTCAGCCTGATATAAAAGGTTTAACTCATGCTTCTACGCATCCTCAAAAACTCCTTCCTCAAACGCCCAAAAGCAGTATTTTTGGTTTTCCTGTCGATTGCCATGGGTGCTGCCGTAGCTACGGCTTTCCTCGGTATCACCGGTGAGGTTTCCCACAAGATGGCGCTGGAACTTCGCAGTTATGGCGCCAACATCCTGCTTGAACCGTCTGCCGTTGAGGCCGGCGGTTTTTTACGCGAAGAGGACCTGCCGAAAATCAAAACTGTATTCTGGAAGTATAATATTACCGGGTTTACTCCATATCTGTTTGGCGTCGCCGAATTTTCGGCTGGCGGGAAAAAGGAGCGGGGGGTTATTTCCGGAACGTGGTTCGCCAAACAATTGGAGGTGCCTGGGGAGGACCCCTCCATTCAGGGGATCCAGGGGATCGCTCCATGGTGGGATGTACAGGGGAGATGGCCAGAAGCTGCCGACGAGGCAATTGTCGGAGCCGCCCTGGCCAAACGTCTGAAAATTGCTTCCGGGAGTGATGTTACGACTATTGTACGGGGGCAGAACCAAAAGTTTCGCGTTGTCGGTATCGTCACTACCGGCGGTTATGAGGAGGAACAGCTTTTCGCTCCTCTGGTTACGGTCCAGTCGCTTTTGCAGCAACAGGGAAAGGTTTCACGGGTGCTGGTAAGCGCCCTTACCGTGCCGATGGACGAATTCGGCAAAAAAGATCCCGCTACTATGAGCAAGGATGAGTTCGAAAAGTGGTACTGCACGGCCTATGTCACATCGATAGCCAAAAATGTGGAAGAGGTCATGGCCGGCAGCCGTGCCAAGCCGATCTGGCAGATTGCCAGTGCGGAAGGTGCTCTCCTCAAGAAGCTCAATTCCGTTATGATATTTCTGACCGTGCTGGCGCTGGGCGCTTCCGCAATTTCCGTCTCTACGAGCCTGATGGCCTCCATGGCAGAGCGGAGTCCTGAAATCGCCCTGATGAAGGCAGTCGACGCCGACCGCTTCCAGATCAGCGCCATTTTTATCGGGGAAACCCTGATCATTTCAGTTGCGGGCGGCGTGCTCGGCTATCTGCTCGGCGATCAGCTCGCCGAGGTCATCAGCCGCACAGTCTTCAACTCCACCATTGCATCACCTCTCTGGCTCTTTCCCACCGCCATTATCTCGGCTTTGTTTGTGGCTATTGCCGGTAGTGTGGCGCCTCTGCGCAGGGCATTGCTGATCGAGCCGGTGAGGGTGTTGAAAGGATGATAAATCATGATGAGGGACGAGGGATGAGAGATGAGGGAAAAACGTTGAGAGATGGAAAAAGCATGATGAGGGATGAGAAAAATCTGATGAGGGTTGAGAGATGAGAGTTGAGAAAAATAATGTACTGAGAGGTTTATCATCCCTCATCGCTCATCCCTCATCGGTCTCTGAGAGATTTTCTGTTCCCTCAACGCTCATCTCTCATCGTCTTCTGAGAGATCTTCTCATCCCTCATTCCTCAGCTCTCATCGGTCTTCAGAGAGGTTTTCTCATCCCTCAACCCTCATCCCTCATCGTATTCAGCTCTTCTCTCATCGGTTTTCAACAATGAACCGTCGCCGCTGGCTTATACATCTTGTTTTGCGGGCACTTGCCCATCGTAAAGGAAGAACAATACTTCTTCTGGCGGTGCTGGCAATGGCTTCAAGCCTGGCCACGGCCCTTGGCATCGTCTCGTCCTCCATGGGAAAAAGGGTGGCGGAAGAGGTGCGTAAATACGGAGCGAATCTGGTCATTATTCCAGAGACCGCACGGCTTGACGTCGGAAGCGGCGGGCTCAATTTCGGCGTTGTCAGCGAACCGACCTACCTGCTACAGCGTCAGGTGGAAGATGCCTTAGCACTGAGCGGTCTGCATGCGGAGCGGTCCTTCCATCTGCGTGGAACCCTGCATTGGAAAGATGCCGACATCATTGTGGAAGGTGTAAACTTTGCCGATATACGCCGCCTCTTCCCCTGGTGGCAGATAAAGGGCAACTGGCCTGTTGCCGGGGAGACGGTGGTTGGCAACGATCTGGCGACCCGTCTGAAGCTCAAACCGGGTGATACCATGGAACTGGTCGGAAAGGATCAACTGGTTCGATTGCGCATTTCAGGAATCGTCTCTTCGGGCGGCGAGGAAGACGCCCTGCTGTTTCTTGCGCTGC
The DNA here is from genome assembly GCA_016650295.1 of Desulfuromonadales bacterium. GTDB lineage: Bacteria > Desulfobacterota > Desulfuromonadia > Geobacterales > Pseudopelobacteraceae > CAIPTY01. Next base: position 24,891 of record JAENWA010000005.1, on the reverse strand, counting down.
CGGAACTCCAGCAGGCACTCGGGCTGAATGGTCAACTTACACTGGTTCGACTGATGGTCACCGCGGGGGGAGACAGTCTCAAAAAGAGCGCCGCCGCCCTTCAGTTGCTCTTGCCCAAGGTAAAGGTCAACGAAGTACGCCAGACTGCGCGGACTTCCGAGGGGCTGCTCGCCAAAGTCAAGCTGCTTATGCTCATGGTGACAGCGGTGGTGCTTATCTCCGCAGGAAGTAGTGTAGCCGGTACCATGAGCACCACGGTGCTTGAGCGGGGCAAGGAGATCGGACTCATGAAAGCAATGGGAGGCACCCGCTGGGAGGTCATGCTTATCTTCTGTGGAGAGGCCGCACTGTTGGGCGTATCAGGCGGAGTGGCCGGGTATCTCTTCGGCAGTGCCATCGCCCAGTTTATCACCAGAACAGTCTTCTCCGCCTCAGCCGAGTTCATCCCATGGTTCGCCTGCATCTCCCTGGGGGTTAGTCTCTTTCTGGCGCTGCTGGGAAGCCTGGGGCCGATGATATCGGTGTTCAAACTCGATCCGGTCAGAAGCCTCAGGGGAGAGTAAACTTTGATGAGGGATGAGTTAGAACCGATGAGAGATGAGTTAGAACCGATGAGAGATGAATTTCTAATCCCTCATCCCTCATCCCTCATCATTTTTTAAAGAGGTTATAGAAAATGGCAACAGCGATTATCGAAACAACCAGCCTGACCAGAAATTACGGCGACATCTGCGCGCTGAAACCACTAGACCTGCAAGTTCCGGAAGGGGAGTGGCTGTCGGTGATGGGGCATTCCGGCTCCGGCAAGAGTACCCTCATGAACCTGGTGGGGGGGCTCGATCGGCCTAGCGCAGGTTCTCTGCAAGTCGGGGGGAAAGACCTGCTGGCTCTCACCGAGGACGGTCTGGCCCGTTTCCGCAGGGAATTTGTCGGAATAATTTTCCAGCAACACCACCTGGTTCCTTACTTGTCGGCAGTGGAAAACGTTATGATGGCCCAGTACTTTCATAGTGTTCCCGATGAGGCCGAGGCTAGACTGGCCCTGGAGCGGGTCGGGCTTGGCCACCGTCTGAAAAACCGGCCCGGCGAGTTGTCGGGCGGGGAACAACAACGGGTTTGTATCGCACGGGCAATCATCAATAGCCCGAAACTCCTGCTGGGTGACGAGCCGACCGGTAACCTTGACCACAAGAGCACAGTCATGGTGATGGATCTTCTCAAGGAACTGCGGGACGAAGAGCGGTTCACCATAATCATGGTGACCCACAACCAGGAAGTGGCTGCCTGGGGTGACCGGACCATCTACCTCGATGACGGGGTATTGGTGCGTGAAGAACGGATGAACTCCTGATGGTTGCCATAAAACTCATTCCCCATATCCTCTCCTGGGTCGGAATCGTGCTGATCCTGTTAAGAGGCTTTCCGGAGCGCAAGCGGGTTGTCGCTGTTGCCGTCGGAGCGGGTTTCGCGTTAGGCGTGGCCGGAACGTTTTTCCTCTTCCGTTCATTTCCCGGAGACTTCTCTTTCTCATTAATCAGGGATGTTGTGGGTGGGAGTTTTCTCCTTCTCTGGGGCATAGCTGTTGCGTCCATCTACCGTAGTACGGTCAGGAATTTTCCGCTATCATGGGGAGAGAGGTTCTTTGCCTCGATCTTTTTTGCCGGCGTCGGCGCCTTCATGTCCGGCATGATAGCCGGAGCGATCAGCGTTTGCAGGCTTGGGACCAGCGGCGGGATGCTGATGTTACTTATTCTTGTTTTGGTTGCATGTGTACTGGTTTTCGAATCGCTGGCGATTGAGAGGCTCCTGCCGCCTTCGTTCACGGTTTCTAACTCTGCTCTCATGGCAGGCGTGGTTGCGCTTCTTCTTTTCAGTTCTTCCTCCATTCTCAGGCTCGATCTGTTTTCCCCCCTCTCCATGAAAGTAATGAAGTTTACTCACGACTTTGTTCATCAGTTTTTCGAGTCCATGCTGATTCCTGACCATCTTTTCATCCACATCCACCTGTGGAGGTACATCGGCCTATTATTCGGTAAAGAAGTTGGTTTCTGGGGGGGGCTGATCATCTGGTTTGCACCGGCGATTCTCATCGCCCTGGCTATTTCCTTCGAACGGCTGCCTTCAGTGGCCCATATCCGTCAGGGTGCGCAGAGGCGCACGGTAGTGGCGACCGCTATCAGAGCCCGACGCTTCAGGCTTGTGGTGCCGGGAATTACGATCCTGGTGCTTGCGGGGGCCGGCTATCAGAGTCGTTTCCCCGCAGTGGAGTACTGGGATCCCAAGCCGATTGTCATTTCTGCCGGTCCGTCCGGAGAAATTGTCATTCCACTCAAAGGCGAGGTGGATTTGAAGGATGGCAAGCTGCACAAGTACCTGTTCAGTCAAGGGGGGAAGGAAGCACGGTTCTTCGTGCTGATGACCCCGACCGGTCAGTTGACCGTCGATCTTGATGCCTGCGCCATCTGCAAGCCTGACGGGTATGGACAGACTGAAGGGACAGTACTCTGTTATTATTGCAAGACGCTCATTCCTCTGGAAACAGTGGGTAAACCCGGAGGATGCAACCCGGTCCCCATTCATTTTACGGAAAAAAAGGATGGCGTGTATATCGACGGCCTCACACTCATCAATACCTGGAGCACCACGGTTCAGACCACTGCGCGGGTAAAGGAGGGCAGCAAGTGAAACGCCTCCTGCGTATCATCTGGGCCATACTCTTTTCACGAGCCACACCTCCATTTGTCATCGGCTTTTTCCTGCTGGTGTATGTCGGGATCGCTTTTATCACCGACGAGACCCTGATCGCTCTTATGAGGTACACCCGCACCAGCTTTTTCCTGACGGCAATGCTCGCGTTGCTTCCGCTTAACTTCGCCGTCCGCTTGGTGGTGGAGACGATCGGATATTTGAAAATGCGCCGGGTTGTCATGGTCAGTACGGAAGATGTGCAGCCGGGGTTGTTTGATGAAACCGTAGAGCTGACGGTTACCTCCTCCTTTGAACAGCTGCAAAGCCACCTTGAGGCGCTGGGATACAAAACGCGGCGCATAGCAGGCGCGCTTGGCGCATGGCGGGGGATAAGCATCTTTCCGGCGCGAATATTATTTATCGCGGGAGTTTTCCTCCTCTATGCCGGAATCCTCATAAGCCTTACAACCCGGACCTCTGAGCGGGTGGCTATTGTCGAAGGGGAAAAGTTTTCCTCGTCAACGGGAGAGAGCGGCATTGTTGAGCGGATAACCTTTGAGCCCTCTTCCGGACTGATCCTGGCTAAAAAATTATCAATGGAAGTAGCTGCGAGCTCCGGTAAGGGTAAGAATGTTTTCGGAGTGTACCCGCCGTCCCTCTATCAAGGCGCCTTTGTCTATCCGCGTTACCTGGGTATCGGTCTCTTCTTTAATTTTACCGCCCCTGAACTGCCGGCAGGCTATGAAACATTTTCCCCTCTGAATATTTACCCGCCGGGAAAGGAAGCCACTTCGGTGATCCCCGGTTCCCCCTACCGCCTCGTATTCAGTCTTGTTGGACCCGATGATGAGACCGACCCGTACACCACCGGGCGCATGAACTTCAACTTCAAACTGCTGAAGGGGAAGGATCTTGTGCTGACAGGTAGCGCCCCCCGTGGTGGCGAATTTGTTCGTGATGGCTACCGCCTGGCGTTTCGTGATTCCAGACGTTTGGTAATTACGGATTTCATTCGGGATTATGGTGTTCTGATGATCTGGGCGTCGGGAATACTATTTGTCATTGCAGGGTGCTTCTGGCTGCCGGTACGTATTTTCTTTCCTCGCAGCGAGATGCTGTTCAGATCGGGACCGGATCGAATCCAGGCCTTTTCCAGGGCGGAGGGCAGGGGTAGGAAGCATGAAGGGGTATTTCATGAGGCGCTGGATCTTCTTGAAATGAGAAGGACGGACAGGAAGTCATTTGAAGGTTGAAGGTTGAATTGCACTAATACGATCAGAGCTGGGTGATTCCGTGAAAATACGCGCAAATTTGACGGTACCGTTAATTCTTTTTGCCGTTACCGCTGCACTTTATTCACAAACCGCATATTTCCCCTTTTCCGCAATCGATGATCCAGTCTATGTAACAAAAAATTATATTGTAACCAGCGGTTATTCCATCAGTTCCATAAAATGGGCATTCACAACATTTTACGCAGGCAACTGGCATCCGGTGACCTGGCTTTCACTCATGCTGGATGGTCAATTGTTCGGGATGAATCCCATGGGATATCATCTGGATAATGTTGTCCTTCATGCATTTAATACCGCATTGCTATGTCTGTTGATGACGTCAATGAGCGGAGCGCTGTGGAGAAGCGCATTTGTCGCAGCTTGCTTTGCGCTCCACCCGCTCCATGTGGAATCGGTGGTCTGGATTGCGGAACGCAAGGATGTTCTCTCGACCCTGTTTTTTCTGCTGACGCTGTTTTTTTACACCAGATATGTGCAACATTCAAAACGCAGCATGTATCTGCTTTCACTGGCGGCATTCGTTCTTGGTTTGATGGCCAAGTCGATGCTGGTTACGCTCCCGGTGATCCTGCTGCTGCTGGATATCTGGCCATTGCAGCGTGTGAAACTTCCCTCGATCTTTGGGGCCGACTCCGGCATTTCCGGAGCGGATGGTGGCCACGGCATAGTCAGCCTGAAAAGGCTGCTGTTGGAAAAAGTTCCCTTTCTGTTGTTGTCAGCTGGTTCATCCATCATAACTGTCTTTGCCCAGCACAGCGGCGGAGCGGTTGCCACCCTGGGAGAGATACCGGTTTTCCTGCGCAGTTACAATGCACTGTGGTCAACGGTTGAATACCTGAAAAAGCTGTTCCTCCCCTTTGACCTGGCGGTGTATTATCCATACGCTCTGGTGCCAGGCTGGAAGGCCGTTTTCGGGGCAGTGCTGATCTGTGCCCTGCTTGCGATTGTAGTGTGGCGTGTCAACAAGCAAGCTTATCTGGCGGTCGGCTGGCTCTGGTTTCTTGTGACGCTGCTGCCGGTGATCGGCCTGGTTCAGGTCGGCTCCCAGGCAATGGCCGACCGCTATACATATATCCCGTATATCGGTATTTTCATCATGATTGCCTGGGGTGGGGCCGAGTTTGCCGGGAAACTGAAAGTGTCCGGCAGAATTGCCGGTCTGGCAGCGGGGGGAATACTGCTGTTTTTCGCTGTCGTTACCTGGAATCGCCTGGGGTATTGGCAGGACAATGAACGGCTTCTTTTCCATACGCTTGAGATTACAAGAAATAATTATTTCGTTCACCGTGTTTTGGGGGAGATATATGAAAAACAAGGGAAAGCTGATCTTGCCCTTGCCCACTATCAAGAAGTAATACGCATCAATTCTGGTGCCAAATACATTCACCTGGCAGTGGGATCATTTTTGAATAATCAGGGGAGACCGGCCGAGGCGCTTGAGTATTTGGACGAAGCTATTCGGCGTGATCCCCGAAATGCGGAGGCTCATTTTTACCTGGGGGTTGTCCTGGAAAAACTCGGCAGAAGCGATGAAGCCATTGCTGCCTATGGGGAAGCGTTAAAGATAGCGCCGGGAAATGCCATATATCATACTAATCTCGGTTCTGTGCTGGCGCAAAAGGATCGGCTTGACGAAGCGGTGGAACATTTTACCCGGGCGCTGGAACTGAATCCGAACGACAGAAAAGCCGGGGAAAATTTGCAGTTGGCATTGAAGCTGAAAGGGCGAAAATCCGGGAAGTAGACGGAAGAGTATAATCATTTATCACTTCTCAGCGTATCTATAATTAACAACCCACTCTTCAGACCGCCTCATGCCCTGTTTTTTCAGTATGAACATCATCACGCGCCGCTGTAAAATGTTTTGTTGAAGTATGGAGTTGTGGTATAACAAAGCACAATCAAAGCTAAAGGAGTAAAAAAATGAGACAGCTTGTTGTATTGGCAGGAATCATGGCCTCGTCATTGTTGTTTGGAACAGTTGATGGCCATGCAGAAAACTGGATACAAAACCATAATGAAAAAACGACCATTGAGGCCAACTATCATGACGCCGATAGCGTCAAGGTCGCAGATAAGACGTTAAGCTGGACAGAGAAAACTGTCATAGCAGGCGACAGGATAAAGCCCTATAACCAGAATCTCTCGAAGTATGAGGCCTGCAAACAGAGCATAGCGAAAAAAGGCGAGGTGACTCACCACCAGGTTGACTATCAAATCAAAAATGGCCAATTTCGGCGTCTTGCAAAGAGAAACTACAATAAAGCCAATGAATTAGTCTGCACCGATGAGGATATGGGAAAAGATTACGACAAAACGTGGCACAGGATTGGCCGTAGAGCACCCATTGAAGAGACGTATTTTCACCTGGTGACCAGATACAAACTGAAAGATTTATAGACTTGATGTTCCACTTGTCCGTTTGGTTCGATGAGCAGACAGGTGGTCAGGACACGTAAGTAAATTGTAATTATTTAGCACTATCGTAAATAAAACACCAAAACCAAAAAAAGATTTTGCAGTGTGATGAATAATTACTGCTTTTTTACCGTAGCCCTGGGGATTGATTTCCAGGGCTACGGTTTTATCCTGCTCAGAATGAACGGGATAGCATTATTCATGATGTTTTTGCTACAATGGCTCTTTATATTGTCTGCACTGCACTGCCGGTAAATGTGAGGCCGGATAATCGCTATGAAAATCTGTGTACTTACGACCTCATATCCGACTTGGCATGAGGGAGCTGATGAAATAATCAAGGGCAAATTTGTCCATGACATGGCCAGATATCTTGTCAAGAGCGGTGCCGAGGTGCATGTTGTCACCCAGCATGAGCGTGGCACCCCGAAGTACGAACTGAAAGATGGCGTTGTCATACATAGATTTCATTATTTTTTACCTCACCATGAAACCTTGACCAAAGGATCCGGAATTCCGGAAAACATAAAAAAGATCAAAAACAAGCTGCTTGTGCCTTTCTATGTTGCAGGACTGATCGTCAATGCGCTCATGGTTATCAAGAAACACAAGATCCCGATTATAAATGCGCATTGGGGGTTTCCAACCGGGTACATCGGGTTGATCCTTAAATCAATAACGCGGAGCATGCTGGTAACGACATTGTACGGAGCGGAACTGTTTCCGGTCATTGCAGGAAGACATGCCCTGATAAAAAGATTATTGATAAGGGCATTGACAGGGGCGGACCTGCTGGTCGGTATCAGCATGGAAACGGTTAATGCGGCAAAAGCAATCAGCGGACGAGATGATATCCATGTCATCCCCGACGGCATCGATATGGACTATTATGCCCCTGGTAAAATTAGCCATGAAATTCTTGCCAAATATAATTGCTCTGGGAAACGGGTGATCTTCTTTACCGGGCGGATGGTTGAGAGAAAAGGGCACAGGTTTCTGATTGAAGCCATGAAAATAATAAAAGATGAAAATCTCGACATAAAACTGCTGCTGGGCGGCAATGGGCCGTTGTTTCCGTATCTTCACCAACTGCGAAACGATTTGAACCTGGAAGACGTGATTGAAATGCCTGGTTTCCTGCCCGAAGAGGATCTCGTCCCCATTCTCCAGGCTGCCGATCTGCATGTATTACCCTCTTGTATTGACGCGAATGGTGACACAGAAGGTTCAGCAACTGCGGCATTCGAGGCGATGGCATGCGGAACTCCTTCAATTATTAGTTGTATCGGTGGTAATATCGGCGCTATAGAAGAAGGCAAGGGTGCCTGTTATTTTGAAGCCGGGAATTCTAATGATCTGGCAGAAAAGATTACAATGCTTGTGACTGATCATGCACAACTGGATCGTTATGCCAGGGAGTCGCGGCAATTTATAAAAGATCACTATTCCTGGGAAGAAAGCATAGCCAAATATCGACACTTGTTAAACGGAGCTGTATCCTGATGAACTTCATTCCAATATCCCAGCCCTCCATAACGCAGAAAGAAATTGATTATGTGACCGATGCCGTGAAATCGGGCTGGGTTTCTTCTCTGGGAAAATATATCGATATTTTCGAAGAAAAGTTCGCCGAGTTCGTCGGCACGCGCTATGCCGTGACAGCATCGAACGGCACAGCCGCGCTTCATCTGGCAGTGGTCGCGCATGATATCGGCCCGGGAGATGAAGTCATCATACCTGACCTGACGTTTATCGCCACCGCGAATGCCGTCCAGTATACCGGCGCCACCGTGGTGTGCGTGGATGTGGATAAAGACAGTCTTTGCATTGATCCCCGCAAGGTTGAAGAGGCGATAACCGACAGGACGCGGGCGATAATCCCTGTTCATGTCTACGGACATCCTGCCGATATGGTCTCATTGCGGAGGATCGCGCAGCAGCACGGTCTTGTCGTCATCGAAGATGCAGCAGAATCCCACGGCGCCGAGGTTCTGGGCAAGCGGGCCGGCTCGTTGGGGAATTGCGGTATTTTCAGCTTTTACGGCAACAAGATCATTACCTCGGGTGAAGGGGGCATGATAACGACTGATGATCAGGCCCTCTATGAACGCTTGAAAGTTTTCAGAGATCATGCGATGAGCAAAGAGCGCCGGTACTGGCATGAGCTGGTCGGATTCAACTACCGGATGACAAACCTCCAGGCGGCCCTCGGTGTTGCGCAGCTGGAGAGGATCGACGAACTGCTGGAAAGGAAACGGGAAATATTCCACATCTACCAGAGGCTACTCTCCGGCTATCCGGGACTTCGGCTGAATCGGGAGGCTCCGTGGGCGAAAAACGTGTACTGGATGGTATGTCTGGAGGTCGAGGGTTTCAGCGGAGAGCGCAGAGACGCATTCATGGAACAGCTGAAACAGAGAGATATCGATTCCCGTCCCTATTTTTATCCCGTATCCGATATGCCCATGTATGTCGATGCAGATACGCCGGTGTCGCATGAGCTGCATCAGCGCGGCATAAACCTGCCATCGTATTTTGATCTTGATGACGCGTCGATTGAGTACATCTGTGAAAATATAATAGCAATTTTGGATGAGGGATGAGGAACAGGGAACAGGGAACAGGAAACAGGAAACAGGAAAGGCTTTTACCGATCCCCGATCCCCGATCCCCGGACAAAGGGAGGAAAGATGAGAGGTGAGGGATGTTACATATTGCATTAGTCGGCTGCGGCAGAATTTCCGAACGACATGCCGAGTTGCTGGGGAACAGCCAGGTCGCCCATGCCAGGCTGGCGGCTGTCTGTGATCCCGACATCGACAGAGCCCGCCGATTGGCTGATCGCTACGGTGTGCCCTGGTATGCGGATATGCACGAATTGGCGGCACAAGAGAAAGATGTCGATATCATCTCCATTTTGACCCCCAGCGGCTTGCATGCAGAACATGTCATCGCCCTGGCGCCGTATAAAAAACATCTCATCGTTGAAAAGCCGATGGCACTTTCCCTTGATGACGCTGATGCCATGATCAGAATCTGTGATGAAAACGGAATTAAATTGTTTGTCATCAAGCAGAACAGGTTCAACCTCCCGGTGTGCAAGTTGAAAGAAGCGCTGAACAACAAGCGCTTCGGCAAGCTCGTGCTCGGCACTATCCGCGTGCGCTGGTGCCGCGATCAGGCCTACTATGACATGGATCGTTGGAGGGGCACCTGGGCTTTTGACGGAGGCGTATTTGCAAACCAGGCCAGTCATCATATCGATCTGCTTGAATGGATGATGGGAGATGTGGAATCCGTCTTTGCCAAGAGCATTACGGCCCTGGTGGATATCGAAACCGAAGACACGGGAATGGCTGTGCTCAAATTCCGCAACGGCGCTCTGGGGCTGATTGAAGCCACCACCGCGACACGGCCGAAGGATCTGGAAGGTTCCATTTCCATCTTGGGCGAAAAGGGGACGGTCGAGATTGGCGGCTTTGCGGTCAATCAGATGAAAACATGGAGTTTTATCGAAAAAGAGACCGATGATGATGATATGCTTGCAAACTATTCCGTCAACCCCCCCGATGTATATGGCTTCGGTCACAAGGCATATTACGAGCATGTTGTGGACTGCATTCTCAATAATAAAAAAGCGTTGATCGACGGGCTTGAAGGCAGAAAAAGCCTGGAACTGATTTCCGCCATCTACGAATCGATCGAAACGGGAAGAGAAGTCTTTCTGAGGTTCAAACCGCTAAAATGCAAATTAGGGATGAAATAATGATTGCTAAAACTTCAATCATTCATCCGAGCGTGAAGCTGGGCGACAATGCCGTCATCGAGGATTTCTGCATCATCGGGGCTCCATTCAAGGGACAGCCCGATGATACCGTTACGGTTATCGGAGATAACGCCATCATCCGCTCACATACCGTAATTTATGCAGGCAATGTCATCGGAAATAATTTTCAGAGCGGCAACAAGGCGAATATTCGTGAATGCAACACCATCGGCCATAACGTCAGCATCGGCACGCTCTCGGTTGTGGAGCATCATGTCGCCATAGCTGACAATGTGCGCATCCACACCCAGGCATTCATTCCCGAATTCTCCGTTCTTGAGGAGGGTTGCTGGATCGGGCCGCAGGTAACGGTTACAAATGCCAGGTTTCCAAAGTCTCCCGATGTAAAAAATGAACTTGTCGGTGCGATCATACTCCGGAACGCCAAGATCGGCGCCGGCTCAACTATCTTGCCGGGCATAACGATCGGCGAAAATGCATTGGTCGGCGCCGGGAGCGTTGTCACCAGGGATGTGCAGGCGGATTCGATTTATGCCGGCAATCCGGCTGTTTTTTTGAGAAAAATCCATTACTGAAAAGAAATTGACATGATTCCGTTGGTTGACCTGGAAGCCCAGTATCTGCAGATCAAAGAAGAGATCGATGAAATAATCAGGGATGTCGTCAATTCCAGGTCTTTCATCCAGGGGAGGTACGTGACTGCCTTCGAAACGGAGTTTGCCCGGTTGCAGCAGTGCGACCATGTTGTCGGCTGTTCCAACGGCACATCGGCGCTATTCCTCGCGCTGCTGGCCGCCGGCATCAAGGCGGGGGATGAAGTCATTACGACTCCCGCAACCTTCATCGCAACCGCCGAGGCTATCTGTCATGTGGGTGCGGTTCCGGTGTTCGTCGATATCGATCCGGCTACCTATACCATTGACCCCTCCCTGATTGAATCCAGAATCACCTCAAAAACCAGGGCCATACTGCCCGTGCATCTGTACGGAAATCCAGCCGATATGGACAGCATTATGGCCCTGGCACGGGCGCATGATCTCAGGGTGATCGAAGACTGCGCCCAGGCACATCTGGCAACGTACAACACCAGGCCGGTGGGCACATTCGGAGATGCCGGCGCATTCAGCTTTTACCCCGGCAAGAACCTTGGCGCTTACGGGGACGCGGGCGCCGTCATTACCGGCGATCCCGATCGTGCAAAAATGATGCGGCTGCTTGCGGACCACGGCAGGGATTCCAAGTACATCCATACCATAATCGGGTATAACCACCGGATGGACGGATTACAGGGCGGCATCCTGCTTGTCAAACTGAAGTATCTGCAGCGCTGGACCGAGCAGCGGCGCAGCAATGCACAGCGGTATTCTTCATTGCTTCATGATGTCGAGGGGCTGCAACTCCCCTTTTCCCGCGAACTTTCCGAGCATGTGTACCACCTGTATGTCGTCCAGGTCCCCAACAGGGACACGGTCATCTCGTATCTGCAAGAGAACGGCGTGTCGGCTTCGATCCATTATCCGATCCCCCTGCATCTGCAGCCTGCCCTGAAATTCTTGGGATATCGGGAGGGAGATTTTCCGGTTGCCGAGCATGCCGCCAGGCATATTGTGAGTCTTCCCATGTATCCCGAACTGACCCCGGAGCAGATAGAGCGCGTCTGTTCATTGCTGGTGACGGCAGTAAAAAATGAAGGCTGAAGGTTGAAGGTTGAAGGCTGAAGGCTGAAGGCTGAAAGTTTATACCTTCAGTCTAATCCCCTTCAGCCTATCAACCTGAACACAGCTCCAAAAGGAACATGAAATGTACCGAGACAAGAAGATAGCTCTGGTAATCCCGGCTTACAATGAAGAAACGCTGATCGCCAGAACTCTTGAAGATATACCGGATGTTTTCGACACAGTGTATGTTGTCGATGACAAAAGTCCCGACAACCAGAATGCCGTCATTGAGGTTTGTGCCGCAAAGGACTTGCGCATTCGCCTGATCAGACACGAGGTAAACCAGGGGCCGGGCGGCGCCATTATCACCGGCTATATCAGGTCAAGCGCGGATGACCACGACATTACGGTTGTCGTTGGGGGCGATTTTCAGATGAATCTGTCGGAAGTTAACCATTTTCTTGACCCGATCATTGACGGCGCTGTCGATTATGCCAAAGGCAACCGGTTCATGCTGTCCAAGCTACAGGATACCCTTGCGAAGATGCCGAAAATCAGGTTGTTCGGTAACTGGATGATAACCGTGCTGACTAAAATAGCGTCGGGCTACTATAAAACCATGGATGTTGTTGACGGCTATACCGCCATCACCAAGAAAGCCATCGATGTCATCGACTGGTCGAGGGCCTGGAAGCGCTATGGTTACCCGATGGATTTCCTGATCAGGCTCAATGCCTATGGTTTCAAGATCGTTGAAGTGCCGCGAACGGCGGTGTATCTGCCCGGAGAGCGGCAATCGCAGATCAAGGGCTTCAGTTATGCCTTGAAAGTCTCGCCGATGCTGATCAGGAACTTTTTCTGGCGTCTGAACTTCAAGTATCTGTTCGTGGACTTCCATCCCCTCGTCTTTTTCTACTACCTGTCGTTTCTGTTGATTCCCCTCGGTCTCGGTTTCGGTTGTTACCTGGCGGTAGACAGGCTGTTCTACGGCGGGTACAACGTCACCGCCCCGCGTGCCGTACTGGACGCCCTGATGCTGATTTCGGGATTCCAGTTTTTGTTGTTTGCCATGCTGTTTGATATGGAATCGAGCAAATGAATACTGGTCGTACTAAAATTGACTTCTATTCGGAAGAGTCACCTTATGAACTTCAATATGAGGCCGGGAGAGAAATAAAGTCACTCAAGACTCTCGCAATTATAGCCGACGCATTGAATCGACCACTTTCAGAGTTGTGCGCTCTGGAGGTTGGATGTTTCACGGGCGAGATTTCGCTACGGCTTTTGCCGCATTTTCAAAAATATGTGGCGATTGATATAGATGAAAAAAATATTGAACGTGCAGTGAATAAAGCAGGTGATTCAAAGCGCGATGTTTTCCATGTTATGGATGCTGAACGACTTGAGTTTCAAGACGAATCTTTTGATGTGATAATATGTTCACATGTATATGAGCATGTTTTGCATCCGAAAACAATGATGCGAGAAATACACAGGGTTTTACGTCCCGACGGGATTTGCTATTTTGCTGCAGGGAATCGACTCTGCTTTATGGAACCTCATCATTGTCTGCCATTTTTAACTCTCATGCCTAAAACACTCGCTAATAGTTACCTTAACCTATTTAGAAAGAAAGCACGTTACAACGAAAACTTCTTGTTTCTTCCCGAACTCAGGAAGCTTGTAATAGATTTTTTTGTCTCCGACTATACCCTTGCGGTGTTACGTGAACCTGAGAAATTTATGGCTACTGATATGCTGCTTTCGGGAACATGGAAGCACAGAGTAGCTAATTATGTATTGCCTAAGTTATATTTTGCCACTCCGACCTATATTTGGGTGTTGAAAAAACAGGTAGAACAGCTTGATAGCTTTTGTGTTAAGTAGAATGATTGCGCCGTTACGGAGTGAAATACGCCTGCTCGATGCCATTCGTAGCCTCTTTTGGAACAGGGGATATGGCACCAAGCTGGAAAACGAATTAGTCGCATACTTTGGCGTCCGAAAAGCGCTGCTGACCCATTCGGGCCGAACTGGCCTCTACTTCCTTTTCAAGGCATTGCCACACAAAAAGGTCTATCTGCCTGCTTACAATTGCTGGGCCGTGACCGAGGCGGCCTTGTACGCGAACATGGACATTGAGTATGTCGATATCAGCCTGGACGACTACAACATGGATGTGGCAAAGCTCAGGGCCACCCTCGTTGCTGATTCCATCATCCTGGCGACCCACCAATTTGGGATTCCCTGTGACATAGAAGCAATTACGGAACTTGCCCGGGAGCGGAACTGCATAGTAATCGAAGATAATGCGCCAGCGCTGGGTTCCGAAGTCAAAGGTAAGAAGACCGGTAGTTTCGGTGCTGCCGCAATTATCAGCTTTGATCATTCAAAAACAATTGTATCGGGCAAGGGTGGGGCGATCCTCTTCAACGACGAGGAGCTGTATTATACGATAAAGGGCATGCATGACCAGGCGACTGTACAACCCGGCGCAATGAAGTCGCTACGCTATATGCTTGTTGCGTTGGCCTATTCCTATGCTACCCATAAATGGCTCTATCCGTTCACCTATACTCTCTTCAAACGAACGAGAGGAAACAGTGCATCGTCCCCCTCGTATGATCTGACGAAGCAGAATGAATCATATCGTCTTGCCTGTGACGAAATGAGAGCAAAGCTGGCATTCCTGGGTATGAAGCGGTTGGGTAACGTCGTAAGGAAAAGAGATGAGATTACAGATTTTTATCTGCGGGAATCCTGTAGAAACGGAAATATCATACCTCCTGTGATCCCTGAGGGTGTCAAGGTTGCGCTGCTGAAATTCCCGATCAGGCTGAAAGGATTTGACCGGGAATATTTTTATGCCAAATGCCTCGAAAAGGGCATTGATGTCGCTTTCCTGTTTCCGTTTCACTATGGCACTGATCAGGATGCTTATCCCAATGCCCGTATTGCTGCACGTCAGACGATGTCCCTCCCGGTGTATGGGGCGTTAAATTGCAGGGACCTTCACGAGATCAAACGCGTACTTGATGACGAAAATAATTATATCGTGAAGTCCCCTCCTCACGATTCATCCGGACTTGTTGAAAAAAGAAAACTGCTCTGTTTCACGCTCCACTATTACTGGATGGATTCCACAGCATTTTGTAGATCAAAAAATCTCATCTCCCTGCTGCGAACACATGACGAACTGGCTGAAAAGGAATATTTATTAAAATTCCGCTACAAAACTTTTCTTATTGACTTGAGCAAGACCAGAGATGAAATCTTTTCCGCTTTCGAGGCTAAAGGGGCCAGATATAAAATCAGGAAGGCATTGAAAGACAACGTAATAGTGAAAATGGCTGAAACTGAAGAGGAAAAACAGAAATTTTATGATTTTTATCGGGCGTTCGTAGCCGCTCCAAAAAGAAAGGACAAAATTCTGGTCGTCCAGGATGATGAACTTAACAAACTGGTTATATTTTATGCAGTCTCGGCCGAAGGCGAATACCTTGGCGGTATTGGGCTTCTTCCCTCTTCTGATGGGAGATATTTGCTGGATAAATATTGTGCAACATTGCACAGGTTCTGCGAGCAGGAGCTTTTAATCTGGCATGCCGTCCAGTACGCCCAGGATATGCATTATTCATATTTCGATCTGAGCTGGATGCTGCCCACTGAGGACAAGAATAGCGACCAATATCGCCTGTACCAGTTCAAAAAGAAATTTGGCGGGAATCTGGTTGATACCTATTCTTATGTGAAGTTCCGGGGGCCGCTGATTGTACCGGGACTACTATTCTCGATGCTCCTCAAAGTGTTGTTCAAAGGTGATATTAACAGATTTGCTTTGTGTCTTAAAAAATTTAAGGTTTTTAAATGAAGTTGTGTCCGGCCAGATCGGTTCGAGGATAGTACATGAAATTTTCCGGTTTTGATGTTAACAGGGTTAATTGCAACTATTTCAGCAAAGGTGCTCAGCTTGCCTATTATAAAGAAGAATTTTTTGAGTTGCTGCCGGCTGAAAAAGATCTGTTTTTAAAGCATATACGCAGCGGCCAATCTGTTCTGGATATCGGCTGTGGTGCGGGAAGGACAACCTCACATATCAAACTACTAACCGAAAATGTCATCGGCATTGATCTCTCTGAAGCGTTGATAGGAGCGGCACGGGAAAAATTCCCTTCAATGGATTTCAGGGTTATGGACGCCGTCAGAATGGACTTTCCGGACAATTTGTTCGATGTGCTGGTCTTTTCGTACAACGGCCTCTGTTATGTGCATCCCGAAGAGAAGCGAATGGCGGCAATAGATGAAATCAAACGGGTCTTGAAACCGGGCGGTGTCTATATTTTCAGCTCGTTCAACCGTTTTTACCCGCTGGCGCTGTATGCGCTACTCAACCTGACACTGACAAAGATTATCCTGGGGTTTTCGTCGAATTACAGGATACATGTGACTCGGCACGGGATAACGGTCAACTACGAAACGTCTCCTGAAGAAGAGACAACATTATTTCAAAGTATGGGGTTCGAACTGATTGAACAGGTGCCGATGACCGAACGGGTTGGCATGTGGGGATATAAGCCGGCGGTACTGACGTATTATGCGTTCAGAAAATTGTAACAGAGATGCCGTATGATGAAACGGGAATGAATTTGTGGACAAACTGAAAAGCTTTTTCAAACCGATCGGCTATATAGTAACTGCCTTGTCGGTAGGCTATCTGGGTGTAGTTTTATTCCAACTCGATTGGCATTCTTTGCAGTTCAAAAATCCATTCGTATCGATTTTGTTTATTCTGCTTTTTGGACTATGGGCTTCCCTGTTCGTTGTAGTCGGCGCATACAACTGGAAACTGATTCTTGAGTTCGTAAACGGAGCACCCATCCCCGCAAAAGATCTTTTTCCGGTCTATTTGAAATCGAATATTGCCAAATATCTCCCCGGAAACGTTATGCATTATGCCGGAAGGAACTACCTTGGAAGCAAACTGGGCTGGAAAAACAGTGAGATGGCTTTCAGCAGTCTTCTGGAGTATATATTCGGATCCGGACTTACCGGAATTATCATCATAATATTCATCGTCTGCGGTCTTATAACGATACCGCCGCAGATAACGATGAAACTTGATTTAAACAAAATTGCCGGTTATTCGGCATTAGGTGCTGCCGGCGGTCTTATTATTATTTATCTCTACAGGTACTTTGTTCGCAACGAAGAGCTGAGGGTGACGTCAAGGAAATTGAAAGAGAGAGCGCAGCGATTTTGTAGCGTTGGTTTTATGGTGTTGTGTGCCAAATTGTCGGTGATTTCCCTGGTTTGTTTTGTATTGAACTGTGCTTTCTATTTCTATCTGTGTGATCTGGTGCTTGATTTCCACATCAGGCCGGTCGATTTTTTCAATGCAAATGCGGCGCTGAGCATTGCCGGTTACATGAGCATACTCACACCCGGTGTGCCGGGCGGACTGGGTGTGAAAGAGTCGGTCTCCATGGTGCTGATGTCGGTATATGGGTACCCGAAAGAGAGTTTGATGATGTCGCTGCTGGTTTTCAGGATAGCCTGCGTTCTGGGGGATGTCCTGCCGTATGTTCTGGTGAAGATGTATGAAGGTGCATCGCCTCGTGGAGCGAATGATATATGAGGCTTACTGAACGTACGGTATTTCTGATTTTTGTTGTCTTGGCCGCAATAGTGACCTGTGCTTACTACGGCCCTTTTCTGCATAATTTTTTTGCCTATGATGATTTTGGTCTCCTTGAACTGGTCACCCGCGGCCCGAAAGCAATATTGCTTGGCTATAACTACACCCTCCGCTTTGTAAACAATTCCGTCTGGATGCCGCTGTATGCTCTCTCCGGCTACGATCCGTTCGGCTACAATCTGTTCGGCATGCTGCTCTGGTTCTTGAATGCCATTCTCCTATATCGCTTCCTCCGAAGATTGCTTGATAACCCCATCCTGGCAGCGGTAGCCGGTTTCATCTTCACGGCATCGGCCGTTGGAGCAGACGCCGTTCTCTGGCGCGCCGCCAGCGGTACGCTTCTCAATGTAACATTCTATCTCCTGACTCTGTACACCTATACGATTTTTCGGCAGACCGGAGAAGTTGGGAAATGGCGTCTTTCAATCGCCTGCTTTGTTATGGCGATGTTCAGCAAGGAAGAAGCGGCATCACTGCCGTTGGTGATAGTCCTGCTTGAATGGTTGTATTTCAAAGGCTTTGACGATGTCAGGGGGGTCGTACGCCGGGTTTTCGTCTATGGTGCTGTAATAGTTTTTTCAATTCTGATGAATTATATAGTCATTTACCAGGTTTTGCATGTGCAGTCGGAACTGGCACATATGTTCAGGTTCAGGCCGTTTCACTCACTTTTTTCCGGTTGGACGGTTTTTTTTCTTGTTCCCGACGGCCGACTTGCCATCAACGATCCCCGTATTTACGTCACAGCCGCGCTTGTCCCGCTTAGCTTTCTTCTGGTAAAAGACCGACACCTCCTTATCCTGGGGCTCGGATGGATCTTTCTCTCCTTTCTGCCGCAAAGTCTCAGCGGCATGTCCCAGTTCGAGCCGAAGGATGTTATCTCCGTATCGTTAAGCAGGCACCTGTATCTACCTTCGATCGGGGCTGCAATCGTTTACACCGCATTACTGGCCGGCGTGCGGGAGCGTTTTTCGAGGAGAACAGCTGTTGCTGCCGCCGTGCTTTTCCTGCTGCTGTATGTGCCGTATAATTATCGCCTGCTATCTTCTCGTGGAGAGCAATGGCGTGACATTGGCGACCTGATGAAAAGCTTCCTTGTCAATCTTAAGAAACAGGTGCCCATGTTTCCCCCCGATACCCATATTTTTGTAATTAATACTCCTGCTGGGCGTGCTTTTATCCAGCAGGCTTTGCGGGGATTTTACAAAAATCAATCCATCACCTATATTGTAGATCCTGGAAATTTTCATGCAAAACCGGGTGAAACATCAGTACTTATTACCTGCGGTCTGGGTGCTGACGGGGATGTGAATGTGCAGTTGTCTCCTTTTGAGTAAGGTGATATTCGTTGGGTGGTTTGAAGTTTGATACCGGAGTGTTTTCATGAAAAATACGTGTAATGATGAGACAGCACAACACCAGCTTTTACAGGATTTGCGGCGCGACATCATCATGATGGCCGCTCACTCGGGCCATGTCGGAGTGGCGCTGTCATGCGTCGATATAGTGGCTGCATTGTATGCGGATGTTCTCAACTGCACTCCCGCAACAGTAGATAGTCCGGAAAGGGACCGCTTCATCCTCTCCAAAGGTCACGGCTGCATGGCGCTGTATGCGGTACTGGCCCGGATGGGGTTCATAGATCGACAACAGTTGACAACCTATGGCCACAACGGGTCGCTCCTGGCCGAGCACCCGCTGGCGGGCAAGGTCAGCGGGGTGGAGTGTGCAACCGGATCACTCGGGCACGGTCTTGCAATCGGGGCCGGAATGGCGGGGGGGCTCAAACTTCAGGGGATTGGGGCCAGGGTCTACGTCCTGCTGGGAGACGGCGAGTGCAACGAAGGGAGCGTGTGGGAGGCTGCCGCATTGGCCCGCGCCGGGAATCTTGACAACCTGGTTGCCATCGTTGATCAGAACGGTCTTCAGGCCTGCGGCGCATGCGAGGATCTCTCCCCCGGCCTTGCTCTGGCAGACTGCTGGAGAGGCTTTGGCTGGGATGTTGTGGAAGCCGATGGCCACGATTATCGGGGGCTTGTGGATATTCTGGGGCGCCCTCCCACTGCCGGTCTGCCACGGGTTGTCCTGTGCCGCACTTTCAAGGGAAAAGGGGTTGATTTCATGGAGGGAGATCTGGAGTGGCATTACCGCCCTGTGCGAGGAAAGGAGCGCGATGAGGCGTTGAGGAGACTTGCCGATGCGTGATGCTTTCTTCGATGAACTGCTAACCTTGTTTCGGAATGATCGACGGGTGGTATTTCTAACCGGTGATCTCGGTTACAAACTCTTCGATCAGCTCAGGGAACACGACCCGGCCAGGGTCATCAACTGCGGCATCCGCGAGGCGGGCATGATCGGCTATTCGGCCGGATTGGCAAAGACGGGATTACTGCCATTCGTCTACTCAATCACCCCTTTTGTGACGCTGCGCTGCCTGGAGCAGATCAAGATCGACCTCTGCTATAACCGGGCTAATGTGGTGGTGGTTGGTGTGGGCGGCGGATTTGCCTATGGCCCCAATGGTCCGACGCACCACGGTGTTGACGATATCGGCGTCTTGAGCTGTCTGCCGGGGTTGACGGTCTGGACCCCTGCCGATTCACACGAGGTCCGCTTGTGCGTCCGGGCGGCAACCTCCCTTGACAGCCCGGCCTATCTGCGTCTGGGGCGCAACAAGGAACCGCATGTCTTCGACTCGCTGAAAAATACGCCGGATATTTCCCGCCCTGCCCTCGTAAGGGAGGGGAGTGACGGAGTTATCCTTACCTGCGGTTTCATACTCCATGAAGTGCTCAAGGCTGTCTCTCTCCTCAATCAGAGTGGTCTCAACCCCGCTGTTGTGCGCGTCACCACCCTGCGTCCTTTCCCGGAGGAGTTCATCCGTATGCTCATCACGGACGGCAGTCCGCTCATGACGGTTGAGGAGCATGTTGCAACCGGGGGGCTAGGGCAAGAGACGGCTAGGGTTGTTGCCGAGGCGGGCAGGGGCAACCGTTTCAGGATGCTGGCCATACAGGCGGGGTTCCCGGACGCCTGTTATGACCGTGAGACCCTGCTGACCCGATCCGGCCTTGATGCTGATTCAATTGCAACGGCCTTCCAAAGGCTCTGGCCAACACGGACTGAGGGGAAGCATAGTGGAGCCTGAAAGTATTCTGAAGGATCGATGCCCCGGCAGCATGTGGGAGCTGCTGCAAACCATCGTGCTGGCTTTCTCGATCGCCGGTCTGAGCTATTACGGCTACTATCTTTTGGCGCCCTGGATATGGAGCCGGAACATCCCTTTTCAACCGGCTGATGTCACACCCTGGATACTGGAATGGACCGGGGAGCACGATGGTGTCGAGATCTATGCGTTATATATTTTGATGTTTGTGAATATTGTCACCGCGGTGTCCGTGGCTGGACTCATGGGACGCGATACCGGGAAACGGGCGCGCCTTTTAATTGTTGCCTTTTGTGCTGTATTTTCATTTATCTATTGTATAACCATTGGTTTTATCCCGCCGATGAACTCCCTACAGGGTGGCATGTCACCCAAGGCTCTTCTGAAAGCCCTGTCAGTCATGGCGGGTATTTTTTCTTTTATTGCCTTTCTCTGGTACCTGCAGCGGCGCTCCAGCCGATGGGCAGCGGCGGCTGTCGCCCTTGTGCTGGCTCCGGTCTGTTTCATTGCGACAGCGCCCATTTCATGGGATGATTACACCTATATATTTGCCCCTGCCCTACGGCTGCTGAAGGGCGCTCCAATCCGGGACATTTATTTTCAGTATGACCTGTTGCCATCCCTGTTTGCGGTATCCTGGATGAAGCTTGACCTGGATCTGAATACGTTTCAGGTTCTTGGTCAGGCGGCCTATTACGCCACTATTTTGGGGGTATTCCTTCTTTCGGGGAAACTCTTCCTTAAGAAGCAACTCGCTCTGTTTCTGGTGGCAGCCCTTATCCTGGGGCGCATCTACGCCAGCCCGTGGGATGTGGTGTCCACCTTTCAGGTGACACCGCTGCGGCTGGATCTCTGGCTGCCGTTGCTGGCGGTAGTGTACTGGCGTGGACCGTATCACTGGTCGTCCGGGCTGATATGCGGGCTTTTGCTGCTGCTGCTCAAAAACTTCGGCATTATCTACAGTCTGGCATATTTCCAGTTGCTGATAACTTTGTTTGTGTTCAGCTATTACGATGGAGGGAACAGGACATCGCTGGGTCGGAGTCTGCTGGAGTTCGGGAAGCGCTGCTTGTCTCCAGTTGCAATCATCGCGTTGTGCGGCGGCGTAAGCTCTGTTCTTTTCAGAAACAGCGAGTTTGGAAATTATTCCGGCTACTATCAAAAAATCGGCATCGGCTTCATACAGATTTCATCGAACTCCTTTTACTGGTATGTCCCAGCGTTGTTGAGTGTGGTGATAATCCTGCTGTTCAGGATGCGCAAGGACCTTTCCCCGGCCTACATGGCTTCCGGCCTGTTGTTGACTTACTGTGCCATCGGAAACTCGATTTACTTCTTCAGTAGAAGCCATGAACACAATATCCTGAACATTGCAATCGTGCTTTTGTTTCTGCTATTCTTCCTGTTTGACCTTATCGCACGCTTTGTGGACAGCGGTGCCGGTAACGATGCGCCGCGTTCGGTTTTGCGCCGTTATGGCGTACTTTCCGCGGCCGGTTTTGTAATCGCCGTGATGACGGTATTCTACTCGGGTTCGATCCAGAAAAAAGCTGCCATACAGCTCGGTAATGCCCGAGAAGGGCAACTGATCTATCCTCGTGACTTTGATAGATACGCTTTTCAAGGCTACATAAACGCTATCCGGTATGTGACGAATAACAGCAGCAGGGTATATTTTGTCAGTCGATTTGACTTTGATCGCTACTTCTATGGTGGATATACGCCGGTCGGATACTGCAATCCATTCAAGACGTGGATATTTTCCAAGGATCTTAACAGGTTTCTTCAGGGCCTGCTGGATAACGGCTATTATCTGGTCTGTTCCCCGGAGATGAAGTTTCTGCTTGCTGATCTGCTGTACAATTACAATGTGCCGGTTGGTGACACTGTTGTAGCAGCCAGGATGGCCAAATTGGCACCTAAACCATGATGAACAGGGAAAAAAACGAGGGGCTGGCGCCGGTCTCAAACAATCCTCCAGGTGATACGTTTATCGGCAAGCTGCGCTTTTTTATTCGTACCGTACTGGATATGCAGGTGGCATCCGTATATCGTCACCTTCGTCTCTGGTTGAAAGATCGAAGCGGCACATTACTGGAGGTAGGGTGCGGAGCGCAGCCCTACCGGCATCTCGTGTCTTCCAATTGTCGCTATACCGGTCTGGACTGGGAACAGGCGGAAGCCCATTTCAACTATCGCCTCCCCGATACGACCTATTACAATGGGGATATTTTTCCATTTAAAGACAGCTCATTTGATAACCTGTTTCATACCGAGGTGCTGGAACATGTCTACCATGGCAGGGAGTTTCTTTCTGAGTGCCGCAGGGTGCTAAAGCCCACAGGTTCGATGTTTTTTACCGTACCTTTCCAGGCCCGCTACCATTACATACCAAACGATTTTTTTCGATACACCCCGGCTGCCCTGGAAAGAATGCTGGTCGAGGCCGGCTTCAGCCGAATAGGGATCAGGCCCCGGGGAAACGATATAACCGTTGCGGCCTATAAGAACATATCTATAATCTACCGATGGATGAGGTCCGGACCGCTCGGCATGATAGCCGGTATTATGTTGTTCCCCATTTCCGTTCCGGTTCTCATCCTTGGACAGCTGTCCTTGCGGCGTGATATGGGGTCAACCGATGACTGTCTTGGATATACGGTAACTGCTGATTTTTAACAGGTGATAGAAATTGCAACTCTTATTATTGGAGCAAACATTCTTATGACCATCGCACATGATATCAAACGCCTCCAGGGACCGATTCTCGTACTCGGCGGCAGCGGCTTCATCGGAGCCAACCTGGTACGGACGCTGCTGGCGCACCGGGACGACGTGTTCGGGACGACCTCAAACTTTGATGCCTGGCGATTGGAAGACGTGCCGGAGAAGAACAAGGCCGTGGTCGACCTGCTGGTGGACGCCGATCTTGAAAAGCTCTTTTCCGACATCGCCCCCCAGACGGTTTTCAACTGCGTCTCCTATGGCGGCTACTCCTTTGAGACCGATTTCGAGCTCATCTACCAGACGAACTTCAACCTGACCACACGGCTGCTGCACCTGCTGGAGAAACGCTCCATCTCATGTTACGTCCACTCGGGCAGTTCGTCGGAATACGGTGATAACTGTGCCGCCCCCGATGAGATGTCCCCCCCGGCTCCGAACAGCGATTATGCGGTCTCCAAGGTCTCCAGCGCCGCCCTGATCAGCTACTTCGGTCACAAGAAAGGTCTTCCCTGCGCCAATCTCAGGCTCTATTCGGTCTATGGGCCTCTGGAGGATTCTTCACGCCTGATCCCGGCCGTCATCCGCAAGGGTGTGGCCGGGGATTACCCGGACTTCGTCAACCCCGATATCTCCCGTGACTTCGTCTATATCGACGATGTGGTTGAGGCATTTGTGGCAACGGCGCTCAACCTCCGGGAAGAGGACTACGGCGAGTCGTTCAATATCGGCAGCGGCTCCAAAACCACCATTGCCGACATAGCGGCGATAGCCCGCGATCAGTTCGGGATTGCGCACGAGCCCCGGTTTTCCTCCATGAACGACCGGTCCTGGGATGTCAGCGAGTGGTACGCAAATCCCGGAAAGGCTGCTCGAAGTCTGGAATGGCAACCCCGAACTATTTTGCGCGAAGGGCTCGCAAAAACCGTAGAGTGGTATTCGGCGCTGCCTGACCCTGAAAAATATTACCTTTCGTCCAAGCAGTTCAGCCTCGATACCACTCACAGCGTGACGGCCATCATTGCCTGTTACAAGGACAATCAGGCCATATCGGTCATGTACAATCGCCTCAAGGATACCTTTTCCAGGCTCAAGATCGACTATGAAATCATCTTCGTCAACGACAACAGCCCCGACGACAGCGAAGAGGTTATCCGCGCCATCACCCGCCGGGACAAGCGTGTCACCGGAATATCCCACTCTCGCAATTTCGGATCCCAGGCCGCTTTCCGAAGCGGTATGGAGGTCGCGTCCAAGAACGCCTGCGTGCTGCTGGATGGCGACCTTCAGGACCCGCCCGAACTTATCGAACAGTTCGTGGCAAAGTGGCGCGAAGGGTACGACGTGGTCTATGGCAGCCGGGTCAAGCGGGAAGCTCCTTTTTTCATGCGGGTGGCCTACAAACTGTTCTACCGGGTATTCGACGCCTTCTCCTATCTGACCATACCTCACGATGCCGG
>JAENWA010000004.1 GCA_016650295.1 Desulfuromonadales bacterium | reverse complement strand
CTGGGCCAGCAGACCGAAATACGCCACGGCGATGCCGCCGGTGCCGACGGCCTTGGAGCGGCTGGCCATGAATGCGAAAAACAGCAGCATGGAGACAAGATAGGCAAAGGTGGTTACGTTAAACAGAAGCGAGCTGGTCATGATGGTGGAAACCTCCGCTAAATTTTCAGGTTAGTGAGTTTGTCGGCCAGATCATCGAACTGCATTCCAAAGGCCGCCTGGTTTTTGCTGGCATTGCCGTACATGCGTGCGTGCCCCTTTGATACGACGATCCAGACCCGTTTGTGTGACATGAAAAATGCTATGTACAGGCCGATTACCATCAGAGTGCAACCCAGCCAGACGGTCCAGACCCCTGGGTCCTTGGCTACCTGCAAGCCGGTGAACATGCGCGCATTGGTGCCTTCATATCCGAAGATGAGGTCATCCCCGCGCTGGGCATTCATATCGGGGTAATTTTTGAGAACTACGAATGTCTGGGGGGCCTTACCTTTGAAGGTGACTTCCACGCGTGCCGCCGGTCCTGAAAAACCCGGCATGAATTGTCGTACTTCCTGCGTTGCTTCCAGCACTTTGAACGAGATGCCGTCCTTCAGGCTCGTTACGACGCCTTCGCGAACGGTTAGCTTGTCAGCAGTACCGCCGGAGCGAGGCTTCACGCTGAAAAAATGCTCGCTTCCTTCATTGGCCTGGCCATAACTGGACTGGTAAAAGGTGAAGCCCTTGTAGGACAATGGCTCATTAACAATGACTTTTACCTGCGAATAACCCGGCACCGGTTTCCCGTTTTCCCGGATAGTCAGCGTGCTTCTGAATTCTTTGGGAGCACCGTTACTGTACAGGGTAAGATTGAACTTTTCGCAGATGACCTCAAAACCGAAGGGAATCGGGCTGCCGGTGCGGCCTTCCATACTGGTAACCCCGGAGCCTTCTGCAATATTTACGTACCCCTTGAAGCCGAACAGCGAGCCAAGGATGGCGCCGACAAAGATTACCAGAATGCTGGTATGCACAACGTAGACACCCAGGCGGCTCCAGGCGCTCTTCTGGGAAAACAGGTGAAAATCGCCACTGTGCTCTGTGATGACCGGTGTAGCAAATTCTTTGCCCATAAACTCAACAAGCTTTGCTTGTGCGGTCTCGGGCGAAGCAGAAAACGTGATCTCCTTTTTCTGGGAGAAGGAGTTTCGCATGGATTCGCCCAGCACCAGCACCGGTTCGCTGATGAATTTGAACACATGCGGCAGGCGTTTGATGGAGCAGCAGACCAGGTTGAGGCTGAATACGTACAGCAGGGTGATGAACCACCAGGAATGATACATATCGAAGAAGCCGAGCTTGCTGTAGATCTGCAGCTTCATGGCGCTTATGCTGGCGACGTACTCGGGGGCGAGCTGACCTTGCGGGAGGATTGTGCCGATAATCGAGGTGAGCGCCAGGGAAATGAGCAGGGAAATCGTGAGTTTGAGAGAACAAAAAAAATCCCAAACAGACTGGGCGAAGCTGCGTTCAGTAGTTGCCAAGGTTCACTCCGATATGTAGTTGGTATGGCCGACCGGGATACAGGACTCGGCAGCGCTAATCTTTTAGACTATATACCAATTTCATCTCAAGAGTATACAGTTTTTTGTTTGTATAAACCTTGATACGAAAAGAGGGATAACAATTTAAAATTGTTATCCCTCTCAATTTCAATTTATACGGACAAGACTATTATTTGTGGCATTCCTTGCAGGCGGTGGGCCCTTTTTTACCATCGGTGTGGCAGCCTTTACAGTTCTTGTGAGCCCAGTCCTTGCCGAAACCTTCAATCTTGCCGCCGGCAGCTGCGGCGTGGCACTTGGTGCAGTCACCGACTGCGGTCGTGTGGGCCTTGTGATTGAACTTGACCCCTTTTTTCATTTCGATGACGTCAGCGGAAAATGCGGTTCCGGCAAACGCGACAACAGCAATCAGAGCAACGACTACTTTTTTCATTTGTGTTACCTCCATGAAATTATTTTTGGACTAGATACTACAGACTCAGGTTGACTGTCAAGGAAATTAGCGTATAAGCCCCGGTCAGGCGGGCTGGATGGCGGCGTCTTTGCGTTCAACCTCTTGAGCCATTTCGGTGCGATACTCGTTGAGAGACCTTGCCAGGAGAGTGTCTGTCAGTGCAAGAATCTGTACCGCAAAAATACCGGCGTTCTTTGCCCCGGCCTTGCCGATTGCCATGGTCGCCACCGGTATTCCACCCGGCATTTGTACCGTAGAGTACAGTGCATCGACCCCGTTAAGCGCCCCCCCCGGAGTGGGAACCCCGATTACCGGTAAGGTAGTCTCTGCTGCAATGACACCTGCCAGGTGCGCGGCCATGCCGGCACCCGCGATAATTATCCTGATTCCCCTGGCAGCGGCTCCCGATGCCAGTTCAGCGGTCCTTTGCGGGCAACGGTGTGCCGATGAAATCCGCATCTCGAAGGGTACGCCGAATTTCGTAAGTATATCTGCGGCCTCCTGCATGATCGGCAGATCTGAATCACTTCCCATTACAATCAACACCAATGGCGATGATGACATTTGCGGTAACCTCCGGAATTAAATGCGGCCGATGGCCTTGTGACCAATGTCTTTACGGTACTGAACGCCGGGCCAGGTGATTGCCGCGACAGCACGGTAGGCTTTCTCAATCGCTTCCCTGACCGATGTGCCGAGCGCGGTAACGCCCAGGACGCGACCGCCGTTGGTGATGCAGTTGTTGTCTTTAGAGGCGGTGCCGGCGTGGAAGACATAGACGTCCTCCAGTGCTGCAGCCTGCTCCAGGCCGGAGATCACATCACCTTTGCGGATCTCTCCCGGATATCCCTCGGCCGCCATGACGACACAGACCGAAGCCTTGTCGTGCCACTCGATTGAAAGCGTACCAAGATCACCATCCGCCACTGCCATCAGGACCGGCACGATATCCGACTTCATGCGCATCAACAGCGGCTGGCACTCGGGATCGCCAAAGCGGGCGTTGAATTCCAATGTTTTGACCTGACCATCCTTGACCATCAACCCTGCGTAGAGTACGCCGCGATAGGGGCGGCCCTCGGCTGCCATGCCGTCCACGGTTTTGCGAATCACCGCTTGCATGGCTATTTCGTGGATAACAGGAGTGACCACCGGCGCCGGCGAATAGGCGCCCATGCCGCCGGTATTCGGCCCCTTGTCACCGTCAAAAATGGCCTTGTGGTCCTGGGCGCTGGCCAGCGGGATGACATTCTTCCCGTCCGTAATAACCAGAAAGGAGGCCTCTTCACCGGTCAGAAACTCCTCGATCACCACCCGTGACCCGGCACTGCCGAAGGCATTGCCGCTCAGCATGTCGCGTACGGCCGCAATCGCTTCTTCGCAGGTTTGGGCAAT
Source organism: Desulfuromonadales bacterium (assembly GCA_016650295.1). Taxonomy (GTDB): domain Bacteria; phylum Desulfobacterota; class Desulfuromonadia; order Geobacterales; family Pseudopelobacteraceae; genus CAIPTY01. The sequence continues at coordinate 22,969 of JAENWA010000004.1, read as the reverse complement.
GATTACGCCTTTGCCGGCTGCCAGGCCGTCGGCCTTTACGACAATCGGTGCCCCGGTGCGATTGATGAAGGCTTCTGCTTCGCCCTGGTCGGTAAACACGCCATAGGCAGCGGTCGGCACGTTATACTTCTGCATCAGATCTTTTGAAAACGCCTTGCTTCCCTCAATGAAAGCCGCTTTTTGTGACGGGCCGAAGACCTTCAGGCCATGCTGCTCGAACAGATCAACAATGCCGAGCGAGAGCGGCTGTTCAGGCCCGACCACCGTTAGGGCGATGCCGTTTTCAAGGGCAAAAGCCAACAGTTTGTCAAGCTGGTCAACCGGGATGGCAACATTTTCCGCCAGTTGCGCGGTGCCGGGATTACCCGGCGCGCAGTAGACCTTCTCCACCAACGGGGATTGGGCAATCTTCCACACCAGGGCATGCTCACGACCGCCTCCGCCGACTACCAGAACCTTCATATCAACACCTCAATTCGTTTTTTTGGGGATCCGGGATCCGGGATCAGGGAACAGGGAACAGGGAACAGGGATCAGGGATCAGGGATCCGGGATCGGGGATCAGAGATCCGGGATCAGGGATCGGGGATCGGGGATCGGGAATCGGGGATCGGTCAATGCTTTTACTGATCCCTGATCCCCGGTCACTGATTACCGTCTTAGTGTCTGAAATGCCTCATTCCCGTAAATACCATGGCTATCCCCTGCTCATTGGCCGCCTTGATGACCTCTTCATCGCGCACGCTGCCGCCCGGCTGGATAATGGCGGTTACACCTGCTTCGGCGGCTGCATCGACACCGTCCCGGAAGGGGAAAAAGGCATCCGACGCCAGCACCGTGCCCCTGGTGGGGAGCAGGGACTTCTGTACCGCGATGCGAGAGGAATCGACCCGTGACATCTGACCGGCGCCGATGCCGACGGTCTGGTCGCGGCTGGTAAACACAATGGCATTCGACTTGACGTGCTTGCAGACCCGCCAGGCGAAGTCCAGCGCTTCGTATTCGGATGCGGTGGGGGTGCGCTCGGTGACAACCCTGCAATCGGCTGCCCGGACCATGCCCAGGTCGCGTCCCTGCACCAGCAGGCCGCCGGTGACCTTCTTCAGGTCAAAGCCGCCGGCAATATAATTCGCCAGGAGCGGAACCTGCATGACCCGCACGTTCTTTTTGGCGGTGAAGATATCCAGCGCTTCATCGCTATAACCGGGGGCAATCACCGCTTCCAGGAAGGTCGAGGTCAGTTCGCGGGCCGTTTCGGCATCCACAAGGCGGTTGAAGCCGACGATACCGCCAAAGGCCGAAACCGGGTCGCACTCGCGGGCCTTGAGGTAGGCGCTGAGCGGCGTATCCGCCAGGGCCACGCCGCAGGGGTTGGTGTGCTTGATGATGACCGCCGCCGATTTTTCAAACTCCTTGACCGTCTCGATGGCCGCGTCCAGGTCGATGATGTTGTTGAAGGAAAGCTCCTTGCCCTGCAGCTGTACTGCGGTTGAGACACATGGTTCCGCCACCCCTTTTTCCACATAGAAGGCCGCCGTCTGCTGGGGATTTTCACCGTAGCGCAGGTCTTGGGTCTTTTGGACCTGAACGGTGAAGGTGGCCGGATAGTCGGCAACCCCCTCGCCCAGGCGTGCGCCGAGATAGTTGGAGATGGCGCCGTCATAGGCGGCGGTATGCTGGAAGACCTTGACCGCCAGTCCGAAATTGGTTTTTGCGGAAACCGCCCCGCCGCCGGCCTTCATCTCCTCCAGCACAGCGGCATAGTCGGCAGCATCCACCAGCACCGTTACATCGGGATAATTCTTGGCTGCCGAGCGCAGCATGGTCGGTCCGCCGATATCGATGTTCTCGATGGCATCCTCCAGGTGGCAGCCTTCCTTGGCCACCGTGGACTCGAAGGGGTAGAGGTTGACGATTACCATATCGATATTCTGGATACCGTGCTCCTGCATCTTGGCCACATGTTCCGGATTGGAGCGCATGCCCAGCAGGCCGCCGTGCACCTTGGGGTGCAGGGTTTTTACCCGGCCGTCCAGCATCTCGGGGAAGCCGGTGAATTCCGAGACGTCCTTGACAATCAGGCCGGCATCGCGCAGCAACTTGGCGGTGCCGCCGGTGGAGAGTATCTCCACGCCGTAATTGGCCAGCTCTTTTGAAAATTCAACAACTCCGCTCTTGTCAGAAACGCTGATCAGCGCCCTGGTAATTTTTGCCATTGTTCTTGCTCCTTGTCGCGTATGTACTGAGATGTTGAGTGGATGTAATCAGTGGGGGAAGTCTATATGCCGCAGGAAGAGTTCTTCGAAGAGCGGCATACCCGAAAGCGGTATGACCCTGAAGCGCCCGGCAACCGCCTCTGCCGCGGCGAAATCGTCGCCGGCGGCCAGGGCCTTTTCCGCCCCGCTCAGAGCCCCTTCGGGCGTAAAGCGGGTTATGTGTACCATGCTTTCATCAAAAATTCCAATGGATTTAAGCCAATCAGGGTGTAAAACCGCACCGAAGGAACCGGTCAAGATCACGTTTTTAACGGCCTGGAACTGTATACGCGACCGCTGGGCCAGCACCTCCATACCGGCGCGGATGGCACTTTTCGCCAGCTGGATCTGACGGATATCGCCCTGGCTGAGATAAATCAGCGTGCGGGCATCGCGGTGCAGGACGAATACGTTTTCGCCTTGGTGGACGATAATCCGGTTGGCCAGATTGGAGGCGATTTCAGCGCTGTCCCTGAGCCGCCCGCCCGCCTCGATCACGTGATTCTCCAGCAGTTCCGTAATCGCCTCAATGGCTGCCGAGCCACAGATGCCGGCAGGTGGCGCGTTGCCGATCACCTGCAGCCTGACCCGCTCGTCTTTGATCCGCACAGAACTGATCGCCCCCGGCAGGGCGGCCATGCCGCAGGCCAGATTGCCCCCCTCGAAGGCCGGTCCGGCCGCGGCCGAGGTGGCCCAGAGTGTGTCTCCCGTCATCAGGGCCATCTCGCCGTTGGTGCCCATGTCTAAAAACAAGGTAGAGGAAAAGGTAGAGGTAGAGGTAGAGGACACGCTGGTCGGAGCGGTTTGATTCTTTACCTCTTCCTCTACCTTTACCTGATCTTCCAATTGTCCGTACAGGAAGGCCACCGTGTCGCCCCCCACGAAACCGCCCGGCATGGGGAAGACATAGACTCCGGCAGAGCCCTCCCATCCCAGATCAAAGGCGGTCAGGCGCGTTCCGCCGGTATAGTGCGGACGATAGGGGGGAAAGGCCAGCGATGCGACCGGCAGGCCCAGCAGGATATGCTGCATGGCGGGGTTGCCGGCAATGGCGACCTGTTTGACCTGGTTCCACGTAATTCCGGTGGTCGCACAGAGTTCATGGGCCAGTCGCAGCAGTTCGGTCCGGATCAGGCCGGACATCTCTTTCAGTGAATCAGCGGACCGCACGGCCGCATCCAGGCGGGAAACCACATCGGCGCCGAAGCTGCGCTGAGGATTCAGGCTGCCGGTCATGGCCAGACGGCTGCCGCCGTCGAGCTCGATTAGCGATGCCGCCAGGGTGGTGGTTCCAAGATCTATGGCAAGGGCATACATGATATTCAGGCAACCTCAAGGCAGTGAGTTGACAGCGGTAGAACCGTTCCGACCCGGCAGGCGAAGATTTCACGCTGCTCAGCCAGCGCCACGAAACGATCGGCATCTCCCGGCGCCAGGGCGATCAGCAGACCGCCGGAGGTCTGGGGGTCAAAGAGCGGCAGCAGGGCGTCATTGGAAGGATCAAAACCGCTGACAAACGGGGAGTAGTGGTCGCGGTTGCGGTAACAGCCGGCCGGCAGCAGGCCGTCGGCCGCCAGTCCAGTCAGGCCCGACATGTGCGGAATGGCCGCCAACTCCAGTCGGATAGTGACACCGGCCCCGCGGGCCATCTCGCTGGCATGGCCGATCAGACCGAAGCCGGTCACGTCGGTGGCGGCGCTGGCGCTGCATTCCCGCATCAGATCTGCGGCCGCGCGGTTGAGGGTCGTCATCCAGCGGACGGCCTCCTTGATCACCGCTTCCGGTGCCATCTCACCCTTGATGGCGGTGGAGATGATGCCGGTCCCCAGCGGTTTGGTCAGGATCAGCACGTCTCCGGGACGGGCGGTGGAGTTGCGGATGATGGCGTCGGGTGAGATCAGGCCGGTCACGGACAGGCCGTATTTCAGTTCATCATCCTCCACGGTATGCCCGCCCACCAGGCAGACACCCGCTTCCTGCAGGATGCTCTGACCGCCGGCCAGGATCTCCCGCAGAACCTCGCCCGAAAGTGCGCAGGCCGGGAAAAAGACCAGGTTCATGGCGGTAAGCGGGCGGGCGCCCATGGCATAGACGTCGGACACGGCATTGGCGGCGGCTATGCAACCGAAGGTGAAGGGATCATCCACCAGGGGGGTAATGATGTCGGCTGTCTCCACCAGGGCGCACTCCGGCGATATCCTGTAGACCCCGGCATCATCGGATGTTTCCGGCCCTACAAGCAGATTCTCGTCACGGTATGCCCAAAGCCCGTCCAGGGCTTTCGCCAGGCCCGCAGGGCCCAGTTTCGCGGCTCAACCGGCGGCTTTTACCATCTGTGTCAGTTTGATCATTGGTAAATACTCCTTGAGGTTGAAGGCTGAGGATAAATCTGTTGAGAGATGAGGGTTGAGAGATGAGAATGAACCATGAAACAGAAAAAAGAGAATTGAGCGACTTCCTCATCCCTCATCCCTCATCCCTCAACCTTCAACCTTCAACCGTTATTTCAAATACACCCGTGGCACCCTTTTGCTGATGCCGCAAAAGATCTCGTAGGGTATGGTTCCGGCGGCAGCGGCCAGTTCCTCGGCCAGGATGCTGCTTCCCGCGCCGCCCGTTCCCATCAGGATCACTTCGTCACCGACCGTTACGCCGGCTATGTGCGTCACATCCAGCATGATCCAGTCCATGCAGACCGTGCCGGTGACCCGGGCCCGCTCTCCCCTGACCAGCACCTCGCCCTTGTTGGTCAGGGAGCGGGGATAACCGTCGGCATAACCGACCGGGACGCTGGCAATCAGGGTTCTGTCACCGGCGGTGAAACGGCGGGCGTAACTGATGGTGGTGCCCGCCTCGACCCATTTCAGCATGGCGATGCGGCTCTTCAGGCGCATGACCGGCTGCAGGTCCAAGCGCCCCTGAAAGTCGGGGGAGGGGAGGGCGCCGTAGAGGGTGATGCCGGGGCGGATCAGGTTGCAGCCCGGTATCTCTTTCAATAGGGCGCCGGCGCTGTTGGCAATGTGAACATAGCGGGGGGCGAAGCCGGCCGCGCGGGTTTCGGCCAGCACCTGTACGAATCGCTCGGTCTGGAGTGCGGTAAACCGGCGTCCGGATTCGTCCAGCTCGTCGGCGCTGGCAAAGTGGGAGATGATTCCCTCCAGGGTGATATGGGGCAGCTGTTTCAGCTCCAGCAGGAAGGCGGGTACATCGGTGTACCTGATCCCCAGACGACCCATGCCGGTGTCGATCTTGAGGTGAATCTGGGCCTTGCGGAAGAGTTTCCCGGCCGCCTGGTTCAGGTCGCGGGCCTGTTCCAAGGTGAAGACGACGGTGGAGAGGTTGAAGCCGATGCACTTGCGCTCCTGACCGGGATAGACCCCCCCCAGCAGCAGGATCGGTTTGTCGATGGCGCTTTTGCGAAGCTGAATCCCCTCTGCCAGAAACGCGACTCCAAAGGCGTTGACCCCCAGCTGTTCCAGCTCGCGGCTGATATCCATGAAACCGTGGCCGTAGGCGTCGGCCTTGACGACCGCCAGAATCTCCGTGTCGTCGGGCACAGAAGAGCGGATGACGTTGAAGTTGTGATGAAGGGCGGCCAGGTCGATCTCGGCGAATGTGGGGCGGCTGTCGTACACGTTTCCGGGCTCCTTGCGGCAGGTTTCATTATCTGCGCGGCTGCATTGAATTATTATCACGCCCGAATAGGCAGTGTAAAGCGAAACGGCTGTTGTCCGGAACTGTTTGAAAGTCATAGACATTGACAGAACAGGCAATATCCGGTACGGTACACGAGATGTAAGGCCCTGGGGGAGTTCGTCAGAACTGAGATGATTCAGCGGAATCAGACCCTTTGAACCTGATCCGGTTTGCACCGGCGTAGGAAAGCGGCTCGCGAGATTTTCAGCAATGAATCCTGCCGCCTGATATTCACCTGTCAGTGCGGCTTTTATATTTTGTTTCCGGGAATGCCATGAGCGACAAAAAAAGAACAATTCGCCTGGTTGTCAACAACTCCGCTCAACAGCCGCCTCCGGTCTCCGGCGTCTATCTGGTTACCGATCAGGGCGACAACCTGGTGGGGCGGGTACGGGTGGCCCTGCGCGGCGGGGTCTCGGTGCTGCAGTATCGTGCCAAGGATAAAGGGCGCGAGGCCTGCCGGGAAGAGGGGAGCGAACTGAGGCAGCTCTGCAGCAGCTTCGGCGTCGCCTTTATTGTCAATGATGATATGCAGCTGGCTGCGGATCTGGATGCCGACGGCGTCCACCTGGGACAGGACGACGACAGCGTGAGCGCTGCACGGGAACTGCTCGGGCCGGGCCGGATCATCGGTAAATCCACTCATAACCTGGATGAAGCGCTGCAGGCCGAACGGGACGGGGCTGACTATATCGGGTTCGGCGCCATGTATCCGACCGGCAGCAAGAATGTGACGCATATTGCCGGTACCGTCGGCCTGGCAGCTATCCGTGACCGGATCAAACTCCCGATCGTTGCCATCGGAGGCATTACCACTTCCAACGCCTGCCGGGTCATCGATGCCGGAGCCGACGCAGTGGCGGTAATATCTTCAGTGCTTTCCAGTCCCCGGCCCGACATTTCAGCCGCCGAACTGAAACTGCTTTTCAATCGCAACCGTCCCTTTCCGCGCGGTTCGGTCCTGACGGTGGCCGGCAGTGACTCGGGCGGCGGGGCCGGCATCCAGGCCGATATCAAGACCATTACCCTGCTGGGGAGCTATGCCGCCAGCGTGCTGACGGCGCTGACCGCCCAGAATACCCGCGGGGTCTCATCAGTCCACGGCCTGCCCCCCTCCTTTGTCATCGAACAGCTGGAGACCGTGCTGGCCGATATACCGGTGGACGTCATCAAGACCGGCATGCTGCATACACCGGCCATCATCTCGGCCCTGGCGGAGAACCTGACGGAGCGCGCGGTCATGATCCCGCTGGTGATCGATCCGGTCATGGTTGCAAAAGGCGGGACAACACTGATGGATCGCGACGGAACCTTTGTGTTCATCGAACAGCTGCTGCCGCAGGCCTACCTGCTGACGCCCAATCTGCCTGAAGCGGAGCGCTTGCTGGGGTGCCAGATCCGGACTGTCGCCGACATGGAGCAGGCCGCCCGCCAGCTGTGCAGCATGGGCGCCGCAAATGTGCTCATCAAGGGAGGGCATCTTGCCGGCCAGCAGTCGGTCGATGTCCTCTTTGACGGCAGCGAGTGCCAGCACTTCACGGCTGAACGGATCTTTACCAGCAACACCCACGGCACCGGCTGCACCTACGCCTCCGCCATTGCCGCGTACCTGGCCCAGGGTGAACCGCTCCGCTCTGCCGTGGAAAAGGCCAAGGAGTTTATTACTGCTGCAATCCGGTCCGCCCGGCCCCTGGGCAAGGGGCACAGTCCGGTCAATCACTATCAGGCAGCCCTAGAAAAAATAAAGGAATAGGCACGTATGACACAATTGGAAGCCGCCCGCCGGGGCATGATCACGGAAAAAATGAGGCTGGCAGCAGTAGCGGAAGGCGTCACCCCTGAATTCATCCGCGACGGAATGGCCGCCGGCAACATCGTCATCTGTCACAATGTCAAGCACATCAACGGCACACCGCTGCCGGTGGGGGCCGGTCTGCGGACCAAGGTCAACGCCAACATCGGCTCATCGTCGGATGACACCGATATGCAGAAAGAGCTGGAGAAGGCCCGTGTAGCGGTAAAATACGGCGCCGACGCCATTATGGATCTTTCCACCGGCGGCCCGGTGGATGAAATCCGCCGGGCGATAGTGGCCGAGACCAACGCCTGCATCGGCTCCGTGCCGCTCTACCAGGCCGCCCTGGATGCGGTGCGGATCAAGAAGAAGGCCATCGTGGACATGACCGTGGATGACATCTTTGCCGGCATCATCAAGCACGCCGAGGATGGGGTCGATTTCATCACCGTTCACTGCGGGGTGACGCTCGGAACCGTGGAGCGGATGAAGAACGAGGGCAGGATCATGGATGTGGTCTCGCGCGGCGGGGCCTTTACCATCGAATGGATGCGCTACAACAACCGGGAAAACCCGCTTTTCGAGCACTTTGACCGGCTGCTGGAGATCACCAAGGAATACGACATGACCCTCTCGCTGGGTGACGGCTTCCGTCCCGGCTGTCTGGCTGACGCCACCGACCGGGCCCAGATTCACGAGCTGATCCTGCTGGGAGAACTGACCCAGCGCGCCCAGGATGCCGGTGTCCAGGTCATGATCGAGGGGCCGGGACATGTGCCGCTCAACCAGATCCAGACCAACATCCAGCTGCAGAAACGGCTCTGTCACGGTGCGCCGTTCTACGTGTTGGGACCGCTGGTGACCGACATCGCCCCCGGCTACGACCACATTACTTGCGCCATCGGCGGGGCGATTGCCGCCGCTGCCGGCGCCGACTTCCTCTGCTACGTAACACCTTCCGAACACCTGCGTCTGCCGGATGTGCAGGATGTGCGCGACGGCGTGATCGCCACGCGCATCGCCGCCCACGCCGCCGACATTGCCAAGGGGGTCAAGGGCGCCATGGACAAGGATATCGCCATGGCCAGATGCCGCAAAAAGCTGGATTGGGAAGGTCAGTTCGCCCTGGCGATGGACCCGGACAAGGCCCGTCAGTTCCGGGCCGACTCACCGGTGTCCGATCACGGCGCCTGTACCATGTGCGGCGAGTTCTGCGCCTACAAAGTTATGGACGACGCCATGGCACGCTGATATAATCTGCTTCGCTCGCATTTTGTCAGGCTGCGTGAAATGTCGTGAAGCGGGATGGCAGCCCGGAAACCGAAGCCGTGAAGAGGAAACAGGGGAATACATGCACGAGAAAACAATAGCCCGTCTGGGAACAGTCATGTTTTATCTCGGTGGATTGGTCTGGATCGTATTTGCGGCATGTAAATACGGTTTCGAGATGGACGTGAATGTTCGCCAGTTTCTGCCGTTCCATCTGGCAGCGATCATTCCGGGGGTGCTGTTGCGCCACGCCTATCCCCGGGTTGTCCGGTATCTGGCCGGGAGAGTCGTGGACAAGCCCAGCTGACTATACTTTCGGGTAAGGTTCAGGAATAGTGGAAGAAGGTTTAAAAGGGATCACCCTTGATACAAGACATGTCTCGTATCAAGGGTGATCCCTTTGCTTTTCTGCTGTATAAATTTGTGTATAAATTATCTCTTCATTTGTTACAATCAACTTACCTATGAAGTTCAGGGGAAATCCGAAACGTAACCGGCAGACAGTGGAACGTTTCGACAAAGGAAATTCAGATGAAACACGTGAAGAATGGGAAGCAGGCCCTGCCGGCCGTACTGTTCGGGCAGGGTGAAGTGACCGGCAGCGGTATCAAGGGGCGTATGGTCGGCCTGCTCCGTGCGGGCTATCTGCTGACAGCCCGCTTCACCGACCACCAGGGTCAACTCAGGGCCGCTGGACTGACCTATACAACGGTGCTTTCCCTGATCCCGCTTTTGGCGATCGCCTTTGCCGTCCTCAAGGGGCTTGGCGCACAGAATACCCTTGAGCCGATCCTGCTGGATCTGGCCGGCGATTCGGAAGAGACGATTTCACACCTGATCAGCTATGTGAACAACACCAATTTCAAGTCCATCGGAGCAATCGGCCTGTTGGTGCTTGTTATGACGGCCATTTCCCTGCTGGAACATATCGAGAAGGCCTTCAACACCACCTGGGGGGTGCGGGAGACCCGTCCATTTGCGCGGCGATTCAGCGATTACCTGAGTGTTATCGTGGTCGGACCGATTCTGATTATGATTGCAACCAGCCTTACGACCAGCCTGCAAAATCAAGGGGTTGTCCTCTGGCTGCTGCAACGCGAATATTTCGGCGAGACCCTGCTGGTCCTCTTCAGATTACTCCCCTACGTCAGTATCTGGGTTGCCCTGATATTCCTGTATATCTTCATTCCCAATGCCCGGGTCAAGTTTCGCTCGGCCGCGCTGGGCGGTATTATTGCGGGAACAACCTGGCAGATTGCCCAATGGGGTTATTTCCATTTTCAGGTCGGTGTTGCCAATTACAACGCCATCTACGGGACGCTGTCGGCAGTGCCGATCTTCCTGGTCTGGATTTATACCAGCTGGCTGATCGTCCTGTTCGGCCTGGAGATTGTGTATGCCCATCAGTTTCACGAACACCTGATGCCGGACATGCTTGGACAAAACGGCGCGACAACCGCCGACGAACTGGCCCTGGCGGTGCTGATCCAGGTGGGGAGCTGCTTCCACTCCGGCGGCACTCCTCCCGACGCCGGTTTTCTTGCTGAAGAATCAGGACTTCCGCTCCACACGGTCGAGGATACGCTGGAGAGCCTGGCAGAAGAGGGATTTCTTGTGCGAACGGACAGCAGTCAGCCGGGCTGGGTTCCGGCCCGGGAACCGTCTGGTATTCTGGTAGCCGATGTGCTGGTATCCCTGCGCGGCACAGGCAACTCCTCGGTTAATCGGCCGCCGGCCCTGGCAGCGGCCGGAGAGTTGATCAGCAGTTGCGGGGATGCAGTCAGGAACTCCCTGCACGGGCTGACCCTGCATGATCTTGTTGTCGGACAGATGGAAAAAAGAGTGAACCAGGATACACCAGATAAGCCAGTCACTTGATCAGGCGCATTTCACAACCAACGGCTGTATTCACGCGACGACGCAACGTTAAAATCACAATCCAAAAGATTTATTTAATAGACTTTCGTTGCGTCGTTACGTGAACACCTTATTGAATACAGCAGAGCCGGTTTACAGATTTTTATACACCCCCGCTTTTTCTCACCACAACGAAACTATCGGTAATAAAACAACTTATTATAGGCCGAAAGATAATTAGTATTATTTATTCATACAATATCCGGAGATGTTTCCCGGTGTTTATCATCACCGAGATGGAAATGAAATTATTTATTACGCAATATCAGTATGTTATATTATTAACGTATTTAAATTACAACTTTGGCATCTGCCATGCAGTAACAATTACAAAAGCAATTCACTTCAAGAGCACACAATAAAAGGAGGATGTCATGAGAGCACTTATCACTACCATCATTGGAACATTGGCACCGGCATCGGCAATGGCAGCATCAGCAGGATTGAGTGAAGACAGCAGCGGGATCTTTGTGTGGGTGTTCATGGGATTCTGCGCAGTGATAGTAGTTTCACAGGTAATACCGGCAGTATTGCTGGCAACCGGCATGGTCAAAGGGATTGTCTCGGTAGTGAAAGACGAGCCGGAAACTTCCAAAAACTAAAACAGGAGGGAACAGATGAACAGAGCAGCACACTGAAAGGCCGCCGCGAGGTGGCCTTTTTTGCATGTTCGCTGCCGGTGATTACGGATCAAGAGCCGCCGGCAGGGTAGGGCGGCAGCCGGATTGTGTATCGCATCGACCCTGTTTACCTCCTGGTTACCCGATAAATTTAAAAAAATGCAATTATTTTGCGAATAAATGTGTGTGTTTCTGTGTGTGCCTAATGCAACTATAAATAATTAAACGTAAAATTAAATGTGTAAAGTTTTTTACACATGGTTTTTGTGTTGAATGAAGAGGCGGGGTGATGTATGGAAGTGATGTGGTGTATGGAATGAGTTTGGGAGGTTGGAGCTTCTAGGCCGTTTCTGGCGAGCCTTAATCAATCGGGGGATGCCCCAATTTTCTTCCGGGTTGCAACGTATGGAAAAATAGTTGGAACAACATTGGAAAAGCATATACAGGTAGATGAAATTGATAACCACGGAAAACCGAAAATGCATCTATATGTATATACCTGAAAGGCATCTATCTGTAGATGCAAGTATCTACAGATAGATGCAAGCATATACAGGTAGATGACAGGCTGTAACTACATAATAAGATGTTGAACAAAACAACGCGACAACGAAATGTGATCTTCAACCACCACAAAGGAGTCCACACTATGCAAGACCCAAAAACACCGCCAGAGCTTCGTCCTCCCCATCGTGAAGACCCAAACCCAAACCCTGGTGACCCCAATCCTGACCCCGGCGACCCAAATCCAGATCCAGGCGACCCAAATCCAGATCCAGGCGATCCCAATCCTGAGCTTAGGTCTGAGACTCTCTACTCAGGCGCATCCTTAAGAGGCGATATTTCCGAAGCACTTGAGGCTGCGATTCTTTCTGCAAAGGAATCAATTCCTTCCAGCCTCGTCAAGTGGGAACTGGTATCAATTCAGGGAGAGAGTGGTGGCTTCGTCGAAGTAAATACCATCACCGTATCCATCCGCGCCGCTACGCCATCAACTTGATTTGTCCGTTAACAAAGGTGCCAACCCATCATTCCACCGGACGCTACGCTATAAAGCCGCGCTGGTGAATATTCCAACGATAGCCGTAGGCAGAGCACCAATTCTCGACTAAAATGTTTTTTAAGGAGAATTAAGATGATAAATCTAATACTGTTTGCAGTAGCACTTTTTTTCGCTCAAAGTAATTTATGTTTAGCTGCCCCCCCGGAATGTAAAGAACCAGGTGCACCGAAAGGCTGCTTTGAGAAAAGTGCCGCTTCCACCCCAGCGACGTTAACACCGGTTCCTGATTTACCTGTCCGGTCAGACATCGGGGAGCTTATCGCCAATTCACCATTTTTCAAATTGCCGACTGGTGACTACTCACCATTTGAAGCCCACACGGCTAAGCCCAATGGAACTGGCGGCACAATGCAAGAAAAAACTTCTATAGAACGGGTAGCAGGTAGTCCGTTATGCCGATATTCGTGGGATTTAGTTTCTAGCGTTGACAACAAAATGAAATCTGAAGCACTGATGTGGGCGGGCATGATACCTATAAGCATGCGCTCCTCAGATACAAGCAAATATTCGACCAACACATCAATCTCTCAAACGACTCGTCTCGATAAACTTACCGGCCAACCATTCCCACTTAAAAGTGGGAATGGTTTCAGTGTCGAATGGACATCTGAGTACGTGAGTCAATATGTCGGTAAAAAAGCGGAAACTACAGTATCAGTCACCCATCTAACCTGTCAGGTTGGGGCTACTGGACCAGCGTCGGTGGTTCAGGCAGGGCTGAAAGGTTTAGCTACGACTCTTGCATGCACAAGTACATCAAGTGTGTCGGGGCGTATAAACGCAACCACTAAATATTGGCTAGACAGCGTAGGGTGTTTCGTGAGTATTCCTAAACCATGAAAATGTTTTTCAATGTTTTTTTAGGAGATTAAATATGAAGAAATTCTTGAGGCTTACTGTAGTGTCACTGTTTTTTGTCCAAGCTACTTTATGTTTAGCCGTTTCCACCCCATCGACATTAACACCGGTTCCAGATTTCCCCGTCCGGTCGGATATCGTGGAACTTATTGCAAATTCACCATTTTTTAAATTGCCGACAGGTGACTACACACCGTTTGAAACCCACACGGCTAAGCCCGGTGGCAGCACGCCAACAGACGTGCCGACAGACAATAAGACTTCGCTCGCGCGAGTGGCTGGAAGTCCGCTGTGTCGATCATCGCTGGATTTAATAACCGGGAAGCGTAGCGATTGGATATTGAAAACAGAAACTCTGAGTTGGGCAGGCTTGATTAATCTAAGCAATCGCACCTCGGACTTAAACCCATATGCGCAAAAAACCACGACCCTCCAGGTGACACGACTCGACAATCTTAACGGCCAGCCATTTCCACTTAAGACCGGTAATACCTTTAGTCTAGAAGCTACATACGAGAGAGTGGCGTCCTCCAAGACTCCGGATAACAAACAAAAAATGGAAACGACAGCGCTAGTCACGCAAACGACCTGTCAGGTTGGGGCGACAGGCCCAGCAGCGGTGATTCAGGCCGGCCTGAAAGGCTCAGCGACCGCTCTTGCTTGTACCGTGACGCCGCAGGGGAGTTTGACAGGTACGCCAATCTCCTATCATTGGCTTGACAGCGTGGGATGTTTCGTGCGTACACCCAAACCATGAGCTCGAAAAAGAAATGCCGAGTTGCCCGGAACCCGGTCAACAGACTTTTAGGAGTCCAATGCACAATTTCGGAATGAGAGTCCTGAGGGTGACAGGATCTTACCAAATGCGACTAGGTGCTGGTTCGGATTGGACCCACGAATCAGACATCAATTTCTCGGGTCTAAGGTCATAGGAGTTATCATATGAAAAATGTATTCTTCTTGGTTCTCTTTATTGCTACACCAATGCTTTCTCATGCTAGTAGCTGGGAGTGGTGTAGCGACAACAAATGCAGTGAAACTCAAACATTCTCCTCAAGCAAAGAATGCAGTGATTACAAAAAAAGCAATGACCGAGAATTCTGGGGACAGTATACTTAATTCAACAGAAGTCGCACCACGATACTTTTGGACAATTTCGTTGCATGGTATACCAGCGGATAAAACGGGTATAATTACAAATTCTATTTTATATCAGAAGCTTATCAATAATTTCGCTTAAAATGAGGTTGAAAAATATTTGGACGTTTTTTCAATATGAAATGTTATAAAACAGCTGGTTAGACCATAATTTCGGCCGGCCGAACTTAAGACTGAAACTGTCTTTTATTGGGTAAGAAAAGATGAAGAGTCAACTCTACATTTTTCATTTTTAAGTAGTAAGGCGGGATGAGAAGTTCCAACCAAACGGGCAGACGGGTGAACCCGGTCACTCGCTGGCCCGTTGGGCTCAGGCACCGGCAGGTCTGCCTCTTTCTCAACCTTCAAGCCGTTCTTCCAAAAAAATCTTGAGCGCCAGTGCGTTGTTATGCGCCTGATCGTAAGAGCTGTAGAGTAGTGTGACGGTTCCCCGCCGGGCCGCGTCCAACAGCGATTCCCAGGCAGCGGGGTCTTGCTCCAGTTCGGCAACGTAACGTTGCCGGAACTCCTCCCATTTGGCTGGTTCATGGCCGAACCATTGCCGCAGGGCATCACTGGGCGCCACATCCTTCAACCACCCCTCCATGACCAGACTTTCCTTCCTGATCCCCCGCGGCCACAACCGCTCCACGAGAAAACGCCTGCCGTCATGGCTGTCCGTCGCTTCGTAGACCCGCTTGAGCTGTATCATACGCTCACCTTCCTGGAACGATCCTAGCTCATTCTAACACATGTATTTTCCGTAGGTCGGGTTAGCAGCTTCATCGCGCAACCCGACAGACTCTGTCGCGTTACGGCATAAAGCCGCCTAACACGACCTACCATAATGTAAAAGTAGAACGTTACACGGTGTTAGAGCAGGGCCGCCTTGGGAAAGAGGATGTTATTCTCCAGGTGGACGTGCTTGTGGAGGTCGTCCTCGAACTCCTTGAGCTTTTGGTAGGTAACCACGAAGGTGTTGCAGACATCCGCCGGGATTGCATACCAATTCGAAAGGTCGCGGATGGTATGGACCGCGTCGCCGATGGCGTCGTGCTCCTGATTGAGCTTCTTCAGACATTCCTGGATCGCGCTCAGATCCGCGGCCTCGGGTTCGACGTTGTTCTTTCGAGCCGCATCGATGCGCTTGATGGCCGGGAAGAGCACCTCCTCCTCTTCGCGCAGATGGGCCTCCATGTCGGTGGCGATCTGGTCGAAGATCCGGGCGATTTCAATCACCTCGGGGTGATGGGCGCCGTGGACCTCGGCGATCTTATTGGCATAGACGGCGATCTGGCGGGTGTTCTCGTTGAGATAGCCATGGTGGGTGTTGACGATGTAATCTGCCAGGAACGGGAGGCCCCAGGCGCCATAGTTCTGGCTCCGCTCCAGCGGTTCTTCCTTCACCGCCTCGATTTCACCCTGTATGGATGCGGGATCGATGCCCCGTTCCCGGCACACGTCCGAGAGGCCGATCTTGCCGCCGCAGCAGAAGTCGATCCCGTGTTTCTCGAAGACCTTGGCGGTGCGGTAGTCCTCGGCAACGAACTCGCCGACGGTCTTGTTATTCTGTTCGGTTGTTTTCATAGTATCTCCCTGGTAAAGATGGGCCGAGCCTTGCCCGGTCCGCATCCTTTATCTTTATTATAGCGTGACTTCTGCATTCTTGACATCACGATAGCAGATGCGTCTTTCAGTAACCTTGATCCGGATCATGAATTTCGCATCGGGACAGGATTTCTCATGGCATAACCATCACCCGCTCAATGAGTAAGGTTTTTCACGAGAGGGATCAGACGCTGATAATCCGCGTAGCTCAATGAACTGTTCCAGTTCCCGCTGACCATTCCGGCGGTGATCCCCGCCGCAAAGACAAGTACAACCACTGCGGGAAAAACCCAGATCGAAAGCCGTTGTTTCCAAAAAACCGGCTGCATGGCCAGGACATTGCGCTCCTGACAGTGTGTCACACAGGTCAGGCAGCCAGTGCACTCCGGTGAAGAGATGGCGGTACAGGAGTGTACCTCAAGGCCTGATGGACAGGCAGTTGTACAGCGCCGGCATCCGGTGCAGCCGCTTGCGTCCCGTCGGATTTTGAACGGGCTGGCGATGCTTGCCAGGCCCAGCAATGCGCCATAGGGGCAGAGATAGCGACACCAGAACATCTTGTAAAAGAGGGACAAGACAGTGAGGATCGTCAGGATCACCAGCGTGGTTTTGGACATGTGCGTGAAGAAGTGAAGCATCTTGACATCGCTGACGGCCCAATAGGGAGCATTCAGGAACTTGACCACGGTTTCGGCCGACATGCTCAGCAGGATAAACACCACGAACAGCGCAAGCAGCAGATACTTGATGCCCCGCAACAGGAGGTCGAGCGGGGGCCAGATCAGGAAGTTGCGTCCGAACAGCCGTTGACCCAGCTTGTGGGCCGCTTCCGAGAGGGTTCCGACCGGGCAGTGCCAGGAGCAGAAGGATTTCTTGGCGACCAGGCTCATGATCACGATTGTCAGAAAGATAACCAGCGCCGCGGGATGAACCGGGTGGATTTTTCCGGTAATCAGCCAGTACTTGAGGCTGGTCAGGGCCCCGATGGGCAGAAAGCCCTCCACGCCCGGCGGACGGGAAACCAGCGGGGCAGCGGCGCCGCTATCAACGGAGTTGATGAACAAGCCGAAACGGATGCCGATTCCGACCACCCACAGCAGAAAACTGTACTGCACAAAGATGCGGATGGTACGCAGGGCTGTTTTTCTTTTGGTTTCCGTCACCGGGTTGACCGAGCCGACAGTCCGGCTGGTATGCGGATTCATGATCGTTCCTCCAAGTATAGTGATAAGCTAGGAGCCTGTCGGACTTAGGATAAATCTACTGCAAATCCGCCTGTGCGGTCCATATTTCACCGCTTTCTTGGTCAATAGAACGACTATTGACCTGCAAAATCGGCAAAATCTGTCCTCGCCCAGTCAAATTTTCGCTACGACTTCCTAAGTCCGACAGGCTCCTAGAACGATCATAACCCCTGTCCTCATCCGATACATTGACCCACATCAAGGAAAGCCGGGTTTCGAGAGCCGCCTTTGAGGTTACTCTGCCGCAAACTCGAACTCGACCCGGCTCCCGGCTTTCACGCCCTTGGCCGGCGGCCGGTACATGTCCCCGCTCCCCTGTAAAACCCGCGCTGAATCGATTTTGCCCTGCTGGACGAGAAACTCCCTGACCGCAGCCGCCCTGGCTTCGGCCAGGCTCTTCAGCTGCTGATCGCCCACCACGGTGTTCGCCAGAATCAGCTTCTTCATCTCCTCATCGGGGAGCGTCTTGATCCGTCCGAGGATGTTGCGCGGCTTGGGGAATTCCTCCCTGGCGTAGACCGCCTTCAGGTATCCGGCGTACTCCCCGGGGTCGATCCGCATTGTCTCGGGGGAATCTCCCGGCCGGTTCTTCTTCGTCTTCATCATCTCCAGATATTTCCCGGTGCGCATCTTCTTCTGGAGTAGTTCGCTGCGGTACCCTCCAGGGTCACGTTCCCGGTCCACAAAGCCGACTACCTTCACCTTCAGCGCCGGCCGGTCGCCCAGCGCCGTCGCCAGCTTGAGCAGCTTTTCCTGCTCTGCCGGGGGAAGCTCGGCGGAGCCATCGGCGAAGCTGATGCTGTCTGCATCCTCCTTGCCGCCGAACAGGGAGTGGAGCAGGGCCAAGGGAGAGTTAACCGTTTTAACAACCAGATTCTTCAGTACCTCAAGCACAACGCTCCCGAGTCGAAACTGCAGGTCGTCGGTCCGTCCCGTCACCGGGAGGTCAAGGTGGATTTCCCCCTTGCGGTCCTTGAGGATGTCGGCTGCCAGGCGGACCGGGAGGTTGGTCGCCTTGTCGCTTGCGATGCGCTTGCCGAACTGAAGCTGATCAATGAAGACCTTGTTCTCCAGATCAAGCTTCCTGTTCTCGATCCGGTAGCTGGAGTCGAGGGAAAGTTTGCCTTTGTCCACCGCATAGCCGAGGTAGGTCCCCGAATAGGGTGTCATGGGGGAGAGGGAGATATCGGTAAAGCTGACCTTGAGGTCGGCATAGAGAGAATCGCGTAGCGGGTTGATCTCTCCGGTAATCCTGAGAGGGGACCGGTTTTGCAGGTTGCCGCGCAGGTCCAGGTCGGCTAGGCGATTCTCCTCGGAGGAGAGGCCGCTGATCCGCCCCCCCAGATTGAAAAGGGTCGTGCTGTAGCCTCCCGGCACATGGCGGTCGCTGAAGGAAAGGGTGCCGTCCTGCATGGTGACCGTGCCGATCCTGACCTGACTCTTCTTTCCTGCGGTTGCTGTCTCCTTCTTCTCCACCTCCGGTTTCCGCGTATAGAGGTGCCGGAGGTTGAGACTGCCGTCCTTTTCAACGACGATCCGGGAATAGAAGCGGGTCAGGGCCAGCTCCCCGATATCGATGGCAAAGGGATCAAGGCTCCCCTTCATCTTGTCCAGCTGGAGGCTTTCCCACTTGAGAAGTTCCTCCCCCCGGGCGTCGAGACTGATTAAGGAACGGATGCCGGCCGAACCGCCGAACGTGCCGGTCAGGCGGTCCTCAATGGAGGCCAGGGAAGCGGCCAGGTGGACATCAAGCGTGCCGCCCGTCACAACCATCTTGAGGTTCTCCGGGAGGTAGGAATTGAAGTCGCGCAGCGGCATCCGCTGCACGGTCATCTCGCCGTTAAGCTTCCGGGGGGTCGGACTGTAGCTGCCGGAGGCCCTCAGAGAGCCCCCTTTCCCATATCTCCCCGCCACCCTGAACGGGATCGGGCCTATGGGAGGACGGGCGAGCTGCTCCAGGGAAAAGTCGACCTTGCCGAAGGTGAAGCTGGGCCGCTGCGCCAGCATCTCATCGGTAAAAACGGCGTTCATTCCGGTCCCGGAGATGCGTCCGTATCGGTAGCGGAGTGGCGGTTTCGCCCCGTGCTCCCCATGCGCCGCCACCTTTCCTCCCTGGATCTGAGAAGGCGCAGGCGCTCGGTACCCTTTTTGATGGCGAGAAAAACGGAGGTCACCCTCACTGAAGGTAACGTTGGGAACCTCCAATTGGTTTTTCTTCCGGCTGTATGCGCCCCCTTCGAGGGAGACCGATGACCGGGTTACCCACACCCGTCTCCCTAACAGCGCGGAAAACTGTCGGGCCCGGGCCGAGACCTTGTCCAGACGCAAACCCTCCGGCCCGCCGAGATCCAGATGGCCGGCGGCATCCAGTCTTCCCTTTGCCATGGTACGTCGTAACGAAGCGAAATAGGGGTAGTACGCTTCCAACTCCACATTGCTCAGCTCGACCGACGAGGAGATTGCCAGCGGTCCGGGAGAGAATTTACCCGTAAGGCTCCCCTTCTCCCCGCGTGACGTGGCAAAGGTGAGGACATAGCCCGCCCGTTTTCCCGGTGAGGTTGAGTAGTCCCGCATGTCGAGTGAGACCCCCTCCAGGTCGGTCGTAAACCCGCCGGGAGGGAGGCTGTCAATGAAGTGGAGCCGACCGTTCCTGAAGTGTGTCTCCGTCACGTTGACCAGCGCTTTCCTGCGCGGGGCCGCGCCGGGTACAACCGCACCGGTAAGCCGACGGTGGCTCCAAACCCCCTTGCTGTCACGGGTCAGGAAGACCTCCAGCCCATCGATGGATAAGGAGGAGAGATCGAATTCCTTCGCCATGAGCCGGGCGCGGGTAATGACCGTATCGAGCCGCGTCAACGCCAGCAAGGGTGCCCCGCTCCGGTCGGCGACCTTCATGTCGGCCAGGCTCACGCTGCCGGTCAGCGACAGCTCCGGATCTTCCTTCTGCGCCGCTCGATAGGTCAGCGCCACCTTCGCCGACACATTGCCCGATTGGACACTGACCGGGAGCGCTTCGGGAAGGTAGGCCAGGTAATCAGGGATGGAGGCATCCTTCAGATCTATGGCCACAGAGGCCTCGACAGCCCTGGGGAACGGCCTGAGCTGACCCTCCAGATGAAACGGCGAGCCGTTCAGAACGGCGCTCAGGCGGGGGGTGATGTAACGGTCGGAAAGATATCGAACGGTCGTAATGAAGGGGACGGCCAGCTCGACCTTGCGCAGTTCATGCCGCTTCTCGACCGGCAGCCCCTGGTCGATGAAGTCGACGGAACCGTTGGTTATCGTAAGGTTGTTGACGGATAAGCGCGGGACCAGGGGCAGCCACTTCAGGAGGTCCGTGAAGTTGTAGAGGTTCGCCCCGGTCCTGACGATGCGGAAATGGGGAGATGTGAAATGGGCTGCGGCGATGATCGGCGCCCTTCGGTAGACGGTCAAAGGGCTGACGGTGATCCGGGCGCTGCTGAAGGCGACGAAGGTCGCCCCGCCTCCCCGCTCGGAGAAGCTAAAATCACGAATCACTACCGTCCAGGTAAAGGGGTTGATGGAAATCCCGCCCATGGCGAGCTTTCTGCCGGTCGCCGCCTCCACCCTCTGTACCGCCCGGCTTTTGACGATGCCGGGGAGCACGAAGGCGATGAAACCCGCCGGAAGAAGCAGTATGCCTGCGGTAACGAGCACCGCTATCTTCCATCGATTCATCGGTGGCGCCTCTTGTACTTGGGAGCAGCCGTCTCAACGAACGGCTGAGAGGGCTTGTCGTGGCGCGCTGAAACGAGGAGTGCCCGACCGATACCGGCCAGGGTGAGCAGTGCGCAGAACCAGCCGATCCAGTCTCCACACAGCGCATAGAGTGTGCGGCCCTGCATCATCGGGACCCGGTCGACCAGCGTTTCCCTGGTCCAGATGCCACTGTGTGTGACGATGCGCCCGACCGGGTCCACGAAGGCGGAAATGCCGGTGTTGGTCGAGCGTACCAGGGAGCGGCGGTGTTCGATCGAGCGGAAGCTTGCCAGGGCAAGGTGTTCCATCGGTTCGGTCGAATTGCCGTACCATGAGTCGTTGGTCAGGTTGAACATCACATCAGGAATGCGCCGGTCATGCCCGCCCCGCATCAGGGAGCGGACCTGACCGGGAAAGATGTCCTCGTAGCAGATGTTCACCGAGAACAGGTACTTTCCGAACAAGAGCGGTTCAAGACTCTCGCCGGGACGGAACCTGCCCGTGGATGACGGCGCCAGCGAATACAGAGCCGGGAAGATCTCGCCAAACGGGATGTATTCACCGAAAGGGACCAGCACCATCTTTTCGTAAGTGCCAAGAATCCGTCCGCTGCCGTCCGTGAGCAGAGCGGAGCCATAGGGGGGGCGGGCATCACCGCCCTCTCCGAGCAGCAGGACCGCGCCGAACAGGGTGGGTGTGTGCGTGTCGCCGAGCACTCCGGGCGGCAGGCTTGCCGCGCGTGACTTCAGTCTGATGCCGAGAATGCTTTCCGGCCAGACGATCAGGTCGAGGAGCTGGCTGGCGGCAAGCGTCCGGGACATCTCCTGGTGCATGCGGAGCTGGCTTTCAGGGCCCTGGCGCCTGTCACCCGCGCCGTGGTTGGTCTGAATCAGCCCGATGGTCAGATGTTTGGCAGCGGCGGCCTGCCGGTCCACGGCGCGGATACGGACCTGGCCATAGATCAGCACCGCTGCGAGAACCGCCGCCAGGACCAGCAGCTGGCGGATGGCGATCTTCCGCTTCACGAACCATTGTTCCGTTGCCGCAAAGAGCGTGGAATTGATGTACACGACCATGAAGGAGACCCCCAGGATGCCGGTCAGATCCGCAATCTGGGTCACGAGGGGAAGCTTGTACTGGCTGGCGCCGAGGTAGTAGGGAAATATTTCGGGCCAGAACTTCTCCAGCGCAGTCCAGATCACCGGGGAAATCCAGGCCACGTTCCAGCCGGTATCACGGGTAATCAGCCGCGTGGCCCAGGCCCAGGCAGCGAGAACGATGCCGTTGGCCGCGGCCAGCAGCAGAAGGCCCAGGGCGCCGAGCGGCCAGGGCATCCCTGCAAACTGCCGGAACATCTCGATGGCCCAGTAGAAGCCGCCGATGTTCATTATGATGCCGGCCAGCCAGCCGATGCAGAAGGCCCGGCCGGGGCGCTGATCCCGGATCGCCCACAGGACCGGTACGAGACAGATCCATTCCAGGTAGAACTGCTCAAAGCCGGCGTAGCCCAAAAATACGAGAATGCCGCCTGTTATCGCGGCAATCCAGGGGAGTGCAGTTTTCGTGGTCAGGCTGAAGGGCATGTTCTGTCCTTGGTTTCGTTGCATGGTCGATTACAAACGCCTGGGCAACTCTATCATGTTGCGTCAAAATCCTAGAGCAGAATTAATTCTGCCACGCAGCTTCCATAATGCAAGCTCAATCTTAGGAGTCTGTCGGACTTAGGAAATCGTAGCGAAAATCCGACTGGGCGAGGACAGATTTTGCCGATTTTGCAGGTCAATAGT
>JAENWA010000003.1 GCA_016650295.1 Desulfuromonadales bacterium | reverse complement strand
CGACAGTTTCTTCGCGCCTTCGTCGGAGAGGATGACGGCGACTGCGTCGAAGAGCACGGAAGGCGTACCGGCCAGTTGTCCGTCAACCGTCAGCAGCGAGCCATCGGCAAGCTTCGCGCCTCCCACTTTGGGGGCTACGATCTTCACGGCAGCACCCGCATCCGTCGCTGCCTTTTTAATCTTGTTGATGACAGCGCCGTCCGAACCATCAGCTATCAGGATGCCGATTGCGCGGCCTATAAGCGTGTTCTTCATCTTGCCGATGATCTGCAATGCGGGTGAAGGCTTCATCTCCTGCACTGGCGCTGCGGCAATGGGCGCAGCGGGCATTTTGTCGAAACCAAGCCCTGCGGCAACCCGCTTGGCGAGGTCTTCATCGATGTGTCGCAGGTGCCCGACCATTGCCTCAGGTATGTGCAGATGTTCGACCTTGGAAAGCTCGAACACTAACGCCGAGGCGATGTGCGCCTGCTCATAGGTGGTTTGGCTGCGATAGAACTGCCGCGCCTGACTGTAATGGTCGGCGAAGCTTTCGGCGCGGATGCGGCCTTTCTCGCCAGCTTCTGGTGTCGCCGCGCTATGAAAGCCTTTGGCCGGCGTTTCGCGTGGCGAGTTTTCCGACAGGGAATTGGGCTCATAGGCAACACGCCCCACCGGTTGCTCCATCTGCATCTGCCCATCACGCTGCTGGTTTCCGAACGGGCACTTGGGCGCGTTGATCGGGATCTGGTGGAAATTGACCGAACCCAGGCGCGAAAGCTGCGTATCGAGATAGGAGAATAAACGGCCCTGCAGCAGGGGATCATTGGAAAAATCGATGCCCGGCACGATATTGGCGGGACAATAAGCGACCTGTTCGGTTTCAGCGAAGAAATTATTCGGCCAGCGATCCAGCACCATGCGGCCGATCACTTTCAAGGGGACTAGTTCTTCGGGAATCAGCTTGGTCGCGTCCAGATGATCGAAGGGGAATCTGTCCGCTTCCTCCTGGGTGAAAAGCTGTACTGCGAACTCCCACTCGGGGAAATTACCGGCGGCAATGGCGTCGAACATATCGCGGCGGTGGAAGTCCTGATCAGCGCCGCAAATCTTGACGGTCTCATCCCAAATGGTGGACTGCAAGCCGAGCTTGGGACGCCAGTGAAATTTGACGAAGGTCGATTTGCCGGCCGCATTAATCAGGCGGAAACTATGCACGCCAAAGCCTTCGATCATCCGGAGCGAACGTGGTATGGTGCGATCAGACATGATCCACATCACCATGTGCATGGATTCGGGCGTGAGTGAAATGAAATCCCAGAATGTGTCGTGGGCGGTCGCCGATTGCGGAAAGCCGCGGTCCGGTTCCATTTTTACGGCATGGATGAGGTCGGGGAATTTGATGGCATCCTGGATGAAGAATACCGGGACGTTGTTGCCGACCAGGTCCCAGTTGCCTTCCTTGGTGTAAAACTTGACGGCAAAGCCACGTACGTCACGGGGGGTATCGACCGAACCCGCGCCGCCTGCGACGGTCGATATTCGAGTGAACAGGGGCGTCTTCTCACCGACCTCGGTGAGTATCCTGGCTGTGGTGTACTGCTGCAATGAGGCGGTCAGTTCGAAAAATCCATGCACACCTGTCGCTCGCGCGTGAACTATCCGCTCGGGAATACGTTCATGATCGAAATGGGTGATTTTATCGCGAAGGATGAAATCCTCCAGAAGCGTAGGACCGCGCGAATTGGTCCTGAGTGAATTTTGATTGTCAGCAATTGCGACACCCTGATTTGTGGTGAGCGCGGGATGCTCTCTTCCAGCGATCTGGTGTAGCTCGCCGCTGACGGCCTGTTGTGAGTCGCAGCCTAGGGCCGAGCCCTTTTTCTGCCTACTTCTTCCTGAATTACCCGTTATCTTTTCTTTGCTCATGATCGATCTCCCTGGTGTGAAAAGCCGGACTGCCGGCTATTGTTATCAGCAAGCATTTATCGCAACAAAGCCGCCTCAGGTGCATCCGCGCAGGAGGAACAGTACCAGCAATACCGGAATCGGGATTCCCAGGAGCCAAAGTAAAATCCACCCTATCTTTCCTTCTGTTGAGTTACGCATAGCGATCCTCCTAGCTGATTCTTCATTTTCGCTGCCGGCTGCTGCATTGCCATAGCAGCCGGCGGCAGTCTCTAAACTCTCGCTCTTTGAGTTAAAGCACTCTCAAAAACGCCACAAGGTCTTTCTTTTCCTGCTCACTCAGTCTGGTTTGAAGAATCAGGTTGAAAAACTCCACCGTGTCTTCCAAGGTCAGCAGTCTGTCATCGTGCAGGTAGGGCGGTGAATCCTTTATGCCGCGCAGAGGGAATGTCTTGATCGGGCCGTCGGCAGAAGCCATCCTCCCATTGATCATGCGGGGTTTGAAGAACCGCTCAGTTTTGATATTGTGCATGAGGTTGTCGGTGTAATAAGGCGCCGGGTGGCAACCTCCACAATTTCCCTTCCCAAAAAACAGTTGTTGCCCTCTGATCTCGGACTCACTGGCTTTTTTCTCATCCAGCTTGCCGTCAATGCCGAGTTTTGGAGCAGGAGGAAAGTCCAGGATTGCCTGGAACTCAGCCATGGAATGCACTTGGTGGCCGCGATCGAGGATGTTAATACCTTTTTTAGCTGCGATAACATGGTCGCCATCGAAGTAGGCGGCACGCTGCTCAAATTCAGTGAAGTCTTCCACGCTCTTCAACGCACGCTGTGAGCCAAAGAGACGCTGGATATTCACACCCCGCAGGGTGGGCGTATCCAGGCGGTGTCGGAACTCCTGAGGGCGGATGTCTCCTACCAGGTGCGTTGATGCATTCGTATGTCCATTGGCATGGCAGTCGAAACAGACAACGCCGCGGCTCGGCTTTTCAGTGCGCCTGTCCTCAGTCTGATTGAACTGCTGCTGCGGGAATGGAGTCACCAGCAGGCGCAGACCTTCCAGTTGCTTGGGATTCAGTATCCCGTTGAACAACTCGTAATAGTTCATGATTGTCACGAGTTTGCCCTGGGAGACATCGCCGAGATCAGACCGTGTGGTCAGATACATGGCGGCAGGAAAATCGGGTAAAAAGTGGTCCGGCAGATCATAATCGAGGTCGAAACGGGTCAGGTCCCTCCCTTCTTGTTTTTTAATCTCATCAATATGGAACTTGGGGAAGAGCATGCCGCCTTCGGGGTGATTCGGGAAAGGGAGCGGGAAAAAACCCGCGGGGAAAACGTCCTTTTCTCGGATTTCATCAGGGCTCATTGCTGCCAGTTTATCCCAGGTCATTTCTTTGGACAGCTTGACTCTTACACCCTCCTGAACCGGTTTGCCACGGGACATGGTTATCCCCTGAGCAGGGCGTTTGCTCAAGTCATACCGTTCATTAAGCAGATCCGCATGTTTTTTCTCCACTCCTGACTTGGCTGCTTTCATGCGAGCCATTGTCGCTGCGAAGTCTTCTTTGATGTCAACCGGAGCGTAGCTGGACGTTTTCTTTCCGGTGTCTTGAGCAGATGCTGTCGCAAACGTCACCGTCAATGCAGCACCAATAATCAGCAACAATCTCGGACGGAATTTTTTCTCTCCTTGTTTCATGGTTGGCCTCCATTTCTTGTTTTGGCGAAACAGCTACCGTAGCTGCCGGTACATGTTTTCGCGGGGCTTCGTCGCATGGTTGTCTACAACTGGAAAAAATCGAGCAGATCAGCGTTGACCTGATCCTTTAGGATTGAGCACATACGGGCTGCCCGCTGCCCCAGTCCTTGTAATAAATCTGCGTTCCGTCTTTCGTCGTAATCGTACTCACTCTGAACCTCCTCTCTTATCGCTTCGGTGAATAAATATTCAAATCATTGAATAACGCCGCATATCAGGCGTGCACCGCCTCCGCCAAGCGGAGCCGGATGATCTGCGTGGTTGTCACCTCCGGCATGAACCATCAAAGAGCGACCTTTCAGATCTATAATTTTAAGCCGGGGCGCCAATACTGGATTATTTGCATTACCCATGGCATCTACGAACAGCGCAGGCAAATCTCCGAGATGACCATCACCCCAAGGCAGGCCGTGACGCTTACTTGCGGCCGGATCGTAGTGCCCTCCTGCAGCCAATGCTGGCACCATCTTCCCGTCCTTCTCCCCGGGCCCGCAACTCGGGTTTTCGTGCACATGGAAACCATGTAACCCTGGCGGTAACCCGGCCAGTGCGGGGCTGAATACGACACCATAGGGTGTTTCGCTGATTACTATCCGGCCAACAGGTTTCCCGGTTCCTTTCTCGTCAACAGTGCTCATCTGAACGGTAATACCAGCATGAGCCACTCCACATAACGAGAGTGCAGTCGCTACTAACAACATTTTGAATCGCGCTTGCATAAATCCTCCCTATAAAAACGTAGAATTAAACTTCTCTCCTTAATCTCGACTGTTTTAGGCGGAGTCAATGCTTTTGAAAACGCCTCGATATTTGTCAATCACGAGACCCGCAGAACCAACACCAGTAAGCCGATAACCTTCCAGATCCACATCCCTCTACCCGTCCATCCACCCATTCATCCCTCAGTGTGATTCATCATAAAAATCCTCCTTCGGTTGATAGTGGCGTGCCCATCATCTTTTGTTAAAGTTAGATACTTCGCAACTAATGTGCCAGAGAATAACAGCTGATATTGTGTGTGAAAGTGGCTGATTGTACAGTTAAAAGTGAAAGAATGCGTGCGGTATGACGGGAAGACTGTCTGCGAAATCCGTCATGTTTAACATAACTGCCATATATGATGGATCACATTGAAATAAAATTTGTTTTTACCGGAAACTCGATCTTTAACAGGTATTTCATGTTTCGCTCTCTCCTCATAGCCAGCCGTTCGCAAATCCCGACCGCCGTAACCTCGTGATGATGTAAGGGCAGCGCCGCGTCAGTTGCCAGGGCAAGCCCGAGCGGTAGTTCTCGCACGCATTGCTCGCTAGCTTTGCCATTGCAAAAATCGCCGCGGCTCTTTGTAACGCGCGTTCGCGCGAACAACTCCGATCAACCGGCGGACGTTCAGCGGGTATACTTTTTACGGTTCCTGTAATCCGAGACAAAGATACTGATCACGAGCCAGAAGCTCCCGGCCGCGGCCGCGAGGAAGCAAAGTATTGCCAACCCCGGAAAGCCGAAGAGTTGGAAAGGGTTTGCCACGCGCATCAGCAGTGACGCGCCAATGATCAGGCCGGCCAACACAATGCCCATAGTGATGCGATTTGCGATGTTCTGCATGCCGTCCATCACCATTTTGGCGTCGGTGGCCTTCACCTTCACCTCAAGCTCGGAGTTGGTGACCGTGTCTATAATCCGGTTGAGCCGTGAAGGCAGTCCCACCGTGAAATCCTTCATCTCTAGCAGCGAGCTATAAATACTGCCTTGCGTGAGATCATTGTGCATGCGCCGGACCATCAGCGCGGCGACATTACGGCGGATGGAGGCGTTGGTATCAAACGCCGGATCGAGTATCCGGCCGACCACATCCAGTTGCATCATGGTTTTCCCGAGCAGCACCAGTTCGCTGGGGACAATGAGCCCATTTTCATGAGCGATACCGCCCACTTCGAGGAGAGAGCGGCCGACATTGAGTTGCTCCAACCCCTGGTCTCGCCGCAGAGTCACCAGCTGCGTTATGCGCCGGCGAAACTCGGGTGCCGCAAACTCCTCCAGTTTTTCACTCATCCTGATGGCAATTTCTGCGGCGGACTCGCCGTTACCCTCGCTGATGGCCAGCAGAATTTTCAGCAGATTCTCCTGCATGGCGGGCGCCGTGTGGCCCACCATCCCGAGGTCGATGAGGGCGATGCGCCCGTCGTTCGTGACAAAAACGTTGCCGGGATGCGGATCGGCATGAAACAATCCGTCCACGAGCACCTGCTGCAGGTAAGCATTGAACAATTCTTCGGTCAGCAGTGCGCCTTTCAGGTCGAGCAGGGCCAGTGGGCCGAGCTCGGTAATCTTGTGCCCCTGCACTTCCTCCATGGTAAGGATTGATCGCGTGCAATAATCCGGCACGGGCTGCGGAACCTGAATGAGTTTGAATTCCTTCAGGTTATTGCCGAGCGCGATGAGGTTGTGGGCCTCGCGCTCGTAATTGAGTTCCTGCTGGATCGCCAGGCGGAACTCCTGGAGGGTGACGAGGAAGCGGTGGCGGTGGCCCAGTGCTGTGTGGTCGTCGAGGAAGCCGGCAATTTGCTCTAGCACCTCGAAGTCCTCCGCGATTTGCTTGCGGATGTTCGGGCGCTGCACCTTCACGACTACCGCCCGGCCGTCTCGTAGCGCCGCGCGGTGCACCTGCCCCAGCGAGGCGGCGGCCATCGGTTCGATCTCGAAGCTCGAAAACGCCTTGGAAATCCTGACGCCCAGCTCTGCCATGATGCCTTCCTCCACCTCGGCGTAGGAAAACGGCTTCACCTTGTCCTGCAGCCGAACAAGCGCCTTTAAGTATGCATCGGGCAACAAATCCGGGCGGCCGGCGAGCACTTGCCCCAGCTTGACGTAGGTCGGTCCCATTGCTTCCAGATCATCCGCCAGTTGTTCGGGCAATGCCTGGCCGTCAGCGAGCATTGCGCTGTCCAACGGCGTCTGTCCGTCCGCGAACGGCAGTTCGTCGACGCCGAAACCTTCCTCCGCGCTCATTTGTTTTGCCAGATCGGAGCGGCCGTATTTCCACAGCAGTGAGGCGATTTGCCGGTAACGTTTGAGATGGGAGGCGGAGAGTTTCATGAGGGGATACCTCTCATGTATTCATCCGATACTTTCCTCGCTTGTTGCGGCTGACAGACCTCGAAGATCAGACGTTCACGGGCGAACTCCACGTCATTCTTCGCCATGGACTCATTGAGGTTGTGAACCTGCATGACGCTAAAGTGATTGGCCTGGACGGCAACTTCACTCACTAATTTGTCAACGGATAATTTGGTCAGCATAGAGGTTTTCCTTTCATGGTTTACGTTTCACTTCACAGGCGGTTCATCATCGTACACTGCGATATGGATACCTTACCCACCTGCATGAGCTCTATTCATGAGCGATGCTTAGAACAAGTGACCGCGATTTCGGCGCAAGGTGTCCACCGCGGTAAGAGACAACGCCAGCCAAGCCAAACCAGCTGCTGCGGCTCCCAGCACATCACTCAGATAATGTGCTCCCAGGTACACCTGGCTGAAACCGACCAGCAGAATCATGACAAACGCTCCGAGGGCTGCTCCGACCCGCCAGCGCCAGACGTCAAGCGCGATGACCGCAAAGACAGCCAGCAGGCCATACAGCAACGTGGCTGCCATGGCGTGGTCGCTCGGGAAACTATAGCCGTAGAAGATCAGGTACGAATCCTCGAAACTCGGGCGGGGACGATGAAAGGTGATTTTCAGGAGAAAGTCCAGAATCATGCCGCCAGACAGGCCGACCCCCAGGGCCAGCAAGCGATACCAGTACCGCTTCCGCCACAAGACGAGCGCGGTAACCGTCGCGATGCACGTCACCCATAGTGGCGAGGCCAGGACGGACACGAGTTGCATCGCTGTCGTCAGTCCGGGAGTGCGGCGCTCGTGGAACCACTCCGCGACGACCGTGTCGAGGACCGTCAGCGGGTCGCCGGCCACCACGTCCTGGGCGATGGCGCCGAACAGCCAGGACGCGCCGATTATGAGCAAAACTCCGATCGTCAGATGAAGTCCCAGATAGCCTTGTGGCGAGAGACGAGCGGTAAGGAATTCCAGTTGGGGAGCAAACCGGCGCAGCTGATTAGCCACACGCGGATGATCCGTCACAGCCCGCCAGCGCCGCTTGACATCGGCCTCGTGCCGCCCCAGCCAGCGCCAAAGCCAGATCAAAGCGAAGGTGAGCAGCAATGCTCCGCCGACGATTTTGCTGGCGACACCGATCCATTTCGCAGCCACACGCCAACCTTCCCCTGCAACATATCCAAGCATAACGAACACGCTCGCCCAGACGATACAGCCCATCGCATTGAAGAGGAGGAACTTCAGATAGCGCATGCGGCGGTCACCAGCGACGAAGGGCATCAGCGATCGTAATAAGTGCAGAAAATGACTGGAGAAAACGGCCTTGCCGCCATGTCTTGCAAAGAAATTATCCACTCGATCCAGGTTCTCCTGATGCAGCCCGAAACGTCTTGCATGTTTCAGCAGCCATCCTCGTCCCAAATGCCGCCCCAGTTCATAGCCGATGCTGTCGCCGATAATAGCGGCGCTGGAGACCACTACGATGAGGACGCCAGGATCGAGCACGCCTTGTTCCGCAAAGAAGCCCCCTACCAGCACCAGACTCTCGCCCGGCATGAACAGGCCCAACAACGCCTGACATTCCAGCGCCACGACAAGAAAAATCACGAGGTAACCCCAATTTCCGAGGTTACCTACAAAATTGATCAAATAATCAAGCATGGTCCTGCTTCGCCTCCTGAGGATGTACGGCCTGCAAGCCGATTGAGTGCGCTTTGCTTTGGTTTCCTGGTTTGGCTGTCTTCAAATTCATGCTCCGGATACATTTTCTTCTTACTTTAATCGCACTATCAGATCTCCTCGCGGACTGAGTTTAAACTCACTGTTTTTTCCTGGTAAGACTCTTGATCACGACCACGACGACCACCAGTACGGCGAGTACCACCCAAATCGACATCTGTCCGCTCATCCATCCACCCATCCATCCGTCTGTATTGTTCATCATCAAGATTCTCCCTTGGTTACGCTGCGACCGCCCACCGCCGGGCAATTCATGTTCAGCTAAAAAGGTAAGGCGCAACTAACGTGCCAGAGAAATACTTCGGTAATCGAGAGTATAACTATTGGTTTGTAAAGGTTAAAATGGAGAGAAAAATGTATGAGGTGGAGGGAAGGCAGTCAGCGGAATCCGTCAGGTATAACATTGCTGTCATATATGACGGACTTTATTGAGGAAAACATTTGGATCAGTCAATGGGATCATTCGCTGCTTCGCTGTTAGGTTGCCTGTTCCTATGGAAATAATCTTGTCCCTATACAGTCTTTGAGCTACAATGTAGCTCAAAGGAGAAATATTATGTTAGCAACTCATAACTCTGTTGTCCGTGCAAGGATTGACGGAAATATTAAAATTGAGGCCGAGGCAGTGCTCGCTTCTATCGGCCTTACAGCCTCTGATGCTTTCCGAATGCTGATGATGCGCATTGCAAAAGAAAAAAGGCTACCGTTTGCGCCGCTTGTCCCCAATGAAGAAACTATTGAGGCTATGAGGGCCGCGCGACGTGGTGAGCTTGTTGCCGTTGGCTCCGCAGATAACCTCCTTGAGATGCTAAATGCGGGAGATTAGATATGTCGGTCGCTTCAAGCGCGACTACAAACGAGAAAAATCTGGACTTCATGGAAAAACACTTGATGCCGCCCTGATGGATGTTGTGCGTCTGCTTGCCGCCGAAGTGCTCCACTTTTCCTGTTAGGCGAACGGTAATAAATGAATGTTCCAATTATGAACCCATATCAGGTTGGGGTGAACTACCCACATGGAACATTTATTCCAGAGATAACTTTTCCTAACACACTTCCTTCACACCTGCACAACCCGCAATCCTGCCTGCTCGGCGGCGGCACGCTGCCGGGCATCGGCCGAGACAAAAACATCCGCATTGAGTGTCAGTGCACTTCCAATGTGGATGGCATCCATGCCGCGCAGGACATTGTTTTCCAAAGAGGAGATTGTGCTGCGCATCACCTCGGGTGTCAGGTCACAGATTACCGCATCAGCGATATCCGCCATGAGCATGGTCTTGAGGTGCCGATATTGGAGTGGAGTGATCAGCTTTTCCCGCTGAAGACGACAAAAGGCCGAGATGATTTCGGGCAGGGCAATGCCGGACATACAGAGCTCCGTGGCCTGATCGCACCAGGACAGGACAAGGTCGCTCCCCTCTTCACGAACATAGCGTTTAGCAAAGGCGGATGAATCGAAAAAGACCCGCATCAGGTCGTTGTCTCGCGTTCTTCAAGGATGATCCTGCTTAGAGAAATACCGTCCAGCACGAGCGGTTGTGCAGTTCTGCGTTTCCAGGAGGGGAGATCCTGCGGCAGTGGAACAATATCCGCTATTGGTTTGCCATTGCGGACGATTCGCACCGTTTCGCCGGATTCAACAATGTCAAAATACTGCTTGGCATGATTGCGTAATTCGGAAAAAGTTGCCTGTTTCATACGACACCTCAATGTACATAGTTGCGTAACTAATAATGTACGTCAGCATCCGGGGAAAGTCCAGATCAAGGTTCAATTATCCACAACCACCCCATCCTTCAGGTGGATTGTTCGATCTGAATAAATGCCGTATTCGGGGTTATACCCAGACCATGCCACAATTACCTGGGCTTTCGAGGTCCTGGCGCAAAATAACGCCCCAGTTTTGCGTCCAATTCGTCGATCCAACCGGCTTTGGAGTCCGGAAAGGCATCCGCGTAGGGTACGTAGGGTTTGATGTCCAGAACAGGCGTGCCATCCAGGAGGTCAACCCCTCGAAGGTGCAGCGTCTTGCCTTCAATCTTTACCAATTCTACAGCCGACAGGCCAATAGAATTGGGACGATGAGGAGATCGGGTCGCCAAAACACCCCGCTTTGGTCCACCCCGAGGCGGCTTGACACTGCTCTTCCAGCCTTCACTCAGATGAAAGGCGAAGATCAGCCAAAGCCTGTCAAAGCCGCTCAGATCTTGAATGACTTTCTCATCCAGCCAATCAGCGAGTTCCAAAGTGGCTATCGCAAAATCCCCGGTTTCCGTGCCTTCCACCACCGTGCTTTGATGGGGTGCGTCAATGCGGCGGGAATAGGGGGATCGCAGTATGCCAATGGGGCGATAGATGAAATGGGAGTCTTGGGGCATGTCAGGTGGTTTTTGTTCCTACAAGCATTGGTTGGCAAAATTCGGAAAATGTTGCCTGTTTCATACGACACCTCGATGTACATAGTAAAGTGACTAACAATGTACGTCAGCATCCGGGGAATGTCCATATCATGGTTCAATTATCCACGACCACGCCGTCCTTCAGGTGAATCGTGCGGTCCGCATAGGCGCCGTTCTCCGGATTATGTGTGACCATGACAACGGTCTGGCCGGCGTCGTTCAACTCCCGGAACAGGGCCATGACCTCCTGGCTGGTCTTTGAATCCAGGTTGCCGGTCGGTTCGTCCGCCAGCAGGATGTGCGGGTTGTTGACGATGGCCCGGGCAATGGCAACCCGTTCCTGCTCGCCGCCGGAGAGCTGGCTGGGCAGCCGGTCAAGCTTGCTGCCCAGCCCTACCCGTTCCAGCGCCGTACGGGCCGCCGTCTGCTTGGCCGCAGAGCTCATCTTGACGATGGCCAAGGGCAGCATGACGTTCTCTACTGCGGTCAGATAGGGGATCAGGTGGAACGACTGAAAGACGAACCCCAGGTTCTGGGCCCGGAAATCGGCCAGCTTCTCGCCGGGAAGTTGATACAGCTTTACCCCGGCCATCTCGACCTCGCCCGTGGTGGGATGGTTCATTCCCCCCAACACCGACAGCAGGGTACTCTTGCCGGAGCCGGACTGCCCCATGACCGTGATGAACTCGCCGGCCTCGATGGAAAGGTTAACACCACGCAACGCTTCAACGACGTCATCGCCGCTGGTGTACTGTTTTTTCAGGTTGGTGATTTCGATTAACGCCATATTTTTCCTCTCTAAATTCTGGGACCGGGGATCGGGGACCCGTAAAACCCGGTGAGCTCCAGTCCTGATTCCGGTTTGCCTTTAACCGGTCCCCGATCCCCGGTCCCTACAGAGCCCTCAACGCCTCTGTCGGATCCATCTTCGACGCATGCAGCGCCGGATAGAGACTCGCCAGGAGTCCCAGAACAAGCGCCAACCCGATTGAACCGAAGCCCACGGTCGTGTCCCAGACCAGATGGGCATTCCTGCTCTCGGCCATGAACGGCAGCGCCAGCTTCGCCCCGCCCATACCGGCGGCATAGCCCAGAAAGCCGGCCAGCAGGCTGACGAGGGCCGCTTCCAGCAGGATGATACGCATAATGTGGCTCTTCCGGAAACCGATGGCCCTGAAAACGCCGATCTCGACTGTCCGCTCGTTGACACTGCCCATCATGGTTACAAAAACAATCAGGGAACCGATGAAAACCACCACTCCGGCCATGGCATAGGAAAAGCGTTTGAACTGATCCAGGGCCTTGAGCCGTCCTTCAACCACCTGTTGAATGGCCGATACCTTGGCGTCCGGTATTTTCTCGGCAATCTGGGTCACCATGTCACCGATCGGGCAGCCGGAACAGAGCGCCGCCACCTCGGCCATGCTGATTTTGCCTTCCTTGCCCAATAGCTTCTGGGCTTTGGCCAGGCTGGCAAAGACAAGTGCGTCATCCTGTGAGCCGGTCTGATCGAGCACACCCGCCACCCTGAAGGTTTCTCCCTTGATATTCAGAGTATCGCCGGAAGAAACGTTAAGCACTTTAGATGCATCGGAACCGAGCAAAAGGTCGTGCTCGGATTTAGGCTCATTTCCAAAAACCTTCCACCATTGCTTCATCTTCAATTCACTCTCGAAGTTGACACCAACCAGCAACACGTCGTGGTCGTTGATTTTGATGCCTCCCAGCACCTTGGGGCTGATTGCCGAGATGTTCTTGTGGTTGGTGATGGTTTTAATCTTAGCCAGATCATCTTCGCGAATCTCGCGCTGATCGAAGGTTACGCCCCCCAGGCTGATGCCGCCGTAGTTCATGGACAACCCGTTGCTCTGAGGGGTAACGAGGATATTGGCGCCGAACTCGTCCATCTTGCGCTCAATATCGCTGGACATGGAGCGGGTCAGGGTAACCAGGGTAACGATAGTCGCGATGCCCACGGTCAGGCCGATTGTCAGGAAGGCCATCTTAGCCTTGCGGCGTTTGAGGTTGTTGATGGATATGTTGTGCAGTTTCATTACGCCTCCGAGAGCAGCGAGCGTCTTTGGATCAAAAATTCCGGCTTAAAAGAAACGTGCTCCGGCCTTGAGATCGGCCAGGTTGATGGTAATCGCGTTCCCGGACTGCTGATGGGGAAGATAGGATGGATTGCAGCCTCCCGTTGAATTGGGGCCAATGCGGTTGGTTGCGAATTTCTGATTGCAGTTTTTACAGTTCATCTTGTCTGACTGCTGTTCGTAACCCTTCTTCTCCTTGTAACAGACATCGCAGGCATCAAAGGCGGTTCGATAGCTGCCGTCCGGCGCCTTGACAACGAAGAAGGCGATCTGCTTGCCATTATCTTCAAACTGGTAGAAACGGGCCTTGCCGTCTGCCAGCTTGGCTGTCGGGATAGACAGCACCGGTCCGTTTGCCTTGACCTTCTCGTACTTGCCCAGTGTGAAAGCAAATACGCTCACGGCGCCTGCCAACAACGCCACCATGATCACTACTGCCCATACAACCTGTTTTGTCTGTTTTGTCGCCATTCATGTCTCCTTTTTCAACTCTGTTTATCAGATTTGCAACCGCCGCCCTTGCCGCCGCAGCAGCCGGAACCAACGGCAGCCTTCTTGCCGATATCCCTGCCGGTTTCCTGTTTGAACTGCTCCGACGTCAGCACGAGATGTACACTGCAGCCAAAGCCGGCAGAGTTGACCTTTTCGGCCAACACCTCAGGTTTCACGGTTTTCGTGTCATAGCCCACGACTACCCAGCCGCCATCTATGTCTACCTCTGTGGCCGTCACACCTTTCTGTGACTCCAGCGCCTTGATAATTTTGCTTGAGCAACTGCCGCAGGTCATGCCGGCCGTCTTCAGGACCGCTACCGAGTCGGCAGTAATTCCGGTTCTGACATTGAAGGCAAGTATTGACAGGAATATGAGCGCTGCCAGTACAAGTGCCGTATTCAGCATTCTATTTTTCATAGGTCTTCCCTCAAATCTGCGTGTGTGACCTTGATGATACAAGTAACGTGCCACACCACATGAAAGCTAGTAACTACCAGTTTATATGAATATTTTTAAGTTTTTCTCTCGTCAACGAGAGCATACTGGTGATGAATATCCGGCACAGGTGTTGAATATCCTACAGTGGGATGACGCCAGGTTAAACAGATTAAAGGCTGTCACAATGCGGGTAAAACAAGTAAACTGAAATAAGAACAAACTGGATGTTTATTCTCAGGATGTAATCAGCAAAGCAAAACCGGCTTAAGAAGAAAGGTACAACATGTCGGACCAAGTTGACACAGAAACCCCTCACCCCTGTAACTGCGGAGAAACGCACAAGGGACATATCTGCTGGCTGTCGAACATGGGCCTGTTCATGGAGATGCAGCATCTGACCGATGCCCCGACGGTAACGTGTTCAAAATGTGGCGCCAAGGCGAACCTGCCGCATAACGTCTGTTTTCCGGAAGATCTTGAAACATGACCCTCCTGTTCTGGCTGGCTGCTGCAACACTATTCCTCACCATTCTGGCGGCACTGGACCTGTTCACCGGCAACCGTTCCATCCGTGCCCTGCGGGAAGTATCACCCGATCCGCCACCCGATCCACGACGGGTATCTATCATCGTGGCCGCCCGCAACGAGCAGCGCAACATCCGCGAGGCGCTACGGTCGCTGCTGGCGCTGGCCTACCCCGATTACGAACTGATCGTGATCAATGACCGTTCCGAAGATGCTACCGGCCTGATACTGGAAGATCTGGCTAATACTCACGCCCGTTTGCGGGTGATCCATATCGACAGCCTGCCCGCGGGTTGGCTGGGCAAAAACCACGCCCTGTGGGTCGGCAGCCAACGCGCAACCGGGGAACTGCTGCTGTTCACCGACGCCGATATCGTTATGGAACCGACGGTGGTGACCCGCGCCGTGGCATGTATGGAACAGAACCGGCTTGACCATCTGGCCGCCACACCATCCATGCGCATGCCGACCACCCTGCTGGGCATGTTCGGTGCTGCCTTTATCATCTTCTTTTCGCTGTTCACTCGCCCCTGGAAAGCTCGCGATCCCAAAAGCCGCTGCCATATCGGCATCGGCGCCTTCAACCTGCTCAGGAGAACTGTCTACCGGCAGGTGGGGGGCCATGAGACCATCCGACTGCGTCCGGATGACGATGTCAAGCTGGGCAAGATCATCAAACAGGCCGGCTTCCGACAGGATGTAGCCTATGCGCCCGATTTTCTGGCCGTGGAATGGTACGCCTCACTGGGCGAGGTGATCAGGGGGCTGGAGAAGAATGCCTTTTCGGGAGCCGATTACAACATTCCGCTGGTGCTGATGGGTGTGCTGGTCCACAGCCTGTGCAGCATCTGGCCCTTTGCGGCGCTCTTTGTTACCGGCGGGACGGTCCGGGGCATCTACCTGGCCGTAGTGATTCTGATTCTGCTGGTGGTTGCGGACAGTGCCCGTTTCCACGGCTCACGGCCCTGGTATGCCGTCGGCTATCCCCTGATGTCGATCCTGTTTATCTATATCCTGCTGCGCACCATGCTGCTGAATCTCGTACAAGGGGGCATCCGCTGGCGAGGGACCTTCTATTCGCTGAAAGAACTGAAGGGCAACCGGATCTGATCGCAACGTGAGGCACCCGGGAAGACCTGTTTTTTATTTTCTCTCCACCGGCATTGACTTCAATGATGCGACCGGAATTCCCTGAATCACGGGAAAGCAATTGACCATCGCCATCAAATTTACTACTATCGCCCTCCGGTGTTGGCTAGGAGACTGTCGGACTTAGGAGAAATCTACTGCAAATCCGCCTGTGCGGTCCATATTTCACCGATTTCTTGGTCAATAGAACGACTATTGACCTGCAAAATCGGCAAAATCTGTCCTCGCCCAGTCGAATTTTCGCTACGATTTCCTAAGTCCGACAGACTCCCAAGCACCGAAATTTCTTAGGTACGGCGGATTTAAAACATGCAGTCCTTTCCCTACATCATCACCATTTCATCCGAAAAAGGCGGGGTCGGCAAGACCACCCTGGCCACCAATCTGGCGATCTACCTGAAAGCCATGCGCGAGGATCTGCCGGTCACCATCTTCTCATTCGATAACCATTTTACCGTTGACCGGATGTTCGAGCTGAAAGGACAGCGACTGGCCGGAAACGTCCACGACATGCTGATGGGAGCGCAAGCTAACCAGGTTGTGCAAACCGGACAGTACGGCGTGGGGTACATCCCTTCATCAACGGAACTGGGCGACATCAACGAGCGTTTCAAAGGCCCGATGACCCTGACGCGCATGCTGGCTGAATCAGGCATTTCGGGCATCGTCATCATTGATACCCGGCCGGACCTGAACATCCTCACCCAGAACGCCCTGTATGCCGCCGACCGGGTCTTGATACCGGTCAAGGACATGCCCAGTCTCGAAAACTGCCGCAATATCTTTTCACTCTTCGAACAGCGCGGCATCGACAAGAAGTCGCTGGCCCTGATCCCCTGTCTGATTGATGAGCGCATCAAGTTCGAAGGTGTATTCAAGGACCAGAAAACACTGCTGCGGGCCTTTGCAGCCAACCGCGGCTACCGCTGCCTGGATACCTATATCTCCAAGAGCCCCAAGGTCGAGAGCCTCAACACCAATCCTGACGGCAAGATCTATCCGATCCTGACTCATGCCCGCGGTACGGATGTACACGGGCAATTCGCAGAAATCAGTCGCGAGATTCTGAACTGTTACGACGCAACACCCGAATCGCGGGCCTGCCTCTATTATACCTGGCTGTCGGAAAAGGAAGGGAAAAAGAAGGAATCATATCTGGCCAGGCTGGAAGGTCTGGCAGAGCGTTGCCTGATTTGCGGCGCACTCCTTTCGGAGCAGCCCGAGGGGCGGGGATTTTATTACGAGACATCCGACCGGTCAGCACGCGGTTTTCTGCATTCAGCCTGTTTTACCGATATGCTCTGTGCAACACTGTATGGAATGACCAGCGATTCCCGGACATTTGACGCGGCACGCCTGGTGATTGCGGACAAGGCCGGAAAATCCGTATCCCTTCTGGCGGCAAAAGACGGGAACAGACCGGAAATGCTCGATTACCGCCAGTTCAATACGAGCGGTGAACAGATATTCCAGAAGGACATTGATCTGGCCGGTTTTTCAGAGGGTGACCTGGAAGGCAACAACGGTAAGCTCTACCTGCTGCTGAACGAGTCACTGACCGGCTATGAGGGCAGATTACGCAGTGACGCGTGGCTGGCGGTACATCCGGTTGATCCGTCCGACCCGGATGCGGTTCTGCATGAGGATCGCTACCGTGCGGTGCAGAACGTTCAGCGTCAGATCAGCGCTGCCATTTTGTAGAGAACCTTTGTGGCTGATCATGACTACGTTGTGCTGAAACTTACGTAACATAGACCGATTATCGAACACCTTGACAAAGCCCCCCAACTTACCCTGGATGATGCTTGAGATTGTTTGCAAGGCATATAACAACGCCGTGAAACCCTGGAATAAAGGACTTCACGGCGTTTTAGCCGGCGCAGATGTCAGCTCAACAGAAAAACAGATAACAGCATCCAAGTCTCCAGTGGTCCTAGATCAGCCCTACCACCTTTCTTAGAATATACAGGGCATCCGAAATATCGATTTTCCCGTCTTTATTTATATCTCCCTTAGATAGCGCAGTTGGTGTTGCCGGGTCGAGATTTACGGTAATGCGCAAGGCAAACAAGGCATCAGAGATCTCTATGGCCCCGTTACCATTACAATCACCATCAACGTAATCAATGCTTACGATATTGGATGCCGACGAGGCAGGGCCTGTCCCAATTGCATTTGTCGCTTTCACCGTGAAGGTATAGGTCGTACCGTTGGTCAGACCGGTTATGGTCATCGGGCTTGCAGTACCGGTCTTGGTCATGTTGCCGGGGTTTGTTGTTACCATGTAGCCGGTTATCGCGCTGCCGCCATTGGATGACGGGGCGGTAAAGCGTACTATTGCCTGGGTATTACCCGCAGAGACGATGCCGATGGTCGGTGCGCCGGGAACGGTTGTTACTGCTATCGGAGTTACGCTATTGGATGCCGCCGAGGCGGGGCCTGTCCCAATCGCATTTGTCGCCTTCACCGTGAAGGTATAGGCCGTGCCGTTAGTCAGACCGGTCACGGTTATCGGGCTTGCAGTACCGGTCTTGGTTATGTTGCCGGGGCTTGACGTTATCGTGTAGCCGGTTATCGAACTGCCGCCGTTCGATGCAGGTGGGGTAAAGCTCACTGTTGCCTGAGCATTACCAGAGGTGGCGATGCCGATGGTCGGCGCGCCGGGCATAAAAGATACAGTGGAGACCTGCCACCCCAGGTCTTTGAGCAACCCCATGGTGACCGTACCTTGATCATGAATGGCCCTGCCGGAGGAGATCGCATATACCATCAAAGCATTTGCCGTAGTTGAGTAGGTGTTGTAATCCAGATGGCTATAACTGCTGCCGCTTGACCACGTGGAAGGAGCATAGAGCTTGACCTTGGTTCCTCCGTTGGCAGCTGTTGCGTTGGTTCCGTTGAAATAGATTCCTCCGCCGGTAAGTGCGCTCCCGAGGATAGTTGATGGATTAGGATAAACCACGGTATTGATAAGTTGCTGGTAGGAACTGTCTATCGTGAACTGGTCATATGCAATTGGATATCCCCCATTCTCCCAGGACCCCTGACCGGACGATACGGTCAAACTTCCCGTAAAACCGAGCCCGTGCCCAATTTCATGCGCAACAACCGAAATAAAATCATGCTGGCTGGCTGGCGGATAGCCGTCCGTTCCGAAGTACCAATTATAAACTCTGCTAAAGGCCATGTATATATCGGCTGAGTTTGTTCCAAGCCTTCTACCTGCAAGTGAGTTGGCCAGAGACGCCTGATAATAAGTACCCGGTTTGGGGGCATTGGTGAAATCTTTAAAATAATTTACCGCTCCTGAATGACCCAAGACTCCGCTTGGCAGATTGGTGGCCCAGCATGCATCAATTACGATTGGCACCGACGAAGTCAATTTGCTGGCCCAGATGTTCACTGCCGCGCTGAAGGCGGACTGCACGTCAGAAGGCCAGTCGGTACAGATATCACCAGAGCTGCCGGCACCCGAAGGGAGGTAGTTGATGGTGAAGGTGCTGGAAAGAGCTTCCAAGCTGATAAGCTTACCGACTTTTTTCTCACCCATGACATGATTATAGTTGGGATTCGGATCCGCCATGACAGGGACAAGACTGATGGTGGGGGGAACATCCTGCAACGCGAGCAAATCCGCCGCTTGAGAGGCATGTGGCAGCACTATCCCCGAAAACAGGGCGACAAGACATCCATATAACAGATTGAGTGCGATGAATCTTTTCATACCAACTCCTTTTTGAGTACAGCGGAACTGCGTGCAGGTTACGCTGATGCCTGTATCGGAAAATCAAAACCCGGGTTCCTACTCAAAATCTCTGCGGGAATGACCAGTTGATGGTCATCAATAACGACAATTCTAACCATTATTTCGCCAAGAAAGTTTGAAACGAGTGCACAGACATCAGAGATATCCCGCTCTTGGTTTTGGCAACGCCTTAAACTCTGATTTTGAGGCAATAATCGAAGTTATCAATGTGATCAGGTTTGAAAGTTTTTTCTCTTCTTCCTGTTGTGTACAGCTGCAATTATCCAGCGAAACGTCATTTTCATATTGAGGTGATTTTATCGAAATGTAATAGGTACGGCATGGCCCCATGCAAAAATTTGTACCCTGCTTCTCGGGAGGAAGCAGTATTTTAGGCATTGAGAAGAATCCCGCCGTACGTGCGGCATTCAGGATTTCCTTACGTTCCATTTCTGAAAGAGCGAGCTGGATAACAGTGGGCGGATCAATTACCATGTCGTAGGTAAAGGTTCCTTTTACCGTATCAAGCTGATTCTTGCCGCCAACCCCATAATGACAGATAATCTCGATTGTTTCGGCAGAATGAGACGGTATTGTTGGTTTTACCTGCTCCTGGGCAAGCGATGTCTTGCAAGCTCCAAAACCGCACATTGTTAATGATAACACTATCAAAATAGATCTAAAAACAGGCAATGCAGTCTCCACACTATTTATTTCAGTAAATGCTGAGGCCCTAAGTATTATCGTTACCACTTCCTGAGTTATGCCGGTTTCCGTTATGTAACAGCGCCCGGTATAAGTGTTTGCCTTGACAGACGCTACAAATGAGTTGAGACGGGTTATCTTCTGTATCGTATTTTGAACACAAAAAATGCCGGGGCTTCGTATCGTGTGTGCGATATTTCGGCGACCCGGCTGTCTCAATGAGACCCTTAGGCTTTCCGTCCTACCCTTGCGGATAGTTTAGTATTATCGTGTATCCGGTATGTCTCGTGTTTGTTTAGTAACTCTGTTAAGAATACACATGCATAAAATAAAAATCAATAAAAAATCGCTATCTCTACTTCACCAACTGTGATGCCTGTACCAGTGTGATACCCTGTTTCGAAAGACTCGGCAGCGCGGCCTCCAGAGTTCGAATCGTGGCGCGATGGGGGTGACAGATGGCAATCACCCCGCCCGTTTTTTTTGCCTGGCGAATCGCCTGATTGAGCTGCCCCAGTATGTAGGCACCATCCTGTTCGTTGTCCAGAAACACGTTCCGGCGCGCTGATTTCATATCCAGTTCGCGGGCCAGCTTCAACCCCACGCTCCGAGGTGATGTAACGCTGTCTACAAAGAACAGACCTTTCCCCTTTAATACGGTAAGTACAGTACGCATCCGGTCTTCGTGCTCGGTATACTCCGACCCCATATGATTATTGGCTCCCACGGCGCCTGGCAGGGTTCGCATGAACTCCTCCAGGCGTTCGGTGACAGTGGTGTCTGACATGGACACCAGCAGGCCGTTCGCCTCAAGTCGCCGCTCGGGCCACCCCTTCGATTGCATGGGGATGTGAATCATGGTTTCGATACCGTTGGAAGCGGCAAACGCCGCCACCTCACGATATCTGCTCAAACCTGGAATAATGGAAAATGTCAGCGGCACCCCGATTCCGGCCAGGGCCCGCGCCTCCTGCAGATTACTGCCCATATCGTCGACAATAATTGCCAAACGACCGGAACCGCCTGACGGTTTATCACCTGAAGAACTATCGTCCGGAACAACTTTCGTCTTCGGATACTGTTTCGCAGCGGGGTGCGTCTTTACCAGTGCGGAATAGTTGTGTACAACAGGGGCCGGCGGTTTTGTCTGAAGCGGAGTAAGGGTTGTAGCATGATCCCTGTAGGGAACGAGGGGTGAAACGGAGCGGCCGGGCTTGATCAATTGATAACCGACTATGGCAAGAATAATTACGGCCAGGATGGCCAGGGCGGCATAACGACTGCCGCCCGGCCTTTTCGGGATTCGCTTGTTATTTTTCCTGTTAGCCAATA
Organism: Desulfuromonadales bacterium; assembly: GCA_016650295.1. GTDB lineage: Bacteria > Desulfobacterota > Desulfuromonadia > Geobacterales > Pseudopelobacteraceae > CAIPTY01. Next base: position 84,641 of record JAENWA010000003.1, on the reverse strand, counting down.
TTTTACTTGTTGCCCATTATTTTGAGTATTTCCCAACCCTTGAGCAGATCGAGGGCGCGCATGACCTGGTAGTCGTTCCTGAGAACTTCCAGCGGCTTCAGTGTTGCCTTATCATCCTTCTTATCGTCTTTCTTCTCATCCTTCTTTTCCTCTTTTTTTACATTCTTCGGAGCGGCCTTGTCCTCACCCTCGAAGTGATTCTCCAGATCCTTCTCTCTCAGATGCATGATGTCTTTTTTGCCGGCAGGCTCCTTGGGCAATTCAAGGCGCTCAACCACGATGTCCGGGGTAATGCCCTTGGCCTGGATCGAACGCCCCTTGGGAGTGTAGTAGCGGGCTGTTGTCAGGCGCAAACCGGAGTCATCCGACAGCGGAATGATCGTCTGCACGGAGCCTTTGCCGAAACTCTGGGTACCCATGACAATGGCGCGCTTGTGATCCTGCAGTGCGCCGGCAACGATCTCCGAAGCGCTGGCGCTGCCGCCGTTGATCAGCACCACTATCGGGTAGTTCGGCTCTTTGTTGCCCTTTCTGGCGATAAACTTCATCTTGGAATCCTTCTCGCGACCTTCCGTGTACACGACCATTTGCCCTTCATCGACAAAATGATCGGCTACCCGGACCGCCTGATCAAGAAGTCCACCCGGATCATTTCGCATATCAAGGATTAATCCCTTCAGTTCGCCTTTGTTTTCCTCTTTGAGATTTTTCAGGAATTTGACGAGATCCTCATCGGTTTTCTCCTGGAATTGAGCAATCCGGATATAGGCATAGCCCTCTTCCATCAGATATGAACGCACGCTCTTGACCTGGATAACATCGCGAATCAGCGGGAATTCCTGCGGTTTGTCAAAGCTCTCCCGCATAATGGTCAGAATGACCTTGGAGCCCTTTTGACCGCGCATCCGCTTGACCGCATCGTTGATATTGAGATCTTTGGTAAACTTATCATCGATCTTGAAAATCTGGTCGCCGGCCTTGATACCGGCCTTGAAGGCGGGGGTATCCTCAATAGGTGAAATAACGGTCAGGATGCCGTCTTTGATGCTGATCTCGATACCCAGGCCGCCAAAGGCCCCCTTGGTATCAATCTTCATCTCCTTGTAGCTGTCGGGCGACATAAAGGAGCTGTGAGGATCGAGCGAAGCCAGCATGCCGTTGATAGCACCGTAGATCAGTTTTTTGGTATCGACCTCTTCCACATAGCTTTTCTTGACAATGGCCATAACATCGGTGAAGAGCTCTATCGACTCGTAATCACTCCCCTTGCCTTCGGCACTGCAGTGACGCTGTGAGCTGATGCCGATAAAAATGACCAGGGCGGAAATGAGGATCGCAACCCCCATGGCTACCCGTTTTTTGTTACCACCTGGTGTTGCCATCTAATGCCTCCGATTAATTTTATTATACAGATAGTTAATTGACATAGGTTTATCGCACCCAGCCGACCGGATCCACCGGTTTACCCTGGTGTCTGATCTCGAAATACAACATCGGTCCCCGTGAGGAGTCCGTATCTCCGACCGTTGCGACTGTATCGTTGCGGGCAACTTCCGCTCCGACCTTTTTCAGGATCTTGGCAGCATGGGCATACAGACTGAAGTATCCGCCACCGTGATCAATAATGATCATATTGCCAAAGCCCTTGAAATAATCGGCAAAAATAACACTGCCTTCGTAGATGGCTTTGATGTCGCTGCCGGCCCCTGCTGATATCGACAATCCCTTACTGAAGGTATACGAATTGAAATCAGGGTGTTTATGCTTTCCGTAGGTTTCAACAATTTCGCCTCGTACCGGCAGTGACATGCGACCCTTTTGGGATGCAAATCCCCGATCAGGCACAGGAGGCAGTTCAGCCAACGGTTTCAGCTTGCTGCCAGGCTTTTCATGCCGGGATGACAGTTTTCTGCGGCTGAGCGCTTCAAGCCGCTCCATCATGGCCTGCAGACGAGACGCGTTGGCTTGGAGCTCCTTGAGCGATTTTTCGTAACTGCTGCGGTCCTGCCGGACCTTTACCAGATAAGATGCCTTCTTGCTTTTTTCCTGCTCTATTTCAAGTTTTTTGACGGCAATGCCGGCCTTGATACGCGATTTTAATGCGGCATCACGTTCCAGAACGACCTTAAGTTTACGCAGCTCGACTATTTTCTGATCATACTCTGCAAATATCTTTTTGTCGTTATCCAGAATAGCACGCATGTAGCGAATATTCTCGGCCATCTGTGGAAATGATTCCGCCGAGAAAAACATCCGTACCGCACCCAGCTCTCCAGCTTTGTAGAGTGACGTCAGGCGGCGCTCGATCTCCCGCTTCTTGAGATTGGCCTCATCCGTGACCCGGACAATCTCGCGCCCGGTGCGCTGAAGGCTGGATTCCACGCCTTTCAGCTCATGATCGAGACGGCCCAGGTCGGATTCTTTCTGTACAAGATTACGGTTTATCTCTTGCAGCTCGGTGGAAACCACCGCCTCTACCTTGCGGGTTTTGGATATTAGCTGCTTTTTGGCCTTGATCTCTTGCTTTACTCCCTTCAATTGATCCTTGGTGGTTTCTCCCCGGGCGACACTCGCTGAGATCAGGAGCAGCAGTATGCAGGCTATTCGTGTCATATTTCAGACAGAGATAAATCGCTTCAGAGAAGAAAGACTTCCTAAAAATCCCAACACGATACCGGCCATGATTATACCGCAGATATACTCGAACGGCAGAAATGCCAGTCCCGCGGTGGTCGGGTTAAACGTCAGGAAGCTGCCGGCATTGTGCAGAAATCCCTCGTACAGGCCCAACAGCAATCCCGTGGCGAGCAGTGCTCCGGCACCGCCTTGAATAATTCCTTCTATCAAAAACGGCGCCTTTATAAAGAAGCGGGTGGCGCCAACCAGCGACATAACCTCCAGTTCGTCACGGCGGGCATAGATGGTCAGTTTGATTGTATTCGACACGATGAACAGCACGGCAATCACCAGGAATCCACCCAGCAGGGCTCCGATCAGTCGCATGAAGTTAAGAAATGTATTGAAGCGCCGCACCCATTCCTCACCGTACTGCACCTCATTGATACCGGGTATGAGCTTGAGGCCGGCAACATACGCCTCGACATCGCGGGTCTCTCGACTGCTCCGTTTCAGCGTGATTTCCAGAGAAGGTGGCAATACCTCCGAACGGACTCCCTCCAGGAGGGTTTCCTGGCCGCGCAGGCGGTTTTTAAAGCGTTTGAGAGCCTCATCACGGGACACATACCCAATCCGGGACGTGCCGGGGAGAGCTGTAATCCGGGTACGCAATGAGCCCTGCTCCTGCAGCGTCAGATCATGGTCGAAATAAACTGTCACCTGAACCCGCTCACTCCAGCTTTCCGCTGCGTTTTCGAGATTGATAAACACCAGCAGAAAGAGTGAAACAATCAGCAACGCCAGCGTAATCGTCCCGATGGTCACCACATTGACGAAGACATTCTGGCGAATATTTGTCAGGGCGCGGAAGAGAAAGTATCTCAGGCGACCGGCAAACCCTTCTCCGGCCAGTTTCGGTCGTTTATTGGGCTTGATCGCCGTTATGTGCTTCTTTTTCCATCTGTTCAACGATCTCTCCCTTATTGAGGGTTACCAGACGCTTATGGGCATGCTCAATCAGACGGCGGTCGTGGGTTGCCACGACCACTGTCGTTCCGCGAACATTTGCCTCTTTGAAGATATTCAGGATCTGATTCTTGTTCGCATCATCCAGATTGCCGGTCGGTTCATCGGCCAGCAGGATCTTGGGGTCATTCACCAGAGCGCGGGCCAGTGCCACACGCTGCTGTTCACCTCCGGACAGACGTTCGGGAGTCAGGTTGATCTTGGATTCCATGCCCATCTGCCTGAGGGTATGCATCACCTTTTTACCGATGTCGGCCCGCCCCCAGCCGATCACCTCCAGGGTAATGGCTACATTCTCAAATACCGTCCGGGATGGCAGCAATTTGAAGTCCTGGAATACCACCCCGATCATGCGCCGCAGGTGAGGGATCTGGGACGCCGCCAAACGTGAAACATTCTGACCGTCTATCAACACCTGCCCTCGGGTCGGCGTCAATGCTCCGTACAGTAAACGCAGAAGTGTTGTTTTGCCGGCGCCGGATGGACCGGTCAAAAAAACAAATTCACCTTTCTCGATACGCAGATCGATATCATTGATGGCGGAAGCATCCTTCTGGTACGCCAGAGATACGTTGTGTAGTTGGATCATGCCGCTACCACTCGTTATATGGGGTGCCGTTACTCCCCACCTTGTCTGAGCCACTGTGTACATCCCAGACCTTACCAGGGTCAGTAGGTGCGGCTGAACTGGTCGTCCCTTGAGGCGGCGGCGGTTCAACTGTTACCCAGTCGTCTGTTCCGGTGAAAGGATCCTTGGGAAGACCACGCATGTATTTCTTATCGACCAGTTCGGGAAGCGAATCGGGGTATTTTCCCTGATCTGCATAGAACTGGTCAAGCGTGGTCCGGAAATTATACAGAGCTTCCCGCAGAACCGCTTCTTTGGCCTTGATGACACTCCACTGATAGTTGGGCACGGCTATGGCGGCCAGAATACCGATAATCGAGACAACTATCATAAGCTCGATCAGAGTAAAACCACGACAACCGGAGTTGCACTTCGTTGTATCGGAGGCGAGGTTGGTTGGTTGTTCATTTGAATTGTTCACGTTATTACCATTCATTATATTTTGTCCCATCAAGAGCGGTCTCATCCTGCGGAGCAGAAACATCATAAACATCCTCACCACCCTTATCGCTGTAGGGGCTCAGTTTCCAGCCCCATTTATCGTCGGCAGAGCTTATTTTCGGGTCCACCAGCGGATTGAGGATTTTCCTTCGCAGAAACTTGACATTGCCGACTTTTACGTCACCGAAATCATGCCCGTCAACCAGTTCCTGAAGCTCTTTCGGATAGCCGCTTCCGGTTTTCAATGGCCCTTCAGGCATCTTGTCGAACGTCTTCTTGTAGTCATCAATGGCAATGCGGATGATGCGCAGGTTTCTACGGAGTTCGATCTCTTTTGATCTGATCGTCGTATTGCGGATCAACGGCATCACACCGGCGGCCAGGATACCGAGTATCGTAATCGTCACGATCAATTCAAGCAGGGAAACCCCGCTTCGCGTTCTCAACTGTTTCAAGTCAATACCTTCAATTTACACCATCCAGTGCTGCGAATGCTCTTCATTTACCATCTTTCGTGATAGGCCCGGTAAATTTTTGTGTGATCATTTGTGGGGTCAGCGATAAATTTCCAGTCACTGTATTTGGTCATTTTGCCCCCCGAGGCAGGGGATGTTGAGGCCGGTTCGTTCATATCAGTACCAGTTATGACTTGAGGCACAGTTCCTATTGCACCTGTGGTGATCCCACCGCCAGTAACGCCCATATTTTCAAGGGCCGTATCTTTAAAGTCAGTTTTAAGCGGTTTTTCATCGCTTTTACTGGCAACGCCGATTATGCCCGCGCCCTGAGTGCTGGTACTGATTGTGGGAACTTGACCAGTAGCTGCATTACCGGCAGTGCCCCTGATTATTGTCCATTCCTTGCCGGTCATGGGGTCCTGATACACCTTGAGCTTGGCACAATTTGGGGCGCATTTCGGATTGTTTGTGTCAAGTTCGGTGGCATAGGTATGGGGCAGAAATCTTATATGTGTTGTAGAAGTCGGATCATCCAGCAAATACTTCAGATCCATGAGTGGCGGACGAGGCCCAGTTCGCGGTGCAACACCCGGAACGGTATATTTCGGATTGTTCCAGTTTTCAATCGCTTCCTTGATCTGGCTTCCGCGGAAGAGCAATTCCTTTTCACGTTCGCGCTTCATGATCATTTTCCAGGATTTACCAGTTTCAGCGGACATTATACCAATTATCATAACCATAAAAATCGCCATCAGAAACGTGAAGCCATCACGGTTTGAGCATATTGACTTCAGTCGAGCTGTAAAACAGGGCCTTCTCATACGTAAAATCTAGCGAACATTTACAGCTGAACTGAACGGCAGCATCTCAAACGGCTTACCATCCACCGCAGTAAAGCTGACACTTTTAAAATTAAAGCTGGCCGGACCCTTGTTTTTTGCACGGAATAAAACCGTTACAAGGCTTCCTGCGCCTGAAATGCCGGCACTGTTCGGCGTGCGCGACAACTTTACTGTTACTGTGCCATCCGTTGTATTGGCCGCAGCAGAGAAGACCGTTTGCTGGCCGTCCTTTTTCAGGAAAGGGCCTTCCGATGTCGAGACATAGTCAACAATTTTTGGATCATAGCCTAAAACAAGGTCTGCCCCGATCAGATTTTGTACATCACCAGTCTTGACATCTACATAGAATTGCTGGCCGACACCAGTCTCGGCGGGTGCTGCAATCTGTACCAGTCCGCGCTTGATGGGCGATGTCGGGGCTCTTGGGGGAGTCAAAGCGGACGGTGCGGACGGTGCGGACGGTGCGGACGGTGCGGACGGTGCGGACGGTGCAATCGGTGCAATCGGTGCGGTCGGTGCGGTCGGTGCGGTCGGGGTGGTCGGAATGATTTTGGCAACCGGGGCAGTCGTGGTGGTCGTGGTTGTTGTAACAGCCGGGGCAACCGGGGCAGTCGGTGCAACCGGAGCAGGAGATGTGGTAAATAAGGTCGGGGTGGTTGTGGCAACCGGGACAGCCGGGACAGCCGGAGCAGCCGGAGCAGCCGGAGCAGCCGGAGCTACCGGAGCTACCGGAGCAGCCGAGGCAGCCGTGGTAGTCGTGGTGGTTGTGGCAGCCGGGGCAATCGGAGCAATTGGTGCAGTCGGAACAATCGGAGCAGTCGGAACAGCCGAAGCAGTAGTGGTGGTCGTGGTAGTCGTGGTGGTTGTGTCAGCCGGGGCAGCCGGTTTGACTTCATTACTATCGGCCGCTGTCTTGCGTTTTGGAGTAACGACAGGTGCAGGAGATACGGCTGCAGCCGGAGAGGTCGTTTTTACCTGCTGTTTGACAGGCGCCTCTTTGGATTCTCCCTCAAACACCGGTTCCTGATCGAATGAAGCCATCGGCCTCTGTAGCGACGGATCGTCTTCCTTGCCGGAATTGAAAGACATCAAGCTGTTCTGCGGAACCGTGACACGCCGAACCAGACGCGGGGTAATTGCAAGGATAAGTTCCGTCTTGTTTTTGGTTGAATCCTGGTTGGTCAGAAGCGGGCCGATCAGCGGCATATCGCTCAGCAAGTAAATCTTTTGCTTGGTGTTGTTCTGAGTGTTCTGAATGAGACCGCCAATAACGCTGGTCTCACCATCCTTGAGGCTCAACACGGTATCCAGGTTACGAGTTCCTATAGTTACAACCGATGTCGGACTGGAAGACCCGCCGACAATTTCTTTCGACAAAATTGAACTGACTTCAAGACTAAGCTTTATAACAACCTCATTATTCAACTGGATAGTCGGTTCGGCATTGACCTTGACGCCCACATCAACATACTGCACGTTGACCTGGGAAAGCGTTCCGTTGAGTGTCGTCGTCGTTATCGGAACCCGCTGGCCCACGTTGAACTTGGCTTTCTCCTTGTTCTTGACCCTGATCTTGGGATTGGAGAGCACCTCACCCTTGGTAAGGGTTTTTCCGAAGTTGTACTGGGCGGTCGGCACGGTCATGAAACCGCTGTAGCCGCTCATGGAGAAAACCTTCAATAGATTATTAACCGTAACATCAGTGGTTGTCGTGACGGTAGTACCAGTTGTATTCGTTGTGGTAGTGGGTGCCAATGAACTGGTTGAAAGCAATTGTGGACCGGTAGTTCCATTACCAGGAGAAAACGCACCAAACTGGACATTATAATTGCTCAGCAGCAGACCGAGGTTCTGGGTATTGCTGTCGGTGATCTCCATGACTTCGACATCCAGCACAACCTCGGGATCCGGGACATCGTTAGCCTCCAGAATCTTATCGACCACAGCCACCACGTCACTGGTATCACGTACAATGATCGAGTTTGACTCTTCATTGACATAGATCTTTTTCACTTGCACCATGGTGCGGACCAGATTAACCGCTTTCTTGGCATCCATGTAGCCGAGGTGGAATGTACGCAGGGTCAAATCATCATACTGTTTCGATTTATCAGGGGTTCTGGGATAAATGAGTACAGTACTCTCATTGAGTACTTTTCGTTCCAGCTTGTTCATATTGATCAGCAGATCCATGGACTGCTGAAAAGTGGCGTTTTCCAGGTAGATGGAAACCGGCTGATCCTTGACCGCATCGTCGAAAATGAAATTTACGCCGGTGAGCTGGGTAATGATCTTGAAAACATCTTTTATCTTGGCGTCCTTGAACTTGAGGGTAATCGGCTTGGACGATTTAAGTGACAGCTCGAATCCCTCCAGCTTGCTTTTGCGTTGACCACTGACACGGAACAGGGCCTCCTGGTACTCCTTGTTGCCGGGATGCAGCTCAAGCGCTGCGATATAGGCCTGGTTGGCATTCCTGAGCTTGTTTGCCGATTCAAAATCACGCCCTTCCTGGTAGGCCAGCTGCGCATCCCTCAGACGGGTGGTTTCATCTATCTTCTGCTTGAAGCGCTCCTGGGTAGGGTCTAACCCAAATGCGGTCTGGAACTCCGCCAGGGCTGCGACGTATTCACCACGTTCAAACAGATCAACACCTTTTTTGTAGCGAAGCTGGGCGGCTGTATCACGGGCTCTGAAAAAACGCGCCCGATAATCTCCCGCATCCGGATCGACGCGGTAGGCCTCGGCATAACTGTACATGGCTTCTTCATAGTTGCCGGTGGACTCGAGCTGTTCGCCCTTGCTGAATGCACGGCGTCCGGCGGAACATCCGGATAATGCAACAATGGACAGTAGCAGGCTGAATATGGTGAGATGACTCAGATAGCGCATTCGTAGCGTCTCCTCCGGAACTGGGTTCATACTATTTGACAGCCGCACTCAGCGGCTGGTTTTCTATCAGCGGAATGACGATCTCTTCGCCGGTGTCGATTGATATGATTGTCAAAGCCTGATCGGTAACCGAGCGAGCCTCGAAGTTTCCTGCAAACTTGTCGCCTTTTCTGACCAGGATAATTTCCTTGTCCTTGGACAGGAAGATGGTCTGTCGATTACCCTTTTTCAGATAGCCCAGGAATACGAAGCGGGCCAGGGTGTTCTGGAGCTTTTCAGGTTGAATGACCGGCTGAGCAATCGGTGGTGGCGGTTCAACTTTCGGGGGCGGAGCAGCGGCCACAGGCGGAATCGGTAACGGTTTAGGGGCCGCCGCCTTCCGCATCATTGCCTTGATTTCATCTATAAAAATCGGTTTGAAGATATTTCGGCGATAACCCTTGAACCCGGATTGCTCACGCTCCAGCAGATCCAGTCGCACAATGCGCTCATCACCGGTTATCGCGATCACCGGAACACGATTCGCCGAGGTTGCGGCTGGTACAGAAGTCGCGGGTTTTACTGGCGGCTGAGTCTGACCGGGGGCATATTTAAGCGTACTGACCGTTTTCTGGCGTGGGACAGCCGAATAACTCCAGATTATGGCCAGAACCAATGTAATCAGCAGTATGAAGAGCACCAGCTTCTTGCGATTCATGCACCCTCCTTTCCCTGCAGATAGACTGTCAGGCGAAGGTCCATGACAACATTCTCTTCATAGAGGTCGTTATTAGACAGGCTCATACTGTCTATCACGATCATTTCACCATTATTCTGCACGTCAGCCAGAAAGCTCTTGACTGCCGCATAACTGCCGCTAACCGTCATTGAGATACCGTAGGCCAGCAGATCCCGGCCTTTTACAATCTCCGGCTTGTAGCTGACCGTACCGGTAATAACTGCGTTGGAGGCGGCAGTATCAAGGATATCGCCAAGCACTCGCGGGAACTGGCGCTTGGCGGGTATTCGCATCGCAAGCTTTTTCAGATCCTCTGTCCCGCGGTGATAAATCGAGGCAACATCAGTCCTGCCGGCCACGGCAACCCGATCTCGCAGATCATTCGAGGAGGTCCGCGCCGTGACTATACCAGGGTCAAGATAGCCTGTGGAAACAGCATACAGACCGATATTCAACAGCAGAAGTACCACTATCGTAATCAGGGTACGCTTTTTTTGTTGTAACAACTCCAGAATGACCTGGTTCATTTCTGTGCCGCCTTGCACGAGATGGTAAATTGTACGCCCCTGCTTTTCTCTCCCGCCGCGACATTCGAATGAGAAAGCAACAGGATCGAGGTAAACACCTTGGAATCCTCCAGCTTTTCCATATACGACTTGACCGAGGCAAAACTCCTGGCGTGCCCCTCTATCCTTAGCAAACCGGTTTTTCTGTCAGGGGCAAGCAGTGATAATGCAATGCCTTCGGGCGTAGCTGATTCCATTTGATCTAGCAATACCAGCCAACTAACTGATTTTCGGCCAACAATTTCGTTGTAAAATTTAATATCTGCCAAAAGGTTTGTATATTCTTTTTCTGATACACCCTTCGGCCGGCTGTCGAGGCGTTGCCGATACGAGGCGATATCCGCCTTCAAATGCTGTAATTCACCAAAGTTCCAGGAGACGCGATAAACATTCCAGGCCAGCATGCAAAGCATAAGTGCAATGATGAGAAAACTGATACGGTTTACCAGCTTTGGGTCCAGGTACGTTCTGGTAACAAGATTGATGGTAAAACGCATCAAAGGCTCCTCAAGGCTGCGCCGACAGCAGTTGTAAAGGGGTAGAGCGATTCCTGGTCAGCCGGGGCCGAATCGGAAGGCCGCACAACCGACTTGAGTTCGAGCAGGGACGGCTCAAACCCGGTCGCTTCAGCCACCATACAGCAGAAATCTCGCGCCACAGCAGGTGGAGCAATGCAGGATACGTGCTGAACCGTCCGCTCGGGAAAGCGGTCTCGATACACCTTAAGTGAGCTGTTTATCTCCATGAATACCCGGCTGTCGACTCCGTTCGATCCCGGAAGGTCCTTGACCCGCTGGAACTCAAGAACACCACCGTCAAACACCATGATGCCCAGGGCATTGTCGTAAAACGAGATCAACGCCACATCATCCTGGGGCGCCAGACGATTCTCAAAGGCACGGTAGAGGTTGAACGAGTTGAAATCAATCCGGGCCGGAGTGAGTCCTGCAATCATAAGTTGTTCTTCGTACTGGCTGATTACATCACGGGAGACCAATGCCACCATCAATGCCATGTCGCCGTTTTCGCGAACACTCAACTGCTGGTAATCAAGGTGTGTGTCAGCAATATCGAAGGGGATATTCTTCTTCAGCTTCCAGCGGATAATGTCCAGTCCTTCAGCACGGCTTTTGAAGCGGCCTTCCACGTCCAGCATCATAATCCGGCCAACCGCGTCAGGCAGGGTAACCGAGACACGCGTACCATTGTAGAGCAGCAGATTATGGGCACTGCGAACAGTCTCGCAGAAAGCTGCCGGATCGAGGATATTGGCTTCGCGCAAAGAAACGCGCAGACTGCCGGGTGCCAGCGGCGCATATGCCACCCGCTCCAGCAGCGGTGTTGCCACAGATCCCCCCAGCAGGGCAAACGCAACGCCTGAAGGACGTATCTCTACTCCGAGTGATTTTTGGGATAACAGCATGGCGGTTCCGTTCTTGTCACTCAACAAAGGTGACGCGATTGATCTCCTTGAGTGTTGTATCTCCTGCAATCAGTTTTTCAACAGCCGAATCACGCAGGAAAACCACCCCCGCCTCACGGGCGGCCAGTTTGAGCTGGGTGGCGGTCACCTTGCCGATAATCAGGTCGCGGAGGTGGTCATTCAATTCCAAAAGCTCCACAATGGCCGACCGGCCGCGATAACCGGTGTTGTTGCACTCATCACAGCCTTTTGCTTCGTAGAGAGTAGCACCGCGCACAACATCCGGGTCCACGCCGCTCTCCCGAAGAAAATCATCAGAATACTGTACGGGTTGACGGCACTTGCGGCACACACGGCGCACAAGCCGCTGGGCCATAACGCAATTCAGACTGGAGACAAAATTGTAAGGATCTATGCCCATGTGAATAAAGCGGCCTATCACATCAAAGACATTGTTTGCATGAACCGTGGTAAACACAAGATGACCGGTCAAGGCTGACTGGACGGCAATCTGGGCCGTCTCGGAATCTCGGATCTCGCCGATCATGATTTTGTCGGGGTCGTGTCGAAGGATTGATCGCAGGCCCTTTGCGAAGGTCAGTCCCTTTTTCTCGTTGACCGGGATCTGCAGCACTCCCCGCAACATGTACTCGACCGGGTCCTCAATGGTGATAATCTTGTCTTCGCCGGTTTGTATCTCTGTCAGAGCCGCATACAGGGTTGTGGTCTTGCCCGAACCGGTCGGTCCGGTAACCAGCACCATGCCGTAAGGTTCGCGAATCTTTTTGCGAAGCCGTTTGATCTCCCGCTCACTGACGCCGAGATTTTCCAGTGAAAGCCCTTTCATGTCGTTGGCAATACTCTCCTTGTCGAGGATGCGTATAACAGCATCTTCGCCAAAGGAACTCGGCATGATGGAAACACGGAAATCGATGGATTTGGCAGCGAAGCGAATCTTGAAGCGGCCGTCCTGGGGTATGCGCCTTTCGGAAATATCCAGCTCACTCATTACCTTGAGGCGAGATATGATCGGAGCCTGAAAATGCAGGTCGATCGGCTCATTGGCCATATACAGGACACCGTCAATACGGTACTTGATGACCAATCCGTCATGCCCGGATTCTATATGAATGTCGCTCGCGCGACGGTTAAGCGCATCCAGCAGGGTTGTGTTGACCAGCTTGATGATCGGACTGGTGTCATCGGTAATGGTCTCGGCGGAGAGAACTTCTTCACCCCGATCGGTTTCCTTGACCAACTGCAGCATGAAGTCTTCGGATACCTCGCGCAACATACGCCGGGCGCCTTCTCCGGCTTTGAGCGCCCCTGAAACCGCAGCATCGGAAGCAATCATGAATTGCAGCGGGCGGTCGATCAGCAATTCAAGTTCATCCAGCTTGATCACGTCGGACGGATCGGAAATTGCCACAACCAGTGCGTCAGACCTCATTTCCAACGGAACAAACCGGAAACGGTAAATGGCCTCGGGCGGAAGGGTATTGAGGATATCCTCGTCCATCCTGAAATCCTTCAGGTCAACATATTGCAGGTTGAACTGTTCGGACAGCGCCATTGCCACCTGCTCGCAATCAACAAACCCTTCCCGGACGCAAATCTCCCCAAAGCGATGCTTGGTCGTTGCAAGCTGTTCCAGGACAACAGGCAGTTTTTCCGGATCGAGACTGCCACGTTCAATCAGGATTGTACCGATGTTTCTGCGTTTGTAGGATTGCATCAGGCTCCCTATCCGACTGTGCCGGCGATTTTAAAGACCGGCAGATACATGGCAATGATAATGGCTCCGATGACAACACCCATAATCAGCATGATGGCAGGCTCAATGGCGGTTGTCAGCAGATTCATCCGTTCTTCAAGCTCATCTTCCAGATAATCGGAGATATCCACCAGCATATCCTCCAGAGATCCGGTAGTTTCTCCTACCCCCAGCATGCGCAAGGCCAGCGGCGGCAGAATATTAATCCTCTCCAGGGCAGTGGACAACCGGCCACCCTCCTCAATAAAACGAACCGCCTCAAATAGCCGCTTTTCCATATATTTGTTATTGAGGGTGCCGATGGACATGCGCAACGACTCAATGATTGGAATACCGCTGCCGAGCACGGTCGCCAGAGTACGGGCGAACCCGGCTACCGAATATTTGGTAAACACGTCTCCGCCAAAGGGAATTGTCAGCTTGAAACGATCAACGGCATACCGGCCGGATTCAGTTCCAACCCAGGTGCGGTAGGCCGCTGCGGCGCCAATACCAAGCAGTATGACAAAAGGTGCCGATTTCTTCATCACTGACGTAACTTCTATCAGCATGCGGGTGGGAAGCGGTAACAGTGAACCGGAATCAGCATATACCTGGGCAAAGGTAGGCACGACATACAGCAGCAGCAGGGTAATAGCCATAAAAGCAAACAGAACCAGAATCGATGGATAGAACAGTGCCGCCACAACCTTTTTACGAATGCTGTCGACGCGCTTGAGGTACTGAATGTAGCGTCTGATCGTGCGGGGCAGATCGCCGGTCCGTTCACCGGCCCTGATTGAAGCAACATACAGCGGCGGAAAAGACCGGCCATGCCTTTCCAGGGCGGAAGAAAGCGCGGCCCCTCCCTTTACGTCCTCGCGCACTTGGCGGAGGATCTCGGAAAATTTGCCGCTATCATGCCGTTCGAGAATGGCGTCAAGCACCTGCATGATCGGCATGCCGGCCTTGATCAGCACCAGCAATTCCTGATTGAAGGTAAGCAAGGCGCGGTTGTCGATACTGCGACGCTTGCCCCCCTTATCAAAAAGAAACTGCAACGGCTTCCGCTTGACCTCAAAGACAAAAAAACCCTGATCTTCGAGACTCTTCTGAAGCATAGCCGGCTCCATCGCCTCGAATTCACGAAAAATTATTTTGCCGTCAGATGCGCCAAGCTTGCAGGTATAAAGTGACATAAGTAAAGATTGTTACCACAAAAACCCAAAAAATAAAACACAAAAACCACAGACAAAGTGCCAGTGGTTCGGACTTCCGGAATTATAACAGGGTATGATAAAATGGCTCGGATTTCAGCGAAAACAGCATCCCTGTCATTTAGAAATGACAGGGAGAAAACATCCGGGAATTGTCGTTTCTAATTCTATGGAAAAACTTTTGTCACGCATTCAGCAATCCGACTACCCATACGGCGTATGATGCGAGCAATGCTGTTCCCCAGTTCCGGGCAGCGCGTGGCTCGAACTGGTCTCGACCCGGAAATGCTTTGAAAAGAAACACTATTGCACACGATATCCAGCCAAAAAGGCCAATGAGGGTAATTATGGACCAGATTCCGTCTGACACCGAGCTATCCTTTTCCCGTGAGACGCCGCATGAGTGTCCCCAGCTTGAGTTGCCAGACCAGAAAAACCGCTTCCCGGACAATTTTTTTTGACATTTTGGAACTGCCGGCATGACGATCGATGAATATGATCGGGACTTCGACGATCTTGAGTCCTTTTTCCATGCAGCGGTAATTCATTTCGATCTGGAACGAATAACCATCCGAACCGACAGTGTTGAGATCAATGGCCTCGATCGTTGACCTGCGAAAACATTTGAAACCGCTGGTACAATCCATGACCGGCAAACCGGTAATCATCCGGGTATACAGGCTGGCGAAAACGCTGAGCATCAATCGCCGGATCGGCCAGTTAACGACGCTGACTCCATTCAGATAACGTGAACCGATTACCAGATCACACCCTTGGATAGTTTCCAGAAATACCGGCAAGACCGTCGGATCGTGGGAGAAATCGGCATCCATCTCGATCAGATAATCGGCGCCCATCGCAATCGAAGCTCTGAAACCATCACAGTAGGCCGATCCCAGACCCAGCTTGCCGGAACGATGGATGACCCGGATACGCTCATTGTTCGCCGCCAGTTCATCAGCTATGACACCGGTGCCGTCAGGGGAATTATCGTCAACAAAAAGAATCTGTATGGACGGATGCTGCGCGAGTACCTCGCCGGCCAGGCGGACAATATTATCTCGCTCATTATAGGTAGGAATAACGACTGTTGCTTTCAAGCGTAACTTCTTTCAAAGAGTGATTACGTACGATTTTAGCTACATTACGGGAAAGCAGACACGAAAGTCAAGCACACCAGACCTGTTTTCTCAGGGTCACTTCGGATTACTGCCATCACCGGTTACAGGCGAACCTGGCGTTCGTGAAAAAAGTAACCGGTTCCGACGTTAGCTCATCATACTGCTGACATACAACACCTTCGGCCAACAATCTGCTGCGCGTGTTATTGTAAGCTTGCAAAGTCACCCGATTCTGGTAAATGTGAAATGTCCGCAGTCGATACAACTGATGCCGCACCGGTCAGGACAACAATCAGCCCGTAAAGTAGGTACTGTATATGCGCCGGAGATGTACGCTCCAGATTACGCTTGTCCTGATCGGTACACTCGCCGTGGCCGGGTGCGGTAAAAAAGAGCAGCGCCACGTCTACACCAATAAGCAGGACTGCCTTGATGACTGGAACAGCGATTCCAAGAGCTGTGAAGAAATCCCCCCGAATAACCCCAATTACCGCTCCAATGCCCATTATTTCTTCGGCCCGACCTTCCGCTCCGGCACTACCTTCAGCGGCGGTCAGGGGAACCGTTCTATCCGGACCATGAGCGTTTCGCGCGGCGGATTCGGCAGTCTGGGCCATTTCCACGCATCCGGCGGCAGCTGACCATGGAACGAATTGTAACTCCCCCCCGCTTCGACTGGCAGGAGAAGGTCGAGTCCTACGGCATGAGCTACCATACCATCGACGGGCAGCCTTACTGGGATGAAACCGCCTACTACTCGTTCACGTCCGCCGAGATTGACGAACTGGAAAGCGCCACCGAAGAACTGCATCAGATGTGCATCAAGGCGGCAGAACATGTCATTGCCAACAAGCTCTACAACAAGCTGCAAATCCCGCCTCAGGCCGTGCCGCTGATTGAGCGTTCCTGGGAGAACGACGAGCCCTCCATTTACGGCCGCTTCGACCTTGCCTATGACGGGCATTCACCTCCCAGGATGCTGGAGTACAATGCCGATACCCCGACCGCCCTCTTGGAGGCCAGCGTCATTCAGTGGTTCTGGCTCAAGGAGCGCTTTCCGGATGCCGATCAGTTCAATTCGATCCACGAGAAACTGATCGCCGGCTGGAAGGATCTGAAACAGTATCTGGCTGAACCGCTCTACTTCGGTTGTGTCAAGGAAGCGCCCGAAGATCTCGGCAACCTTGAATACCTGCGGGACACCGCCATCCAGGCCGGTCTGCAGACGGATCTGGTGTACATGGAGGATCTCGGTTTCGACTCGATCAACGGGCAGTATATAGACACTAACGACCGGGTCATTGCAAACATCTTCAAGCTCTATCCCTGGGAATGGCTGATTAATGAGTTTTTCGGCAGTTATCTTGAACAGAGCGGCATAGTCATGATCGAACCGGCCTGGAAGATGATTCTCAGCAACAAGGGAATCCTGCCGATCCTCTGGGAGCTGAATCCACGCCACCCCTACCTGCTGGAAGCCAGCTTCGACCCGGACCATTTCCGCGACAACTTTGTTTCCAAACCGCTCCTTTCACGCGAAGGGGGCAACATCAGCATCCACCGCAACGGCAGGGTCAGAGAGCAGGAGGGCACTTATGGCGGCAAAGGTATCATCTTTCAGGAATTGGCCAAGATACCCAGTATCAGCGGCAACTATCCGGTGATCGGCTCATGGGTGATCTACGGCGAAGCGGCCGGCATCGGCATCCGGGAAGATGCCAGTGAAATAACCAGCAACACCAGCCGTTTTGTGCCGCACCTGTTCAGATAGTTTGTTCTGAAATACTTTTCCAAGGACCCTCAAGGAGGCTAAAATGCAAGACACCCTGCTCGACTCGCTATCCGGACTGATAGATTTCTGTAAATATTTTGTGGCGGCTGTTGGTTTTGTGGTAGTTTTCTGTCAGGTGTACTCCTGGATCACGCCTTATAACGAGCTGAAACTCATACGTGAAGGAAATGTCGCACCGGCCATCAGTTTCGGCGGGGCATTGATCGGCTTTATCCTACCGTTGTACAGCGCCATCACCCACAGCGTCGACTTCATCGACATGCTGGTCTGGGCCGGCGTTGCACTGGTAGTGCAGCTGGCGGTCTTTGAAATTGTGCGGCTCTTTTTCAAGGGGCTGGTGCGTGAGATTGAGAATAATCACACCGCCGCGGCCACGCTGCTGGCTTTCTTTTCCCTGGCCATCGGGATTTTGAATGCCGCCTGCATGACCTGGTGAGCCAAAAGAAAAGCCGCCTCACTCGGAGCGGCTTTTCAACCTTTTTATTATCGACCTGCTACGTTCTCACACCTCAAAACGAATTCAGCAAGAGCACTATTTGCAATTCCCCAGCCGCTTCGCATTGACCTTCATGGTCATATTCTGCCCTTGTGTCTGCATCTTCATATTCGAAACGTAGCTATCCGCCTTGAAAACCGTCTCGCCGCTGAAAGTACCGGCATTCTTGCCGGTGCACGTCATCTTCCAGGTCACCTTGTTTCCGGTGGTTGTGAAATCGGTAACCGTACATTCCTTGTCCCGGCTGATGACCTTTTTCTGGTCACTGACCTCTTCCCTGGTGTAGCAGTGTTTCGCAACCTGCGGCGGCATTTTCATCGGCATGCCGGGCAGTTCCATGCTGGTCGTGAGTTCCCAGAGCCCCTCCTTCATCTCCCCGGCAGCTAAAGAAACGGTCGGCAGGGAAGCTGTCAACAACAGTGCGACTATAATCCTGGCGGTTTTCATGGTTACTTGTTCTCCTTTCAGGTTTGAAATGAGTCGAGGTTCCGACATATTTTCAGGAACGTAGCGAACCGCCCTTGAAGAACGGCAGTTCGCAGACCGTGGCCTCCATGCTGACCCGCTCGTGGCGGATGGTGAAGCTGGTTCCGATGGTCGTATAATCCGGCTTGACGAATCCGATCCCGACGCCGCCGCCGAGCATGGGCGAGAAGACGCCGCTGGTAACCGAACCGACCGCCTGGCCGGCAAAGTCTATCTCGTAGTGGTGGCGCGGTGAACGGCGGCCGATTACCTCGAAGGCCACCTTTTTGCGCGTGAGTCCTGCTCCCTTCTGTTTCAGCAGCGCTTCCTTGCCGATAAAATTCTTGTCGAAATTGACAAACCCTTCCAGTCCGGCCTCCAGCGGCGTTGTGGTTTCATCGATATCACTGCCGTAGAGCGAGTAGCCCACTTCAAGGCGCAGCACATCCCGCGCGCCCAGACCGGCCGGCTTGACCCGCTCATCCCGCAGCAGCAGGTCCCACAGTTCAGCGGTTTTTTCCGCGGGCAGGAAGATCTCGTAACCCAGTTCACCGGTATAGCCGGTACGGCTGACAATGGCATCGCTCCCCAATACCTGCATGGTGATGAATTTGAAATAGGGAATCGCGGCGACCTGCTCGCCAAGCACATCAACCAGCACCTCACGAGCCAACGGCCCCTGGATGTCCAGCTTGCCGGTCGCGGCAGTGATATTGGTAAACGATCCTCCCGACAGACGAGCACGGATGACGGCAAAATCATTATCGGCGGTCGCCGCATTGGTAACAATCATGACCTTGTCCTCGGCCAGGCGGAAAACGATCAGGTCATCGATTATACCGCCCTGCTCATTCAGCAGGAAACCGTAGCGCGAACGCCCCAGCGGAATGGTCTTTATCGAAAAGGTAAAGACATCTTCAAGACCGGCAGCCTCGAAATCCCCCTGGAAGATGAACTCGCCCATGTGGCAGATATCAAAGAGCGCCGCTTTGCTGCGGCACCAGGCGTGCTCTGCAATGATGCCTTCATACTGGATCGGCATATCCCAGCCGCCAAAAGGCGCCATAAGGGCTTTTAATTCACGATGACGGCTGCACAGTGGTGTCTGCTGTAATGATTCCATGTCAAGTCTCCGCTGGTTTCGATTTATTGGTAGTATATTTGTTTTTTGTGAGCACTTTTATTATGAGCACTTTTTTTGTGAGCACTCTTTTTGTGAGCACTCTTTTCGTGAGGACTGTGCTTTTTTTTCTTGCCGACGGCCCCGGCCATGGAAAGAACGTCCGCCATCTGCATCTTCCAGCTGTTTTCCTCGTGGGTCAGCTTGAACTCACGGGTGGTCGATTCCTCTGCACGGGTTCCTTCCAGGCCGACCTTGGCATAGACGGTCGCCGCGTTGCGCTTTTCGTTTAGCACCCGGAAGTTTTCCAGCTTTTGAAAGCAGCAGGCCGGACGGATGGAGCTGTCACGCATCCTGGCAACAAACTGTTCCTGCGAGGTCGTGCCGCGATGGGCCAGATGTTCATACAGCTGCTCGTAGCGGGCTTCACGCCACAGGTCAAGGGTATCGGACATGGATTGCTGCAAGATGTCGGGGGTTGTTTCGGCCACCGCCGGCGCAACCGGCTGGAGCAGAGAGATCAGCAGCAGGAAGGATACAATAACTGACAGGATACGCATCGGACTGCCCTCCGGGTATGATTTGTTTAACGTCGGCATGGTAGAGCAATTGAACCTGACGCGCAACCTGAAAATACAGCTGCCGGGGTCGGCCATCTTTTGCCGGTTTTTCTTGTTAAAATTCGAAGATGCGCTAAAATAAAACCAATTACGTTGACAGGGGTACCCCATGGAATGCCATGAAAGCAATCTCAAGAAGGTTCTCAATCTCGGCTTCGAAATATCCCAGATCAAGGACATCGACCTGCTGCTGGAGAAGATTCTGGGAGAGGCGCGGGCCTTTACCAATTGTGATGCCGGCTCCATCTATATCAAGGAAGGTGACAGCCTCAAGTTCAGCTACGCCCAGAACGACACCCTGCAGCGACAGCTGCTGCCCGGCCGAAAACTGCCCTACTCCACCTTCAGCATCCCAATCGGCAACACATCCATTGCCGGGTATGTCGCCGCCAACAGCAGCATCCTGAACATACCGGATGTCTACGAGATCACAAACGCCTATCCCTTTTCGTTCAACCGCTCCTACGACGACATAACCGGCTTCCGTACCTGTTCCATGCTGACCATCCCGCTCAATAACTTTCGCAATGAGGTCATCGGGGTCCTGCAGCTGATCAATGCCATGGACAGCCCGGGCGAGGTCATCCCCTTTGCCGATGACGACCGGGAAATCATTACCTATTTTGCCAATACCGCGGCCAATGCCATGGAGCGGGCCAAAATGACCCGTGAGATCATCCTGCGCATGAACAAGATGGCTGAGATGCGTGATCCGAAAGAGACCGGTCCGCACGTCAATCGGGTGGCGGCCTACTCGGTCACACTCTACGAAGCCTGGGCCAAAAAGCAAGGGCTCTCGCAGGGAGAGATCGACAAGAACCGCGACGTGTTGCGTATGTCGGCCATGCTGCATGACGTGGGCAAGGTGGCCATATCGGACACGATCCTCAAAAAACCGGGACGTTTCACCCCGGAAGAGTTCCAGGTTATGAAGCTGCATACGCTCTACGGCGCCCACCTTTTTTCGGACATCTATTCGGATTTCGACGAATCGGCCGGCATTGTGGCGCTCAACCATCACGAGCGCTGGGACGGCAAGGGCTACCCCGGTTATATTGATCAGCAGACCCAACTGCCGCTGCCCGGTTACGAAACCGAAACCGGCACGGCCCGCGGCAAACAGGGCGAAGAAATTCCGCTCTTCGGCCGAATCGTGGCACTGGCTGACGTCTATGATGCGCTCTCTTGCCGGCGCTGTTACAAGGAAGCCTGGGATGAAAGCGAGGTACTGAACAATATCCGTGAAGAGGCCGGCAAGCAGTTTGACCCGCAATTGGTGGAGGTATTTCTGGAATGTGTTGATTCATTCAAGCAGATCGAGAAGCTTTATCCCGACGAACACGAATAATTTTAAACCGGTATGACATCAAAATACCGGGCAAGGCCTCAACCCTGCCCGGTACTCGCAACACTCGCCGCTACAACGTCCTTCCGTCAGCCTCGGCAAACAGCCTCAATTTCTCCATCATAGCTTCAAATTTGGCCGGCTTAAGAGATTGCGGCCCATCGCTGGAGGCATGCTCGGGATCGGGGTGTACCTCCACAATCAGCCCGTCAGCGCCTGCAGCCACTGCTGCATAACACATGGGAGCCACATAGTGGTGATTGCCGGTCCCGTGCGACGGATCGATGACCACCGGCAGATGGGTCTTTCCCTTCAGGACCGGAATCGCCGAAAGGTCCAGCGTGTTGCGGGTAGCGGTCTCAAAGGTGCGGATCCCGCGCTCGCAGAGGATAACAGCCTGGTTGCCCTCGCTCATGATGTATTCGGCGCTCATCAGGAACTCCTGGATCGTCATGGACATGCCGCGTTTGAGCAGAACCGGTTTCTTCAACTGGCCGACTTTTTTCAGCAGGGCAAAGTTCTGGGAGTTGCGGGCACCGATCTGGAGAATGTCGGCGTACCCGGCCACCAGTTCGGCTGTTTCCGACTCAATGACCTCGGTCACGAACGGCAGTCCGGTCAGTTCGCGGGCCTTGGCCAATAGCTTCAAGCCCTCCTCCTCCAGGCCCTGGAATGAATAGGGTGAGGTGCGCGGTTTGAAAGCTCCGCCGCGCAGAATGTGTGCCCCGGCCTTCTTGACAGCCAACGCGGAGGCGATGATCTGCTGTTCACTCTCTACCGAACAGGGGCCGGCCATCATGATAACCTGACTTCCGCCGATCACAACATCATCGCTGATCCGTACCATACTTGCCTCTTTTTTTACCTCTTTGGATGCCAGCTTATACGGCTGCAGGATCGGAACCACGTTTTCCACCCCATGCAGCGACTCCAGCGATTGCAACATAGCCTTGCCCCGCTCATCTCCGATGGCGCCAATGACATCCCTGGTCTCCCCGTGGATCACATGCGGCTTATAGCCCATTTCCCTGATGCGTCTCAACACCTCATCCTTGTCCTTCTTTGCCGCACCTGCCTTCATGACAATAATCATGCCCTGCTCCTTTCCCACAAAAAAGGCCGGAAGATGTCCCCCGGCCTTGGCCGCCGCAGATAGCGCGGCAACAAAAAAAGCCGGGGTAGACTTCCGTCTGCCCCGACTTTGTGGTGTGTGATGTGGTCGCTTCCGTGCGCTTACACCTCTACCCGGGCAGACGGCTTGATAAAGCCGAACCAGAAGTAAAAATAAAATGCGCTAAAGAAGCTGTTGGATTTCATGTGGTCGAATAAATCATATCGAACGTGATGATGTCAAGTTTAAATATTCTGTACATAAGAATGTGACCACACCCCGCGTCCCGCTTAACTTGACTCCCTTCCGGTATCTGTGCTAGTTTTTCGCATTCCCAGCGCAGGTACGCACACGGAGCCGGCACATGTTCTTTCCCGATATCCCCGCATTTCTTGACCTCTCCCGCCAGGGCAATCTGATCCCGGTGTATCGCGAGATCATGGCTGATATGGACACACCGGTCACCGCCTTTAAAAAGCTGGATGACGGACGTTTTTCCTTTCTTCTCGAAAGTATCGAGGGGGGTGAAAAATGGGCCCGCTACAGCTTCCTCGGCTCCAGTCCCTCACTGGTCATTCGTTCAAAGGGCACTACCGTCGAGATTATTGAGGCAGGCATAACGACAACACTGACCGTAACCGACCCCCTGACGACAATCCGCGACATCCTGGCGCGCTTTACACCGGTAGAGGTTGAAGGATTGCCACGTTTCTTCGGTGGCGCCGTCGGCTATCTCGGCTACGACATGGTGCGTCACTTTGAGCATCTGCCAACGGACAATCCGGCACTGCTGGATGCCTATGACTCCTATTTCCTGGTCACCGATACCATCGTAATTTTCGATACCATGCGACAAAAGATCAAGGTTGTTTCCAACGCCCATCTGGACGGCTCTCTTGAACCGGAAGCGGCCTATCGTCAGGCCACGGAAAAGATTGATGCAATCATAAGACGGCTGCGGGCTCAGTTACCGGCACAAGCACAGCCGGACACCGGCAGGCAGGTCAAATTCCGGTCCAACGTCTCACGCACGGACTTCGAGACCTCCGTGGAAAAAGCCAAGGAATACGTTCGCTCCGGAGACATCATCCAGGTCGTACTTTCCCAGCGTTTCAGCGGTGAACTCTCCGCCGACCCGCTCGACATCTATCGCGTGCTGCGTACCCTCAACCCGTCCCCCTACATGTTTTTCCTGCGCCTGGACGATACTGTCATTGCCGGTGCCTCACCGGAGGTCATGGTTCGCAAGGAGGGCCGCCACGTCGAGTTGCGCCCGATTGCCGGCACACGTCCCCGCGGGTGCACACCCGAAGAGGATGCCCGTCTGGCGGAAGAACTGCTGGCTGATCCCAAGGAGCGGGCCGAGCACGTCATGCTGGTGGATCTGGGGAGAAATGACTTGGGGCGGGTCTGCACAACCGCTTCGGTAAAGGTTTCGGAACTTATGGTCATTGAACGCTACTCCCACGTCATGCACATTGTTTCCAACGTGCAGGGTGAACTCGGCGGCAACCGTGATGCCTTTGACCTGGTACGGGCAACCTTTCCGGCCGGGACGCTTTCCGGCGCCCCCAAGGTCCGGGCCATGCAGATCATCGATGAGTTGGAGCCGGTCCGGCGTGAGGTATACGGCGGCGCGGTAGGATATTTTTCCTTCTCCGGCAACATGGATCTGGCCATCACCATCCGCACCCTGGTGATCAAGGACGGCAAGGTTCACCTTCAGGCAGGTGCGGGGATCGTGGCCGACTCCGACCCGGCTGCGGAATGGCAGGAAACCGTCAACAAAGGCATGGCGGTAATGAAAGCCATCGAGCTGGCCGAACAGGGCCTGGAGTAATCGTTTTTGCAACTATTCATCATGCTCTGCCACGAATTCATAACCCCACCTGTCCTCCCCTTAATTAAGGGGAGGGACGCTCCGATGCGACTGTCAATTGAGCCGCCGAGGTTGCAATCCGCGTCCCCCTTTAGGCCCTGTGGGTCCTCTTAAGTTAAAAGGACCCATAGGGCCTAAAGGGGACAGGGGGTGTTATGTATCGGCATTCGCAATCATCTTTCCAGCAGATAATCCAGGGTCTTGCTGACGTCTTCCAACTGTTTTTTCAGCTTATTCAACTCTTCAGCTGTATATGCTGTTTTCCCTTTTGCTATCTCGTCTTTCAGCTTTTCTATTTTATCCTGAATTGAAACAATCGACGTGCCGCACTTTATGGCCAAAAGAAGGCACTCGTCTTTCTGTTGCCTCTGTACCGACGACTCCGTCGCACCCGTTTCATCCGAATAAACTGACCCGGAGGTGAACAGCAGAGTTACTGCAACGACAGAAAACAGCAGAAATACTCGTTTAATGTTCAACATCCAAGAATGTCCCATGGCAGATACCCTCTTCATTACTGCCGAACACGCCGGTCCGACACCATCAGCCATCCCACTCATTTTTTCATTTTCGATTGTGCGTTTCTGCACAATAAACCTTCAGCACATGCCAGATCTTCTTCAGCCACCAGGATCTCTTTCAGTGCAGACCCGCCTTCCAGTATCCGGAGTGAATACTCGATTCCACCGCTATTCAGAAGCCCTTCTACCCGGCTCAGGTCGGAGTCACTCACGCAATCGTAAAATCGTGCCATACCAACACCCCCATTTCAAACGGAATGCTTTGAGTTCAAACAACTGCACATCACGTGCAGGTATATAATAGCATAGTAGGCATACAAATTGGGATATCCCGTAGTTCCGCTCTGTTTTGTCGCGCGATACGGCGTCAAATTCCTTTGAACATTCGTCCGAGGAAAAAACCGCACACCGCTGTAACCGTTCCATACAGCAGCAGACTCTTCCAGTTACAGGCGACTCGAATGTCCTGCCGGCTGGGGAGTGCGTTGTAGATGAGTATGAAGACAACGGCGTAGAGTACCAATGTATTTGGGAGCGTGGGGGAGAGCCAGTCGAACCAGTAACGGTAAACGCAGTATGCCAGCGGAAGCAGACTGAGCGGGGCCAAGGCGATCGGTACGGCATTAAAGGCCGTTACCCGCCCGAAAACGACCGAACCAAGAATCCAGCCGCCATCCACGCGGTTTCGCTCGGGTCTGAGGCTGAAACTGTACGGGGCAGCCCTGAACAGGACGCCGGCCAGCAGGTGCGTTGTCTCGTGCAAGACGACACCCGGCAACTGCGTGATGCACACTATGACAATGTTCGCTGAGCAGGCACGCCTGTTGAGCAGGAACAGAACAATTGCAAGTGTCGCACCGCAGGCATGCCACCATGCGGGAATATCAGGAAATAATTGTATTGGCATCCCTCATCAATTACCCTTCTCGTTGATCACATTCACTACATATGCCACTTGATCAGGATAAAAACAGAAACAGGGACTCAACCGATTCGGCTAAGTCCCTGTTGTATTTGGTCGGGGCGACATGATTCGAACATGCGACCACTAGACCCCCAGTCTAGTGCGCTACCAGGCTGCGCTACGCCCCGAAAAAACCTTTTGCTACAAGTGACTCCGCAATATCTGCAAAGCGGATTTGATCTCCTTCAACAAAACCGTGTAATCAACAACCGGTTCTGTCGGCAGAAAATCATCAGAATTGATGAGCCTGCCTTTGGAAGAAATTCTTTTTTTGACGCCCTCTATGGTGAATTTTTCATCATAGAGAAGCCGCCGGACCTGCAAAACAAGATCAATTTCCTGTTTTGAATAAAGACGCTGACCTTTTGAACTTTTTTCCGGCCGCAAAAACTCGAACTCGGTCTCCCAGAACCGGAGTACCGAGGTTCTTACGCCTGCCATCTGGGCTACCTCGCCGATCTTATAATACAGTTTGTCGGGAAAGGTTGTGCCCATGGGTCAATGCCCTTATTTGGCCTCTTTCATAGGAATGTTAATAGAGTTTTTGAGCACCTGGCTCGGCTTGAACGTGAGAATACGACGTGCTGCAATGGTGATGGTATCGCCGGTTTGCGGGTTGCGCCCACGGCGGTCAGTTTTCTGCTTGACTACAAAATTGCCAAAACCCGCAATTTTGATTTTCTCACCCGCTTCAAGTGTATTTTTCAGAATACTAAATACCGACTCAACCATTTCAGACGATTCTTTTTTAGAAAATCCAATTTTCTGATGTATCCGCTCTACGATGTCAGCTTTGGTCATAACAACCTCTATGTGTACGATTTACTTATTAAAAACGAAGGGCAATTTTTATAACACAGGGGAATCTATTTCGCAACAGGTTTTTATCTTATTGATACATTTAGTTTATTTATTAAATTTGCTACAACCTTGGCATGAATGGCACCGATTTCATCATCGGTAAGCGTACGCTCGTAGGAACGGTAGCGGATGCGGATGGCAATGCTCTTGAACCCATCCTGAATGCCGACTCCACGGTACAGGTCGAATATTTCGACCTGCTCGATCTCCCGCGCCTTGACCGACCTGACACACTCCAGAATACGTTCTGCCGGGACGTCGTCCGAAACAAGCAAGGCACTGTCTCTGGTGCTGTCTGGAAAGCGGGAAGGTGCCGTAATATTGGGGGTTGGCTTTGAAAGTGTCACCAGTTTAGCAAAATCGAGTTCAAAGGCATAGACCGGTTTCTCGATCTCGAAGTTCGCCTGTACAGTCGGGTGAATTTCGCCAAATGATCCCACCCGTTCTCTTCCTGCCATGACACTGCATGATTTTCCGGGATGGTAGTATGGCTCCGGCTGATCTGTAACCCAAGTAACACCCCTGATATGCAGGAGTTCCAGCAGATTCTCAATAATCCCCTTCACGTCATAAAAATCAACTGCATCAGGAGCAGAACACCAACTGGTCTGAGCTCGTGAACCGGTAAGCGCTCCCGCAATGCAGAGCGGTTCATGGGGCATCTCTTCCGCAGTCGGCAGATAGCGACGCCGGATTTCGAACAGCTTGAGGTCCATGGTACGGAAACTGGTATTGCGGGCAACGGCTTCCAGCACACCGGGCATGAGGCTGGTCCGCATGACGGACTGCTCAGCCACCAGAGGATTGGCAAGCTTTATAGCCGTCCTGCGGATATCATCATCAGACAGCAACAGCTTGTCGGCCGCATCCGGCGATATAAAACTGAAATTGATGATCTCGTTCATGCCATGACCCACGAGGATATCCCGAACAGATCGCTCCAGGCGCTGGTGCTGCGTGGGGCGATCGGATATGACGCGGGCAATCGGCATGGTGGCCGGTATCGCATCAAAACCTTTCATCCGCGCGACCTCTTCCACCAGATCTATTTCACGTTCCAGATCTATGCGATATGTGGGCGGTACAACCTCGAGAGCCCCCTCATTGGTCTCACGAACGCTGCATTCGAGACGGACAAGGATATCCGCCACTTCCTGACGTGACAGTTCGATACCCAATATTGCAGCGGCACGTTCTGGACGCATGCGGATAGCAGGCGGGTTCATTTTACCAGGGTAAACATCCACGACACCACCAGCAACCGCACCTCCCGACAATTCTGCAATCAACGACGCAGCCCGGTCGAGTGCTCGCGGTACCATGCCGATGTCTGCACCACGCTCGAAACGGTGGGATGATTCGGTGTGCAGGCCAAGGCGCTTACTGGTGCGACGTACGGCAGCAGGCCTGAACCAGGCGCTCTCCAGCAGAATGTTGGTGGTTGTATCGGCGATTTCCGAATAGAGTCCACCCATGACCCCGGCCAAGGCCACCGGCCGTGCGGCATCACAGATGACCAGATCATCGGCCGTAAGCGTGCGCTGCTGATCATCAAGCGTGGTAAACAGCTCTCCCTCGCCTGCCCTGCGGACCACGATTCTATGTCCTTCCAGCTGGTCGCAATCAAAGGCGTGCAGCGGGTGACCGAGCTCCATCATCACCAGATTGGTGACATCGACGACATTGTTGATGGAACGCATACCGACCGCGTTGAGCCGCTTGACCAGCCATTGGGGAGAAGGTGCGATCCGGCAGCCGGAAATGTAGCGTGCGGCGTAGCGGGGACACAGGTCGGCAGCCTCGACAGTAACACCAATTGTGGCATCTGCCGGGGCAGCGCTCTCGGCAATCGGCATATCAGGATAGCGGATCTGTGTGCCGAGCTTGGCGGCGATCTCGCGGGCAATCCCGGCAACACTCAAACAATCGGCGCGGTTCGGGGTCAGTCCGATCTCCAGCAGCGTATCCTTGAGGCCCAAGGCTTCGAACACGGGGGTTCCGAGAGTCAGTCCCTGGGGCAGCACCATGATGCCGGCGCTCTCCTCGGCCAGTCCCAACTCCTTCTCGGAGCAGAGCATGCCAAAGGACTCTTCACCGCGGATCTTGGAACGCTTGATTTTGAAGTCGCCGGGCAGGACCGCACCGATCTGTGCCAGGACGACCGTATCACCCTGTTTGAAGTTCTGGGCACCACAGACCACATCCAGCACCTCTTTGCCGTTGTTCACCCGGCAGAGCGAGAGTTTGTCGGCATTGGGATGCTGGCGTTTTTCCTCGACCAGGGCCACAACCACATCATCCATCCCGCAGCCCTGCTTCTCCATACCCTCGACTTCCAAGCCCAGCATGGTCAGTACATCAGCCAACTGTTCGGGTGAAAGATCGAAATCAACGAATTCCTTGAGCCAGTTATAGGTAACTTTCATATCAGAACACCAGTAATCTCGTAATTAGAATTGTCGCAGAAAACGTACATCATTTTCAAACAGCAGGCGCATATCGTTAATGCCATACTTCAACATTGCAATGCGCTCGATTCCCATGCCGAAGGCAAATCCTGAAATCTCTTCGGCATCGTAATTGACATGGCGATAGACCTCGGGGTCAACCATGCCGGCCCCCAGTATCTCCAGCCAGCCGCTCTGTTTGCAGACCCGGCACCCTTTGCCGCCGCAGATCACGCAGGCGATATCAACCTCGGCCGACGGCTCGGTGAAGGGGAAAAAACTGGGGCGCAGGCGTACGCCGGTTTTCTGACCGAACAGCTGGTTGGTAAACACCGTCAGCATGCCCTTCAGATCCCCGAATGTGACCCCCTTGTCCACCATCAGGCCTTCAATCTGGTGGAACATGGGTGAATGGGTTGCATCGGAATCGCAACGATAAACCGTGCCTGGAGCGATAATACGCACCGGGGGTTTCTGCTTGAGCATGGTACGTATCTGAACCGGTGAGGTATGGGTACGCAGCAGGAGATTGTTATCGACAAAAAAGGTATCCTGCATATCGCGGGCAGGATGCTCGGGAGGAAAGTTGAGCGCCTCGAAATTGTACCAGTCGTGTTCAATCTCCGGACCTTCGGCTACCGAGAACCCGAGGCCGGCAAAGATATCGCAGACCTCTTCAATTACCAAGGTAATGGGATGCCTGGTACCACAGGGCAGACGACGGCCCGGCAGGGTAACGTCGATACGCTCCGTCTGCAACCGCCGATTGATTTCTTGTTCACGAGCCGACGTTAAGGCGCTCTCAAGACAGGATTCAATCTCGTCCTTTATGGTATTGACCAGCTGCCCAACAATTGGGCGTTCCTCCGGCGAAAGCGCTCCCAGCCCTTTCATCAGTCCGGTGAGTTCACCCTTGCGACCCAGAAATCTGACCCGCACATCCTGAAGGGAGCTTTCTCCGTCAGCCTGCTCAATACTCTGCAGGGCAGCGTCTCTCATTCGTTGAAGTTGTTCCCGCATACTCGTTACCTTTAAAAAAAGGGAATGGGAGTGTTTCATCCCATTCCCCGTGATTGAAATACAGCGTACGCTGTTTTAGATACCGGCTTTTGCCAGGTTGGCTATCTCCGCAAATCCTTTCGGGTCGGAAACGGCAATGTCAGCCAAGACCTTGCGGTCGATTTCGACATTGGCTTTTTTAAGACCAAAAATGAATTTGCTGTACGACAGGCCGCTCAAACGTGATGCTGCATTGATACGTGTAATCCACAGACTGCGGAAGTCACGTTTTTTGACGCGACGATCACGGAAGGCATAATTAAGAGCCCTGTCAACCGCTTCGGTAGCGCTGCGGAACAGTTTGCTCCGTGCGCCCCGGTAACCCTTGGCAAGTTTCAACACCTTGTTACGTCTGCGTCTCGCTTTAAAACCTCTTTTAACGCGTGGCATGTTCTACTCCTTCGTGATTTATTTCGCCAGATCCGCAAGGGGAGACAGTTTCCTCACGGTTCTTGGCATTGGTCCGTTACTTGTACGGGATGAGCTTGGAAATGTTTTTTTGATCGACATCGGCAACCATGCCGCCCGCACGCAGGTTACGCTTCTGTTTGCGGCTCTTGTGAGTCAGGATATGGCTGGTAAAAGCGCCGCCGCGCTTGATACGTCCTGAAGCTGATTTTCTGAAACGCTTGGCAGCGCCCCGATTGGTTTTGATTTTCGGCATTGGTATTCTCCTTCTATGGGCAATTAATTGATATGGAATCTATCCACTTATTTTTTAACCTTGGGAGCTACGATCATGAACATCTGACGGCCGTCCATGCGGGGATGTGACTCGATAACAGCAATATCGGCAAGTTCTGCGGCAAATCTCTCGATAACGGCCCGTCCGATATCCATGTGGGTGATTTCCCGACCGCGGAATACCAGGGTGACCTTGGCTTTATTGCCCTCTTCCAGAAAGCGCCGTACATGCTTGACCTTGAACATCAGGTCGTGATCATCGGTCTTGGGGCGGAGTTTGATCTCCTTGACCTCGACATGTACCTGTTTTTTCCGTGCTTCCTGCAGCTTCTTGCTCTGCTGGTACTTGAACTTTCCGTAATCCATGATTCGACAGACCGGCGGCACCGCGCTGGGTGACACCTCAACCAGGTCAAGCTGCAACTGTTCTGCCAGCGCAAGGGCCTGGGATGTCGGAATGACGCCGAGCGCCTCTCCGTCTGCTCCGATCACACGAATCTCTGTGGCACGGATAGTGTTGTTGATATTCACGGTCGGCTTTGCTATGACTGCACCTCCTGGATGGAACGGCTCAAAAGACCGTCTCCTGTATCACATGTGCTATTTGTAGTGCTTTGATTCCTGCTCAACAAACGCCACAAAATCTTCGACCTTCATGGCGTCCAGATTCTTACCGTCGCGGTAGCGCGGCGTCACGGTTACCTGTTCAACCTCTTTGTCGCCGATGACCAGCATATAAGGGATTTTCTGCAGTTGCGCTTCACGGATCTTGAAACTCAGCTTTTCGTTGCGGAAATCCCCCTGAACCCTGACCCCCGCCGCACGCAGATGGGCCTGAACTTCCTGGCCATAGGGAATCTGACTGTCGGTAACCGTGAGGACAATTGCCTGAACCGGTGCGAGCCAGAGCGGAAAACTTCCGGCAAAGTGCTCAATCAAAACACCGATGAAACGTTCGATGGAACCGAGTATAACCCGGTGCACCATAACAGGGCGTTTCTTTTCCCCGTCAGAAGCGATGTAATGCAGATCAAAGCGCTCCGGCAGGGTAAAATCGCACTGGATAGTAGCACACTGCCACCGCCTGTCAAGACAATCACGTAATTTTATGTCGATTTTCGGGCCGTAGAAGGCTCCGTCCCCTTCATTGATCTCGTAGGGACGTCCAGTATCCTTGAGCGCGGATTGCAATGCATTTGTAGCCAGCTCCCAGGATGCATCATCACCGATGGACTTCTCCGGGCGTGTGGACAACTCCATCTCGTAATCGAAACCGAAGATACCCATCACGTCGCTGACAAATTTCAGGACGCCCTTGATCTCGGCATCCAGTTGATCAGGTGTACACAAAATGTGGGCATCGTCCTGGGTAAAGCAGCGCACCCGCATCAGCCCGTGCAGAACCCCTGCCCGCTCATGGCGGTGAACCGTACCCAGCTCGAAATAGCGCAGCGGCAGGTCACGATAACTGCGCAGCTGGGACTTGTAAATCATCATGTGGGCCAGGCAGTTCATCGGCTTGACGCCGAAACTCTGTTCGTCCACTTCGGTGAAATACATGTTCTCGCGGTAATTCTCATAGTGGCCGGAACGCTGCCACAGTTCGGTTTTAAGTATCTGCGGACCTACCACGATGTCATAGCCGCGCTTGAGGTGTTCGCGACGTTCGAAATCTTCCAGAACCGTGCGCAACATGGCCCCCTTCGGGTGCCAGATGGCAAAGCCTGCCCCGACTTCGTCGGAGAAGGAGAACAGATCCAGTTCCTTGCCCAGCTTGCGGTGGTCGCGGCGCTTGGCCTCTTCCAGGCGGTTCAGGTAGGCTTCCAGTTCTTTTTTATCAATAAAGGCTGTGCCATAGATGCGCTGGAGCATGCGGTTCTTTTCGTCTCCGCGCCAGTATGCGCCGGCGATGGAAAGCAGCTTGAAAGCCTTGATGCGCGAGGTCGAGGGAACATGCGGCCCGCGGCAGAGGTCGGCAAAACCGCCCTGGGTATAAATAGAGACCGTCTCGGCACCGATTCCTTCTATCAATTCCTTCTTGTAGGGCTCACCCATGGCCTCGAACATGCTGATAGCATCAGTGCTGGAAAGCACCGAACGCTCAAGCTTGAAATCGGCCTTGGCCAGTTCGGCCATTTTTGCTTCTATGCGCCCAAGGTCTTCAGGCGTAAAAGGCTGGTCTACATCAAAATCATAGTAGAAGCCGCTTTCAATGGCAGGTCCAATGGTGACTTTAGCAGTCGGGAAAAGTTCCTTGACCGCCTGAGCCATCAGGTGCGAAGTCGAATGGCGGATAATCTCCAGCGCTTCCGGACTCTTCTCGGTTATGATCTCTACCCGGGCGCCTTCATGCAGAACACCGGCAACATCAACCAATTCACCGTCAATCCTGCCGGCAATGGCAGCCTTGGCAAGCCCGGCGCCGATTGAGGCAGCCAGATCGGCAACGGTCGCACCCTCGGGCAGAGCCCTGGTCGAACCATCAGGGAGTATCACATGTATGTCGGCCATTTAGAATTCCTCTGAACAGGTGAAAAAGTGAAACAGAAAAGGCATCGAACCCATCGATGCCCCTAGACTGCTGCTGTTAATGGTAGGCGCGGACGGTCTCGAACCGTCGACCCCTAGCGTGTCGAGCTAGTGCTCTACCCCTGAGCTACGCGCCTGCATCACAAGATAAAGATGTTTATCAGTAAGTGCCGTTCAAGTCAAGCAGATTTATCACTTTTTTCCAGGCGGGCGACATTCTCCACATGCACCGTCTGGGGAAACATATCAATCGGCTGGATTTCACGGCATGTATAACCCAGTTTTTTTAGCACAGCAAGATCCCGCATCAGGCTCTGGGGCGAGCAGGAGACGTAAACGATCGTACGCGGTGAAAGCCCGGCAACTCCATGCAGTACCTGCTCGTCACACCCCTTGCGGGGCGGGTTCAACACGACCGCATCGATCTGCTCGCCTTCATCGGCCAGCTCATCCAGCAACTCAGCCGCATCACCTGCCTCGAATCGGCAGTTAGTGAAACCGTTAAGCCGGGCATTTTTGCGGGCATCGGCCACCGCCTCTTCCACTACTTCTATCCCGATGACCTTTTTGGCCTGGCCCGCCAGGAACAGTCCGATACCGCCGATTCCGCAGTACAGGTCTAGAACGGTCGAATTCCGGTCAAGAGCGGCAAATTCCTTTACTTTATCGTATATCAGGCGTGCACCGCTGCTGTTGACCTGAAAAAATGAACGGGGGGAAATCTGCAGGTACACATCTCCAACCTGCTCGGTCAGATACTGTTTTTTGGTGATAAAGGTGTCCTTCTGCCCGAAGATGACATTGCCTTCGGAGTTGTTGACATTGCTGGCAAGCACCTCCACTTCCGGCAGCGCCTCGCGAATAAAACGGGACAGGTGATGAATCTCATTGTAGCCTTTATCCGCCGTTATCAGCACCACCATGGCCTTCTGCTCGAACTCGGAGACCCTGACCACCAGATAGCGCAACAGCCCCATCTTGCTGCGGGGGTTGTAGATCTGCACCTTCATCTTGATGATGCCGCGGCGCACCACCTCCATGACGCGGTTGATCAGCGGGTGATGGATCGGGCACTCATCCAGATCAAATACATCATGACTGGCGCGACGGTAGATACCAAGGTACGGTTCGGAGTATTTACCGGCCACGATCAGCTTGGCGGAGTTGCGGTAATGGATCAGCCGGTCAGGCGACATCAGCGGGTGGACGGTGATGTCGGCCAGTTCCGGATAGACGGCCAGTTCATTCAGGATCATCCCGCGTTTCCAGACCTTCTGATCCACATAACGCATGGAGATCAACGGACAGCCGAGACACTCGCTGCTGACCTTGCAGGGGGGGCGTTTGCTCCGCAGGGAAGACGGCTGCAGCAGCTTGTGCAGGTGTGCGGTGACATTACCGAATGATACGTGGTCAATCTTGGCCAGCACCACGTCTCCCGGCAGGGCGCCCCCTATTTTGAACGACATCCCGTCAATGCGTGCGGTTCCGTAGCCATCATCATCAATGGCCGAGACAGAGGCCTCCACGATCATATTACGTGCCAGCCGTGGCCGCTGCTGCACTTCCAGCGGCGCAACAACGGCAGAGGGCTTGTCGGTTGCAGCCCTGACGGGCTTTCTCTTCGGTTTGTTACTGCTTTCTTTTTTCATGTATTACCCTTGTTTGAGGAGTCTGTCGGACTTAGGAAATCGTAGCGAAAATTCGACTGGGCGAGGACAGCTTTTGCCGATTTTGCAGGTCAATAGGCGTTCTATTGACCAAGAAAGCGGTGAAATATGGACCGCCCAGGCGGATTTGCAGTAGATTTATCCTAAGTCCGGCAGGCTCCTAAGAATGCCCGAAAGCCCCTCAGCGCCTGGCCACGGTGGCTGATACTGTTCTTCTCCCGCAGGGAGAGTTCCGCCATAGTGCGATCAAAACCATCCACCAGAAAAAGCGGGTCATAACCAAAACCATCCGCACCTCGCTCCTCCGTAAGGATAACGCCCCCTACCCTGCCCGTAAACACCTGCTCGTCACCGGCAGGGGTCACAAAAGCGAGTACGCAGACAAAGGCTGCCTGACGTTGGGCAGCGGGGAATTCGACCAACTCTTCCAGGAGCCGCCGATTATTGGCGGAATCTCCGGCGCCTTCTCCCGCAAAACGAGCGGAATAAACCCCGGGGCGGCCATCCAGCACATCCACCACCAGCCCCGAATCATCGGCCAGAGCCGCCAGACCGGTAAAGAGCATCGCCTCGCGGGCCTTTTTGAGGGCATTTTCCCGGAAGGTAGCGCCGTCTTCGACCGTCTCGGGGAATTCGGGAAAATCGGCGGCACAGCGCACCGTACCAACAACCCCGTCCAGAAGTGCCTGAATCTCTTTCAGCTTGCCCCGGTTGCGGGTGGCGATCACCAGCTCATTCATTCTCCCAGCGCCCCACGCTGGATGGTGAAAAGCGTGCGGATACCCTCTTCGGCCAGAACCCGCATGGCATCCATCTGGGCGACGGTAAAGGGTTCCGCCTCGGCCGTACCCTGCACCTCCACAAAACGGTTGCTGGAAGTCATGACGAAATTCATGTCCACCTCAGCCGAAGAATCTTCCAGATAGTTGAGATCCAGCACTGCTTCGCCGCCGACGATACCTACGCTGACGGCAGCAACAGCCTCCCTGAGTGGAAGCTGTGCAAGCAGCCCCTTGTCCCGCAAGGTCGATAAGGCATCATGCAGGGCAACGTAGGCCCCGGTAATGGAAGCGGTGCGGGTCCCGCCATCTGCCTGGATTACATCGCAATCGATAGTTATGGAGCGTTCTCCCAGCGCCGCCAGATCTGTTACCGCCCGCAGTGAGCGGCCGATCAGGCGCTGGATCTCCAGCGTACGGCCGCTCTGCTTGCCTCTGGCCGCCTCGCGGGAGGAACGGGTATGAGTTGCCCGCGGCAGCATGGAATACTCGGCCGTCACCCAGCCGGTGCCCTTGCCCCGCAGAAACGGAGGAACCGATTCTTCGACCGAGGCGGTGCAGATCACCCGGGTATCACCGAATTCAACCAGCACGGAGCCTTCGGCGTGTTTCGTAAAATTTCTGGTAATGCGGACCTGCCGCAATACATTATTGTTTCTGCCGTCATTTCTCATATCAACCCCGTAGACATTCTATATTCAGCGCCCCACGAACCAAATCGCTCCGCAGAAGAGTTAAATTCAATAGCCCTTCCGTGCGGTTCCTGTCAAACAAAAAGGGAAACCCGTTACCGGATTCCCCTTGATTGTGACCAGTTATAGCGGCGTTGTATCGTGCTGTCAGCCGAGGTGCGTGTTGTTGCTGCGAGCCCGGTTGGCCAGGATCGTCGAATCCAGCACCTCACCACAGCAGGTGCATTTCCAGGCATCAAAGGAACGAACAAAATCATAAAATTTCTCGGCAAACATGCGGCCTTTGCAGCGTGGACATTGCATAACAATCCTCCCATTGATGTGATAGCAATTGTGCTTTCAATATCAATGGGTAATACACCATACGTGCCAAGATGGTAAACCATGGAGCAGATTATTCAGGTACTTCTGATAAATAACTAAAAAACCGAATAGTTAGAAATAGTTACGCAATATTGAAAATTTCTTTTCACCGATGCCTTCGACCATGAGCAGATCCTGAACCGACATGCGTCCGCCATTATTTTGACGATGCATGACAATTCTGCTGGCCATGGCCGGCCCGATACCGGGGACTTTGTCCAGGTCCGTTTCGTTGATTGTGTTCAGATCCAGAGGGATACCCAGAACAAGCCGTTCCGCAACGGCGATGCTCCCTCTGGTCACCTTAGCCTTTCCTACGCCGGAAATGCTCACCTGAAGCGCCTCCCCGTTGACAACCGGATCAGTCCCGGCAGCGGACGGTTCCATGGAAATAATTGGATGCGCAGGCACCGCCATTTCAATGACAGCAGTCGTCATTATTTTGGCGGTTAGCGGATATATTCCGGGATGCCTGACGTCACCGGATACTTGAACATATCCCTGGGCAGCCGTCAGCACGGAAAAAGCCGCCGGAGTGTGTTGAACTGCACCCGGGCGACTTCTGACAACAACAGGAATGGCAACAGCGACAGCCAGCAGAAGGATCATGAGGCGCTGGTAACGCTCCATACGGCTTGAACGGTCTTACTCTTCGGTCTTGTGCAGCTTGTAGTCGATGCTGTCGATCAGCGCCTGATAGGACGCATCGATGATATTGTCGGAAACACCGACCGTTCCCCAGCGGGAATGCTTGTCACCGGATTCGATCAGAACACGGATGGCTGAAGCGGTCCCGAGTCCGGCAGGCAGGACGCGCACCTTGTAATCCAGCAGTTTGAGTTCTTTCAGCTTGGGATAGAACTTTTCCAGAGCCTTGCGCAGGGCATTGTCCAGCGCATTGACCGGACCGCTCCCCTCGGCAGCGGTATGCTCAACCTTGCCGCCAACCTTGACCCTGATCGTGGCCTCTGCCATCGGCTTCTGCTCTTCGCCCCGCTTTTCATCAATTACGCGAAATCCGAGAACGGTAAAAAACTTTTTATGGGTTCCCAGGGCCTTCTTCATCAACAGCTCAAAGGAAGCCTCGGCCCCTTCGAACTGGTAGCCGCGGTTCTCCATCTCCTTGATGTTCTCCAGGATCTCCAGGGTAACCGGGTCTTTGCTGTCCAGGTTAATATTGAACTCCTCGGCCTTGGCCAGGATGTTGGCGCGGCCGGACAAATCGGAGATCAGTACGCGGGTACAGTTACCGACCAGTTCGGGTCGCATGTGCTCATAGGTTTCTGGATGGCGCTGAATGGCGCTGACATGCACGCCACCCTTGTGGGCGAAGGCCGAGTTGCCCACATAGGCCTGATGCTTGTTGGGGGAAAGGTTGGCCAGTTCGTAGACATAGCGGGAAAGATCGCGCAGGTGGCGCATCTGTTCATCGGTGATGCACTCCTTCTTCATCTTGACCTTGAGAGCCGGAATGATCGAGCAGAGGTTGGCATTGCCGCAACGCTCACCGAAGCCGTTGATGGTGCCCTGCACCTGAACGATGCCCTGCTCGACGGCAATCATCGAGTTGGCCACCGCGCAATCACCGTCGTTATGGGTGTGTATACCCAGAGGGGTCTTGATATGTTTCTTGACCGCCTTGATGATCTCGGCCATCTCGAACGGCATGGTGCCGCCGTTGGTGTCACAGAGGATGATGCAGTCGGCGTTGGCATCTTCGGCTGCCTTGAGGGTCTTGAGGGCATATTCGGGATTGGCCTTGTAACCGTCGAAGAAATGCTCGGCGTCGTAGAATACTTCCGGGGCATGTTTCTTGAGATACTCCAGCGAATCAAAGATCAGCTCCAGGTTTTCCTCCAGCGAGATTCGCAGCGCCTCACGTACATGGAAGTCCCAGGTCTTGCCGAAGATGGTGATAGCATCAGCCTCGGCCTTGACCAGGGTGATGATGTTACTGTCCTTGTCGGGTGTTACCTTGGCCCGGCGCGTGGAACCGAAGGCAGCTATCCTGGCCTGGGAAAGCTTTTCTTTCTTGATATCCTTGAAAAAGCTGACGTCCTTGGGATTGCTTCCCGGCCAGCCGCCTTCGATATAATGCACCCCAATCTCGTCCAGACGTCGGGCAATCCGGATTTTATCCTCAACCAGAAATGAGATATCCTCGGCCTGTGTCCCGTCACGCAGGGTTGTGTCATACAATTTAACAAGGCTCATCGTTACCTCCCGAAAGTATGCTTCATGCTGAAATGAAAACGTTTTCTCTTGTAGCCGCTTTAGGTTTATTTTTCAACAAAAACCGCAAGATCTTGCTGTGAAACCTGCCAAAAACGGTAACTATGAAATCACATTGCGTAGAATGTGTGGTATAAACTGTTTAATAAAACCTTCCTCCAACGGATTCATGCCATGGCTAAAAGAAAAAAAATAGCGCTGATATGTCTTGCTTCAGCACTGGCACTCGTACTCTTTGTTGCCGCCATGTTACCGATCATTGTCAGGAACAAGGCCATAGCGGCCATAGCGGATGAGACCGGAAGAAAGGTCCGGATCGAGAAGGTTGCCATCAACCCCTTTACCCTGACCGTCACGGTCAGCGGCTTCGCCATCCAGGCCAAAGACGGCGGCCCGTTTGTCTCCATCGCCAACCTGCGCGCATCCATCGGACTGGCCTCGATTTTCAAATGGGCATTGATCATCCCGGAGATAACTGTGGAGAGCCCGGCGGTCTCAATTGCGCGGCTGGCTGCCAACAGCTACAACTTCAACGATATCATCGAACGCCAGAATGCCAAACCCAAGAAACCCAAGAGTGAGTTCCAGTTTTCCGTCAACAACATCATTCTTAAAAACGGTTCGGCGGACTTCGATGACCGGGCCGTGGAAGGGGGCAGGAAACACACGATACGCAATCTTGAGATTGCCATTCCGTTTATCAGCAACATCCCCTACCTGGTGGAAAAATACACCGACCCGCGCATTTCGGCCCTGGTGAATGGTGCGCCGTTCGGCTTTTCCGGCAAGACCAAACCGCTCAGTAAATCCATGGAAACCTCAGTACATATTGATCTCAAAGGCTTGGCCCTGCCGGAATATGCAGCCTACTCACCGGTCAAACCACCGGTCAATCTGGCTGCTGGCCGGCTGACCATCAACTGCGATGTCAGTTATCGGATTTCCAGCGACAGGAAACCTGAGCTGGGCGTCAAGGGCGGCTTCAGGCTGGATGATATCGCCGTGAACCTGAGGGGTGGCCAACCACTGTTCAAGCTCCCCTCACTCCAGGTGAAAGCCACGGAACTGGAGGTCTTTGCCCAGCGTTTCCTGTTTGATGCAATTACGGTCGAAGGACTGGAACTGTTCGTCAGCCGCAGCGCCAAAGGGGAATGGATGTACAGCCAGCTGCTCCCGCAGGCGGCAAAAAAGGAAAAAACTCCTGAACCGGAACCGGCAAAGAAGTCCGATGACGGCAAGAAGCAGCAGACACTGGTACAGGTTGCTTCATTCAACCTGACGGACGCTATCGTACACTTCAACGATGCTCAGCCGGCAGGCGGTTTCAAAGGTACTGTCACCGACATAGATGCAACGGTAACAAATTTCACTACCGAAACGGGCAAAACAGCTGACTTCGACCTGTCAATGCTACTTGACCAGCAGGCCAGCTTCAACGCCGACGGCAGCTTCTCGCTTACCCCGATGACCGCAACCGTCTCCACTGAACTGGACGGCCTGAAACTGGAGCGCGGCTGGCCCTATCTTTCGCCGCTGCTGACGTCACCGGTCAAGGGGACGGTCGATGTCTCCTCCGTTGCAACCTACAACAATGAAGACGGCTTGGCAGTGACAGACGGGAAATTCCTGGCCAGTAGACTCTCGGCCCGCTACGGCGACAAGGAAGGTTTTGACGTGGCCCGTTTCGAGGTGAACGGCTCCGGCTACAGCCAGAAAAACAACTCCATAGCTATCGACGAGGTCAAACTCTCCAAGGGAACACTCTCCCTTTCCCGCGAGGAGGATGGCAGTATTTCGATCCTGTCGCTGTTGAAGAAAAACAAGCCGGCACCTGAAACATCGGCGGCAAAGCCCGCCGCAATCAAGACCGCTTCAGCGAAGGGTCAGCAGGCTGCCAAGGACTTTTCATTCCGCTTCAAAAAGATCCTGATCGACAAATTTACCACATCATTTACCGACAAAACCATGGAAGACAATCCGCGCTTTACGCTCAGAAACACCAGTCTGAGCCTGTCAAACCTGAACGGGCCCAGGTTTACCCCGGCGGCGCTGCGCTTTGCCTCTACCTTCAACAAAGACACCCCGCTCAAAGCCAGTGGCGACATCACCCCGGCCCCCTTCCGCTACAAGGGGAGCGTGAACATCGGGCATATGCCGTTGCGTGACTTCGAGGCCTATTTCCCCGAAAACATAAACGTCTTTATCCTGGGCGGTACCGCCGATACCAGCATGAATGTGGACATTGCCCTCAAAGAGGGCAAGCCGACCGGAACATTCAAGGGCAGCGCCGGGGTGCGCTCCTTTCACGCTATCGACTCTTTTGAGGAGGAGGATCTGCTCAAGTGGGAAAGCCTGCAATTGGACGAGATTCAGGGCAACCTGGAACCGTTCAGCCTGGCCCTGCGAGAAATAGCCCTCAACGGTGTCTACTCACGCATCATCATTCGCAAGGATGGCACCCTGAACCTGCAGAACCTGGTGCAGAAGGATGAAGAGACGAAGCCGGATATCCCCCAGATACCGGTTCCTGCGGCAGCAAAACCTGCCGTACAGCCGCCCGCTCCTGCCCCGCAGCAGTCCGCAGCCGCCAGGAAACAGATCCGGATCGATGCGGTAACGATACAGGATGGAACCCTGGCCTTCACCGACAACCACCTGCCGCAGCGCTTCTCCACAACCTTTTACAATCTGGGGGGCAAGGTCAGCGGCCTGTCATCGGAAGATGCGAAGTTTGCCGACGTGGACCTGCGCGGCAACCTTGAGAATCACTCTCCGCTCCAGATCACCGGCCAGATCAATCCCTTACGTGATGATCTGTTCGTGGATCTGAAGGTCGCCTTCCAGGACATCGAGCTGTCGCCGGTGACGCCCTACTCCGGCACCTTCCTGGGGTACACGGTCGAAAAGGGCAAACTCTCCCTGGAGCTGAAGTACAAAATAGACAAAAAACAGCTTGTTTCTGAAAACAGGATCTTTATCGACCAGTTTACCTTTGGCGATAAAGTGGACAGCGACAAGGCCACCAAGCTGCCGGTCAAACTGGGCCTGGCCCTGCTCAAGGACCGCAAGGGCGAGATCCACCTGGACGTGCCGGTTACCGGACGCACCGACGACCCGGAATTCAGCATCTGGAAACTCGTCTTCCAGGTTCTGCAGAACCTGCTGGTCAAGGCGGTCACCTCACCCTTCTCGCTGATCTCGTCCATGTTCGGCGGCGGCGAAGACTTCAGTTCCATCCAGTTCGGTTACGGAACAAGCGTGCTCCAGCCCGGCGAAGTGCAGAAACTGGCAACCCTGT
This sequence comes from Desulfuromonadales bacterium, assembly GCA_016650295.1. Taxonomy (GTDB): domain Bacteria; phylum Desulfobacterota; class Desulfuromonadia; order Geobacterales; family Pseudopelobacteraceae; genus CAIPTY01. The sequence continues at coordinate 42,013 of JAENWA010000003.1, read as the reverse complement.
CCACGGCATTGAACGAGCGGCCGGCTCTGAAAATGGAACTCAAGGGCTACGTGGACCGTGAAAAGGACACCGAAGCCTACCGCCTCGAACTGCTGAACCGCAAAATCCGCAATGAAAAATTTCTTGCGCTGAGCAAGGCCGGCACCCTGAAAGAGGGAGAGAAAGTCGACTCCATCAAGGTGCTGCCCGAAGAGCAGACCACCTATCTGGCAGTGGTCTACAAGAAGGAGAAGTTTCCGAAACCGCGTAATGTCGTCGGCCTGGTCAAGACGTTACCCCCTGATGAAATGAAAAAACTGATCATCACCAACACTGTCATCGGAGAGCCGGAACTGCAGACTCTGACGCGGGATCGGGTCGCAGCCATCATCGACTATCTGGTCACACAGGGCAAAGTACCGGCCGAGCGGATTTTCCAGAAGAATGACGATATATTCAAAGCCCCGGAAAAGGGTGATGCAGCCAAAAGCCGGGTAGAGCTGGGTGCCATCGCGCAATAAATGATATCATCCGATCTGACAACAGCCCCGCTGCCGGTTCTGATCCGCCGCCTGGCCATCCCGGCCGGCACCGGCTTCTTCTTCACGACCATGTTCAATGTCGTGGATGTCTGGTATGGCGGGCGGCTTTCCACCACGGCCCTGGCAGCCATGTCGCTGTCCTTCCCGGTGTTTTTCATCCTTCTGGCTATCGGCACCGGAGTCTCCACCGGCGCAACCGCCCTGATCGGCAACGCCCTGGGCCGGGGTGAGCGCGACGAAGCCCGTCGCTATGTGCATCAGGCGCTCTCATTCGCCCTGCTGCATGCCCTGGCCCTGACCGCACTGGGCCTGCTGTTCCTGCCGCGCATCTTCATTTTCATGGGTGCCCAGGGAGAATACCTTGAGCTGGCATTGAGCTACATGAACGTCATCTATGTCGGAGCATCGTTTTTTCTGTTGAACTTCGTGATGAGCGCCATCCTGAATTCCCACGGCAATACATCAACCTACCGCAACTTCATGATTACCGGCTTTTTCCTCAACCTGGTGCTGGATCCCTGGTTCATGTACGGAGGCCTGGGACTGCCGGCCATGGGCCTGACCGGTATTGCCCTGGCAACCATCGCAATCCAGTGTATGGGCAATTTCTACCTTTTCAGCCAACTCTCCCGCAACGGCGCCATTACAGTCTTCAAGCTGCATGAACTGTTCCCGTGCTGGGTGTATTACCGTGAACTGTTCGGCCAGGGCCTTCCGGCCGCCATGAACATGATGACGGTCTCTCTGGGTGTCTTTATCATTACCTGGTTTGTGGGCAGATTCGGCCATGAAGCGGTGGCGGCCTACGGCATTGCCACCCGCGTCGAGCAGATCGCCCTGCTGCCGGTGATGGGACTCAACATATCCACCCTGGCCCTGACCGCCCAGAATTACGGGGCTGGCCGGATTGACCGCATCCGCACGGTGTTGGCAGTCTCCCTGCGCTACGGCTTTACCCTGGCCATCAGCGGTACTCTGGCGGCCCTGCTCTTCACCGGTGAACTGATGCGCTTTTTCAGCAGCGACCCGGCGGTCGTGGCGGTCGGCATACGCTTTCTGCGGATCGAGGCCTTCGTTTTCCCGGCCTATGTGCTGCTGTATATCTGCACATCCGCCATGCAGGGCATCAAGCTGCCCGCCTTCGCACTCTGGATCGGACTGTACCGGCAGATCGCCGGCCCCTTTCTGCTGTTTCATATTTTGACAACCACACTGGGGTGGGGCATCATGGGGATCTGGTGGGGCATCTTTGCGGCAACCTGGTCGGCCGCCGCCATTGCCGTCGTATATGTCACCTGGATAATGAAAAAACTGCACGAGGACACCATAAACCCATGAAACGCGTTGCCATAGCCACATTGGGATGCAAGACCAACCAGTTCGAATCGGCATCCATGATCGAGCAGTTTGAACAGAGCGGCTACCGCATGGTGCCGTTCACACAACCGGCCGATATCTATGTTGTCAACTCCTGTACGGTTACCTCAAAAACCGATGCCGAAACCCGCCGCCTGATTCGCCGCGCGCGGCGTCTGAACCCTGAAGCCCGCATCGTAGCCACCGGCTGCTACGCCCAGGTTGCGCCGGGTGATCTGGAACGGATGCCGGAGGTGGATAGTGTCCTGGGCAACCGTGAAAAGCAGGACATCATCAGCATGGTGGAATCAGGGGAGAATCGCATTTCGGACATTTCCGCCGAGCAGACGGCCGGGACACTCAAGCTGGAAAGCTTTGCCGAACACACTCGCGCCTTTCTCCAGGCCCAGAACGGCTGTAACTCCTTCTGTACCTACTGCATCGTCCCCTATGCACGAGGAAGAAGCCGCAGTGTACCGCTGGAGGATGTGCTGCACGGGGTACGCAACCTGGCCGCCAACGGCTACCGGGAGGTGGTGCTGACCGGTATCCACCTGGGAGCTTACGGGCTCGACCTCCATTCCGGTGAATCTTTGACTGAACTTGTCCGGCGGATCGACGCGGAACAGCTGGTTCCGCGCCTGCGCATCGGTTCGGTTGAGCCCAATGAACTGACGGATGATCTGTTATCTCTGATGGCGAAATCGAAGATCATCTGCCCGCACCTGCACCTGCCCCTGCAAAGTGGCTGCGACACGGTACTTCAGCGCATGGGCCGGCGTTACACGAGCTCGCTCTTCCGTGAGTTGGTGGCAAAAATCACCGCAGCTGTCCCGCAGGCCTTCATCGGCGCCGATGTGATCGCCGGTTTTCCCGGCGAAAGCGAGGATGAGTTCAGCGAGACCTTGCGGTTGATTGAGGAGCTGCCCTTCTCCGATCTGCACGTCTTCCCCTACTCCAGCCGTCCGGGCACAAAGGCGGCCGGGATGACCGGGCAGGTTCCGTCACAGGTTATCAAAAAGCGGGCGGAGTTGCTGCGTGACAGCGCGATCAGGAAAAAAGCGGAGTTTCTTAAGAGACAGGTGGGGAGAGAGTTGCGAGTATTGGTTCAGGGATTTGACGATAAGAGTTCCCTGTGCAACGGCATTTCAAGAAACTACGCCATGGTGCGGTTTTCGGGTAATTCAGGGATGGATAAGACCGAACAAGTAGTGAAGGTGACCGGGGTTGCAGGTGAACATGTCATCGGAGTGGGTGTGTAGTTGATTTTGACTTCAAATCTCATGTCGCATAACACCACCTGCACCGAAAGGCTCATAACTCCCCCAACCCCTCTTAATCTTAAGAGGGGAGCTTAACGGCAAAGTCAAAACCCTCTCCACTCTGCTAAATCTTCGCGTCCCTCACCTTATGTAAGGGGAGGACAGGAGGAGTTACGATTTTGACTTACAACCTTCAGCTCCAAACAAGCAAGAACTCCATCCATCTCACCTAACACCTCGTTATTCCAAAACCGCACCACTTCAACACCGTGAGCATTCAAATAATTCGTACGAATCGCATCATATTCTCTGCTCTCGGATTCATTATGTTGTCCGCCATCCAGCTCAACCGCCAATTTTTTCTCCGGACAGTAAAAATCCAGGATGTAGGAGCCAAAGCTGTACTGACGAAAAAACTTCATCCCACAAAACTGCTTGTTTCGGATTTTTGCCCAGAAAGCCCTTTCGGCGTCGGTCTGATTTCGGCGTAAATCCCTTCGCCTGTCTTTCAAAAAGGGGTCGTTCTTTAAAAAGCTCATAACTCTCCCGACATAAAAGTCAAAGGCTCATAACGCCCCCCAGCCCCCTCTTATTCTTAAGAGGGGAGCTTAACGGCAAAGTCAAACCCCTCACCATAAATGCAACATCTAGGAGTCCCTCCCCTTACGTAAGGGGAGGACAGGTGGGGTTACGATTTTGACTTCAAATCTCCAACCCCGGCAAACTCCTGATAATCTTCATCGTCTCCAAACTGACCGTGATGACCCGCCGGAACAGCCTCACCGTGAAACGCAACATTTCAGGCACCCGCAGCATTGAAATGTCGCGTTTCACGAAAAAACCGTTCAACGCGACCTACCCGACTAGAATCGCCAAACCTCGCTCGGCGCGATAACGTTGTGGGCGCTGACCTGACGGCTTTATCGGTCAGGTCTGGCGACTTGGTTGGGCGTTATTTCGGAGCGACTTGTTCAAAATCACCAATGCTATGCCACCAAGAATGGCCAGGGATGCCAACACGAAACGTACGGTCAGGGACTCCCCGAGAACAATGATGCCTCCCAATGCAGCGATGACAGGAACGCTAAGCTGGACAGTCGCAGCGGTGGTTGCCTTCAGCGCAGGCAGCACGGAATACCAGATAGCGTAACCTAATCCGGAAGCTACTGCACCCGAAACTATGGCGTACCAAACGCCGACGTTTTCCAGGCTGGCGCTTGACTGGAGCAGCACGCTAAGTAGAATTGCGAACAGCATCGCACGAAGGAAATTTCCGGCCGTAATTCTTGTAGGATTCCCGGCTCCTTTCCCGCGCAATGAATAGGTGCCCCAGGCAACGCCGGCGATCAACATCAACACCGAGCCAACCAGCGGAGGTGCAGACAGGCCGGGGAGCAACAAACCAACCAGCCCTCCAAACGCCAGCATGAGTCCCACAAGTTGCTGCTTGGCAAGCCTCTCTCCAGCCCACAATCCATGACCTATCATCGTTGCCTGTACTGCACCAAAGAGTAGCAGAGCGCCAGTTGCTGCCGTAAGACTTATGTAAGCGAATGAGAAACCGGCTGCATAGGTAAACAAGGCAAATGCCGATATCCAGTTGCCTCTTCCTGTACTGTTACCGCGAAAGAAACTTGCGATCGCCCATAGCACCACGGCGCCGGAAACCAGTCGGATGGAGGTAAAGCTGGCAGCGTCGATGCCGGTATGTTTGAGCGCGATGCGGCATAGCACCGAATTTGCGGCAAACGCGATCATAGTTAGAAGCGTTAGGAAACAAATTCGCGATGATGACATTAAATTACCTGGAGACACTTTTGCTGGTTATTGGGGACCAACGTGGTTGGCTTTGACCTGCCGGGGGGGGCATCCCGGCCAGGTCGTAAGCCGTGTTAGCCATTTTTTTATACCTCAAAGGGGGATTTATGCGCTATCTCAGAAAATTTCAAAAGGTTATAAATACGAGTAAGTGCAAGTTGACAATCAGTCCCGTGGTACTGCTCAAGAAAGGGTGCGTACTGGTCTTGTTTTGTCTTGTAACAGCAATACTCAGCCCATGTTTTATCGAAGGATTCTTGTTTATCGTCGGGGAGATGAAGCCGAAAACTCATCATAGCTTTCATTTGTCGAGGGAAATTGTCTCTAATAATGTTGTATTCGGTTCGATCTCCCCTATCAATGCATTTATATCTCTTGTCGAGCGTCATTATAACTTCGATGAAGGATTCTTGAAAATTGGTTGCAGCTTTTTGAAATTCTTTTCTGTCCGAAACGCGTACGGAGACGATGTAGCCAATCAAAGCGCCGACGCCTGTAAACAGGAAATTAAAAATGTAGTTGATACCGCTATCTCCGAAATTACTCGACATAATAATCGCTCCGCATTTATGAGTCTTGCTGGGGCTGTTTCAGGTTTGTTCGCCTTTATTATGATTATTAATAGATATGGCTAACGAGGGACAAGCTGAACAGGTCTCCCGTACTGATCCATATGAATTCCGGGACCATAGGCGTTAGGAGTGATGCCTAGCTGATTCTGATTTTGTCTTTTCATTCTAAGGGCTTTGTCGATTGGTCCTTCTTCCTGATACTCGATAGGTAGTGGGGCGAACTCGACAAGCTTCTCGTCCTTAAAGGCAAAGATATAATGATTTTTGTCTCTGCCGAAGGCATGGTCGTGTATTTTGAAGTAGAGATATGAGAAGCCATTTTCTATCCTGGCGCTTTCCGGCTCTCCAATCCGCTGGGTAACTTCCTGTTTTGTCATGCCCGCATTGATCGTGTTAATGCTTATCAACGGGCCTGAGCATCCGACAAGTAAGGACAATGCTATTGTCGCAACCAATATTTTATTCATCTTTTTCCGTCTCCTTTGTAGGGGGATAACATGTTATTCAGCAGCCCCCCGCGCGCGTGAACCGCTCATCTTCCCAAAATGGATATTTATCCTGTGATCATGAAAATAACAAAATTATTCCGCACCATATGTCAGCACCTTTGCCCTGTCAAAGAATATTCTGCTTGCTTAATACTTGGGCGACACGACTGAAATTCCGGGGAGACATATCCTTCACCCCGTAAAAGCCCCCCCGGAACACTGACTATATCCCATACAATCTCAACCCGGTAACCTTCGCAACTTCCTCAAAATGTGCATCCCTGCTAAACAGCGTCATATCATTTTGTAGTGCGACCGCAGCAATAGTCACATCAACCGGCGGCAGGGTAATCCCTTTTGCTCGCAGGTCGCGGTACAGCGATGCCGCCAGCAACCAGGAATCCCGATTTGTTTCGACAAAGGGAAATTTTAACAATCGTTCGCGGACAAGTTCATAATTCTTCTGATTTCGAATGCCCTGCAGAACCTCCTGCAGTACTATGCCGCACAATGCTACACGGTTATGATCCTTGATGAGTGATTCAAGCGCGGTTGCTGTTTCGCTCTCCGGAGCCTGTAAAAAGTCAATCCAGATCGAGGTGTCAACGAGAACCATAGCGCCCTTGCCTCATCTCATCCAGATTTCCTTCCCAAATCACTTTGCCCCGCAGCTCAAGTATTTTTTCCATGTCCCGCTGTTCGATCAGATGTTTCAAGGCATAGTTGACCACATCCACCTTTTTTTTCAGACCAGTGAACTCCCTTGCCTGTTCATACAGCGAATCATCAATGTTCACTACCGTTCGTGCCATATCTGACCTCCAATAATGATATCGTTTTCACCAACAAAGTATATCATTTTTTCCGGTTAAACAAGTGGCTTTTCAAATGAAGTTCGGACTGACCAATCAGGTATCCGGTGCGGCATCGAACAAGCGCTCGACCTCGGAAAGCGTAGCTATATAATCTTCTTCAATTATTATCGGTTTGATATCCATGGTGTTTTTTCCTTAAATTTTGTACGGCAGACTCTCCTGCTTCAAATCCCTCACCTTCTCGAATTCCGGATCCTTATGAACAAGTACCGCATCCATCTGCAATGCCGCTGCGGCAATCCAGGCATCAGCCAGAGAAAGTGGGAAACACGCCTTGATCGCCGCGGCCCGTTCCAGAAGTTCGGGTGATTCGTGCAGCCAGGTGATCGGCAGGCGCAGGCAGAGTGAATATGCCGTGCGCCCGGCTTCCTCCCCTTCATCCTTCCAGACCCGGTACATCAACTCCATCTGCGACATGAAGCATCCGTGACAGGAAAGTTCACCTCGTCCGGCACCCTCAAGCAGAGCGGCCACCCTTTCGGCTCCGGGCTCGTCATCCCGTAGCGCCAACAGGGCGGATGTATCCAGCAGATAACCGCTCATGACTCGCGCTGCCGGTCTGCTTCACGTTCAGCCACCAATCGTGCAGCACCACCGCCCGTGCCGCTGCCGCGGAATGCCGCCAGCAATTCAGCGGTGGACGACTGCGCGGTTGTGTCGGCATTGCCTTGCATAAGCGTCTCGTATTCCTGCGGAGAAAACAGATACGCCACCGGCCGGCCACGCCGTGTGATAGTAATCGGCTCACGCTGGGCACTGTCCAGAAGCAATCCGAAATGGTTCTGGGCCTCTACTGAAGTCATTGTTTTCATGATCTCACCTCTGAACTAGCTAATATATACATTATAGCTAACTTGTTTTGTTTGACAACGTGATTTTATATAGGTGTTTCAGCAGGGTGGTAGTCAGAGGCATAACCGTCAAGCAGCGGGTATTGATCGGGGAGTTCGGACAGGTGTGAAAAATATAAAAAAGCGGTTTAAAAAACTTGGCAAACCTGATTAAGCTTGGAAAAACTCAGCATTTGTCAGGATTCCGGCAGTCATTTCCAAAGAGATGATATTGACAAACCTCTTCTATTCACCGAAAATCCTGACCAGCGGCCTGTTCACCCTCAACATCCATACAACCATTTTCTTTCGAACGCGACCGGAGATAGACCAGCAGTATGTTACCCAGTGTGAAAATCAATACCCCTGCCAATGCCATACCGGCACCCGGTTCACGATGTATCTCCAGCAGAGCCCTCTTTGAAGGATACCCCTCGGCCTGCTTGATATACACCCCGTAGCCACCGGAGAACCAGGGATGGTTTGGACTGATTGTGACCCGCTCGGCCGGATTACTCGGATTTGTCGCCAGCTCGCCGCTGAACCTGATCGGCATCCCCATCGGGGACATGACCACATCCAGCCCAGCCACACCAAACGGCCTTCCGTCGGGCAGCCGCGCCAGCATACCCTCCACAACCTCAAGCTGCTGCATATATCCGCCAGAGGCGCTCTGCAGATGCGCCAGGACAATCAGCAGAAAGCCGGCGTGAATCAACTGCGGTGCAAACAGAGACATCATTCCGGCACGCCTCCAGCGGAACCGGAGTGTTTCAACCGAGCAGAGTATCGTATTCAGTACCAGCAAAGCCAGCAACACCACGGTCAGCCAGAGCCACCAGGATGTCCCGACAGGTACTTCGCGTAACCAGATCAGCAGCGGCACGGCATTGATGGCCGCGGCATAGTCGCCCTTGAGCGAAAAGGACCCTACCGCCATGGCGACACATATGCAGAGAAGCAGCCCAAGGCACAACTCAATTGATACGCAGAACCGCCAGATGTTTTTCAGCATCATATTCGCCTTTCAGGAGTCTGTCGGACTTAGCCCGACGCTCCTGACAGATACAAAAAAAGGCACCCCATTTCTGAGGTACCTTTATTTTACTGGTGCGGTGGAATGGAATCGAACCATCACGGAGTTGCCCCCGCCAGCCCCTCAAGCTGGTGCGTCTACCAGTTCCGCCACCACCGCAAGCAGCGTGCAAAATAACTGCACACCTTCTATTTTTTACTGTTTAGTTACTTCAGAAACCGGGTAGTTTTTCTAACACACCTTACTCGTGTTATCAAGACTAAATTTTACTTTTTCTGCTGAACAGGTGCAACCGGTGTTGCAGGCACAACTGGCGCTGACGGTGCAGCAGGCAGTGCCGCAGGAGCAGGCCCCGCCGGCACTGCCGCTGCAGGCTTGCTCTTGCCGGACATCATCGAGGATGAAGACGGCTGTCCTGATATGTATGCAAGTGTCAGGGACGTCAACATGAAAATTACCGCTGCCGCCGTCGTCATCTTGCTGAGAAACGTAGTTCCGCCGCCGGCGCCGAACACAGACTGGCTGCCGCTGCTTCCGAACGAAGCGCCCATTTCTGCGCCTTTGCCGGACTGCAACAGTACAACAGCAATCATGAATATGCTTACAATTATGTGCAACATGGTAAGTGCGATCGTCATTCAATTTCCCCTGACTGGTAAATTAAGAACGAGATATTTATCACAGTATTTACTGGTTTGTAAAGCATTTTTGCAAGATTTTGCAGTTCGCCACATAAATTCAAAGCAACACGTTATGCAGCAAAGTTGGCGATTGCGGCAAAGGAGTCGGCCTTGAGACTGGCGCCCCCGACCAGAGCCCCGTCAATATCCGGCTGCGACATCAAGCCCTTGACGTTGTCAGGCTTGACGCTGCCGCCGTACAGAATGCGGATGGCGTTGGCCGTTGCCTGATCAAACATCTGTGCAAGCAGTGAACGGATGAAGACATGAACGTCCTGCGCCTGCTGATCGCTGGCTGTTTTTCCGGTACCAATCGCCCAGACCGGCTCATATGCGATGATGCTGTGTGCCAGCATGTCAGAGGAAAAACCGGTCAGGCCACCCTTCAGCTGGGTCTCAATGACGGAAAATGTTTTGTCTGCTTCGCGCTCGGCCAGTGTTTCTCCCACGCAGACAATCGCGGTCAAGCCGGCTGCAAGGGCGGCCTTGCCTTTCTTGTTAACGGTGGCATCCGTTTCTCCGAAATACTGGCGGCGTTCGGAATGGCCGATGATGACGTGACTGCAGCCGGCATCGGCCAGCAGCTTCGGTGCCACTTCACCGGTATAGGCCCCCTCTTCTTCCCAGTAACAATCCTGGGCCGCCAGCCTGACATTGGAACCTGACAACGCCTCGGACACCCGGCTGAGCGCCGTGAATACCGGCGCCACAACGATCTCTACACCCGAGGCATTCGCCACAAGCGGTTTGAGTTCATTGACCATGCCAGTTGCTTCGGCGATGGTCTTGAACAGTTTCCAGTTTCCTGCAATAACCGGTGTACGCATAGTCCCCCCTATTTTTTTGCTTTGATTTCAAGGGCTTTGACACCCGGTAGACTCTTTCCTTCCAGCAGTTCCAGAAACGCTCCGCCGCCGGTGGAAATATAACTGACCTTGCCGTCAACCCCGGCCTTGCGGACGGCGGAATCTGTGTCGCCGCCGCCGATAATGGTGGTGGCATAACAGTTTCCGACCGCTTCAGCCAACGAGAAGGTGCCGCGAGCAAAGGCATCCATTTCGAAAACACCCATGGGGCCGTTCCAAATGACGGTCTTGGCGTCCCGCAGGGTTTCGGCGAAGAGCGTCGCCGAGGCCGGTCCGATATCCAGCGCCATCCACCCTTCGGGGATCTCCTGGACCGTGGTGATGAAGTTGGTGGCGGTAGCCTCGAAGGCATTGGCAACCACACAGTCCACCGGCAGGTAGAAGGTTACCCCCCGTTTTTGGGCCTTGTCCATGACCTTTTTGGCCGTGACGATCAGGTCGTCCTCAACCAGGGATTTTCCGACCGAATAGCCCATGGCCTTGAGGAAGGTGAAGGCCATGCCGCCGCCGATAACAATCTTGTCGACCTTGTTGACCAGCTTCTCCAACACCTCCAGCTTGCCGGAGACCTTGGCTCCCCCCAGAATGGCAACCAGCGGACGGACCGGGTTTGTCATGGCCTTGTCGAAGAAGGTCATCTCGTTACGCATCAGAAATCCGGCCGCGATAACCGGAATTATTTTGGTAATGGCTTCGACCGAGGCATGAGCACGGTGGGATACGGCAAAAGCATCATTGACATAGATTTCGCAGCCATTGGCCAGCTGTTCTGCAAACGCGGCGTCATTTTTTTCTTCGCCGGGGTAAAAGCGGACGTTTTCCAGCATGACGATCTCGCCTCCCTTCATGCCGGCAATCAGCTTGTCAACCTCAGGGCCGAAGCAATCCGGTGCCTGTTTGATCTTCTTGCCTAGCAGTTCACCGAGACGCCTGGAGGCCGGAGCCATGGTGTATTTGGCCTTTTTCTCCCCTTTGGGTCGCCCCAGATGAGAGGCCAGAATAACCTTGGCCCCCTGTTCAATGACATATTTAATGGTCGGCACGGCGCCGGCAATACGAGTGTCCTCGGTAATGTTACCTTTATCGTCCTGGGGGACATTAAAATCCACCCGTATGAATACCTTTTTATCTTTCAGGTCCTTGATCTGATCGATATAGCGAATCGGCATCTGTGTCTCCTCCACTAAGAATTTTGATTATTCGAAAAAAAAGAGGGGGAAACGATTTCCCCCTCATTAATAATTCAGCTGTGTGGCTATTTTTTTGATGCGATCAGTCGGAACAGATCAACAACCCGGTTGGAAAATCCGGCTTCGTTGTCATACCAGGAGAGAACCTTGACCATCGACTCACCGATCACCTTGGTGCAGGAGGCATCGACTATCGAGGAGAGCGGATTGCCGTTGAAGTCGATGGAGACCAGCGGCTCTTCGCAATACCCGAGAATCCCCTTGAGAGCGCCTCTGGAGGCTTTTTTAAGGGCAGCATTGACCTTGGCTGCATCGGTCTTCTTTTTGAGTGTAACGACCAGATCCACCACCGATACGTTGGGGGTCGGCACACGGATGGCCATACCGTCCAGCTTGCCTTTCAACTCGGGCAATACCAGTGAAACCGCTTTGGCGGCCCCGGTAGTGGTGGGAATCATGGATACGGACGCGGCGCGGGCGCGACGCAGGTCCTTATGAGGCAGATCGAGGATATTCTGGTCATTGGTGTAGGAGTGAACCGTTGTTACCAGCCCTTTCTCTATGCCGAAGGTCTCATGCAGAACCATGGCAACCGGCGCCAGGCAATTGGTGGTACACGACGCATTGGAGATGATGCTGTGTTTCTTTGCGTCATACAGGTGGTCATTGACCCCCATGACGATAGTGATGTCCTCGTTTGTGGCGGGGGCAGATATGACAACCTTCTTGGCGCCGGCCTGTATATGCAACTCGGCCTTGTCGCGAGAGGTGAACAGGCCGGTTGATTCAAGGACCACATCAATCTTGTCCTTTTTCCAGGGCAGTTCGGCCGGGTTCCTGACGGCGTAGATCTTGATGGTCTTGCCATTGATGATCAGACTGTCGGCGGTATGTTCAACCTTGCCGGGAAAGATGCCGTGAACGGAATCATACTTGAAGAGATGGGCCAGAGTTGCTGCATCGGTCAGATCATTGATTGCAACGAACTCGATATTCTTGTCTTTACTTGCCGCCCTCAGAACCATCCTGCCGATTCTGCCGAAACCATTGATTGCTACCCGTAACGCCATGAAACCCTCCTCGTGTGGATGTGTGTGATCGTGCCTTCTCTTCTTCCGAAAAGCTTTCGAATAATAGAACATTTAATAAAATCGTCAACAATAATTTACAATTTTTCACAGTGTGTTTGACAATGCCGGCAACATAAAAAATGCTTTTTCTTTACTCTGAATGTGATAAAAGAAAATATCAGTCGTTATCCATGTATCCAAGGATCTCTTTTGAAGCTACCTGTACTAAGCTTACTGGCCTTCCTGCTGCTGTCATCAACCCAAGCCTTTCCGTCTGAAATCAACGACCTGACATTTAAAGGTGAAATTGCCAACGGAGTTAAACGGTTGGCTAACGAAACCGTAGACATGGTTGTAACCCCATTCCAGGTTGAAAATGGCAACATATTTATTACGGTTGGTGTTGCGGGAGCAGTCGGCCTGACCTACACGTTTGACAAGCAGATCAATGAAAAGCTGAACGCCAGACGCGACCGTTCACTCAATAAGGCCGCCGATGTCGGCTCCCTGATGGGCGATCCCTTCCTGCATCTGGGTTTGGCAGCCATGGTCTACGGAGGTGCCCTGCTGGCCGATTCCGCCACGTGGAAAGAAACCGGCGAGATGATGGCTGAAGCATTGATCCTCGCTGATGCGTCCACATTCATCATCAAGGAGGCCAGCGGTCGCGGGAGACCGGCTGTTTCCGCGACAAAGGATGATTTCAAACCGTTCGGTTTCAGAACGTATTACGACTCATTGCCCTCCATGCACACCTCAAGCTCCTTTGCTCTGGCATCTGTGCTGGCTGCAACTTCAGAAAGCATCACCATGAAGGCAGCCTATTACAGTGCGGCAACATTTGTCGGTTTATCTCGCGTATATCAAAACAAACATTGGGCAAGTGATGTCATTCTGGGGGCAGCGCTGGGAGAACTGTGCGGCAGGGTTGTTACCAGTTTTCATGCCAACAAAAGCAAGCTGGCTCTGACTCCTGCAACATACGAAAACGGCGCCGGTCTGGCAATGGTGGGAACATGGTAAAATTTCCGGGTGAAGTATCCGTGGAAGCGGTTATCTTTGATTTTGACGGAGTTATCGTCGATACCGAACCGCTTCACTACGCAGCCTTCCAGCGACTGCTCGAACCGCTCGGGCTGGGTTTCTCATGGGAGGACTATGTTGCAATATATATGGGATTCGATGATCGTGACGCCTTTGTCGAGGCCTTCAAGAGGTCACAAAACGGCTTGAATCCCGCACAGCTTCAGGAGTTGATCGACGCCAAAGCTGCCGTATTTCAGGAGGTCATTCGTGATGGAATCAGCGCCTACCCCGGGGTCGTCAGCCTGATACGATCGATCCGGGAACATCACATCCCTCTTGCCATCAGTAGCGGCGCACTGCGGTCCGACATTACGCCGATATTAGAAACCCTGGGCATCACAGACTGTTTTGACATCATAGTTACAGCAGAGGATGTGGTCAAAAGCAAGCCGGATCCCGAAAGTTATACACTGGCGTATGCCAGACTGAATGAGTTCCGGTCACTCGATCTGCTGCCTGAACAGGTGCTTGCCATTGAAGACACGCCCGCTGGAATCAGCTCGGCAAAGGGCGCCGGACTGCGCGTCATCGCAGTCACCAACAGCTATCCCGCCACACATCTGTCCGGGGCCGACTATATCGTGACCACGCTTGATACGGCTGAGATTATTTTTGTTGATAAGGCTGAAGGCTGAAGGCTGAAGGCTGAAGGCTGAAGGCTGAAGAAAATCTCAACTGGATTAGGCATTGTCAACATTTTTTTGCGCTATTGATCAAACAAGAAAGCTCTACCTGCTTTATTTTTTCTTTTCCTGCTTTATGCCTTGTTTTCCTTCAGCCTTCAGTCTTCAGTCTAACGACCTAAATCAGATACGCAGTCGAATACGTGCATCCGACAGACACTGTTTGACATCTGCGCCGCAACAGCACTTCAATACATCCCGGGCCAGTTTACGGCATTCCTTCAGGCTATGTGCCCGGATGGCCTGTTTCACGACCGGAATGCTGGGAGCTGAAAGACTGAATTCACGAATACCCATTCCCAGCAGCAGCAGGGCGTTGAGCGGGTCAGCAGCCATCTCGCCGCAGACCGAGGCTTTTTTCCCGGCCTTGGCAGCGGCATCAGCCACCCGTTTGATGGAATGCAGCACCGCCGGGTGGTGCGGGTCGTAATACTGCCTGACCTGCGGGTTATTGCGGTCGGCCGCCAGCGTGTACTGAATCAGGTCATTGGTACCGATACTGACATAATCCACCTCGCGCACCAGAAACTCAACTATCTGAACTGCGGCCGGCACCTCTATCATGATCCCCAATGTCAGACTTCCGGGCACTTCATGCCCTTCCTTGATCAGCTCTTCCCTGACCGACGCCAGGATCTCCTTGATCAGGCGAATTTCATCCAGACTGGTGATGAGCGGGAACATGATCGTCGCAACCCCCGCTCCTTTTGACAGCAAAATTCCGGCCAGCTGTTCCCGAAAGATGTCCTGCCGCTCCAGCGACACGCGGATTGAACGCCAACCGAGAAACGGGTTGTCTTCATGGGGGTAGCTGAAGTACGGCAGCCCTTTGTCGCCGCCGATATCCAGGGTACGGATATTGACGTTCCGGCCGGGGAAACCCTCCAGAATCTTGCTGTAAATGGCGGCCTGATCGATACGATTTGGAAAGGCCGCGCGGGCCATGTACGGGAATTCGGTGCGATAGAGGCCAACCCCGTCGGCGCCATGCATGTTCGCCACCCTGACATCCGAGATCAGTCCGATGTTGGCGCTCAGAACTATCACGGTCCCGTCGCTGGTCATAGCCGGGAGATCACGCAGCCCCTCCAGTTCCTTCATGCGTCCGGCATGATCCTGTTCCAGCCGGGCGTACTCCTCTTTTACGGCACTGTCCGGATTGAGGTACACGTGCCCGGAGGTACCGTCCACGATGATCTCGTCCTTGACATTGGACGCCCGGATCAGTCCGCCGACCCCCAGCACCGCCGGAATACCGAGCGATTTTGCCATGATTGCGGCATGTGAATAGACATTGCCCTTTTCGGTAACAATCCCCAGGATCTTGTCGTGGTCCAGCATGGCCAGATCCGAAGGGAAAATTTCGGCAGCGACAATTACCCGTTTTTCCTTCAACGTCACGGATGACGTGTCGTTGCCCTCCATGACATCAATGATACGCCGGCCGATGTCTTCCATATCGGCCGAGCGTTCCCGCAGATAAGGGTCCGCCATGGCGGAAAAGGCCTGGACATAATGCTGCACGATCTCATGTACCGCACGGGTAGCCCCGACACCCTGCTCAACCAGATCAGTGACTTTGTTAGAAAAACCTCGATCCTCCAGAATCATCAGGTGGGTGTGGAAGATGGCGGCATCATCCGCGGAGAGCGTTTCGCTGACGCGCTTTTCCATGTAGATGGTTTGAATCTTGGCCTTTTCCAGGGCGTTACTGAATTTTTTGTGTTCTTCCGACTTTGTGCCGACCTTGGCGAGCTTGATGACCTTATCACTGAACCGGTCAAGGATGTAGACCTTGCCCCTGCTGAAACCCGCCGAAGCCGCCGTTCCGGTCAGCATGACGGACACGCCGGCCCGCCTGGCGGCTTTTTTCGGCTTTGATGCGCTGCTGTCATCACCATTTTTTACCTTGGCAAGTTCCTGTTCGAACCAGGCCCGCTCCTGTTCCTTGTGCTGGATGGAGTCCAGCAGACGGGCGTTGTGAACGATGCTGCCGATCTGAAAGGTAATGGTGCGCAGGGCGCTGATCTCATCCTCGCTGAAGCGGCGTGCCTCGCGGGTCTGGATGACGATCACTCCCATGGGAGCCTTGTGTTCGAACAGCGGCAGACCGAGGAACGAGAGAAACTTTTCTTCCCTGGTTTCCTTGAAATACTTGTAGCGGGGGTGCGAGGGGGCATTATCGGTCATGACCATGCCGCGGCTCTCCACAACCAGACCGGAAAGACCTTCATTGACCTTCATGGAAATACGGTCAACCGATGCCTTTGAAAGACCTTTGGTGGCCTTCAGCATCAAGGTCTCGCCATCCTTTTCCAGCAGATAGATCGAGCAGACGTCGGTCTTCATGCGTTTGGCCACGATTGCGACAATATTGTCGAGCGTTTCATGCAGATCATGGGAATGCAAAATTACGGAACTGATGTCCTCAAGCGTCCGCAATCCAATGGAGTGGTGACTTTCTTTCATGGTTCCGGCCCCGTATCGCGTAGTGGAAGGAATATAGCGAAGTATGATAAAAAAGTAAAAGCCTTTCATATTTGGATATACTCTGGAAAAGCGGCTGCAGGTCTGCTATTTTAACTCGATATCTTACGAACCTTAACTGTGGAGGAATACCCATGACTGACAAATTGCTTGATGAGACACTGCGCACAGGTATTGAACAGCTTGATACCGGTAATACGAAGGCGGCCATCGCGACCCTTCAGGACTACTGCCGGTCACACCAGGACGACGCAGACAGCTGGTTTTATCTGGGAGACGCCTTGGCCGAGGATGGCCGCATTGAAGAAGCCATTGAGCGCTACCGGGAGGGGCTAAAACGGGCACCCGAAGACCTGGATGCCCTGACGACTCTTGGTGACCTGCTTTTTGAAACCGGTAAACACAAGGAGGCCATCGCCAGTTACAGTCGTGTGCGGGAACTCGATCCAAAAGACGCTGATTCCCTGGTCAGCATCGGCCTGGTCTATAACAGCCAGGATCGCAGCGACGATGCCATCCGTGCCTACCGCGAAGCGCTGGAACAGGAACCGGAAAACGTCTTTGCCTGGAATGCGCTGGGCGACGCCCTGTACGGCCAGGGGGACGCTCAAGGCGCCGTGGATGCCTTCCAGAAAGGTATTGAAATCGATCCGAAAGACCCTGCTGCCCACTTCAACCTGGGTGAGTTACTGTATGACATGGAAGAGTTGGAAGAGGCCGAAGAAGAATGCTGCGAAGCGGTTCGCCTCGATCCGACCTATGGCATGGCCTACCTGACCCTGGGAGGGATCTGCATGGACCAGGACAGGACCCAGGACGCCATTGCCTACTTCGAGCAGTATCTCACCTATGAAACATCACCCCAGGCACGCGACATGGTGATTGAAGTCAAAGCGGTCATTGAGGGGCTCAAGGAAGAACTGAAAAGCTGATCGATGCGCTTTGGGTCACTGCTTTTCAAAACATAAAACTATATACGGACCGCTATGAACAACAATACACCACTGATCGATTCCCATGCCCATATCTATTATCGCGAGTATGCCGGCGATTTTGCAGAAATGCTGCAGCGCGCTGCCGATGCCGGAGTTGCCGCCATGCTGGTGGTCGGAACCGATCTCGAATCCAGCCGCGAATCCGTGGAACTGGCCGAAAAGTACCCCCAGCTCTACGCCGCGGTCGGCATCCATCCCCACGATGCCGGACGTGTGACTGACTCATGCTATGACGTGATCCGTGACCTGGCGCTCTCCAGCGCCAAGGTTGTAGCCATCGGAGAGATCGGTCTGGATTTCTATCGCGACCGGTCACCGCGCGAGGATCAGGAACGGGTCTTTCGCAAATTTCTACGCATGTCGCACGAGCTGGACAAACCGGTCATTATCCACGACCGTGATGCCCATCAACAGGTCCTGAACTGCTTGCGGGAGGAAGGTACGCGCCGGGGGGTACTGCACTGCTTTTCCGGAGATGCCGCCATGGCGGCCGAAGCCATTGCCATGGGATTCTACATCTCAATTCCGGGCACCATCACCTACCCTGCCAACCAGGCGCTGCGGGATGTGGTGCACGCCACAAGCATTGATCGCATGCTGGTGGAAACCGATTGCCCCTACTTGTCGCCCGTCCCGTATCGCGGCAAGCGTAACGAACCGGCCTACGTGCGTCTGGCGGCCGAACGCATGGCCGAGGTAAAGGGGCTGACCCTGGATGATGTTGCCCGCATCACCACCAAGAATGTGCGCGACCTGTTCGGCATTCGCCTGTGGGACCAGTCCACAAAAATTGCCTACAAGATCCGGAACTCCCTCTACCTTAATATTACAAATCAGTGTTCAAACCGCTGCAGTTTTTGCGCAAAATTCGATGATTTCACGGTCAAGGGACACAACCTGCTGCTGGATGGCGAACCTTCACTGGAAGAGATTCTGAAGGCGGTCGGGCAGCCGGAAGGTATTGACGAAATCGTCTTCTGCGGATATGGCGAACCGCTCATCAGGCTGGAGCTGGTCAAGCAGGTGGCCCGAGAACTCAAGGGACGCGGCTATCGTATCCGTATCAATACCGACGGCCAGGCCAATCTGGTTCATGGTCGCAACATCCTGCCGGAGCTGGCCGGATTGGTGGACAGCATCTCCGTCAGCCTGAACGCCCCCGATGCAGCCACCTACGGCCGGATATGCAACACCCCCTATGGTGCGGCGGGTTTCACCGCCGTATGCGACTTCATCCGTTTGGCGCTGCAGCACATCCCCCAGGTTGCAGCCAGTGCCGTGACCTTGCCGGAGATCGATATAGATGCCTGCCGCAGGCTGGCCGAGTCACTGGGCGCCGAGTTTCGTGTCAGGGAATACGCAGAGGTCGGGTGAAAAGGATCTGCTTTTCAGCACCAAAGTGTTAGCGGGAACGGGTATCGGTCTGTACATGTCGAAAATCATCATTGAAAAAAACATGAGCGGCAGAATCACGGTCCGTAACAACTCCCATGGAGCAGAATTCAGAATAGAGGTTTGAGATGGACCAAACTTTGCTTAAATCAGCAGCAATTTCGATTCTGTATGTGGAGGACGATCAGGATGTCAGGGATCTTCTGCTCTCGATGCTCGTTCTAAGATATCCCGAGCATTCCTTCTTTACAGCCGACAATGGCCTGCAAGGGCTGGACAGGTTCCAGGAACTGCGGCCGGAAATCATAATCACCGATATCAGCATGCCGGAAATGGACGGAATCAGCATGGCATCCGGGATCAGGGAGATTGCACCGGAAACGATTATCATCGCGGTCACGGCTCATTCCGAGACCAGGAATCTGCTTCAGGCCATTGAGATCGGCATTAATCATTACGTAATGAAACCGGTTGATTATGAGCGGTTCTGTTGTGTGATAGATCAATCAATAGAAACTGTCAGGATTAAAGAACAACTCCGGGATCAGCACGATCAGATCATTACGCTTAATACCGCGCTCACTACGAGGACCCAGGAACTGGAATCCTTAAACGTGGAACTTGAGGCTTTCAATTATACCGTGGCCCATGACCTGCGTTCCCCCATGTTCAGTATCTGCGGCTGCTCTCAGATCCTTCTCAAAAAGCTTGCGGCTGACATTGATGAACAAAGCATCGAGTGCCTTCAGGTGATCTATAAAGAAACCATGCATATGAACAAGATCATAGAGGCCCTGCTCAATTTTTCCCGTTTTACCCGCAAGAGCATTGCAAAGCAGTGGACCGATATAAGCAGCATTGCCAACAAAATTGCGCGCAATCTGAAACTTCGGGAACCGCAGCGCCAGGTTACCTTTACCATAGCGGAGGGAGTTCGAGGTTTTGCTGATCCGACCCTTTTAGATGTTGTCCTCGAAAACCTGCTCGGCAATGCCTGGAAATATTCCGCAAAAAACGATGCGGCCTGTATTGAATTCGGTTCTACCAACCTGGAAGAGGAACTCGTCTATTTTGTCCGTGATAATGGAGTGGGATTCGACCATCAGGAGTCGGAAAATCTCTTTGTCCCGTTTCAGCGGTTGCAATGCAACAAGGAGTTTGAAGGCTTTGGCATCGGACTGGCAACCGCCAGCAGAATCATCCAGCGCCATGGCGGAAGAATATGGGCCGATGGAGAAAAAGGCCGGGGAGCGACCTTCTACTTTTCACTGTGAAGTATGTAACTCCCTGGACCAGGCCGAGCGGTGCCCCAGGCTTGGTCGGGTCTCCGGGTTTCGTGACAGGGAGTATGCCGAGGTCGGCTGAATGGCGGCGAGATTACTTTGCTGAAGAAAAAAAGCCGCGTCAATCGACGCGGCTTTTGAATTATTTGGGGTGGCCAGAGGGGATTGAACCCTCGAATGTACGAGTCACAGTCGTAAGTGTTAACCGCTTCACCATGGCCACCATAAAGAGGAATATCTAAATAGCCCAAACAGGCACTCAAGTCAAGTTGTTTTTGCCGCAATTCAGAAGCCGGGTTGTCTCAACATAGAGAAAACAGAGAGGATACCAGTGCTCACGAACCCTTAGAAATCCAGGATTATCCCCTTCTCGGGATAATGTTTCACATTCCGCGTCGCCACCTTGTAACCCTTGGCTAAAGCGGTTGCCGCAATCAGGCAGTCAATCGGTGAAAGCGTGATTCCTTTTGCACGGTACGTGCGGTAATCATTGTTCGTACCTTTCGTGCCTTTCGTGGACAACGGCTTTTCAGTATTGGCTGCATTTCGTTGTTAATTGTGGTTGCGGAAGGAGTGCTAAGACTTAACGAGTTTGACCAGATCCTTTAGTAGCAGAAAGAGGTGGTAAGGGTCCGTCGGACTCGGCTCAAATCCCCAGTGTAGATACCAATTGCGGGCAGCATCATCCTTGGCATGTACCAGCACAGCACGAATACCTGCAATGCCGGCCGCCTGGGTTGTCCGCAGCAGGGCATCTTTGAGTAATGCGCGGCCAAGGCCGGCGCTTTGATGCTTCCGATCAATTGCAATCCGCGCTAAAATCATCACCGGCACCGGATGTCGGGCCAGACCTTTGACAACGCGACTTGCGGCGGATGACGGTTCGACGCTGCCAACCACCAGACTGTAAAATCCGGCCACTGTGCTGGTTCCATGTTCACAGCACACATAGGTTTGGGCGCTGTTGGCCTTTTGATTCACCAGAGCAAAACGCTGTAGAAACTGGTTTAATGCCGGATGGTCGCAGTCAAACGATGCAACGTTATCCTCTGGCGCCATCTTGCGAACCGGTTCATAACGTGG
Organism: Desulfuromonadales bacterium; assembly: GCA_016650295.1. GTDB lineage: Bacteria > Desulfobacterota > Desulfuromonadia > Geobacterales > Pseudopelobacteraceae > CAIPTY01. Next base: position 20,440 of record JAENWA010000003.1, on the reverse strand, counting down.
GACAGGATTCAATCCAGCACCCCCGGTTCGGTCAGCAGAGTTTTCATCCGGGGATGAGGGGCCTGCACCGGCCGGTCAAGCGCTTGCTGGAATGACAGCCATTGAGTTTCATCCAACTCAAAACGGCGACGATCCGCGAGAGTCTGATTTGCAGCCGTTATCCCCGCATCCAGCAGGAACTCGCTGACGCTCTTGTGGCAGGTACGTGCGGCATCCTGTAACAACTGCTTCACCGTCACATTGGCGCGGACATCAATCCGCTCAGTTTTTGAAATGGCTACAGTAGACATAAATTTCTCCTCCATCAGGAATGAATACAGTATACTGTACGTACATTGTCATGACAAGCGAATAAATCAAAACCAGTGAGGATCAGCGCACCAATGAAAAAAGGGCGGAACATATGATGCTCCGCCCTTTCCTCGGGTACCCATTAAGTACCCATTAAGTACCCATTAAGTGTCAGGTCTACATTCCACATATTTTCAGCCTACCCTTTAATCTAGACACCATCCCCCTCAGCTTCTCGTCCGACTCCAGTTCTCTGGCAAACCTTCTACTCGCTTCACTTATCGCAGTATCACGCACGTCGAATTGTTCGCCCAGCTCCCGAAGTCTTTGCCCACTGTGTTTATGACAAAGATGAATGCTTACCCGCCGCGCGAGTTTCTCATCATCAGCAAATTCAGCTATTGCTTCCTTGATGATCTCTGCCGGAGTCGGTCGCTTGGTAAGTTGCCGCAACGCTGGTATGTTACCATCTACTTTCTCCTGGGCACCCATTAAGTGTCAGGTCTACATTCCACATATTTTCAGCCTACCCTTTAATCTTGACACCATTCCCCTCAGCTTCTCGTCCGACTCCAGTTCTCTGGCAAACCTTCTACTCGCTTCACTTATTGCAGTATCACGCACTTCGAATTGTTCGCCCAGCTCCCGAAGTCTTTGCCCACTGTGTTTATGACAAAGATGGATGCTTACCCGCCGCGCGAGTTTCTCATCATCAGCAAATCCAGCTATTACTTCCTTGATGATCTCTGCCGGAGTCGGTCGCTTGGTAAGTTGCCGCAACGCTGGTATGTTACCATCTACTTTCTCCTGGAGATATGTCGCAGATATTTCTTCAATGAAAGTAGCACTCCCAAGTATTGAAGCGCCAATGGTTCCATTTAGCGGGCTTTCGTATTCCTTGCCAAGCCGATCTTCGACAAAAGTCCGGTATTTTTTCTGTGCATCAGTTGCCTGTTGTGCAAAACAACCGAGAATGAAACCGGTTCTCAGCCATTCCGGTGGGTTGTTGTGGCCTGTGTAACTCCGATAGCTTGACCATTGATATTCTTCCGGTTTCTCGACAATTCCGATACGAACCGGATTCAGATGTATATAACGGGATAGTTCCGTAAGGTATTCATCGGCTTCGACGAGAATTGCTTTGAATCTACCCTGGAACAGGTGTCCAGCTCTCTTTCTCTTGATATTGAAGTAAATTGTGTATGCGCCGTTTATGTGCCTCATAATCTGCGACAGATTCCCCTCGGGCGTTTCCATAAGAAGGTGAAAGTGATTGCTCATCAGGCAATACGCATGAATGACCGCCCCGTATCGTTCTGTAGCAGATGCCAGATATTCAAGAAACTTCTCTCTGTCCCGTTGACTCTTGAAGACATCCTTCTGCTCATTGCCTCTTGATGTTACATGGTAAAATGCACCCGGATATTCGATGCGTAATGGCCGCGACATGATTATCTCCTTTGAGTGATAGAGCTTCCTCTATTGTATCAAAGAATTGTATATTTGTGTAGAATGTAGACCTGACCCTTACGTCTCCCTCTAACCCGCCTCACTTCCCTCTCACCTTGTCGCGCTTGGCCTCGATGGCATAGAGCCTGTCCTGTGCCTCACGCTTGTCCTGCGGCTCGGTAAGGAGGTAATACTGCATGGAGGAGATGGTGCCGTCCAGGTCACCCGCCAGTTCCTGCGCCTTGGAAAGATTATAATAGGCATCCCCCCACCACGGCGCGGCCAACAGGGCGTTTTGATATTCCGTTATCGCGGCGCGGGCCTCACCCGTATTCTTGGCATCTCCCAACAGGGCATTCCCGCGAACCAGGTATTTGCGGGCCTCTTCAGGCACTTCGGGCGCGGGTTTGATCTTTGCGGAAAGGGTAATGAACGGGCGGCGGATAGAGTCACTCATGACGCGGCCCTTGTAGTCCGCCATCACCTGGTTGAAGGTTTCGCGCTGATTGCCGGACTGAAGAAGCGTCGTCAGTTCCTCCTGCTTCTGCATAGCGGCCTGAAGAAGTACAACGACTTCCTTCTTGCCCTTTTTGTCCGCTACACGCAGCGGGGTAGAGCCAACTTTAGCTTCTGTTGCATTCAGGTCCGCGCCTCTGGAGATGAGAAGCTCAACGACTTTCTTGTGGCCCTCTTTGGCCGCACTGTGCAGCGGGGTAGAGCCATATTTAGATTTTGCATTCACATCCGCACCTCTAGATATTAGAAACTCAGCGACCTCCTTATTACCCTCTTGGGCTGCCCTGTGCAGCGGAGTCCAGCCTTGGTCATCATTTTTCGCATTCACATCCGCGCCCTTGGTGATGAGAAGCTCAACGATTTCCTTACTGCCCTCACGGGCCGCATTTAGCAGCGGGGTATTGCCACTTTCAATAAAATTGTCTTTATTATGCTTGGCATTCACATCCGCTCCTTTGACGATGAGAAGCTCGACAACTTCATAACAATTCTTATGACTAGCTGCAAGAAGCAGCGGCGTATAGCCTCTACCTTCCCTTGCATTCACATCCGCACCTTTAGCTAGCAGTGCCTCAACTTTTTCTTTATTATCTTTATTACATCCCAGCAATTCAAGAAACAGAGTTTTGTTCAACGCTTCATCCGCCCGAGAAATCGTGCCGATCGAACCGCCACTCGATGTCGAACTCGAAGATGTTGTCCCGGAATTGCACGGCGATCCCTGCGACACCCATATGTTATAAGCCAAACTCGAAGATAGCCCACACTTGCTTTTTTTGCTGTGTCCACCATGCGGGCTCAGCAGCTAGGGCAACAAGCGGCGCAGCCAGCGCAAGAATACCCAATAATACAATGCTTTGTCTCATGGTCATACCTTCCCTTTAATTTCACTCAATGCCACATTCGGGTTGGCGCCGCGCGAAAGCAGCGACTGTACTTCCTGATAATTGCCAGCGAAGATCGCCTCAAACAGGGCATTGTTCAACGCTTCGTCCGCCCAATCCGTCCCGACCTGCAAACCCGCAAGCAGCACTATTCCCAAAACAATCTGTTTCAACATGATAACCTCCATTTTAGGAATGAATTTTCAAAAGAATGTTGGATGGCGGTGACCATCAGAATCTCATCCTCGAATACCTGAACTCATTACGTCTCCATTTTCCTTAACCTTAAGCTTGGGCGTAAGCATCCGGAAAAAAGTCTTCCATGCCGGATCTTTCTCTTTCAACCATTCCTCATCGGACTGAAACTTTTTGCTGCTCTTGAAATAATTTGGCGGGTTAGCTTTATAGTAACCATCCATTGCTTCAAATAGTTCTTGGCTGATCCCTGTTTTGTGCATCTTGTCTTTTTCCCCGCTCGAAGTCGACTTCCCGGCACCAGTCGGCTTTACCGCAGGCTCACCCTGTCTTCGCAGAGTGAATTGTGCCAGATCAACCAGACGCTGGAGACCGGGGCTGCCGGGTTCGTGGTTGAGCGCATCCTTGAACCAGGCCAGCGCAACCGCCCAATCATGTTCGACAAAAGCCTGAAATCCCTTGCGGACGCGGTCTCCGGCCGGCGTCTGGGGGATGGCCTTTTCGACGGATGCCGGCAAACCTGACGGCACATTACGCGCATCCACTACCATGGGATCGAGGTTGGGCTCTGGCGTTGCCCCGGTTTTCAAGCCACGGAGACCGGTGTCCGCGCTGCTGCCACGCAAGCCGGAGCCGCCTGAAGCGGCAGCAGTGCCCGTCGAACCGCGCAAGCCCGTGCCGTTCGACCCTACCGGAACGGCACCGGCACCGGTTGAGCCGCGCAGGGAGGCGCCGGCGGCATCACGGTCTTCCAGAAATTTTCTATTCCTTTCGGCTTGTTCCATGATGCGTTTATTTTCAGCTTCTCTGCGCTGCCGTTCAAGCTCAGCCTGGCGTTCTTCTTCAGCACGACGCGCGGCCTCTGCCTGCTCCTGTGCGCGCCGCTCTGCCTCATAGTCATAGGTTGATCTGCCAGAGCCCCCACCGGAACTTCCAGAGCTTCCACCGGATGGCACACAAGTGCCTCCGGATTCAGTGTATCCCGAATTGCAAACACACCGCTGGCTACTCGTGCTGTATGTAGCGTTGTTTGCTCTGCATTGCGCGTCGACCTCGGCGCGGCCCCACGCAAAGCACGTGCTGGGCAGGGACACAAGAACAACGCCGACCATCAACAAACAGCCTAATGCTTTCTTAAACATAATGGTTCCTCCTGTTTATGACTCCTGCCGGTTATTGATGTGAGGCTGATGGATGACGTTAGCCCATCCATAAAACGACATTTTATATGAATAACTACATGAAGAATATCAAAATGTCGAGAACAGCAATCCTCGATACAAGATTCTCTGTTGAAGGCCAAAGACAAAAAAAAGGCGGAGCATTTCGCTCCGCCTTTTCAAGCTTCAACAGTTTATTACGGATAATCAGTCGGACTAGCCCTGATCCACCTTTGACCCATCAAGATTAAGACCCAGCGCCTCTTTGCGGGAAAGCTTGATCTTGCCGTTTTTATCGACGCCGATACATTTAACCAGAACCTTGTCACCTTCATTGAGAACGTCGGTTACAACCTTGACCCTGGCGGTATCCAGCTCCGAAATATGCACCAGTCCGTCGGTGCCGGGCATAATCTCTACGAATGCGCCGAAATCCATGATCTTTTTGACGACACCCATGTAGAGGCGGCCCTCTTCGGCATCCTCCGTCAGGCCGCGGATCATCTGGATGGCCAGATCGCAGGCTTCCTTGCTGGTGCTGGCGATGTTGATGCGGCCGGTATCATCGATATCGACCGTAACACCGGTGGTCTCGGTGATGTTGCGGATATTCTTGCCGCCGGTGCCGATGACGTCGCGGATCTTGTCGGTCTTGACCCAGATGGTGGTAATGCGCGGTGCAAAGGGTGACATCTCGGGACGCGGTGCGGCCAGTGTCTCAGCCATCTTGCCAAGGATGTGCAAACGAGCTTCACGAGCCTGGCTGAGGGCCTTCTGCATGATCTCTCTGGTTACTCCGCCGATCTTGATATCCATCTGCAGTGCCGTAACACCATCGACTGTTCCGGCCACCTTGAAGTCCATATCGCCCAAGTGATCTTCGTCACCCAGGATATCGGACAGGATGGCGACCTTGTCGCCTTCCTTGATCAAGCCCATGGCGATACCAGCCACCGGTGAGATGATCGGGACTCCGGCATCCATCAGCGACATACAGCCGCCACAGACCGCAGCCATTGAGGAGGAACCGTTGCTCTCCAGGGTCTCGGAAACGATACGGATGGTATAAGGGAAGTCGTCATGCTTGGGCAGAACAGCCGAAAGAGCACGTTCAGCCAGCATGCCGTGACCGATCTCGCGACGACCCGGTCCCAGGCGGAAGCTGGTTTCGCCAACTGAAAACGGAGGGAAGTTGTAATGCAGCAGGAAGCGCTTGCGATACTCGCCATACAGCGAGTCCATGCGCTGTTCGTCGCTGGAGGTACCCAGTGTGGCGGTAACCAGTGCCTGGGTCTCGCCACGGGTAAACAGAGCCGAACCATGGGTGCGGGGCAGCAGACCGGCTTCCGTGGCAATCGGGCGGATGGTGACCGTATCACGGCCATCGATGCGGATACCGGTGTCAAGGACGTCGGCACGGACGCGCTCATACTCGAAGTCACCCAGGAAGCCCTTGATCTGCTTGGAGCTCCCCTCGAACTCTTCCTTGAGCGACTCGATGGTTTCTGCCTTTACCAGATCGATCTGGATGTGACGTTCCTGTTTGGATTTGATCTTGACCGCTTCAGCCATGCGGTCATAGGCCAGTTCACGCACCCTGGCCAGTAAAGGCTCATTCACGGTCACTGCTGCAACTGCGCGCTTGGCGACACCGGCCAATTTCTGAAGCTTTTCCTGAGCCTCGATCAAAGGCAGCATCGCTTCCTTGGCAAAGAAGACCGCATCCAGCAGGTCAGCCTCGGATACGAATTTCGCCTCTCCCTCAACCATGATGACCGCATCGCGGCTTGCTGCAACTACAATTTCCAGATCACTGTTCAGAAGTTCTTCGGCGCTGGGGTTACAGATCAGCTTGCCGTCTACCCGCCCGACCTTGACGCCGGCGATTGGTCCCTGAAAGGGGATGTCGGAGATCATCAGGGCTGCCGAAGCGCCCAGCATGGAAAGGATACCGGGATCATTGTCCTTGTCGGCGGAGACGACGGTTGCCATGATCTGGGTGTCATTAAGGAAGTTTTCGGGAAAGAGCGGACGGATCGGACGGTCGATCAAACGGCAGATCAGGGTTTCAGGGTCTGAGGGGCGTGCTTCGCGCTTGAAAAAGCTGCCGGGAATCTTGCCGCCTGCATAGGCTTTTTCGGTGTAATTGACGGTCAAGGGGAAGAAATCCTGCCCCTCTTTGGCTTCCTTTTGGGCCACGGCGGTTACGAGAACCATCGTGTCGCCGCTTCTTACCATCACGGCACCGTTGGCCTGCTTGGCCATCTTGCCGGTGGCTATGCTGACGGTCCTGCCGGCGAACTCAACGTTTACAACATGTTCCATAATATTCTCCTGTCGTTGTTGCGTTGGGGCCGTCGCTACAACCCCATGCCAATAGATGCATGGGACTCTACCCACGTCCCCAACAAAAATAAAAAGGGCCGGAAAGCCCTCTTTTCATCTTCAGCATTCAGTACAATAAAAAGGCACTCTCACGGCTCCAAGCCGGAAGAGTGCCCGTTTATTACCTGCGTATGCCGAGTTGCTCGATCACCTTTTTGTACCTGTCTACCTCTTTACCCTTGAGGTAATCCAGAAGACGACGCCTCTGGCCGACAAGCTTCAGCAGCCCTCTGCGGCTGTGGTGGTCCTTCTTGTGAATCTTGAAGTGCTCGGTGAGATAGGTTATCCGGTTGGTAAGAATGGCGATCTGCACCTCGGGAGAACCTGTGTCTGTGTCATGTTTTTTGAAAGTATTGATGATTTCCTGCTTCTTTTCGGTTGCCAGCACTGCTAACACCTCCTTTGTATGTACGATCTGCGTTACTTAGTAGTCCACTTAGAATATGCACTTTACATAACTGTAAGCAGAATTGATACCACACCAGCATCCTCATGTAAAGCATTAACTTACATGAAAACACGCTTCAAGATTATCCTCGGTTCTGCATCGCCGGCAGAGCGGTATTGGGCAACAGCAAGCAGTTCCCGGTCCCGCGTCAGTCGAACAAGATCTCCATCGTTGTATCCCGTTACAAAAGACGCTGCCAGGTCATGCCATCCCGGTGCCCTGCCGTGCCTGACAAGCGCAATTCCGGTATCATCCAAAGGAAATTCAGGCAGGTGAGCAAGCGCGGCACAAGGGCTCAATGACAGATCTGCCTGCGTACCAATCCGGCAGGCTTCCTCAAGCCCTTCCAACGTAACCGCGTTGGAAATATCAAAGGGCCCGCTGGCGGTCCTGCGCAGTTCCTTGAGAGCGGCGCAGCAGCCCAGACTGCTGCCGATATCATCAGCCAGCGTCCGGACATAGGTGCCGCGTGAACAGACAACCCGGAATCCGACAAACGGCGGAGTAAATGAGAGCAGTTCAAGGGAGAATATATTGATTTCACGCGGGGTTCGTTCAACCACCTGTCCTTGGCGGGCTAGTTTGTACAACGGTTGACCGTCACGTTTGATGGCTGAATACATGGGCGGTATCTGGCTGAGGTGGCCGGTAAATTTCTTCAGTTCAGATTCAACCTGTGCCCGGGTGATCGTCTGCCACTCAGCTTCCCGTATAACCGCACCGGTCATATCAAGGGTGTCGGTTGCCACCCCCAACTGCATGACGGCTTCGTAAGTCTTGGAACCTTCATCAAGAAAGGGGATAGCCTTGGTTCCGTCGTTGACCGCCACCGGAAGAACGCCGGTTGCAAAGGGATCAAGGGTACCGGTATGACCGACCTTGCGTGTACCGAGAATCCTGCGAACGCGGCTGACCACGTCATGGGAGGTGATGCCGGCCGGCTTGTCGATAACAACGAATCCGTTGATCAAAGAACAGCATCCATCAAGGTGTAGACCTTGCTCTTTACTTCATCAAGCGTTCCATCTACCGTGCAGCCGGCAGCATTATGATGCCCGCCGCCGCCCAAGGCAGCAGAAAAGACAGCCACATTAACCTTGCCCTTGGAGCGGAATCCTACCTTGACCTTCTGCTCGGAAATCTGTCGAAAGAAGATCGCGACCTCCACTCCCTTGATCGAACGGGGATAGTTCACAAATCCATCCGTCAATTCTGCATCGGCTCCGGTATCGGCATACATATCCAGGCTGACAGTCACCGAGGCAGCCAGCCCCCCCTTGATCACCTCCAGGGTCGGAAGACAGCGGGCCAGCAGTTCAAGACGTTTGCGGGGCTGGTTTTCGTAAAGTTGCTCGGCAACATCCCAGGCATTCACACCGCACTCGATCATCTCGCCGGCAATGGTAAATGCCTCGCGGTTGGCGTTGGAATAGCGGAAAGAACCGGTATCGGTAATAATGGAGACGTACAGACAGAGAGCGGTTTCAGCATCGATACGATATCCCAGTGCGCAGGCGATACGATACACCAGCACACCGGTAGCTGCTGCGGTGGGGTCGATCAAATTGTGGGTTCCAAAGTTTCCGCAACCCAGATGATGGTCGAGATTAACAATCTTCCCTTTACGGCTGAAACTGCAGAATTCATTGCCGGCTCGGCTCAATTCACCGATGTCCAGCACAAAAGCCATATCAAAATTACGATCGGGAATATGGGCAAGCACCGTGTCTGCACCGGGAAGAAAACCGTACAAATCAGGAACCGGATCACGAAAGTGAATCACAACGTCCTTGCCGGTTTTTCGCAGGATGGAAGCCAGCGCCAGCGTAGAGCCAAGCGCATCCCCATCCGGTCCTTCATGGGAAGTCAGTAGAAATGATTTGTTGCTGCGTATCTCTTCAACGATGCTCTGTATCGTCTCCGTCATGCTCTTTGTCAATCTCCCTGAGGATGGTGTCGATCCGGTTACCGTATTCCTGCGAATGATCATAACAGAAGACAATCTCCGGCAGAAAGCGCAAGGAGAGTACCTTGCCAAGATCACGACGGATGTGACCTTTTGCGCTATTGAGGCCGGCTTCGGTATTCTTCTTGGCAAGATCATCCCCGATCACCGTAAAGAATATCTTTGCCAGACGCAGGTCAACCGTCACTTCAACCGCTATTATGGTGACAAAACCGATCCGTGGATCATTGAGTCCCCGCGAAAGAATAGCGGAAACCGTTTCACGGATAGTTTCGGCAACTTTATCACAACGTTTATGTTTCATAAAAAATCCAGGGTCAGGGGTGCACAGTGTTTTGAATAGCCGAGCCGCTATAACTTGGTGGCAAACTTTTCGATTTCAAATGCTTCAATGATATCGCCAATCTTGATATCGTTATAATTTTCCAGACCGATACCACACTCGTATCCGCTGGCAACTTCCTTGACATCGTCCTTGATGCGGCGCAGCGAAGACAGCTTACCTTCGTAGACCACAACATTGTCACGCAGCAGTCGTACCTGCGAATTACGAAGCACCTTACCATCCAGGATATAGGAACCGGCAACATTTCCGATCTTGGGCACCGAAAAAACCTCGCGGATTTCGGCCCTTCCCAGGAATTTCTCCTTCAGGGTCGGCGCCAGCAGACCTTCCATGGCCTTCTTCACATCCTCTACCGCATCATAGATAATGCTGTAAAGACGGATGTCAACCCCTTCCTTATCTGCCATTCCCTGGGCCTTGACCTCCGGACGGACATTAAAGCCGATGATAATGGCGTTGGATGCCGCTGCCAGGTTGACATCAGTCTCGGTGACCGCGCCAACCGCCGAATGCAGGACGTTGAGCCGGACTGCATCGGTAGAGAGCTTGCGCAGGGATTCGCTGACTGCCTCAATTGAACCATGCACATCACCTTTGACAATAACATTGAGATCTTTGACCTCGCCGCTCTGGATCTTCTTGTAAAGATCTTCCAGTGACAACTTGGTGTGCTTGGCCAACTCGACCTCACGATATTTGATCTGTCGCAAGGTTGCAATTTCCTTGGCCTGCTTCTCATCCTTCATTGCAACGAAAACATCACCGGCATCCGGAACACCGGAAAGACCGACAAGCTCTACCGGCATCGAAGGACCGGCTTCGAGAACCTTTTCGCCACGATCATTCTGCATGGCACGGACACGGCCGGAGTGAACGCCAACTACACAGTAATCGCCGTTTTTGAGAGTGCCTTCCTGAACCAGAACCGTGGCAACCGGGCCGCGACCCTTATCCAACTTGGCTTCAACGACGGTTCCCTTGGCCTGCTTGTTGGGATTTGCCTTCAGCTCCATCACGTCAGCCTGCAGCAGGATCATTTCCAGCAGTTCTTCCAGGTTCAGACGCTTCTTGGCCGACACTTCCACCATAGTGGCATCGCCGCCCCACTCCGATGCTACCAACCCGAACTCCATCAGTTCACGCTTGACCTGTTCAGGACGGGCATCCGGCTTGTCAATCTTGTTGACTGCGACAATTATAGGAACCCCGGCCGCCTTGGAGTGATTGATGGCCTCGCGTGTCTGAGGCATGACCCCGTCATCAGCAGCAACAACAAGCACAACAATATCGGTCACTTTGGCGCCACGGGCACGCATGGCGGTAAAGGCCTCATGTCCCGGCGTATCAAGGAATGTAATCTTGCGACCGTTCAGCTCCACATCGTAGGCGCCGATATGCTGGGTGATGCCGCCAGCCTCACCGGCAATGACATTCGCTTCGCGGATGGCATCCAGCAGCGATGTCTTTCCATGGTCAACATGGCCCATGATCGTGACAACCGGAGGACGTTTTTCCAGCGTTTCGGGTGCATCAGGAACCGACTCAATAATTTCGTCCAGATCCACGGCTACGTTTTCAACTTCATAACTGTATTCAGAGGCCAGAATCACCGCAGTATCAAAATCGAGTGGATGGTTGATAGTCACCATCATGCCCATCTTCATAAGTGATTTGATCAGGTCGTTGGCTTTTATGCCCATGCGCTTCGCCAACTCACCCACACTGATCGTCTCGGAAATTTTGATGATGCGCTTGATCGCTTTGGGAATAGTAATTTCAGTAGCGCGGGTATTTGTTGTTACCCGTTCTTTCCCGCGTTTTTTCGATCCTTTATAAACCGGATCGAAAACCCGTTCACGTTTCTCAAGTATTTCCTGTTTCCTGGGCTGTTCTTTCTTTTTAGCGGGAGCGGCGTTCTTTTTTCCTCCCTTGCCTGCATCAGGTCCAAACGAAGGACCATCTTTTTTTGCGCCCGGGCGACGGCTGTCGCCAGCTGGGGGAGCAGCTGGAGCAACCTGTACCTGTTTCATGCGAGAACGATCCATCTCCGTTGCCGCGCCTGCTGTTGCGGGCCTTCTCTGACCAGCGTCGCCGGTGCGAGTTGGCGCCGGACGCGAGTCACCCGGACGTGTCGCTGCAGGGCGAGCTCCGGCTGGATGTTGTGACGGAGAAGCGGGGGCGTCCTTTGCAACCACCCGAGTAGGTCGGTTGGTTACACCGGGGATTTCCATCCGCCCAAGTATACGAGCCTGATTCGGCCCGGCCTTGTTCGGCTCAACAGGCGCCACAGACGGCTCGACGGGGACAGCATCGGTCACAACTTCAGCCTTGGGGGCCTTCACGGCATGCTTAAAATCCATGACAACCGGTGGTTCAGCGGCTGAAGGCTTTTCAGTCTTCTCTACCATTTGAACGGGAACCGGCGGTTCAAGTTCTACAGCGGGTTCAGAGGGTTCAGTCGACTCAAGTGGCGCAACTTTGGCACGACGTCGGATAATGGTGGTCGTCACCCTGACTTCATCAGGATCACTATTCTTTGATTTGGATGCTTCCAACTTACTGACCACCTCCTCGTCAACGAGCGAAGTAGCGGTTTTGGCATCAACACCGATATCTTTAAGTCGGGAAATTACCTCCCGGGTTTCCAGCCCCAGCCTCTCAGCCAGGTTACTAATACGTATTTTACTCATAGGTTCCGCACCTCCCCCAGGAAGTTTCTATATCGTTCAATTTCATTTGTAAGTTGCGCAACAAATCCACCTGCCTTTATGGCAATTGCACTACGGGGCGCTTTGCCAAGAATTGCGCCAAAATCATCCTTTTTCATGACACGCATGCACACTATGTGGTGAACAGCCGCAAGCATCTCGATTTTTTTACCAATATCTTCGGATACATCTATTGCCAGCAGAATCAATCCAGGCTTACGTCCGCCCTTGATTGCATCGCTGACCATGGATCCTCCGGAGACAACCTGGCCGGCCCTGTTGGCCAACCCCAGATATCCCAGGATCCGTTTCTGCATGATACTGATAACATTTTCCGTCATTTCATCCGGCGAGACAACGACGACTTCACGTTTAAAAGCCCGGTTAAATTGTCGCTGCTTGAAAGCAGCACGCAGACATTCCTCACTGACACATGTATAAGCACCCCGACCGGGCAGTTTAGCCTCGATATCAGGTACCACTTCTGCATGCGGTGAGAGCACAAAACGGATCAGCCTGTCCCTGTCACTACTCTGACGGCATCCCAGGCAGCTGCGCTGCGGTTTTTCCTGCTGTTTCTGTCGGGACATTCCCGCAGGTTACTCCGCCTGCTGTTCAGCAGGTGCTTCAACAGTGACTGTTTCTGAAGTAACAGACTCAGTCGTTTCCGTTTCTGCCGCCGCTCCCATATCGCCATCTGCAGGATCTTCCTCGCCCTGAGATGTGCCGTCATAGGAGGAAAAGCCCTGAAGTTCTGCTTCTGCAACCTTGGATTCGCTCTTGATGTCTATACGACAGCCGGTCAGGCGAGCCGCCAGGCTGACATTCTGTCCACGTTTACCGATAGCAAGCGACAACTGATCATCGGCTACAATAATTTCCAATGTACGATTATCCTCATCTACAAACACTTTGGAAACCTGTGCCGGCGATAGCGCATTACAGGCAAATCGGGCAATATCCTCTGACCACGGAATTATGTCAATCTTCTCGCCGCGAAGTTCGGATACGACATTCTGCACCCTGGCACCACGCATACCAACACAGGCCCCGACCGGATCGATATCACGATCATTGGAGGAGACCGCCACCTTGGCGCGACTGCCGGGATCACGCACTACGGCATTGATCTCTACAATACCCTCGGCAATCTCGGGTACTTCAGCAGCAAACAGTTTGGCAAGCATACTGGGATGCGTACGGGACAGAATGATCTGCGGTCCCTTGGTCGTCATGCGAATTTCAGTTATGATGGCACGAATACGGTCACCAGGGCGATAAACCTCGCGCGGCATCTGCTCCTTGGATGGCAGAACCGCTTCAGCCCGGCCCAGGTCAACCAGCAGTTCACCTTTCTCGAAGCGGCGCACCATACCGGTGATAATTTCCCACTGGCGGTCGCTGTACTCGTTGAAGATAGTCTCTCGCTCAGCCTCACGTACCTTCTGGATAATAACCTGTTTGGCTGTCTGAGCAGCAATGCGCGTAAAACCGCTGGCATCAAGCTTCTCACCAAGTGAATCCCCAATCTCCACCTCAGAGTCAATCTCGCGGGCTTCTTCGATATCAATCTCTTTATATGAGTCCTGAACTTCTTCGACTACCGTTACAAACTCGAACAGCTCTACTTCGCCGGAATCACTGTTGTAGCGGGCCTCCAGTTCACGGGTGTTGCGATATTTCTTATTGGCAGCCGTTAGGACCGCCTGTTCCATGGCCTCTATGACCACATTACGGTCAATACCTTTTTCTTTAACTATCTGTTCTATGGCATGCTTGATACTGAGAGTGGTTTCCACTGTTGCTTCTCCTTGCTGACGTATATTAAATCAGATCAAAATTCGAATTCCAGATTTGCCTTGGCAACCCGGTCCAAGGGAATAGTTGCGGTTTGCCCTTCTTTCAGCGTAATCCGGATGCAGCCATCCACCAGACCATCGAGGGTACCCAGAAACGTTTTGCGCTTGTTTCCGGAATCATCAAGAAGTTGGTCATAGGTGCGGATCTTTACCAAGCGTCCTGAGTAGCGTTCATAATCCTGTAGTTTTTTCAGGGGACGGTCGAGACCCGGGGATGAAACTTCCATGGTATAGTGGTCACTTATAACTTCTTCCACATCCAGAATAGCCGAAAGCTCATGGCTGACGGTTGCGCAGTCATCAAGGGTAACGCCGCCTTCCTTATCAATAAAAAGGCGCAAAACAAAATCTTTTCCTATCCGGACAAACTCGATATCAATCAACTCAATCTGCATCGAATCAAGAATAGGCTGGGTAAAATTGCTTACTCGTTCGCAAATATCGCTTTTATTTTTTGACATAGTGTCTCTCAAAAACAAAAAAGTGAGCTTTGAGAGCTCACTTTTCATGTGAACATAAATTTTAAAAAAAGTAGCACGACAACATATTGAATGCAAGCATTATTATAGTAATTAGTTACTTGATGCAGACCCTCCGCACCTCATGTATGTCCGTCAACCCCAAGAGGACCTTGAGGATTCCGTCCTGCTTAAGGGTGGTCATACCATCCAGCATAGCCTGTTCACGGATATTGTCCGTATCTGCTCGTCGCTTGATGAGTCCCTTGATCTTGACGGTACACTCCAGAATTTCATGGATTCCCAACCTGCCGCGATAACCGCTGTGGCCGCAAACGTCACAGCCCGCAGCATGGAACATGGTTATTTCGTTTCTGCTCAGACCGGCACTTTCAAAAGAATTACGACCATATTCTTCTATCAGTGCATCAATCTCCGTTTCATCAGGCTGGTAGCTATCCTTGCATTCTTCGCAGAGACGCCGCGCCAATCGTTGAGCCAGGACACAGAGCAGCGAGTCGGAAAAACTGTAAGGGTCAATTCCCATTTCCAGAAGTCTCGTGACGGTGTCAGGCGCCGAATTGGTATGCAGGGTTGAGAACACCAGATGACCTGTCAGAGAGGCCTCTACTGCGGTACTGGCTGTCTCTTCGTCACGCATCTCACCAACCATGATGACATCCGGATCGAGCCGCAAAAACGAGCGCAGAGCGGCGGCAAAGGTTAATCCGAGTCGTGGATTGACCTGGACCTGACGCAGACCAGGCTGGGTAATCTCAACCGGGTCCTCGGCCGTCCATATTTTTCGATTGTTCTGGTTGATGGTAGCAAGACCTGAGTGAAGCGTCGTTGTTTTACCCGAACCGGTCGGACCGACAACCAGTATCAATCCATACGGACTCTTGATAGACTCGTCGAAAACCCGTAAATTACGGTCCGTCAATCCAAGTTGGCCAAATGAAACCGACTCTCCACTTGTAAACACTCGTATGACAACGTCCTCGAGGTTGCCAACTGTCGGCATGGTAGAAACGCGCAAATCGATATCCAATGGTCCAAATTTTTTGAAGTCTATCTTGCCATCCTGCGGCTTGCGACGCTCGGCAATATCCAGATCAGCCATAATTTTGACACGGGAGGGGATCGCGAATTTATATTTATAAGGAATCCTTTGATAAACAGAGCACTGTCCATCTATGCGGATTCTTACGACAACATCCTTCTTACCGGGATAGGGTTCTATATGAATGTCGGATGCCTTGCTCATATAAGCATCATAGACAATCTTGTTGACAAGTTTCACAATAACGCTGTCTTTTTCGGTAACCTTCTTGGTCTCTTCCTCAATGTCTGGCTCATCGCCGGCAGCCGTTCTGCTAAGCAGTTTGTCAATGCTGTCAGGTAAAATGTCAAGATTTACCTCGTCGCTTGCAGTGGTTGAACCGACTGCGGTATCGACATTATAGAGACGTCTGAGAACCGAGTAAATGCCGGTTTCCGTGGCTATAGCCGGGAAAATTTTAAGACGGATGCTGTCTTCCAATTCCCTGATGACATTATTTTTAAGAGGCACAACCATCGCCAGCGTGATCGTATTTCCTATTTTTGAAATAGGGGCTATACGTTGTTTCTGTGCATAAATAGCGCTGATATATTGAGAAAGGGTAAGATCCAGATCAATATTGTTGATCAAAACGTAGGGCAAATCATACTGACTCGCCAGAGCCTGGGCCATCTGTTCCTCATCAACGTAGCGGAGTTTGAGAAGAGCTTTTTCAAGTGTTATCTTATTTTGTCTACTGATTTCAAGTGCATGAGAAAGCTGCTGATTATTGATCCGTTCTGCTTGGAGGAGAATGTCTGTCAGTTTTCGACGCTTGTTCTTCTGATCGAGGACAAAGCCGAGATCACTCTCTTTGACAAAACCAAGCTTGCACAGCAATTGGCCAATCTGTAAATCGGGAAAAACATTCTGGAGTTCAAGAGCTTCCTGCAACTGATCCGTGGAGATCAGGTTCTGCTCAATTAACAGTTCACCGACTTTTTTTTCATCCATGCGACACAACTCCATCCTAGCGCAGCTTGATGTTATAAACGACCGTACATAAGCACGAGCGTTTATAGCAGGAGTTTACAGAAAATGGAATGGTTTCACCTAACTGTGATGCTGTATCCATTCTCTGTCAATAGATCGCGGATTACCGGATCCATTTCCAGATTAGTGAGAAATATTCCGGCAGTCGGCAGACCGGCACCTTCCAGTTTGAAGCCGGACATACGGAGCGAGTAATTTACTCCCTCAACAGGCCCAAGCCGATGGCTGGCATATGTACCATTAATGCGTATGCGGGATAGCAATTTTTCGGTAACCTTGCGAAAATCATCCTGAGCTTCAAGAATTATAACCTGATATCCCTTGGATTCAAGGAGCCTATACAGGGTATACGTTATGGGGTCACCATCGAAACGGGTTACAACATGGCGCTGTCCACCTCGTTCAAAATATCGCTCAGCCTTGACCGAAAGTGATATCCCGTTATTATCGTTAGCAAACACATCCAGTCGTTTGTCCTTATCAGGAGTAATCGAAAATAATGCCAGCAGGCCATCAACTATTTCAGACAGTTTACGAGAGGTTATTTGACACACCTGACCTGACGTACCGGCCAATACTGGCCTGTGAGACGCAAAGGGTTCATAGACCGTCAGCCCTTCTTTTTTCAGAAACTCACTGATTACACTCGGATATTGAGTTCGGCCGGAATTTATCAGGACGAGATCCTGCTTAATAATACTTTCCGGGGTTTTTTCAACCTTAAAATCCGAGCGGACCGTCAACTTTGGATCAGAACCAAAATCCATGCTGAAGTTTTCCTCAACAGAATAAAATCCGGCAGACGCCAGCATGGCTGACAGGAATCGCCTTCCATTAAGTGGGGATTCTGTAACAATCCGTAATGAAGGATCTTTTTCAGCAATCAAATTTTTTACCAGCGGGGGAATGGAGGCATCCTTGTCAACCAAAATTCTGCCGTTACCCATGGCGGCATAGACCGGGTAGCGGTGTGGGTCAAGAGCCAGGGAAAACAGGGGTGATTGAATCATCACAGGCAGTTGCCCGCTTGCCGGTGGTGGCATCATTTTATCCCATGTTTTCCTGATCTGGAGGTTGGCTTCCAGTTCGGAGAAAGTTGTTTCCGGAGACTCCAACCGGAAAGTATGACCGCCTGATCCGGGTCTGGCAGTACCTCCCTGAAGTTGTTGCCCCCCTTTGCTCGCCTTACTCGCTTTGCGTTGCAAAGGTGGGATGATAATTTTTTTACCAACCTTAAGATGCCTGATATCTGTAATATTATTTTCACGACAAATGAGTTCGATAAAAGTCACGGCTTCATTATTGCTAAGATTGTAGTCACGCATAAGTATCTTGAACAGATTATCGCCTGACTTGACAACATATTCATTTGGACCGGGAACTCTGGCGTCGGTATGTTTTAGCGGTCGGGAACCGACAGACTGTTTGTCGGATTTCGATTTCTTCCTTGCAGGAGACACAGCCACGCCCAATGCTTGTGGATCAAGCTCATAATTGGGATCCATTGCCGCATAAGCGGGTAATGCCACAAGAGCAGCAATCAAACCCAAGAATAATATCAGTAAGTTAGATGTTACTTTCTGTGTGTTTTTGTCAGAAAATAACTTCGCTAATGCACTTATCCTGGATATCAGGGTTATGATTCTGCTAATGCGATCTAAAGGAAACATTGCAACTCCATATGAAATAGTATTTACCTAGTGCCGCACACTGTACACCGAATAATATTCCCAAGAAAATCGAGAAGGTACAAATAATCAATCAAGCGAAATAACAACAGCCTGCACAACTGATTTTTTGCGATAGATCAGCAGGTCAGCTTTCCGGTTAGCCGTCGCATGTGAAACTTGAAACCCATGCTTGTGTTCTCGCGATGTCACTCTATAATCGCCGGCATCCACAAGTTCGATCAAGATTGTTTTCAGCATAGATTCACTTAGTTCGTGACCTTTAACAGCCATAATCTGCACAGCCTTTAGCTTCCCGGCAGGACGGAACACCCGGAATTCATACGATGCTCCAACGTAACGTTCCCAACCTGGTTTCACAGAGGCAAATGAGTGGTCTTGTCCTGCCAGCGGTATGAATGAAGGTAATGGGTGTACCTCAGGCTTTTGTGGTGTCGGTTCAGGTTTCTCGAGAATGGGGGACAGCACCACTGGTAACGTCATACCGGCCTGAGGTGACGGCTTGGCACTGAATGTCAGCAATTGCGGTTTCTGCTTTACCAGATACCAACTGCCGCCTGCAATACTCAGTATCAGTACTACCGCAATGCCCCAATACCGCCGCCAGCCTAGCGTCTTGCGGTAGTTTTCATCAAAGACCCGTAGAAGTTCATCAGGAACTGCGTCCACAGGCTGGCTTTCCTTTTCGATTCTGAAATCCGCGAGTGTATTTGGCCTCACATTTGATTTTTTTGACAAGTTAATGATTGTGGGGGCAGCTGTTGACTCAGTTGAAGTTAATAAAGAAGGGACTACAGGTGCAGTAACCGACACTGAAGATGTTAACGCAGCAGGGACCACAGGCGAAGTCACAGCTGGAGTATCTTGTGGATTGTCTAATACAGGTTCTATCTCACAGGCTTCAGGTATCGTGGGTTCGGGCAATGCCGTTTCTTCCCCCTGATGAGAAGGATTTACCGATAACACCGCTGATAAATCCGTGTGATCTACTTCGAAAGTATTTATTAAAGTTGATGATTCCGTTTCTTCTTTGTGTCGGGCAATCTCGGCAATAACTTCCTTCAACTGGTCGTGTGGTGATGAAAAAACCATGAACGGTTCTTCCTGTGACGTTTCCTTTACAACAAAATCATTCAGCGGATTGAAATCATTCAGTGGATTAAAATCATTATGTTTGACTGTATCTGCATTTTCCATATCCAATAGGAGACCATCCACCAGTTGATCGGCAACAATACGGGAAGTTTCAGGCACAGCCTTGACAGCAATTACATCAGATTTGCTTACTTTGGACGGTATATAAATCTTTTGCCATTGCGAACCGAGAATAGACTTGAGTGTTGACTGAATATCCGCCATCACCTTAGTATATGGCTGGGAAAAGTCAATCAGGTATTCGTAAAGCCCTTTTACCGGTTTTGCCTTGGAATTGCCTTCATGTAAATAAATAAATGAGGGGGCCTCGGCACCCAGAAGCATCTGGATGTGACGGGCAACACTTTCACCTGTGACGCCGGCAATCTGGTCTTGAATAAAGACGGTTGCAGGGCGCTTCTCGAAAACGTCCTTGAGACCGTAATCAAAATCTCCAACAATATCAATCTTGACCTTCAATAGAGGCTGGAGCTCACTTTTGATAATGTTAAGCTTGGCATAGTTGGATATGAATAATAAATTTACCATGAAAGACCTTTTAAAACGATGTGCTTTTCTGTTTTATTTACATGGTTATTAGTTAGTTTGAGCAAGTAAAATAACAAACGAACGTCCAACTCTGTAGCAGAGTTGGACGTTTAGTTTTATTGGACATCTTTCGATGTTCAAACGTGCCTGACTCCGCAAGCCCTTCGGTAACCCGGCTATCCTCTGCCCTCTGTGCCAATATAGCTGAGACATTTACCTCCCATTTAATTAGAGTAGAAGGCGGGGAGGTTTTAGACTATGGCCGTACGTATTGTTAAGCCCGTTTCAGAGAGAGTGGGAGCCCGGAGG
>JAENWA010000002.1 GCA_016650295.1 Desulfuromonadales bacterium | reverse complement strand
TAGTAAATTGCATTCATGGAAGCCTCCTCGTGGTAGTTTGATTTCGGACGGCTAGGCCGGTCCGACCGCTTGCGCTTACAAGCTATTCAATACCACCGGGGGCTTCCATTTCAACTCTTACTTATGCATTCAAACATAATATCGATTATTTTCCCTGTCTAATGGATATCATTATGCCTCCGGAATACTTCACATCACCTCAAGCACCGCCGCAAACTTATCCGTAACCTTGCCAAATCCATCCCCGGTCGGATGAAGTTCATTCCCCCACCATTTTTCATAATCCTCGCCATGGGACAAAGTATTGCGCAGGTCAATGTACTTCACATGCTCACAGCCTTGAAGAGCAACAACTCCACTCAGCATCAAATTGAAGCGGTCAATCAGGTCCTTGGTCAGTGCAAATCTTTTGTCCATCTCCTCAAAGCCTTTTTCCCGGAAACCCGGCTCCAGCCACGGCCCCGGTAGCGGCCCCCAGCCACCCAGAAAACCCCGCCCGTCCGGTATCGGATAATCGTAGCCATGGACGATAATCGGAATCCTCCCGCCGGTCAGTTGCTCGCAGATCCCGGTTAACGCGCTGATTATGAATACAAAGGCAGTGCGAATCCGCTCGTCGATGACACCTTTGACAATATTATCGTTCAGCCCGGCTATTGCCGAACCAGCATGATTCAGAAGCATTCCGAATTCATCCCCGGCGATATCGTTGCCGCCACCGGAAAGGAGGATGGCCTTCGGCTTGTCGCCTCTTCTCAGCACTTTTTCGATGCAACGGGTAAAATCTCCGAGCTGATGATCGCCGTAAGCCATGACTTCAATGGGGTCACCCTTGTGCGCCACCGACTCCACGTCATAGCCGTGGTCATCCTCCAGCAGCTTGAGCACGTCATGCATGGGATAATCAAACCAGGAATCCCCTTCCGCCAATAGAATCCCCGCCGTTTCTGCCTTGCCGGATAGTGAAGGAAAGGCAAATGCACGGGCCGCCGCGACTTCCTCAACTCTCGCTTGTAGACCTTTTTTGCCAACTTTTTTTGCGTAGGTCTTCAGCGCTTTCTCTCGCTTCTTGAGTGAAACCGCCCGCATCTCCAGAACCCTCGTTGCCTGACTACGGCCACTCTTCTGTGTTGCACGCGTTATCTTGTCAATCGACATAATCCCTCCTGAAATATATTTGAGGAAACAAACCCATTTATCCTAAATATTTTACAGTCCAGTAAAAATACCTGGAGATGACCTCTACTTCATAAGGGTGTGTGGTCTGGACTTGAAGACTGTTAATGGGCACATATTCAAATCCTCAAGTTCTGACCCAACACCCAATCCCTAAGGATACATCGACTTCATCATTTTAATGTCTGTTGGCGAAACCTTCGTATTCGTATTTGTCGGCCCTTTTCTGTCACTGAACAGGCGCCCGTCAAAGGCATATAACATGATCGACTTCGGATCGTATTGAGTAAACGACATGCCGGTAGGAGAGTACTTTTCCAGTACATTGCTCTGAATATCCGCAGGGCTCCAATAATTAGGGGGGCCCTGGAAATATTTCATAACGGCTGGCTTGTTCCAGATGCGATCAAATTTTGGCGCCTGATGTTCGTGAATGCAGCCGAGTGCATGCCCGAACTCGTGCAATACAACCCGTGAATATTCTGCATCCTCAGTATCGTCTCTTAACCATCCATAGTTCATGGTTGGTTGATTCAGCGGGAAATAGGAATGATTGAGGGCGTCTCTTCCCACAGCGGACCACGAACCTGCGTCGGCGTAAAAGGATATGCGTATTTCGGCAGCACCGCTGGCAATGAATTTGAATTTGATTTTGCTGTACTTCTCCCATTCATGGGCAACCGCTTCGACCTTTTTCTTCATTGTGGCGCTGCCATCGAGGAAACGGCATTTAAGTATTGACCCATCCGTCCACTTTTTGGAATTCACCAGCGCCATGCGCGCTATGTTAGCCACATCTTCGGTTTTTAACGTCTTTTCCGCGTTAGCTACCATGTAATTACGCATGGCCCGCCGTACGGGACGCTCGGGATCAAGTTCGTCGGGGATGATCCTTTCAAAACAGATACGGATCGGCCCCTGATCCATGGACTTTACACTCGATGAAACCGGATTCTTTTTCATTTCAGACTCCTTTTTTTAGTGAATAATCTGCTATTTCTCCAGCAATCTCCGCTGAACACCCATACACGCGGCACTCTTGCGAATCCTGAAGAGTTTTGTCATCGCAACATCACCGGTAATTCTCTGCACCGTCGCTGCTACCGTCGCCTTGTCATTGTCAAAATCCCCGTGGTGCCGCGATGTTGAATAACACTTCGGATTATCGGTGTTGTTATTGGGAGAAATCACCCATTCGGCATTCGATTTCTTGAACAGATTGCTCAACTCCTTGTCCGCCTTGACGAACTTCTCCATCCCCAGAATCGGATATCCATCCCGGAAGAGCGGAATGCGCGGGTCTTTCTCGAAGGCGTTGGAAACCAGGTAGAGCAGGGACTTGTTGTAGATCCTGGCGCAGTTGTCGTCCTGCTCGGTCTTGTCGTCCATGGTGAACATGGCAAACTTTTCAATGCCGCCGTTCTTGATCAGCGGCAGATAGCAGTTTTTGAAAAGCTCAACCGTGCAAGCCGGAGCCCAGAGGGTGCAGGTTTTAATGGGTATGCCGTATGCGGCGAGAAGCTGAACCAGCGGTGCATGGAAGATACTTCCGGCGCTGTGACCGATTACATGCAGCTCGGCCTTATTGGCAAGTCCCTTCAAAAGGTCTGCCACTAAACGCGCCCCCCCGGCTTTGTTGGTCGTCGCACTCTGG
The DNA here is from genome assembly GCA_016650295.1 of Desulfuromonadales bacterium. Taxonomy (GTDB): domain Bacteria; phylum Desulfobacterota; class Desulfuromonadia; order Geobacterales; family Pseudopelobacteraceae; genus CAIPTY01. The sequence continues at coordinate 25,546 of JAENWA010000002.1, read as the reverse complement.
GCATTTTCTCTCATCTCGTCCCACTCGGCTTTGCCGCCGATGGTGCGGGCGAGCGGCTCCAGTGCGTCATCCAGGCGGTCAAGCATGAAGTCCTTGGCGCTGTCAAGGAAGCCTTCCGGTTTGCGCATGCCCAGTGCCTCTTTGATGATATTGACCATGGTTGTCCAGAAGTCGCTGTGCCAGATAAAGGAGATCGGATGGACACCGGCTGCGCCGAAGACCGGCAGGAAATCGGCCAGTACCTGGATAGCTGAGTCTTCACCCACAAGACCGCCGTGGGCGTAAAGTACGACCTTTTTCCCCGCGCAACCATTGATGATCTCGGTGACATCCTGCTTGTCGTTGCCGAAGGTGCCGTCGGGCTTGAGCAGGCCGTCGTTGCCGAGACTGATGATATGCGGACGGAGTTCCTTATTGCTGACGGCGCTGGATCGCGGAACCAGCCCGGAAAACTGCACTGCGGCTGATGCGTTGCTGGTTGACTGAACCGGTACGCCCAGCCGGCCGACCCAGACGTCGGTGCCGTTGGCCAGCCAGTCGTCGTAGCTGATGCGGGCAAATCCCTCTATGCCCCACTCAGTGCCCCAGGAGTTCTGTATCCACAAACCCTGACCGTCATAGGCGACGATGGCAAAGGCATGCCCGCCGAGCATCTGCTCCTTGAGGGGAATGATCCCTTTTGCGGTTACCTTGTCCCACCCCTCATGCACGTTGGCGGTGGCGTAGAGGATGCCCGTTTCGGTGATAGCGCAGTGCAAGGCCACCAGATCCTTGTGATTTACCCGGTAGTAAGCGCCCAGGGGATTTCCGACCGCCTCATCCGAAACCCCGGCTGTCAAACGCTCCTTGGCTGATTTCCAGACATCGGTGGAACAGACACCATGCTTGTGCCACCCCTTCATGGCCCCACGGGCACTTGAGCCGCCATACTCTTCTCCGGGCCACTCATCATAACGCCGGGCCAAACGGTAGAGCATGTCGGCACTCACCACCATCTCGCTCGGTTTCTGTTTTCTGGTTCGAAGCAGGTAGTTCACCACCGTTGCCAGACCGAAACCGGTGCAGGCTCCCTCCTTGCCCTGGTCGAGAATCGGTACCTTGAACTCGCGGTATTCCTGCAGATCCCTGAACGTGGGTACTTCCACCAATGTCGGTTCATACATCCGGTCCCTGAAATCGATGCTGTCCCTGCGTGCATTCAGCACCCGTCCCTTTGTTGCCGTGAGATTCATCTTCTTAGCCATGGTTGCCTCCTTTTGTGAGCTTGAACTTCACGAACCCATTACTATCGTCCGACAATTTCCTTTCAATCAAACTGCTTGCCCGTTCGATGCCGCTGCTTGTTTCTTCGCATGTTCAGGTCTTCTTCTCCCCTCTGCTAACAAGGCGGTCGAGCCGCGGAATGGGCTTATTCCTCAAAGTTTGCATCTTATCCCACGCTCTTTTCGTCCAGGTTCAACGCTGCCGGGTTCGCAGGGTTAGTTGACTGTTTGGCGGATGTATTTGCTGCTGTTTGTGCCGGTGGTGGCGTTCCCGTCTCTGCGGGAGCCTTACCAATCGCCTTCAAGTTGACAAACTTCCCGAGCATGTCGAACCAGAAAGGCGCCCCGAGGGTCGCAGCCAATGCGGTAAAAAGAATACCGAGCAACGTAAGGATTATGTTGGCGATAACCTGACCAATGGAACATTCAGTCTTAGATGAATATCCATCCCACCCCCAGGTCAATCCGGTGGTTTTCAACTTTTCAAGACTTTCCGTAATGACCTTAGTCGAACCAGCAGTGGAAGCGGCTCCTCTATGGCCGGTATAATTGGCAAACACTTTACCGGCTTGTTCGGCCTGGGCAACAATCACATTGCGTATGGCTGGACTGCTGTATAGCTCATTGAAGATCCTGATACTATCGGCGTTCATTGCTAGGCAGATCAGGAATGAAATAAGCAGCAACGATGATTGTGATTGATTTTTGTACCAGCCAGTCACCCTCTTCATGGCATCGCTAAACCACGAAACCAGGCTCGCGTGTAGCTTCTCAAGGTCACCTCCAGCATCTTCTGCGTGTATTAGCAAGGTACGCCTCAGATCAGAATCAGCCGGGAGAGCGGTTGATACTCCCGATACGAAGTCATTAAACTTGTCGACAGGCAATTTTACCGTGCCACCAGTAGGAGCGAACATATCAAGTAATACGCGGGCAAAGACAGAGTCGGGGATGTATGAAGGTCGCGTTCCCTTTTCATTGAGAGACTTGATCAGCGGGTGAGCATAAAACGTTTCTACAACGCTCTTTGTAGTCAAAGGAGGATTTGATGTCGTGCCGGGCGGTATGAATTCTACCTTTTCGCGCACCGCTCCGGTTACGGCATGTTCCCCCAGAAGATTGGAAATTCCTTCATGGAGATGGTTTTCCCGCCTATCCGACATTCCGGCATATATTTCGTTGGCGGCTGAGCAGACCAGAGCCAGCAGCGCATAGATGAAGACAAGACCTATTACGACATCCAACAATGGAAATCCGAACATTTTATTCCTCCTTTCAGATATCAGTTTGAACATACTGCCCAAAGACCCACTCCTGCCGGTCCGGGGCGATACGGTACCAACCGGCTGTTTCCTCATAGACTTGAAGCACCACGCCACGATGAACTTTTTTCACAATCGCATATTGCATTCCCGCGCCATCACGCACATTGAGGGAATCTACGGAGACCTCGGCGCTTCGTAGCGGCGACGCTGGAACAGAGCTGGGTGTCACATACTGCAGAACGAGCGGGATGAAATTGGCCTGTGCGGCGGCTACCGTATTGCCGCCAAAGAAGGCCGTGCCCGGACAGGTTTTGGTGTTGCCGGTTCCGTTGGTGCGACTACCGCTGTCGAGGTCGTACCAGTGATGGTAAACAATGGTTTCAGTAGTGGGAATCAATCCGAATCGGCGACAGAGTGAGGCATTTACTCGAACGATGGTGTTATTATGCGAATTTGCCATTACATCGCCACCGGCATCGAAATTTCCCAGATTCTCGATACAAACGCCTACCTTGTTGGCCCCTTTTATTCCTGCCGGAATCCTGTCCAGAGGACGGCAAACCGCGACTGTTCCGTCAGGGAACGTAGTAAGGTTCTGAGCAATCATCTCGAAACCCCGCTCCACGACATGGAAATGCTCCATCCCTTCAAGCAATTCGAAATGATTGCTGCCGTTAAACTGTTTATAGGCTGGCAAGAACGTATGATGATTCTGCAGGAGACCTATAGTTCTGTTGATGCTTGCAGAGGCAAGCCAGCCTTCGAACTCATCTGCCGTACAGAGTATGAACTTTCCTTTTGTTCGCATGCTCCCTCCTTAGCCAAAAGTTAACTCTAATTTCGTATCTTCGCCTTACATCCCCACCTATTGCCTCACCGTCCAGAAGTCATCCGACAAATTCCTGTCCGCCAGATAATCGTACGGCATAGTGAAGTACCCTTTCTTCCCCCAATCCGGTCCCCATGAGTTGCGCACCGTGAAGCGCTTGGCCTTGTCGTCGTAGCCGACCGCCATGACGGCATGGCCGCCCAGTGCGCTCTCCTTGGGCCTGGGCAGGTTCAGGACGCCGGTTTTGGCCACGGTGGCCGATTCGAAGGCATCGTAGACCGGAAGCCGAACACGAACGGGTAACCATCCGCCAGGCAGGCGCGCGTCTCGTCCAGGGTGTTCAGGCGATGGTAGCTGCTGATGGTGTGACCGGAGGCCTCCGTGTAACAGGCCGGGCCCGGCTTCTGGGTGAACTTGGAGATGACATAGGGCCAGGCGCTCTCGCTGCAGACCCCCTGTTTGACCAGGACCTTGATGCCGTCCCGCAGCATGGCGCCGCTGTCGCTCTTGACGGTCCCCTCGATGACACGCTCGTTGTAGTAGACAAACAGCCGCGAGAGATCGGCAAAGGGGGCCCTGGCCTTGCACTCCAGAAACTCCAGCGCCCCCACCAGGGCGTTGGCGGTGCAGCTTCCCAGGTCTCCCTGATTCTCCACGACCGGGCAGAGTATGCGCAGGTCCACCTTGGCCGGCCGGGCAACCGGGGGGCGCATCAACGCACCATACAGCAGGTCGCGATGGTCCGGCAGGTCCGGGCGCCAGCCGTAGATGGTCTTGCGGATGGCGGGGGCAGGATTCGTTTCAGATGGCTTCTCTGGCGGCATGGTGATTCCTCCACAATTGATTTCAAGGACTTCAAAATATTAAATGGTTTTTGAACTGCTCTAAGCCGGATATCTCCTCAACCCGATCCCGAACTGCCCTTCCAGATCATACGGTATCCCGTGCACCGTGCCGCCGCCGTTGGCGATACAGAGCTTGCGGGTTCGCACATCCTCGATCCATGCGGCTTTGGCGGCTTCGGCGCGGCGGTTGGCGATGATTCGCAGACGCGCCTCCTCCCGCATTTCGTCGGACAGGGTGCCGGGCAGCTTCATATAATCGTCCAGAATCCGGCCCTGGACGATGTTTCCAATACTGCCGTTCTGGGTCTTGATGTCGAACATCAGCGCCACGGCCCGCTCGGACCAGAGACCGTAATCGCTGCAGAGCTGTCGGGCTGCCTTGCAGAGGGTGTTGGCGGCATCCAGCTGGATGCGCTGGAACTCGTCGGTCCGCCCCAGGGCCTTGAACATGCCGCGCCACGGTTCGTTGATTGTTTTTCGTTTCAAGTCCTGGATGGAACGGGCAAAGGCCATTTGATCACTTTTCCCGTCGCTCAGTACTGTCTGCAACTGTTCAAGGCTGTCGTGAAAGACCGCCCGCGCCATCTCGGGGTAATCGCTGCAGAACCGTTTGAGCAGCGGCTGCAGCGAACCCTGGCCGAAGTTCCATTGCAGAACCCCGAAGCTGATCCCCTGGCCGTCGAAGTCGCCGGAGAGCCCGGCAAAACAGTCCGGAACCTCTGTGCCGGTCTCGAAGGAGCCGGTCAGGGCCAGACAGCGGTAGTCGAGGGTCTTGTAGGTGATGGCAGGGGAGGCGATCTCCTCTTTGAAGAGTGACTGCCAGGTGGCTGGACCGACAAGGCCGTCACTGTCGAGCCCCTCCCTGCTCTGAAAGAGCTTGACCGCCGCCCCGGTTCCGCCGCCGAAGACCCCGTCCAGCGGGCCGCGGTAAATGCCCAGACTCCGGAGTTTCTCCTGAACCCGCCGGACCTCTTCACCCGTGGAGCCGATCTTGTAGACCGCCATGCCCGCCTCCTTTCTTCCCTGTTCCTGTATGTGGTGCTTCTTTATTGCAGCGACTGCTGATTGCTCGGCAGTGCATGAATCTGCCTCCGGCCGGCATGGCTATCCCCCGGAGACAATTGTTGCGGGAGTTTTGCACGCTCCGTACCAATAGTATTTAAATGATATTAATTATAATATAGTCTCGATTATGGTCTGGATGTACATAGTGATGAGATGTGATGAGGACAATGAGGAGACGCTTATTGTGCGACTGATGAAAACGGGGGTAAGCGGGGAAATTACATGGAGCTCGGTTCTAACTTGCGGAAGATCATAACGAATCAGGTATTCTTTTGTGAAATGAGAGTCGCACCTCTCTCTATTCACCTATGAGCCGTGAAACCCGGCCACGGCGGTTTCTATTAAATTGACTAACACGGTATGTTCGAAGGTCAGGGTTGTGTTGGGTGGTTGAACTTTGGCAGAACTGCTCCCTGAAGGAATGGCTATGAGGTGTAATACCGGCACATCGGCACTTAATGGTTTCATTTCGAATGTTGCATCATTCTGCGATGTGTCGGTGGAAACGAAATCTACTACCCGGCACCTCATATTTTTCTGGTAAATATTGAGGATCTGATTCTGAATATCCAGGTTTGATGTAGAATCGAGAAGAACATGAACCGACATGATTTACTCCTGGCGGGATTGCACCGTTTACTGCCCCCAAAATCTGCTGGTTCCCTGGATTGAAGGGGTGTTGCTTGTGCGTAGCGGCGAGCGCCTCATCACCCGCTGATCAGCCTATTCTCAGGCTGCGTTCAAGTAGGGTATATCTGTAAAATCCAGGAGGGCATTCCTGACTGTCACCGGTAACGTCGGCAGCACAGGCTTATCACTGCCGGCCACCGCCTCCAGGATTTCCTCCGCCGAAAACGGCTTGCGCAGCACCCGGCTGACGGACATGCACTTGGCGATATCGCTGAAATAGTTGTGTCCGAGGCTGTCGGTTCTGCTGGTCATGGCTATAATCTTTGGCCGCGGTGTCCTTGTTTTCAGATTCATGATCAGTTCAAAGCCGTCCATCTCCGGCATGACGATATCGGTTATCACAACATCAAAGATAAAAGCATCCAGCAGGCGCAGGGCGACCTTGCCGTCAGGCGCCGTCATTACCATATGTCCGACTTTCGTCAGCAATCGATCCAGCTGCGCAGTGATCCTCGGATCGTCGTCTACTACCAGAATTGTTGCCATATATACCTCCCGATGCGGTCTGTCGGCCGCAATAAAAGATTTCAATCCATACAATTAGTTGTATGAAATCATTCATTACACGGATAGTGCCAAGAGGGTCTTAAATACTAGAAGTCTAAAATATTAGTAAGTTACAAGATTTAACCCGTTTAAACATACCTGCACACAAAACCATCCATTTATGTAAAGAAACGTTACACTTGGAGGTCCGCTTCCGTCGAAAGGTTTTTGAATGCAGATTTTTGGGGAGATGTTTATACGTTCTTTACACAAGAAATATTTTTTACGGTTTGGTCATCCAGGGAGAAAATCGGAGATTCAGAGCCGTCATCTGGTTTATTCAGTGGGAAAAAGTGTAAAAAATTTTACACATTATGGCGTAAAACGCCTAATATGTTGATATATAAGAACTAAAAAAAGTGTAAAAAATTTTACACTTTTTGTCTTACGTGAATTTTATGTAATTAAATCAATGTGTTATCAAAGTGTAAAAAATTTTACACACCATCGTGTGAGTGAGGAACCTACATGCTATTCATCCGGAAAAGATTGAGTCCAGCAGTTCATCAACGGTAAAGGGCTTGTACAGTACCTGCTGCACATTTCGTTCGTTGGCCACACATTTCAGGTACTCCCGGCTGAGGCGCCCCGTGCCGCCGGTCATGGCGATTACCCGCGGGCGGGGCTGTATTCCGTTGAGTTCCTTGATCATATCGAATCCATCGGGCTCCGGCATGAATACATCGGTAAGCACCACGTCGAACGCATCCCGTCTGAGCACGTGCAGTCCATAGCGGCCGTCTTGCACCGATTGTACGCGACAGGTATCGCTGGAGAGAACCGTCTCCAACATGACAGTTATATCGTGATTGTTGTCAATTACCAGAATGTTGGTCATATTGCTTCTCCTTACGTATCCTGATTATCAGGGACCGGTCATTCCGAGTTCCTGGTCGAATTCGAGCCCGTGAACACAGAGTTCGTCGATCATGCGAAACTGGCGGACGATTCCGTTCAATTCGCGGCTGCTGCGCCAGTAGGGCTGGCTGAAACGGAGCATGACGGACTGATTGACCGGCAGCTGCCGGTCGCACCCCAGCAATACCCCGAATTCGCTGACATTGAATGTAAGGCCGGGGCGGAATGAGCCGTGATCGGGCGACAGGTATTCGACCAGGGAACGCACCGGCAGGCGGATTCCCCGCCTGCGATCATCCTCGTTGGGATAGATGCTGTTGCGCCTGGTCTTGGATTTATAAAGCTCCAGGTCGGCGAATTCTATCAGCGTGTCGGCGCTTTCCGCGTCGTAGGGATATTCGGCGATACCGCCGCTGATGGTCAGGTTTTCCGATGAAAGCTGCTCCTGTCCGGCGAAGAGTTCCCGTTCGATGGCAATCCTGATCCGCTGGGCAACCTTGCGGGCCATGGCCCGTGATGTCTGGGGAAGCAGCAGGGCGAACTCCTCGCCACCATAGCGCGCCGCGATATCGCTTTCCCGCAACCCTTCGCGGATGATGTCGGCGACCCGCTGCAATACATGGTCTCCGGCGAGGTGTCCGGCGGTGTCGTTAAACTCCTTGAAATGGTCCATGTCGAACAGGACGATGGAAAAAAACGTCAGCGGGTGTCGCTGGGCTCGATGGATCTGCTTTTGGAGGCTGGCCTTGAAAAAGCTCTGGTTGTACAGGCCGGTAAGCCCATCGGTTATGGATGAATGCCGGATGTTTTCGATGTAGTCGGATTCAATCAGAAGCGGTGAAGTGCTGACATCCGCCTCGTACTGCAGGAAGTGAAGAATGGCGGGGAGAAAGCCCTGTCCGCGGTATTCGGGTCTGATGAGCCGGTCGACATGATCGGTGATCCTTTTCCAGTACTGTGAGGAGAGGGAAGCCCCGAATCTCTTGCGGGTAAGAACATAGAAGAATTCGTCATAGGCATCATGACCGTGTAGCATGGCCAGGGAATTGACCGCTGCGATGACGGCTTGATCGTCCCGTGCGCAGCTGTGCAGTATATTCGCTATGTTATGGAATAGCTGTGTTTCCGATTGTGAGTTCATTGTACTCCCGGAAGATGCGGTGCGCGTTACGCACAACGGTCAGGTAATGACGGGAAGGTCATCAGGTGCTGTTTTGCACGCTTCGTACCAGTATGGAGGGGATGAAGGATGAAGGATGAGGGATGAGGGATGAGGGATGAAGGATGAGGGATGAGGGATGAGGGATGAAGGATGAGGGATGAAGGGTGAAGGGTGAAGGGTGAAGGATTAGGCTCTTGCACTCAAGATGACATTTACTTCCGGAAAGACCTCCGAGGTTTTGAAAACCTCGGAGGTCTGATTCGTTACTGGTACGCGAATCATCTTGGCCGCAGCTCCAGGTCCTGGCGCACGAGTTGCTCCAGGGCCGCGTCCAGATAGCCCCGCCGGCAGTCCACGCCGTCGATGGCGCCGGTTTTCAGGCGGCGGAAGAAGCGGCAGCCGCCGAAACAGAGCGGCAGATAGGCGCACTCCAGGCATTCATCGGTTTTCCAGACGTCCAGATTGTGGGATACGCGGTAGTCTTGTATCCCTTCCGCCAGAGAGCCGATCCGCATCTCCTCCTGCCCCATGAAGACCGGACACTTGTACAGCGAGCCGTCGTAGGCCACCACCCAGTCATTGTCAAACTCGATCATGCAGGCGCCGGCCTGAAGCTTTCCGACCGGGAAACCGCGCCGCAGGGTCTCGGCGCGCAGAAACAGGGCCGATTCGATCATCCAGGGCTCGTTGACGGAGCAGCAGGCCGAGCCGAAGTCACCGGAAACGCTGCCGTCCGACTTGGGCATGACCGGCGCGAAGCCCACCGCCTTGAGCGCACCTGGCTCAATCCCTTCCGCCAGGAGCAGGTCCAGCAGTTCCGGAAAACGGTGATAGTTGTCACGGGTATAGTTGCCGCCGATATCCAGCGGCACCAGGCGATGCACCGCCCGCACATTGGTCGTGATGGCGTCGAAGCTGCCGCGTCCGGAGACAAACGGGCGCTGGACGTCGTGAATATCCGGCGGGCCGTCGATGGTGAGCCTGACCGCCGCCAACCCCAGGGGGAGCAGTTCCCGTACGGTCTTGGGGGTCAGCAGGACTCCGTTGGAGAAGATGTTGAAGGCGAACGCCACCCCGTGAGTCCGGGCCGCATCCCCCAGGCGCGAGGCGATGCCCTTGAGCAGGGCCAAGGCCATCAGGGCCTCGCCGCCGTAAAAGTCCACGGTGATGTCCAGCCCCCCGGCCATGCGCTCCGTCAGCCGTTCCACCAGCAGGTCGGCCGTGGCGCTGCTCATGGTGAAATGCCCCCGCACCGGGTCCTCGAAGCAGTAGGGACAGGCCAGGTTGCACTCCAGGGTCAGGATGGCGGTCACGGCCAAGCTGCGGCTGCTGTTGTTGATGGTCTCGAAGGTGGCCCGCATCTCCTCGCGCTCTACCTCTTGGTCGGGAACCAGCACCCCCAGGCGGGCCAGGGTGGCTTGTTCCGGTTCGGTCAGTTCCTGTCCACCGCTTTGCGCCCGTTGCCACAACGCCTCGGAGCACTCCAGCACGGCGCAGCGCCGTGTGGCCAGCAGCATGACCCGGCCCGGTTTGTCGCTAACGGGGTAGACCTTCAGATATCGTGACAATTCCATGTGTGCTCCTGTGGGGATTGTGTTTATCCCCTGAGTTTGATGATCGCCACGGGGTAGGACAATCCGAACGGCAACTTCTCCGGCCGCCATTCGGGATCGTTCAGGGCGCTGTCGAAATTCGTGCGCACCTCCCACTCCGGGTCTCCCTTGAAGGCGTCGAGATACTCGCAGTTGACATAGTAGATCCGCAGGTCGAGACGATTTGTGCAGACCTGATTCAGCCTGTCCTTGAATGCCCGCACCACCTCGCGATTGAAGGGATTATAGAGGTAGAAGAGGGTCCCCGCCGGTGGGACAAGGTCAAGGGCGTTGCCGCTCAGTATCTCCACGTGAGCGTTCCCGGCAAAGGTCTTTCGGGACCGCGCGGCAATCTCTTCGTCCAGTTCGATGCCGATGATCCTGTTGCGGCAACCGTTACGCAGCCACCAGTGAATCACCCGCCCCTTGCCGCAGCCCACATCCACCAGGACATCCGACTCCTTCAACGGATATTCCCTGAACAGTTGAGATAGGACAAAATAGAAGCTGCTCCCGGTGGCATTGGCGCCCAGATGGCCGTAGCGGCTTTTTATCACTCCTCCGTAATAGGCGCCACCAAGCAAGTCTCTGAGAGCGTCCAGGCATTCCCGGAACCGCATTACGTAATAGTCGAATTTTATCATGAATGTTGATTCATCCAGAAATGGAACGTTTAGGTTCGGCGGGGAGGCTTGACCTCCCCGCCGGGGTAGTTACCTGATTTTAGAAGAATTCGGAGTACAACATGTCTGAACAACACCCTGGGCATGCCCCTCCTCCAACACCATCAGGTCCTCATGAACATCACGCATTCGCTTCACCCCCTTTAAATAAAATCTTGTCCAATCACTGGACAGCCCGCCAAGGTTCTGCTATGTATACGCCAATTAAATGGATTACGCCATGCCAATTACACAACCTCTACATAGCCTGCGGGCGCTTCTGACGGCCATCTGCCTGTGCCTCTGTCTTGCCCCCTGTCTGGCATGGGGGCAAGAGGACGATGAGACGATGGGACTGTTCAGCGCCTGGCAGGTGTCCTCCTCCACCGCTTCCCGTTCTTCCAAGCCGCTCTCGCAAACCGCCGAAAATGTCACCATCATCACCAATTCCGAGATCGAGGCGCTCAACGCCCATACCCTGGCGGATGTCCTCGCGTCTGTTCCCGGCATCCAGGTTGCCAGTTTGGGGGGGCCGGGCAGCACCGCCTTTACAACCATCCAAAGTTCATCAGCCTTCCACACGCTGGTTCTGCTGGATGGCGCCCCGATCAACAACAGTGATAATTTTACCGATGTGGCCTTGATTCCGGCCCGCATCATCGAGCGGATCGAGATTGTCAAGGGCGCCGCCTCCTCGGCCTGGGGCCAGGCCCTGGGCGGTGTCATTAATATCATCACCAAGACGCCGGAACCAGGGCGGACCATCGGCGGTTCCGCCAGCGCCTCGCTGGGTGAACGCACCACCGCCGATACCGGTGCCGAACTTAGCGGTACAACCGGTCGCCTCGGCTACTACCTCTCCGGCGGCTACCTGGGTTCCAACGGGCTGCTCCCCAACAGACCGCTCTTCTCCAATAACGCCTATATCAAGCTGACGTATGATCTTCCCGGTCGGGGCCAACTCTGGGGCACCTTTTTATACACCCGCGCCAGTCGGGGGGATAATTTCAGCACCCTCCTTGATTTTAAAGAAGAGGCGGATCTCCGTTACCTGTACGCCACACTCGGCCTGCGCCGCCCCTTGACCGAACGGCTGGACCTTGAGATAAACACCCACTACGCCGGGCGGGATAAAAACGACTATATAAGCTCCCTGAGCGACCAGTTTCCACCATCGAACCAACACTTCCGGGACAGGACAGGCGGAGGCAGCGCCCGGATTGTCTGGCGTGGCGAACAACAACTGCTCGTGGGCGGCGTCGAGTATGAACACGAGGAATTCAAGGGGACCGACCTGACCGATCAGTCCAGCCTGTACAACAAGACCAGGGACCGATGGGGGCTCTTTCTGAATGATACCATCAAACTGGGCCCGGTTTCGCTGACTCCCGGGGGACGCTTCGACACCACCTCCAACGGCGACCAGTTCAGTCCTTCCTTAGGAGCAACCTGGCAACTTACCGATTCAACGCTTCTTCGCGCCTACACCGCCCGCGGCTACAGTTATTCAAATAAGGATGCAAACTGGAGCGTGCAGAAGATCTGGACCACCCAGACAGGCTTTGAAAGCACTGCCGTGCCCTACCTGTGGCTGAAGGGGAGCTTCTTCCGTAACATGACATGGAATGTTCTCGATCAACGCAACCTGGACAGTACTATCCCCGAGCAGCGCATCGCCTTGGGAGCCGAATTAGAGGCCCGCACCATACCGGTCTACAATACCTCACTGGGGGCCGGCTACCTCTTTGTGGACACCACCCGCACCAGCGACGGTTCCCAGGTTCGTGCCGTAGCCCGCCACACGCTGCAGCTGGCCCTGCGCTACGACGACAAGACCTACCGGGGTATACTGACCGGTCGTCACATCTGGTGGAACCATGTGCGCGAACCAATCAACTTTAATGGCCGCTACTACGGTCTGGTGTGGGACCTGCACCTGGGGGCCATGCTGATCAAACGCGAGAACAGTTCTCTTGAGCTGTTCTTCTCGGGCCACAATCTCTTTAATGGCGCACAGTACCAGGACGAAACACAGCCCAACACCCCCCGCTGGTTTGAAGGCGGGATAAAGGTGAGGTTCTGATGCGGCTGCCCATTTACCGGCGTGGCCTCACGGTCCTCCTCGTCTGCCTGGCGCTGCTGATACCCTGCCTGGCCCAGGCCTATGACGCGCTGATCCTGCTGAGCCGCCGCGACGCGGGCTACGATGAGGTGCTGCGCGGCTTCCGCGCCACGCGCACGATCAGCCAGCGGGTGCTGATCCTGAGTGACTATTCCGAGGCGGACATTGTGCGTATCGTGCGCGAGGATCGCCCCGGTGTGGTGCTGACCATGGGCGACAAGGCCCTGGCGGCCGCCCGCGGGCTTCGTCAGACACCGGTAGTGGCGGTCATGTCCCTGGGTATCCGCGAACGACGCAACAATCTGCCTAACTTGTCGGGTGTCGATATGTTCGCACCACCGGAGCAGTTTTTGCGTCTGTTTCAGGATATGAAAAAGCGTCGCATCGGGGTGCTGTACGACCCGGTCCGGTGCGCATGGTATCTGCGGAGGGCCCAGCAGCTGGCGCAGCAGTACGGCGTCAGGCTGGTGGTGCGCGAGACCCCGGAGCCGCGCGATGTCATGGGACAGTTAGACAGTCTCAAGGGCGAGGTGGATGCTCTCTGGATGCTGCCCGACCTCACGGCGGTCACCCGCGAGAGCGCCGAGATGTACTTTCAGTTTTCCCAGAAGGAACAGGTGCCGGTGGTCTCCTTTGCCGGGGCCTACCTGACCCTGGGGGCCGCCGCGATTGTGGAGATCAACCGGGTTGAGCTGGGCAGGCAGGCGGCGGAACTCATCTCCGGAATCCTGACCGACCCCGCCAAGTCCGACCATTCCTTCGTCTATCCCGAAGGGACCACGCTCAAGACAAACCCCAACGTGCTGAAGCGTCTGGGAATCGACTTCTGATTCATAACCGTCAGGCTTGCGTTCCACGGAGTGATTATGGCATTGCCGGTGCCGCCCATACATTTCCGCGCCAGCTTTCGCTTCAAGCTCTTCGCCTTATTTACCCTCCTGACCGCGATCGGCACCATCCTCTGCATATCCCTTTTCATTATTACCGAGATCCGCATGCAACGCAGGATGGTCGTCGACCGGGTCCACCTGCTGGCGACACATCTGGCTGACAGTGTCCGGCTGCCCCTGTATGCCGAGAACCGCGATATTCTGAAACTCCTGGCCGAAGATTCGGCCCGAAATCCGGAAATCCATGCCGTGGCCATTACCAGCCAAGACGGCACGATCCTGGCCGAACTGCATAAACCTGACGGGCCCCGCCACGAAGATCTGATCAGCGATACCGTGGAGGTGCGCAGTAATCCCCTGACCACCTCGCCGGAAGAAGCCATAACCGGCGACAGTATCCCCCAATCCGGCTCCCTGATCGGCAGCGTGCATCTGGAACATGATACGATCAAACTGGCGCGATGGATCAGGCAGATGATCTGGACCTCCGTGCTGCTGGCGCTCAGCTTCTGGCTGACGGTTTCCCTGCTCAGTTATCTGGCGCTGCGCCAAGTGACCAGTTCCTTCATGACCCTGATGAGCGGCATCCAGATCGTCAGGAAAGGGGATTATTCGTACAGGATTGCGGTGAAGCGGGATGACGAGCCGGGACGGGCGGCGACGGCTGTTAATGAACTGGCGGCATCGTTGCAGGAGCGCGAGCGGGAAAACCAGCGCCTTCAGGAAGAGCTCGTCAATACCATGCGGCTGGAGGTACAGGAGGAAAAGCGGCAGATCATGGCCAAGCTGATCCAGACCAACCGTATGACCTCGCTGGGGCTTCTGATCTCAAGTATCGCGCACAACATCAACACCCCCAACGGCGCCATCAAACTGGCCGCCCAACACCTGGCCGGCTCGTGGCGGGATGCCCTGCCGATCCTGGAACACGTGACCAAGGAGGAGGGGGATTTTACCCTGGGAGGGTTGCCGTTCGGGGTGGCACAGGGAGAGATCCGGGGGGCCAGCCAATCAATCCTGAACAATGCCGAACGGGTGGAACGGGTCATCCAGGACCTGCGCGCCTATAACCTGGGTGAGCGCAATGAACTCAGTCCGGGCGTTTCGGTCAACCGGGTTGTGCGGGAGGCCCTCACCATTATCCGGGCCCATGGCCGCCAGGGCGAAATCACCATCGCTCCCGCCCTGGCGTCCGATCTGCCGGACATCACCGGTAACCAGTATCAGCTGGAGCAGGTGGTCGTAAATCTGCTGCTCAACGCCATTCAGGCCATGCCCAACAACCAGGGGAGTATCTCGGTACGTACGGAATTCGCGGCGGAAACCGCCGAGGTGTGGATCATTGTGACGGATCATGGAGAGGGCATACCACCCGAGATTCGCAAGCATCTGTTCGAGGCGTTTTTCTCAACCAGGATAGACAAGGGGGGCAGCGGTCTGGGGTTGTATATTTCGAACTTCATCGTGTCGGAACATAAAGGGCGCCTGACTATCGACTCCGAGCCCGGCAGCGGAACGGTGGTTGCCGTTCATCTTCCGGTGGCCGTTACAGGATCGGCAACCTGATTCACGTCACTGCATAATCTTCTTCCAGCTCTTCATCAGAGCGTTTCCCGGTCGCCATCTCCAACCGTTTCTGCAGGGTCGGACGACTCATCCCCAGCATCGTGGCGGCAACTTTCCGGTTGCCGTTTGACAGGCTGATTGCTTTTTCAACCAGCAGCGCCTCCACCTCGTTGATGGTGGGAAAATCGTGAAAGATTCCCTGCAGGGCGAATTGGCCGTTGGCAATTCTGCGGATGATATCCCGGGGGCTGGTCGTGCCGGGAGCCAGCCCGGGGAAATCATCCAGGGTCAGGGTTCCCGTGCGATTATAGGTAACGGCATTATGAACCTTGTTGATCAGCTCCCGCACATTTCCCGGAAAGTCATATGAGATCAACGCCTGCCGCAGTTCCCGGGATAGTACCACCGGTTTCCGATGCATCTGTTTTGACGTTATCCTCGCAAAATGATCCGCCAGCGGAAGTATGTCTTCGCGCCGCTCCCGCAAGGGCGGAATATGGAGCGTGTGGGCGCTGATCCTGTAGAACAGGTCACTCCTGAATTCGCCGGAGGCGATCAGTGCATGGAAATTGCCGTTGGAGGCCGCGATAATCCTGGCATCGCTCTTATGAAGAACATCGGAGCCGAGCCGGTAGTATTCATTTTGCTGCAAAAGTCGCAGCAGCTTGATCTGGGATGCAATGTTCAGGTCCCCGATCTCGTCCAGGAACAGGGTGCCCCCCTTGGCCTGCTCGATCAATCCATCCCGGCTCTCGGTCGCGCCGGTATAGGCGCCTTTTTTGTGGCCGAACAGGGTATCCGCCAGCATGGTATCGTCCAGGCCGGCAGCATTGACCGTTATCATCCGGCCTTTGAGACCGCTGCAACGGTGGATTGCCTGAGCAATCAGCTCCTTTCCGACCCCGGTCTCTCCCGAAATCAATACCGGCTGGCGGGAGCGCGCCAGTGTCTCGATCACCTTGAAAATCGAGATCATACGCTCACTGCAGGTGACAATTTCGCTGAAATTTTCAGGGTTGGAAAGCGGCTCCCCCAGGAGATACCCGGTAAGCTTGCGATTGCTGGCAACCAGTTCGCTGCTTTTGACGGCATTCTGGACAATAGAGACCAGCCGGGCCGTATCGAGCGGTTTGGTGATGTAATCGTGGGCCCCCTGCTTGATGCAGCTGACCACATTCTCAAGATCGCGTACACCGGTCATGATTATCACCGGTATGTTCGGATACAGACGAACGATCTCGGGCAACAGGTCGGCGCCAGACAGGTCGGGCATGACCCAGTCCAGCATCAAAACCGAATAGCTGCCGTTTGCCAGCGTGCGAAAAATCTGTTTGCTGTCCTGTAACGTGGTGACATTGCCGATGCCGTTGGCAAGCAGGGCGCGACGGGCCCCATCCAGAAACCCGGCATCGTCATCGACAAGGAGTATGGAATGCCCCGGTTCATTCTGATTGGAGTGCGACATGTACTACCTCCCTCACAAAGCTGTACTGAAAATGGCTGATGATGTGGAAATCGCAGCAAGCTCTCTGCAGATCATGATGATAGTGTTGCGCTGTTCCGATTAGCATATTCCGGGCAGAGGCGCAATCAATCATCAACCCCGCAGGAGATGACATACACGGATAGTGCCAAAACTCTCTTGAATCAACTTCCCCCCAGCTGCTGATTGTGAAAAACGGCGTGCGAATCCGTTTGATTTCTGATAAGTATGGCACCCGATTCTGCCAGGGAGGGTACAATGACACATTCACCACACGCCATAACCGGCCGTTTTGCGCCGTCACCCACCGGCGCGCTGCACACCGGCTCGCTGGCGGCGGCTGTGGGGAGCTGGCTGTCGGCACGGTCCGCCGGCGGGCGCTGGCTGCTGCGAATAGACGATCTTGATGCGCCGCGCCAGGTGGCCGGCATGTCTGATGACATCCTGCGGACGCTGGAGTGTTTCGGCCTGCTCTGGGATGGCGACATTACCTGGCAGAGCCGGCATCGGGATGCCTATGCACAGGCGTTCGAGCGGCTGAACCGGCAGGGGCTGATCTATCCCTGCGGCTGTTCGCGCAAGGAGATCGCCCAGGCGGCATCGGCGCCACATCCGGAGGATGATGCGATACCCTATCCCGAAAGCTGTCGGGATGGAATGCGGCCGGGGGGAGCGATCCGTTCATGGCGGGTACGGGTGGCAGATGAGGAGACCTGTTTCGATGACCTGCGGCGGGGGTATGTCTGCCAGAATCTTGCAATGGGGTGCGGGGATTTTGTTCTGCGGCGCGGGGACGGCGAGTTTGCCTATCAGCTGGCGGTGGTGGTGGATGACGCTCTGACCGGTGTGACCCAGGTGGTGCGCGGTGATGACCTGCTCTCCTCCACGCCCCGCCAGATATATCTGCAGCGGTTGCTGGGCCTGCCGCAACCGGCGTATTGTCACCTGCCGCTGGTGACCGGCCCGGGCGGGAGCAAGCTGAGCAAGCGGGATAATCTTGTTTCTCACCATCTGGGGAATTGGAACGGCAGGGAAGGGGAACTGCTGCTGGAGGTGCTGCGTTTCCTGGGTCAGGCGCCGCAGCACGGACTGACCGGCGCATCCTGCGGGGAGATTCTGCAGTGGGGTGTCTCGCATTTTGATGCGACCCGTATCCCGATCATGGGCGGGGCATTGCACATCAGCTGACCACCGCTCCGCCGGAAACAACGAACTTGATTGCCTCTTCCACACTCATGCCGCTGTCGAACACATCTTCTTCACGAAAAAACAGGGCAAAGCCGGAGGTCGGGTTGGGCATGGTCGGCACGTAAACCACCACCAGACGCTCGCCATTGCGCTCTACCTCAGATGTTACAAATCCGATTGCCCTGACGCCGGGGCGCGGCCATTCGACGAAGACCGCCCTGCGGTAGGAGGTCTTGCCTTCCCGAAAGACCTTGGTCAACTGCTTGCTGGAGGTATAGATCGACTTGACCAGCGGGATGCGCGACAACAGTTCATCCCCGAACCTGAGCAGCTGCGTTCCCAGTACGTTTGTAGCCAGCATGCCGGCCAGATAGATGACAACAGCGCCGGTGATGATGCCGAGACCGGGGATATGCAGCTCGTGGTGGGTGGTGATGCTGAACAGTTTATCCAGGTAACTGCCCAGGATACCGTCCGTAAAGTTGAACAGGAACTTGAGGATGAAGATGGTGATGCCGATCGGGATCACCACAAACAACCCCGCCAGGAATTTCCCCTTCAGGTGATTGACTACGAGTTTCATGGCTGTCTCCGGCTGTTCCAGAATTCCGCCAACAGGCGCTCTGCATCGTTATAATTCTCCAGGTCCATTTCCAGATCCGGTGTCCAGGGGCGGTTCTTGTAATAGAGCTTGTCGTAATAGTGCTCGATCAGCCCCCGGCCCAGCCCTTCTATGTCCCAGCTGCTCAGCATGCCGGATAGTTCCGCATAGCGCTGGCCGCCCAGTTTCTTCCTGATCCGTTCCAGTGCCGCTGCCATGGCCGGCCGGTACTCCTCGCGGGCATACTCTACCGCCAGGCGCCGGACCCGGGTTTCCAGCGAGGCGTTGCACCAGATCTTGCAGCTGTCGGCCATGACTTCATACAGGTTCCCCGGCAGAGAAATCCTGCCGATGCGCTGGCTCTCGCCCTCCAGGACAATCGGCCGGTCGGTCGGCGCCCGGCGAAAGTCATCCCACAGGAGGGTGTCGAATCGCTTCTGGCTCAGCGATTGGTCCAGTCCGACCTCGCCGAAGGCTGACCCGCGATGGACAGCCAGACCCTCCAGGTCGATGGAGGTCCATTTCAGCTGGTCAAGTCCGTTGATAAAGGTTGTCTTGCCGGTACCGGTCATGCCGTGGACCACGATCAGAGGAACCGGCGGCATGAAATCCTCGAAGCTGTCCATAACCATGTTGCGGAAGGCCTTGTAACCGCCTCGCAGCTGCACGACCGGATAACCGCTCATCTCCAGCAGGATCGCCATGGACAGGCTGCGCAGACCGCCGCGCCAGCAATAGGTCAGGATCGGCCGTCCGGCGGCCCGGGCAACGATTTCGCCCACCATGGCGCCGAAACGACCGCAGGTCAACTCCAACCCCCGCTGGCGGGCCTGTTGCGGACCGGTCTGCTTGTAGAGCGTGCCGATTTCGACCCGTTCTTCGTTGGTCAGGATCGGTACGTTGACAGCGCCCGGAAGATGGTCTTCGGCAAATTCCAGCGGTGTGCGTACATCGATGATGCAGTGGCTGGACAGCAGGGCGGGGGTGAATGTTATTTTTTCAGGCATAATTTGATTTTCCGGATTTTTACTCGCGCTGCGAATGTTCTTCCTGAATACGAAACAGATGTTGCACAAGATGTGTGTATTGTCAACATGGGTAGAGGAATGAATATATGGGCGAGGCCTCCGAGGTTTCGAAACCTCGGAGGCCTGAGGATGATTTATAGCAGT
The DNA here is from genome assembly GCA_016650295.1 of Desulfuromonadales bacterium. Classification (GTDB taxonomy): domain Bacteria; phylum Desulfobacterota; class Desulfuromonadia; order Geobacterales; family Pseudopelobacteraceae; genus CAIPTY01. The sequence continues at coordinate 5,748 of JAENWA010000002.1, read as the reverse complement.
AAGGCAGGAATAAAATCAGGGACACCCCCGGAATAATGTGAAAGAGGGGTGTTCCTGTATAACAAACGGCAGCTACTTTCTGTTGTGGCAGTCGGGACAGCTGGTCGGGCCTTTTTCCCTGAATACATGGCACCCCAGACAGTTCTTATGCGCCCAGTCCTTGCCCAGGCCCTCGACTACACCCGGACTGTTTGCGTGACATATCGTACAGTCTTTGAGAAATCTCTGGTGATGTTTGTGATCGAACTTAACGTTATGTCTGGCCGCCGGCAATTCAATGATTCCTTCGGCAAAGGCGTTGCCGGCGAAGGCCGCCAGGGCAAGCATAACCAGTATGGTTTTGTTCATGTTCGTCTCCTTGGTATAGGTTCTGCCCACGCGGCAGTAGTGATATGCGTTTCTTTCCAGAACATGAAGGCAGGCTTCATTGTGCGAGACAGTCCCCATGCATCCACACCACCAACAGGCGTCTGCCGACATACACATGATATATGCCAATAATATAATTTAGATTCCTTACCCGAAATAACAGTGTTTTACAAGTCTTTGTTCCACCCGGAAGCCGGACGGCTGGCGGAGTGCGTGTCCGGAAACTGAATAAAATGTGGTAACTGGCTATAATATCAAGGTTTAGTTTGATATCCGCAAATCGCATATATTTTGTAATCTGCCGGGAATCCGATAGATATAAAACGTCCGGAAACCGGACATTCTCTGTACTCCAGGATCAGACAACAAATGTTATGCGATTGGCGGATAACTGCTTGCATGCTGGCGTTTTCTTGACTTTTCGGGGTGCTACCTGTAATTTATAAAATTTTAGTCCAACACTATCTATTGGAGGCATAATCCCATGGAATATAAAGATACCCTCAATCTGCCGGTGACGAACTTTCCGATGAAGGCCAACCTGAACCAGCGCGAGCCGGAGATGCTGGCCAAATGGCAGGAACAGGACCTGTACGGACAGATGGAAAAAACCGGAGCCGATAAGCCGCTCTACGTGCTGCATGACGGCCCCCCCTACGCCAACGGCCACATCCACATCGGTCACGCCCTGAACAAGATCCTCAAGGATTTTGTGCTCAAGGTCAAGCGTATGCAGGGCTTTAACGCCCCCTACGTTCCGGGCTGGGACTGTCACGGTCTGCCGATCGAGTTGCAGGTGGAGAAGAACCTGGGTTCGAAAAAGAGCCAGGTCTCCAAGCTGGAGATGCGCAAGCTCTGCCGCGAATACGCCGCCAAATTTGTTGCCATCCAGAAAGAGGAATTCAAGCGCCTCGGCATCCAGGGGGACTGGGAAAATCCCTACCTGACCATGAATTACGAGTATGAGGGGCTGACCGCCGCCGAACTGGCCAAGTTTGCTCATAACGGAGGGCTGTACCGCGGCCGAAAGCCGGTGCACTGGTGCTCATCCTGCGTGACCGCCCTGGCCGAGGCCGAGGTGGAATATGCCGATCATACCTCGCCCTCGATCTACGTCCGCTTCGCCGTGCAGGATGACCTCTCCGCAGTCATTCCGGCCCTGGCTGGTAAACAGGCCTACGTGGTGATCTGGACCACCACCCCCTGGACCATCCCGGCCAACCTGGCGGTAGCCCTGCACCCCGAGTTCGATTACTGCGCGCTGGAGACGGAAAAGGGTGTGCTGATTGTGGCCGAGGGACTCAAAGACAGCTTCCTGGCCGCCGCCGGGCTGACCGGTACGGTTATCGCCACCTTCAAGGCCGGCCTGCTGGAGCGCAAGCGCTGCAAACACCCCTTCTACGACCGCGATTCCATCATCCTGCTGGGCGAACACGTCACCCTGGAGGCCGGTACCGGCTGCGTCCACACCGCCCCCGGCCATGGCCACGAAGACTACGAACTGGCCCTCAAAGAAGGGCTGGAGGTCTACAACCCGGTTGACAACCACGGCAAATACATCTCCACCCTGGAGTTCTTCGGCGGCCAGCAGGTCTTTGCCGCCAACCAGAGCGTGATCGACAAGCTGATCGAAGTGGAGGCGCTGCTGCAGACCTCCAGGATCAGCCACTCTTATCCGCACTGCTGGCGCTGCAAGAAGCCGATCATATTCCGCGCCACCGAACAGTGGTTTATCAGCATGAAGGCCAATGACCTGCGTGGCAAGGCGCTGGCAGCCATCGACCAGGTGCAGTGGATCCCCAGGTGGGGTCGGGAGCGGATCCACGGCATGATCGAGAACCGCCCCGACTGGTGCGTTTCCCGCCAGCGTTCCTGGGGCGTACCGATTACGGCCTTTTCCTGCACCGCCTGCGGTGAGTACGTGGCCGATGGAACGCTGATGGATCATATTGCCGGCATCTTCAAGGAGCACAGCTCGGATGTCTGGTTCGACTGGACCGCCGAACAGTTGCTTCCGGCCGGTACGGTCTGCCCGAAATGCGGGGCAGCCGCTTTCGAGAAGGAAAACGACATCCTGGATGTCTGGTTCGACTCGGGCGTGTCCCACGCAGCAGTGCTGGAGCCGAACCCTAAACTGGCCTCACCGGCCGACCTGTATCTGGAGGGGAGCGACCAGCACCGCGGCTGGTTCCACTCATCACTGCTGGAGAGCGTCGGTTCACGCGGCGTCGCGCCTTACAAGAGTGTCCTGACCCACGGCTTCGTGCTGGACGGCAAGGGGCACAAGATGAGCAAGTCCCTGGGTAACGTGGTCGCACCCGAGGATGTCGTCAAGAAATTCGGCGGCGATGTTCTGCGCCTGTGGTGTTCGGCCCAGGATTACCGCGATGATACCCGTATCTCCGACGAGATCCTGACCAGGGTATCCGAGGCCTATCGCCGCATCCGCAACACCTGCCGCTACATCCTGGGGAGCATCTCCGACTTTGATCCGGCCACGCAATCAGTCAGCCACGCCGAAATGCCGGAGATCGACCGCTGGGCCCTGCATCAGCTGGAGCTGCTCAAGGAGCGGGTGCTGATCGCCTACCAGGATTTCGCCTTTCATGTCATTTATCAGGACGTCAACGGTTTCTGCACGGTTGAAATGAGCTCTTTCTATCTGGATATCCTCAAGGACCGCATGTATACCAGCAAGGCTGATTCCCTCAGCCGCCGCAGTGCCCAGACCGTCCTGCACGAAATCCTGGATACCCTGCTGCGCCTGCTGGCGCCGGTGCTTTCCTTTACCGCTGATGAGGCCTGGCAGCACATGCCGGCCCGGAAAGAGCAGAGTGTCCATCTGGCTGCCTTCCCGCTGCTGCATCCCGAATGGAAAGACGATACGCTGGTGGAGAGATGGGAGCGGATCATGCGGGTCCGGGCTGATGTATCCAAGGCTCTGGAACTGGCCCGTGTTGCCAAGACCATCGGCCACTCGCTGGATGCCGGTGTGACCATCGCCGCCCCGGCCGAGCTGCTGGGCTTCCTGCGGGCGTATGAGTCAGAGTTGCAGAGCATCTTTATCGTCTCGAAGGTGTCGCTGGTCAACAGCATCAGCGATGAAGGCTGGTCTTCGGAAAACATCGAAGGGCTCAAGGTTCAGGTCGCCGCGGCGCCGGGCGACAAGTGCGAGCGCTGCTGGTGCTACAGCGAGGAGCTGGGTAACCATGAGGAGCATCCGGCAATCTGTCCGAAATGCACGGCGGCGGTGCTGTAATGAAACCACGCTATACACTGTTTGTCATTCTGACCATCGTAGGGCTGCTGCTGGACCAGATCACCAAGTTGTATATTGACCGCAGCATGCGGCTGTTCGACTCGATCCCTCTGCTGCCTGACTTCTTTAATATCACCTACGTCCGCAATCGCGGTGCGGCTTTCAGCTTCCTGTCCGATGCCTCCTGGCGTCTGCCGTTTTTTATCGGGATCTCCATCGTGGCTTCCATCGCCATCCTGGTTGCTTTCCACAAGCTGCGTGATGACCAGAAGCTGGCCCAGATCTCACTGGCGATGATCTTTTCCGGAGCAATCGGCAACCTGATCGACCGGGTGAGGATGGGTGAAGTGATCGACTTTCTGGACGCCCATTGGTACCGGCATCACTGGCCGGCTTTCAATGTGGCTGACTCGCTGATCTGTGTGGGGGTGTTTCTGCTGGCTTTAGATATGCTGCTGGAGGATAGACGGCAGATCTGCAAGCAACCTTGACAAACTTGATTAATTTAGTTAACTATTAATCCCGAATCGTTAGTACGCTAATGGGCACTAAGAGAAGGTTTGTCGTTTTCGCAGATCAATAGATGAAGGAGTATTTCCGGTGACAACCAAACAGCGCGATTTTCTACACATTCTGTGGGATTTTTTCTGCTCCTTGAAATTGACCATGTTCCTATTGATCTCCCTGGCGGTTATATCAGTCATCGGGACGATCATCCCCCAGGGGACGCTGGCCCCGCAATATATTGCCTCGATCACTCCCAACAAGCTTCAGCTGTACAAGGCGCTCGGATTCTTCGACATGTACCACTCCTGGTGGTTTATCCTGCTGTTGTATCTGTTAACGGTCAATCTGACGGCCTGCTCCATCAAACGGCTTCCGTACATCTGGAAATTCATTTCCCATCCGAAGTTGACCATGGACAGTGGCCTGGAGCAGACACTCTCCAACACGTCCTCGATCAAAACCGGTCAAGCGCCTGAAGCGCTGAAAGAAATGCTCGCTACGTTCCTGAAAACGGAATTCAGCGCCCCGCTTGTGACCGAAGCCGACGGCGCCTGGCATTTGTTTGCCCAGAAGACACCCTGGTGCCGCCTCTCGGTCTATTTTGTCCACCTGAGCATAATTGTTATCTTCATCGGGGCCATGATCGGCTCGCTGTTCGGATACAAAAGTTTCGTGAATATTCTGGAAGGCGAGAGCATTTCCAAATTGGTAACCAGCTCGAAAAAGAATATTGAGCTTGGTTTCTCGGTGCAGTGCGAGAAGTTCAGCGCAACCTTCTATGACAGTGGCGCACCCAAGGAATTCAAAAGCATTCTGACCGTGCTGGAAAACGGCAAGCCGGTGCCCGGTTACGTTCGCAGGCCGATCATCGTCAATGATCCGCTGACCTACAAGGGGATCACCTTTTACCAGTCCAGCTACGGCAATGCCGGTGAGTTCTATTTTACGGTCACTGACCTGGATGGCAAGAATGCCGTCCCGCTGACGGTGGGCAGTAACTCTTCGGCGACCCTGCCGGATGGCAGCAGTATGCATGTTCTTGAGACGACAGCGGATATCGCCCCGTTTTCACCCGGCCTTTCCGGCCCGGCCGCCAATATCGAGATTCACACTTCAGCCGGCGGATCGGAACGGGTGGTCGTCTACGCCAATCATCCCAACCTGAACATCGAGCATGCACAACATCATGGAAAAGGTCCGGTCATCCATTACAAAGGTGAGAAAAAAAGGATGTTCACCGGCCTGCAGGTGGCCAAGGACCCGGGCGTCTGGGTCGTCTGGCTGGGATGCGCTCTGATGGTGGCGGGTATCTACGGCGCCTTTCTCATGTCTCACCGACGCATCTGGATACGGGTGCACAACGGGCTTGTCACCATCGGCGGCAATGCCAGCAAGAACCAGGCTTCCTTCGAGCAGTACTTTGAGGGACTGGTGAAAAAACTCAGGATCAACCTTTCCGGGGAGGAAAAATAATGACCAGCTCGCTTCTGTTTAACGTAACCACCTTTGCCTATCTTGTCTCCATGCTGCTGTTTTTCGCATTCATGGCCAGCCGCTCCAAGGCCGTCGGCACCGGCGGCATCGCCGTGGCGTATTTCGGTCTGCTGGCCCAG
>JAENWA010000001.1 GCA_016650295.1 Desulfuromonadales bacterium | reverse complement strand
CAGTAACGAACATAACCAGAAACTGTCCGAGCGCCGTGCCGAAAGCGTCGAAAAATACATCAGCAAAACATTCAACGTCGATCCCGGCCGCATAAACACCAAAGGCTATGGCGAGACCAAGCCGGTCGCCAGCAACAAGACTAAGGCCGGCAGAGCACAAAACCGCCGTATTGTGGCAAACTTCACCTGCGACTAGTTTTACGTCGCAGATGGGAGTCTGTCGGACTTAGGAAATCGTTGCGAAAATTCGGCTGAGCGAGGACAGATTTTGCCGATTTCGCAGGTCAATAGTTGTTCTATTGACCAAAAAAACGGTGAAATATGGACCAGTCAGACGGATTTGCAGTAGATTTCTCCTAAGTCCGACAGGCTCCTAGTGCAGGCAGTAACATCAACGCCCTTCCGGAACATTCCGGAAGGGCGTTGATGCGCTACGAACGTTGAACAGCCATGACAAGCCAAAGCTATTCTGTTTTTATAGCGGCACGCCTTGTCCCATTTTAAATCAAGGCTACAATTTGATAAGAGCGATGAAGTGTGCAGTGTTATCCGCGCTCATTGCCTCCACATTTGACTGCTCTGCTAAATATGACAGATTCTGGTGATGGTTATATCAGTACCCTGCAACTCACTCGGTATATTACGTTATATTATTCTACATATTCAGATGGTTACATTTGAAAACTCCGCCGGTTTCCACTGGCATGTTAGTTGTATACATTATTTAGCTTTACCGTACTCTTGCGCTAAGATTATTTCTTCATGTTCCGCCATGCAAAGTTTCTCTTTTTCTACCAGCTAAGGTTACAATTAATTTGAGTAAATTCGCAAATTGTTGCTTGACTTATGTGAATTACCATGAATAATTATTTTTCAAGCAAGAACCTTGTTTAAACAACACTTTTCTTTAGCAAAATTTCTGGAAATGGGGGAGGTGAACAACAGTTTTCATACCACTGATTGAAAACTTCGTTGGATTGAATCACATGGAAAGGAGGTTAATTAGATGGGCATTAAATGGATTCTTCGCACACTCGCCTGCATTCCGCTCCTGACTGCTACGTCAGCTTGGTCGGCGGAAATACATGGCAGAAGCTCCACCCAGTTCCAATGGTACAACGACGTCTTCACCGATAAAAAGGTGGCTGAATTCGGCGAATACCTCAACCTGTCAATCACCAAGATCGATAAGGCTGAGAAATTCTCCATTCAGGGGTATGGTCGCCTGACCCAGGATGTTCGTAACGGCGGGGGGTTGAATGGCCGGCTCTATTATCTGTATGCAGACTATCGCGACCTGTTCGACAAGATCAATCTTCGTTTTGGACGGCAGTTTATCAACTATGCCGCCGGAAGCGCACTGGTTGACGGCGGTCAGATAGAGCTGAAAAAGGTAGGGCCGGTGGCTTTTTCCATTATGGGTGGCCGCAATGTGTATTTCGACCTGAATGGCGAAGCAACCCATCCCCGCGATTTCGTATTCGGGGCCGCTGCGTACCTTACAGGATTCAAGAAGACTGACGCGGAACTCAGCTATTTCATGAAGTTTGACAATGACGGTCTCGCTCGCGACCAATTGGGCGCCTCCTTCAAGCAATATCTTTTCAACTCAGTCAAACTGTATGCCAACACCCGCTTTGACATCCCGAGTGAATCCTTCAGTGAATTACTGGCGGGTGTCAAATATTTCCCCACTTCTAATCTTGTTCTGACCGGTGAGTGGTACCAGAGTTATCCGACCTTCGACTCAACCTCGATTTTCTCGGTTTTTGCAGTCAGCCGTTATCAGGAAGGTGTCTTCCGCGTTGACTATACCTTCAACGACATGTTTTCCGCCAATGCCGGTTACAACATGCAGGATTACGAAGGCGCCGATGCCGACGTATACGAGGTTGGCTGCCGTATCCGTCCGATCGAGCAGATTCTGCTGAGTCTGAACTATGACCGCCGCAAAGGCTATGGCGGCAATCTCAACGGCGGCATTGCCGAGATCACCTTCGAGCCGATCAAGCCGCTGGAACTGGCCGCGGGCATTCACTTCGACGTGTATGAACGAGACCGTGTAACCGGCGAGGAAACTGCCCGCAAGTACTGGGCCGGGGCCAAGTACAAACTGGCACAGAACATGTCCGCCTCAGTGCGGGTTGAAGACAACGTCAATGCCCGTTTCAAGAGCGACTGGGTAGGACGGGCAGTCTTTAATTATAACTTTTAGAAAGGGGGACATCAGTGAAAAAGTTCTTTTTCATAGTTGCGTTTCTGGGATGCGCCCTGGTGTATCTCCAGCAGCAGACCTACGCAGAAAAGATAGCGCATAAAGAGTATGCAACAATGGCGATCAAGGATTGCAACGACTGCCACAAGGGCGAAGGCATTGCACTCAACCACGACGCCGACTTCGTACGCGGCCACCGGGTACTTGCCAGCAAGGCCGGCAACAACTGCTACCAGTGCCATGAGCAGAAATGGTGCCTGGATTGTCATCAAGGGGGCGGCACGGGTGATAATCTTTCGCAGAATACCTTCGGGCGTGATTACAAGCCCAAAAGCCACCGCAGCGACTGGATCAGTATCCACCCGATCAAGTCACAGGATAATCCTCAGCAGTGCTATCGCTGCCATGAGGCAAAAGCCTTCTGCACCGCATGCCACAGCCGTCTTCCCCAAAACACTCTAAAGTCACTTGGATTCAAGTCGCACGACAATCAGCTGGGTGCTGGTTGGGGATTTGAACATGCCACTGAAGCACGCAGGAGTCTGCAATCATGCCAGACGTGCCATTCAGATGGTGATACGTGCAAAAAGTGCCATAGTTCAGGCGGGGTGAGTCCTCATCCACGAGGATTCAAGGCTGGTAATTTCAGAGACAGAAGCAGCGGTAAAGTCTGTTTACAGTGCCACTTGTCGGGAAGATTTTAAAAAGTAATTACCTAAAAAAGGAGGAAAGCTATGAGTATCAAGAAGTTTAGTATGATGCTGTTGAGCGCGATGTCATTGGCCGCAATGTTAAGCGGCTGCGGTTCGTCCAGTAAAGAGGGGAGTAATAATCTGGGGGGGGTAGCGAGAGTTGCCGACGAGGCCACCTGCAGGACCTGCCACGCAGCTACAATTGATCCCGTATCGGGGACAGGCATTGTTGCAGATTTTCTAGGGACAGGGAGTCTAAATTCTCCCCCTATAGCATCGGTACATTTCACCGATTCCAGAGTCGGCTGCCAGGGCTGTCATGGCGGCGGAGCCCAACACAATGGCGTTGGTCCGATTCCATTTCCAAACCCGTTAACCGCTAACAGGTGCATCATTTGCCATACCGCAGGCGGACTTGCTTCGACCAGTGCCGACCTTGCACCGCTTTTTGAAGTGGCCAAGGCCGGCTGGGTCGTCAACGGCTGCGCCTATTGTCACACCGCCAGCCGCATCGGCAGTGTCCACGGTGCCCTGGTGACAACCACTGAAGATTGCGTTCTTTGCCATGCCGTAGCCGCGCCGCAGCATGGAACGAACCTGGTCAACGACAACAATGGTGTACGTGCAATCACTGGTGAATTTGCCAAATGGTCACATCACGTAACCGGCGTAACTCTTAACTCCGCCCATTGCGCAGCCTGCCATCTGGAAGGTATCGCTGGTGCTGATGGCCTGATTCATATCGACAAAACCAAGCATATGGTTGACAACAAAACCCATCTGCGTGACACCACCCTCAACACAGATGCTGACTTTGCATGGGATCCGGCCGCTCCTAACCACAGCGGTATGGACAATTTCTGCATGAGCTGCCATGACGCTAACGGGGCAGTTTCACCAATGAGCGTCCAGATTCAGTTGTTCATCAACAGTAATGGTCTTACTGCTACCGGCAAAACCGCATCCGCAAGCAATCCGTTCGGCGACACCATCTCCAACCGCTACGACAAGATGCAGCGTCCGGCAGTTGTTGATGCAAGCAGCCAATTCAATACCACAGCCCCCAATGTCGGCAATAACTCGCACCACGCTGTCAAAGGTCCGCGTTACTCCGGCCGTACACGTGCAGCCGGCCCACGCCAGATCGCTTCACCTGCGACTTTCGCCAACAACTCATCTCAACTGCTGCAAGGCGTACGCAGCACCATGTTTGACGCAGGCAATCTCAACCAGCTCTACACCCCGCTTGAGAACGCAGGCGGCGAAACTGCTCCGCGTACCGGCGCAGCAACACTCGGCGACGATTCTACCCTCCATTGCGGCGACTGCCACACTGTCGGCCAGTGGAATGTCGCTTCCTCCACCACTGTTGGTACCTCCACCACTGCTAACGGCTCCGATACTCCTGTCGCTATCGGGGCCCACGGTTCCAACAACGAGTACCTGCTGCGTAACAGCATCGGTACCGACCAACGCCACACCCAAAATGCGTTCCTGGTCGGCAACGCAACTGGAACCGTCATAAACCCCTTCACCGGGGTCGCGATTCCTAATGGTGTGGTTGTGTACACCAACCCGAACGGCGCCTTCCTGGTCTGCTACAACTGCCACAACTACAACAAGTACGGCAGCATCTTCCTGGCAAGCGGCGTCGTCGGCGGCCACGCTGGCGAATACGATGGCAATTTGAACCCTGTTAACCCACCGGGTCAGGCCGGTCGCTGCAACGGCATCGGCAACACTCTGCCGTTCAACGGCTATACCACTGGTACAGCCACTAACGGCACTCAGTTCGTCAGCCGCTTCAACGGACCGATTTCCCGGTACGCAGCTATCCCGGCATTTGCTCCGGGCTTCCCGCTCAACGGCACCCCGCCTGTTGGCGAGCAGAATCCTGACTTCGGCGACATCTTCGGCATCCAGTGCGCCAACTGCCATAACTCCGGCACCGGCAATGCCTACGGTGGTATCCATGGCTCCGCTAAAAACCAGAACACTGTAACCCAGACGGTTAATCCTGCTGTAACCGGCGGCGCCTACATCGACGGCATGGGCAACACCACCAAGATCGAGCGCTTCATGCCCGGTCTCGGCAACGCCATGCACGTCCCTGGAACCCTGGGCGGCTTCATCGGCGGCGTCACGGTTAATTCGACCACTGCAGTTCCCTACCCCTACACCACCGGTGGCATTTCCAATGACACCAACTGGGAGCAGAAACACTTTCAGCAGACCGCAGCCACCGTTATTAACAACACTACGGGTGCTGTTACCGGCGTAGTAGCTGCTGGTGCAGGCTGCTACACCCTCGGAGCTAACTTAGATGCCGCTACAGCTGCTCTGCGTGGTCCTTCTGTTACTGGCGCAGGTGGTCCTGCAACAGTACTGTTCGACACCTGGGGCGGCTGCGATGACCACAATCACCGTCAAGGCGATACTACCCACGGCTTCATCAAAAAGATTGTCCGTCCTGTAACGTACTAATTGTAGTTATGACGTGGTGAGGGGGACTGCCCCCTCACCACCCCCTGAAAGGCCGGCACCCAGGTGCCGGCCTTTTTTTAAAAAATCCTGCCGCAGCCTTTCGCTGTTTTTGCCGATCATTATCGTTGACGTCCGCAAAATTGTGCTGGTACTATCCGATACGTTTCCACTGGCTTATCTGTACTATTTTGAGTTATATCTCGACCTTGTATGATTGTTACGTCGATCTTATTTTATGGAGTTAGAGATGAATTACCTTCGCAGCATCAAAATCGCTTTTCTGCTCGTTATCCTGACCACGTTTATTGGCTGCAAGTCCAAGCAGGACAAGCCGGTCACAGGCGCGAGCGCACCACAGGAGAAATCCGCTGCACCCGCCTCCGTTGCCCCTCAAGGTAAATCCGGGGCAACCGTTGTTCCGCCTCAGGACAAGGCAGACGCACAAACTGCTGCCGTTCGCGTGCTTGCTTTAATGGAAACCGGCGACTTCCCTGCCATCTACAAGGAATCCGCAGCCGGATTCAAACAAATTGGCAGTGAGAGTCAATTTGTCGCAAAGTTTCAACAAACCCGGAAGAGTGTGGGGGTACTCAAGAATCCCCAGCAAATCAGCTTTGGAACGCTTCCCGGCAATGGCTACGTATTCACATACCGCCTAGAAAATGAGCGCTACAAGACCGATTTACGCCTGACATTTACCCGCTCACAGAGTGGAAAAATGGAGCTGGCCGGATTGAATCAGCATGATGAGTTAAAAAAATAGCCGACTGCGCAGCTTGCCGAGCTGAGGGATGAAGCACTTTTCGATTACTATTTATCCTCTAAATTGTTATACAAGTGAGCTTCTTGCAAAAGTCTTAAAACTGTCATTCCCGAAGCGTTTCTGATCGGGAATCCAGATTCTAAGTGGCTGAAAAACCGGGATCCCCGATAGAACCATTCGGGGATGACAATCTTTTAGCAAGAGCCGCAAGTGTGGCGTATTTCCGCCCGAAATGACTTCAGATTCAGAAGGAAGCAGATCGCGTTATGAAAGCTGAATCCAAATTCTCCCGACTGGTCCTGGTTTCCCCTTGGACGTTACTGATCTTTCTCGTCATCCCGCTGCTGGTGATTCTGAGCGTCACACTTCACGTTCGCTTTCCTCTGGTGGGATCTACCACGCCGCTTCTTGTAAACAATGTCTGCTTTGCCTTTATTGTTGCCTGTCGCCTGTTTCGCTATTTTGTCAGATTTAGAAAGCCCATCAGGTATGGAGCCGCTTGTTGCAGACCGCGCCGGACTGTTACGCTCCCCACGCCGGTTGCGGAAGTGCGTGCACTGCTGGGTAAGGCGGGGTACTCATGTGACGCCGACGGTCGCTACTGCGAGCAGCGGGACTTCGGCTACCTCGGCACCACGGTTATGTACGCCGGACTGTTTATCCTCCTTTCTGTCGGCAGCTGGGACAACCTGCGGCAGTTCTCCGGAGTGCTGCTGGACGGTATGGGCCCGGCCACCAACCTGAACAGGATCGAGTCTTACCGCAGTATCACCCGCGGGCCATTTGCCGCTGATCCGGACTCCCTGCCGCGCATGCAGATTAACAGTCAATACCTTCCTGACGGGACCTATCCTATGGGGGCAACGGATCTATCCCTTATTTCCGAGGATGGGAAAACCCGACAGTTAATTCTCAAACCAAGAGAACCGGTCAGTGTTGGCGCCTATGATATGTATATGGCGAAGCTTGTTTTCGAGCCCAAAATCGTGATCAAACGTAGCGACATTAATCAGCCTCTGTTCGACTCAATCGTCACGCTCAATCCGCTCGTGCAAAAACGCGGCGTGTACAGTTTTTATGGTCTGTTCCAGGGATACAGCCTTGCCGGCGGGGTCTATTATCAGCCCGAAAACAGTAACCTTATGATTGTCGTAACCAGCGGCGACAAGAAGGTTGTTTCTGACATGGTGTTTCAGGTTAATCAGCAGGTTACACAGGGTGATTTTATAATCTCCTGTGAAAAAATGGGACAGTGGTCGGAGATTCACGTTGTCCACAGAAGACACAAGGGGCTGTTGGTTATTGGTGGTGTTATTGCGATCATCGGCCTTTTGCTGAGGATTGCAATCCGTCCGCAGCGGGTCTGGCTGGAAGAGGTTGACGAAGGCAGCAGCGTGAGGATCGTCGGGAAAGATACGATGAAGCTGTTGGGAGCTGAGAGTTGAGTAGTAAAAAGATGAGGAATGAGAGTTGTGGCCGGGAGTGTTTATCGCTCCTTTAATCCTCAACTCTCAACAAGGAACTAATAATGGCCTACTGGGAAACAATATTTTACTGGCTGGCGTTGGTGGCTTACTCGTTGGCTACCGGCGGATTCATCTACTCCTTTGTCTTCAAAAATCCCCGTACCATGTCGAAATTGACGCTCCTGGTCTTCAGCGGTTTCCTTGCCCATACGGCAGCAATCCTGGCTCGATTTGAAGCAACGGGACATCTCCCCTGGTCCGGCCATTACGAATACGTCCTGATGGGGGGCTGGTTCATTATTGCCGCGACCCTCTTTGTCGGGTGGCAGAACAAACTGTTGCAGGGGCTGGCTGTCGCCACCGCTCCCCTGGTCGTCATCATGATGGGCTACGGCTATATGCTGAATCCGGCGCTGACACCCATGGCGGCAAGCCTCAAAACCATCTGGCTCTACATTCATGTCTATTTTGCCTGGCTTTCCTTCGGCTCCTACTCTCTGGCCATGGCGGCCGGTGTGGTTTTCCTGCTGAAACAGAAGAGTGAAGCACAGGAAATGCCGAATCCTTCCTATACCCGATTCCCCAGTCTGGGCCGCCTGGACGAGTTGATTTTTCGCTATGTGGTTTTTGGGTTTATCACCGATTCCATCATGATCTCGGCTGGCGCAATCTGGGCAAAAGACCTGTGGGGGAGCTACTGGGCCTGGGATCCCGTCGAAACCTGGTCGCTTATATCCTGGCTTATCTACGGCATCACAATTCATTTGCGGGTTACCTTTGGCTGGCGGGAAAAGAAGTTGGCCTGGCTGGCTATAGCTGCTCTGGGCAGCGTTCTCATCTGTTTCTTTGGCGTCAACCTGGTAGTCAATACCAGTCTGCATGTCTTCCAGGTGCGTTAAAGGCCGATTATAAGAACTGTTGAGAGATGGGCAAAAAAACGATGAGGGTTGAGATGGACCGATGAGAGTTGAGAGATTCATCTCTCAACTCTCATCCCTCAACCTTATGTGAGTAACGGAGAGACTACATGAAACCTTTGATGATCCTTATACTGGCGACACTGGTACTGTGCGCTGCCTGCCAGCGGGAAGAAAAACAGATCGTGCTGGACAAATCAGTGCGTCTTCTGGTGAAGCTTAACGGCAAATACGGTTACTGTGATCCAGGCGGGATAACGATCATTCCCCCTCAGTTCGGCTCAGCATCCATTTTTTCCGAGGGGCTCGCGCCGGTCCATGTTAACGGCAAGGACGGCTTTATCGATACGACCGGGAGCATGGTCATCCCCCCCGGCTTTGACACGGCATCAATTTTCCTTAATGGCAGGGCAGCGGTACGCAAGGGTGACAAGTGGGGCTTTATCAATCAGGCTGGCAAGCAGGTCACTGGTTTTGACTACCTGTCCGCATTCGCCTTTACGGAAGGGTTGGCAGCAGTGGTCGTAGCTGAGGGGAAGAGCGCCAAGGCGGGTTATATCGATGACAAGGGCTCATATGTCATCAAGCCCCGCTTTGATGACGCCTCCCAGTTTTCTGAAGGACTTGCCGCCGTAAAAATCGGTTCCAAGCGTGGCTATATCGATAAGACCGGCAAATTAGTGATTCCGGAGCAGTTTTACGAAGCGGCCATGTTTCGCGATGGACTTGCCATGGTCAAGATTAACGGAAAGTTCGGCTTGGTAGGATTTATTGACCATACCGGTACGATGGTAATTCCGGCACAATACAGCGAAGGAACAAACTTTAATGATGGAGTCGCTGCTGTGAAAAAGAAGGATATCTGGCAACTGATTGATCGTACCGGAAAACCGATCATTGATCAGGATTTTACTTCTCCGACCATCTTTACCGAAGGGCTGGCGCCGATGATGGTCAAGGGCAAAGTAGGGTACATGGACAAGCAGGGCAAGATGGTAATCAAGCCACAATTTGATTCCGGCTCGATTTTTGTCAACGGTCTTGCGCCGGTCAGGGTTGGTGAGAAGTGCGGTTACATCGACAAGACCGGCAAGATGGTAATCGAGGCCCGCTTTGATTGGGATCAGCGTGCCATTGACCAGTATACTCATTACTACACTCATTTCACACCAGCCTCGGCGCAGAAGGTAAAATAAGGTTGAAGGGTTTCCCTTCAGCCTTCAGTCTTGCGTTTCAATGTTTGCCGAGTATCCTGATGGTATCGAGCAGCAGCCCTGCGGATGACTTGTTCAGGCGCAGTAACTGGCGATATTCCTGGTAAGCGAAGTCGCTGTTTCCACCAATCAGATAGGCGAGCCCCAGGCGATAATGACTTTCCGGATCGTAAGGGTTGAGCCAGACCGCCTGGCGGAAGGCCTCGATCGCCTCGCTGTTTCTCCCGACGGACTGGTACGCGTTCCCGAGGTTTCTGAATCCCTCGATCCCCTTCGGATTGAGGCGCACCGATTCATGAAAGTGCCCAATGGCTTCATCGTTACGGTTATGCTGGGAAAGCAGTATGCCCATGTTGTTATGTGCCAGCCAGTTTCGCTCGACCACGGCCAGGGCATGGGCATACAGATCGTAACTGCTCTTCCAGTAGCTGATCTGCCTGACGGTCAGTGCCGAGAGGATGGCAGTCACGATCACTGCTGCGCCCGCCACTGCCGGGATCCCTTTGCGCCATTTGCCCGCTACCTCCGCCCCACCCCACGCAATCATCAGAAAAAGCCCGATCAACGGAATGTAGGTGTAGCGATCCGCCAATGCCTGCCCCCCCACTCGTATGAAGCCGATCACCGGCAGCAGGGTGATCAGATACCACAGCCACCCGAACAGCAGGTAGGGGCGACTCTTTTGCTGTGCCGCCACCATGCCGGTAATCACTGCCAGCAGTATAATCGACCCTGAAACCTTGAAGGTGGTAACGGCAGAAGATTCGAAGGGATAGAACAGGGCAAGGTCAGCCGGCCAGAACATGGTGCGGATATATCTCACATAGGAGAGAAAGGCATTGCCGCTATGCAATAGAATGGAATCCTGGGCAACGCTGAAAAGCGCTCCGACAGAAGCGTGTGCCCGGATGATCATGAGAGAAGCGGCTGCGGACAAGGCAACCAGAGGGATCTTTTCAAACAGAAAAACCTGTATGCTGACCTGGTCTGCCCTGCGTTCAACTTGGCGGGAAGCGAGGCGGTTGAGCGGCCAGTAGTCCATCAGCAGGAGGATAACGGGTAGAGTCACCAGCATCTGCTTCGCCATCAGCCCCAGGGCAAAAAATACGGCAACGGGGAGATAGCGCTTCAGAGACGGTTTGTCGGTATAGCTAATATATGCCCACATGGTCAGGAACCAGAAAAGAGTGGAGAGGACATCCTTTCGTTCGGCGACCCAGACTACCGACTCCACGTGCAAGGGGTGGAGCGCGAACAGAATCGCTACAAACATGCTTCTGCCAAGGAAGCCGGTCAGACGATACAGCAACGTGCAGAGCAGAAGCGAATTTACGACATGGAGCAACAGACTGGTGGCATGGTGTCCGATCGGGCGCAGGCCGAAAAGTTCCACGTCAAGCATGTGGGAAAGCCAGGTGAGCGGATGCCAGTTTGCAGCATGAAACGTTGTGAAGGCCCAGATGAACCCCTTGAGAGTCAGTCCCTGCCGAACCATCATGTTTACCGTAACATACACATCATCATCGAAATCAATGAAGTCGTTATGCAGTGCCGGCCAGTAGACTGCGACAGTCAACGTCGCAATCAGCAACAAGGCCAGCGGCAAGAGCCTCTTCGCAAAAAACTGATGAGAGATGAGAGATGAAGGACGAGAAAAACTCCCAGAATCTTTATTATGTCTATTTTTATCTCTCATCTCTCATCCCTCATCAGATTATCCTTCATCCTCTATTGCGGCATCCATGTGTACCATTCGGCAGTGGCGTGCATGAGAAACCAGGGGAAGTCGTACAAGACGAACAGCAGGGTCGTTGCCAGCGCCAGAGCAGTACGGATGAATTCAGACCTGAAGAGACGCAGCAGGTAATGACACAGCAGAACATATACGGGGGCCATCACGATGAAAAGATAGCGACCATATACTGTCAGGCTTGGTTCACCGTAATTGTGATAGGCATCATAGTTTACCTCGTATACAAGGAATCCTGCATAGGAGACGGCCACAACCGCCAGACTCAACGGACTCCAGCCCGCCTCCCCGGGGCGCCAGCGGATGACAAATCCCAGGAATGCAAGTGCCATGACCACGTACACAGGCAGCAGATAAAGAGGCGGCTTGAACATTCCCAGATGCGCTCGTATCCCGAATATGGAGGCCGCCATGGTCTGGAACCAGAAGTTTGCATAGTTCAGCGGGCTCAGCCAGAGTTGTGGATTTCTTTTCAGTTTTTCATAGTTCATCAGCAGATAGAACGTGTCGGCCTTGTCTCCGGGGTGCTTGATCTCTCCGGTCAGGATCAGTGCCTCCATGTAGGAGATCTTTCCTTCCTTGTACTGATTGAAAATCATCCCGCGGGCATCGAGGCGGGACTGCATCGCGCTCTCCGGGGAGATCACTTGTGACATCCCCGGATTCGGCGCGCCATAGCGAAGATAGTTCCCGGCATATAAGCGGAGATTCAGCCCGACTGCGATAATGAGCAAAAGCAGTGTCAGCAGGGTCCAACGAGAGCATTTCCTGAACAATTGTCTGAATTCTTTCGGCTGTGTTTTCAGTGTGATTACTTCGTTCAGCACCAGCAGCACATTCAGTACCAGGATCAGGGGCAGGAACGTAATCTTAGTCAGGCTGCCAGACATCTGACAGAGCAATGAGGCGACCAGCAGGCCGCCGGATCGGTTCTTGAAGTAGGCGAACTCGTAATAGATTGCCATGGCTGCCAGGAGATTGGCCAGATTGTCGTACGAAACGGAAGCCGACAGCAGGGAAAACATGGGTGTATTGGTAATGATCACGACCAGTAGCAGTTTCGTAAGGCGGTTGTCCGTCAGGAGGCGGAGCAGCCTGAGGGCGTACCAGACCGTAGCAAAAGCGAGGGGAATGTTGAGGAGCCTGAGAAATACCAGGTCGGACACCCCAAAGATATTGAGATGAAGAAGCTTGCCCATGACCCAGTAATAGAACCAGGCGGTGTTGGTGACCAAGCCGAACTCGTAGGTTGCGGGAGAGTTTTCAGGGAGCAGGAAGACATTCGAAAAGATTTTGCAAAGTCCGGCGTGGGTCACTTCGTCCGGTGGCACGAACGATGAGATGTTCAAGGCGAAAAATACAAGTCGAGCACCGAAATATGCCAGAAGAGCCGCTGTTGCCCATTTCAGGAACGTTGCTGAAATAAAACCTTCGTCCTCTTTGTCCGGTATTGCTGTAGGTACAGTACCGAATACCTTTCGGTTCTGTACCGGCAGTGATTCTGAGGAGAGCATGGCTACCTTTTGATGATCTTTTACATTTAATTCGTGTTGCAAAATAGCATCTTAGTGCAGAATAGTCAATTTTGTGCACGGTGCGACAACTTGCTGCAACCGCACGGTATTGCAGGTATACGCTTTGTTTATACGTAAATTTATGCTATGTTCCGGGCAGTAAAAATCACATCAAGACCACATAGAAAGGAGTCAGAAATGAAAAAATATATATATTTCACAGTTGTTTTGAGCGCAGTTTTGTTGGGCGGGACACTTGTTTGTCATGCTGCTGATTGGATTAAAAATAACACCGACATTCCCAACAAGAATATGGAAGCTAATTATTATGATTCTAAAAGCGTTAAGGTACGTAAGAACATTTTGCACTGGACCGAGAAAACAGTTTTAACGGACTTTGGATCCAAATATTATACAAAGCATCTTTCCAAGTACCCTGCCTGTGAGAAGAGCATCGCAAGCAAAGGAGATGTTACACACCATCAGATAGATTTTGAGATTCAAAAAGGGAATTTCAGAACTGTTGCCATGAGGAACTATAACAAAACCGGGGTATTACTCTGCACAGATAAAGATATGGGAACTGAACTCGATAAGTCATGGCAAGACATTCCATATCAATCACCTATGTATTTCAGGGAATATGAACTTGTAACGAAATATAATCTGGGAAATATTTGAAGTCTGAAG
This sequence comes from Desulfuromonadales bacterium, assembly GCA_016650295.1. Lineage (GTDB taxonomy): Bacteria > Desulfobacterota > Desulfuromonadia > Geobacterales > Pseudopelobacteraceae > CAIPTY01. Next base: position 23,040 of record JAENWA010000001.1, on the reverse strand, counting down.
ACTGAAGGTTGAGGGTTGAAACCTTCAGCCTTCAGCCTGTTTTTTGAAATTCCTCTATCGCATCTACCAGAGAACTCCATGACATATTCTGCGACGTGAACGCTGCTACGTTTTCCGCGAAGTCGATCTGTTGATTGGCTAAAAACCAGAGTATCCCATCGGCAAAGGCCTGCGGGTCATCGGCCGCAACTATTTTTCCTGTATACCCTTCCTGAATTACTTCGTAGAACCCCCCCACATTTGTTGCGAGAACCGGCTTTTTAAAACCGTAGGCGGTGGCTATTACCCCTGAGGTTATTGATTTCCTGTAGGGAAGGACGACCAGATCAGCCCACGTGAAGTACTGACTCATTTCATGATCAGTAACGTAGCGATCAATAATCTCTACGTTCCCGGAAATAGCGAGGTCATTGATGAGCTTGAGATACTCTTCTTTATCGTGCCAGAACTCACCTGCTATTATGAGCGATATATCGTGTTCTTTCAGGAGGCTGATGGCTTTGAGGAGAACATCAAGTCCCTTGTAAGGGCGGACGAAACCAAAGAAAAGCAGATGCAATCTCTTGTCGGGACGGTACGCCGGACTGGAAGCATACTCAAAAATGGGCAAGAGGTGTTTTATAACTGTGGCCTTTGGGTTGATTTCCAGAAGTGAGCGCTTTTCCCGCTCAGAATGGACGATAATGGAGTCAACTCTCCTGATGATAAATTTCGTCAGTAGTTTTTTCAAGGAATTATCTTCGTGTTCAAAAACATTGATGCAGATAAAAACTACCTTGATCCCCTTCTTCTTCAACGACGTGAGGAGATAGGCATACATGGGAGCCCAGTAGGTTACCCACCAGGGCAGGATTACCAGATCAGGATCAAATGCGGCTATTTTCTCAGAGGTTGTATGCCAAGACCATATGCTTGCGGAGTCAATCTCGTAGGACAGATGTTTGAATTCTATTGCTATATCTTCCCTGCAAATATTCGGGTCAATCTGGCTTTTTTTCCCGTACAGCAGCTCCGGATATTGCCGTGTGTAGCTCAAGAGCAGCAGATCATGCCGCTTCTCTAGCTCCTGTGACAGTGTGTAGCAGTATTTGGCTATTCCCCCTCGAAAAGGGGGAACAGGGGCTATCAGGCAGATCTTCATGGCTTTCTCGAAAGAGTGTTGTTGGTGTGGCCGGTCATGATTTCCAGTCGGCTCTTAAATAGTTTACGAAAGTTTGTACCGGTCAGCAGCTTCAGATCGTTGCGATGAAATCCGTGATTCAGATACAGGGAGCGAAAGAGCGAACAGAGCATCGCTGCAACTGCCGCCGAAAATCTGTTCCTGGCGAGCAGGCCGGGCAGGCGGGTCGGGCATAGGACACGGCACGAGGTATAGACCCTGGTCAGCGGTGCCCAGTCGAAATGCCGGATTGTGACAGACAGAGACTCCTCGCTGTTCCTGAAAAGCGTATCGCTGCTGATGGTCTTGGATGTCTCGTGTAGCCGGTAGGTTGCCAGCAGGTGAGGGACATGCCGACATAGAAAACGTTTGCCGATCCTGATCCAGAGATCGAGGTCCATCACAAAGTTGAGCGTCTTATCCAGGCCGCCGACCGCCTCGAAAGAGTCTCTCCGGAAAAAGGCCGCAGGCTGGCAGATGATGTTGGCGGAGGCCAATTTTTCGAGGTCAAACTCTTCGGTTTTATAGCAGCCGATCACTGCTCCGGTTGCATCGCAGTAATGGGAGTCTCCATACATAAGCCCTGTGTCCGGATGGCCTCTGAAAAAATCGGCTGCTGTCTGTAAGGCCCCCGGCAGATAGGTGTCGTCAGAATTGAGCCAGGCCAGTACGTCACCCTGTGACATGCGAAAGCCCTTCATAAGGGCATCGGTTTGTCCTTTGTCCTGTTCACTCACCCACCGATAGGTAATCCCCCGGCACGTGACCGGCCATTCTCCATTGTGCAGGCGGGCCTCATAATTCCTGATAATAGCCACGGAGTCGTCGCCCGATCCGCCATCTACAATAATGTAGTCAATTGAAAAGTCGCCCTCCTGACCGATGACGCTCTCGATGGTTTCGGCCAGGAATGCGCCCTGGTTGAAGGAGGGGGTAACGATGGAGATGACGGGAAATTCAGGGACGGAATTATTCATATCCCAAAATCTCCCGGTAAAGCGTTATATGTCGTTCAGATACCTTTTCCACGGAAAATTCCTGTTCCACCTTGTGCCGCGCTTGCAGGGACAGTCTCTTTCGGCGCTCTTCATCTTCCAGCACCCACCCGATGCCCCGGGCCAGATCGACCGGTTCATACGGTTGCGCCAAGTAGCCGTTTAGTTGATGGTCGATCAGATCAGGTACCCCCCCCTGGTTGAAAGCAACACAGGGGGTGCCGCACGCCATCGCTTCCATGGCGGTATATCCGAGGCTTTCCTGGAGGGACGGCAGGACGAAGACATCGGCTGCTGCATAGAGTAACGCAAGAGTGCTATCGTCGTGCTGCCACCCCAGGTAATGTGTCTTGAAGCCCGATACCGGCGGCGGGTCCGGTTCCGACGAGCCGAAGACGAGCAGTTCAATCGAGTCATTGCGCACGCTGTCGCTGTTCAACTCCTGCATCGCCTGCACCAGCAGATGGAATCCCTTGTTGCGGTCCTTCGTGGCGGACTTTGCTCCGAACAGGATCAACTTTCTGTCCTGGGGAAGGGATAAGATATTGCGTGCAGCACTCCGGGCAACCGGCTTGAAACGGTTCACTTCAAGCCCGTTTGGTATGACTTCTATCCGAGTGTTTCGAAAGAGCGAACTTGCCCGGGCGCAGTCGGCCATCCAACGGCTCGGGGCAACAATCGTCATATTCAGACCTTGCCAGGATTTCTGTTTCCTGTGCCAGATCCGGTTCGACTGATCATTTTCCCTCCCGGCAGAGCCGAGAATCGGGCAATTCCCGCACGACTCCCGGTAGCGGGTGCAATCACCGGGCAGATAACAGCCGCCGGTAAAGGCCCAGGAATCATGCATGGTCCATACAATCGGCACCTTGAGGCTTCGCAGCGTTTCCAGACGCATCATGCGGGCCACCCAGTGGAGATGGACGATGTCGGGCGCCGTCCCGGCCACCTGCGCCGCCAGCCCGTCCGGCAGAAAGGCGGCACAGAACGGCCCGTTCACGTTTCCGGGTGTGATGCCGAACATGAGCTGTTCGATAGTCGGCCGTACAAAGCCGAAAGCCTTGCCGAGCATAGAGCCGGGTCCGTCGATCAGCGGGTCGTCACCGTATTTTCTCTGAACGTACAGCCGTGCGTCGGTCCCCTGCGCATGAACACCTTGCAGAAGGCGGGTTGCAGCGCGTGAAGCGCCCCCCTCGATATCGGAACCATTGAAATAGAGAACCTTCATCGTGTCCAGAACCCCCGCAACTTCCCGGTAAAAATCTCCAATGGCCAGTTGCGGACCAGGTTACGGGGGATTTGATAGGGATCGGTCCAGCGGTGAGCCTGGCCGGGAAAGTTGGCGGCGGACTTGCTGAATCCAGCCTGACGGCACAGTGCTATGCTCTCTTGTGTATAGTCGGAGCGTCGACCGAACGGATAGGAGAAGGTCGATATTTCCCGTCCGAGCCATCCTTCGAGTTCTCTCTTTGAAGCCGAAATTTCCTCCCGCTGCACCGCCTGAGAGAGGCTGGAGAGGCGTGTATGCGTCACCGTGTGGGCACCGATGGTGACTCGACTGCTTGCGGCAAGCAGATGTAATTCGTCTACGGTCATGGCACGGTGCCTGTCGGTGACTCCTTCGCCGGTTTGTGCCCAGCGGCGGAGTTGTGCCAACCAGTCCGTGCGCTGCCCGGCATCGACATCGTTCATGAGCCGCACGATCCCCTGGTAAAATGCCCGCCGTTCACCGGGGAGGCCGGTCGGCCAGCTCCTCCCGAATCGGTCGTCGGCCAGGGTGAAGCTCGGGGGAAGACTCTCTGTCTCCAGGATGATCCGTTCCAGTTCGTGCCACCAGAACTCCGACCTGCTGCCGATTCTCCCGGTGCTGACGAAGAAGGTGGCCGGCACCCCGACCTCCTCGAGGATCGGCAGGGCCTCCAGGGCGTTGTCGGCATACCCGTCGTCAAAGGTAACACATACCGCCGGGTTCGCTATCCCCGACCAGTCCTCTTCGAACCTGACGATCGGAAACGTGTCCTTCAGGTACTGCATCTGTTCACGGAAATTAGCGGGGCTAACGGCAAGCAGTTCCGGGTCGGACGGGAGTGTCGTGACGCGATGGTACAGCAGAACGATTACCGGCGGATCGATGCGGTTAATCAGGCGCTTAACTGGCGAACACACCAGTTGGCGTGTTGATCCACGTATGTTCCCGGCAAGTTCTGTCATGGTCTGTTGGTATAGATAAAATACCTGAGCTCGTGATGGTTGAATTCATTGGTTTTGACAAAAGGTGAGTCTGTTACCACAGCATCGTGACATTCCGGATTAAAATAAATAATCGACACCTTTCTGGGGTGATGTGTCAATGAAGTACTGATGTTCCTTATCACAGCCCCCATGACAGGCGATGGAAAGGGACTGAAAAAATAGAAGTAGTTGTACGCATCCAGATCGATGAAATATGCAGCGTCACAGACGTACATGCTGACATTTTTGATGTGGAGCTTGTCGAGGTTCCTCTGTGCGATGTCAACCAGTTCAGGCGATATCTCCACCCCCGCGATCCTGGCAAAGGGATAGCGGGAGAGAGTGATCAGCGCCCCTCCCTTGCCCGATCCGAAATCCACAACACTGTCCTGCTCTGTTATCTTCAAGGCCCTGAGCACCTTATCGAGGTGCGTGCCGCCGGAATTGGAGTAGTAATGGCAACGCTCTTCCGGGAGGTTCAGCTCATCGAGATTGGTGTTCCTCAGGTCTATATTTTGAAGATGGACCCGAATACGGAAGAAGAATTCACGCCACTCGCCCCGGGAGAGAAGGGTCAGGGCGTTTTTTGCATATTCGGCAAGCGACATGTGATGCTCCGATTCACGGCACGACAGAAGGGAGGCCAGGAAGTCAGTATGATGAACTATTTATGTCCAGTCTGATACAGCCGTCGGCTTATCGCCGCTTCAATCCTGTTTTGAAGCCGTGAAATGTATCCCCGCTCGTGCTGCACGACGATGGACTTTGCTGATCCATACACGCTTTTCCCCAACTCTGTCAGCAGGTTCCTTATATCAGCCTCAGGCATGGTTCGATACAACTGGTTCTTCAGCGGACAGTCGGATCGGGAATGAAATACGATCTTTACCGTAGAGCGTTTCTCGATGATGCGGGCCGTTACATAGGGGAAAACCCGACAATCAATCGGCCGGTGCAGGTAAATTCGGCACCCGCTTTCTCCCCAGTGCGGACAAGCGTTCCCATTTATTGAAGAGACAATGATAGCTTTATTGGACTGTTTTATCGAAAGCTCTTTCCGGTGACCCTCGAAAAAAAGTCTGAATTCGTCCGCGCTGAGCACCAGGCCGCTCAAGCGTGAGCAGCAGTGTTGGCCGGTGATGCATGCCAGACATGGATTACCCTGGATGTTACTCATTGCTCGACATCCGGTCAGTTTTGATGCCGCAGATCCTGAAAATTCTGCTGTTCCAGAAATTCCGGGGGAAGACCCGTCGCAGCAGCGGTACGGCTATGGCTTCGTGGAACCGGATCAGCCGTGAATACAGGCGCTCATTGAAGATCAGTATGTTGTGGTGGGCAACAAAGGTATCGGTCCATTTCCTTTTATACTGTTCGAAGCTCCCGCAGAAATCATAGACGCGCACCTTTTCCGTTTCCTCAAAGGCATGTTTGATGATCTGCATCTCCAGGTATGTCCCGGGCGACAATGTTGCAAACTTGGGAAGATAGTGGCTGCGCATGGCATGCTCCTTAGCGAAGGCCTTCACGTGTAATTCAATGGCAACCATCGTGCCGTTCAGGCGCAAGGTCCAGAGAAAGAGCCATCCCTTTTGGGCAAAGGCGCACCCCAGGTCGCTGAAGAATGCCTCGTTTGCCGGAGAGGCCATTGAGTCGCCGCGATCCTCTGACCAGCTCTGCCGTGCCACGTTGAAAACTTCATCTTTTACAGAAAGGAATTCTTCCGGAGTACGGAAATTGGTGACCAACACGTCGCCTGATTTCAGGATCCCGTTTCGGATTTTGCGCAGACTCTTGCGCGTCCGTGCCGTGCGGCTGGCCAGATAGTCCGCCCAGGCGCCGGACGGGACGAGGTATGGTGAATCAAACCAGGTTGGACTCTTCAACCATTTTTTACCGGTCTCCCCAAGGGTCTTTGCCAGTGCGCCGATGTTGATCGAGATGTCGGGAATATTCCTGAATACGATAACATCCCAGAGGGCTGTCTGTGAAAACAGATGTCGCAGCAGTTCCTGGAAAAACAGTTCTCTGGCAGCAGGCGCCACGATGAAATCGTTGTTGAGAGACTGATTGTTTTCCATGAAGCAGAGTGCTGTAAGCGGCAACCCGTGGATGGTTACCCGCCTCAGCACGAGCGGGGCGATCCCCACCAGCCTGTCGGCGTCCCACATGGTGATCATGTGGAGTGTCGCCCCCCCGGAGTAGTGCCGCCACCAGGTTTCATACCACTCGAAACTGGCAAAGGCAGTAATGCTGTCTTCCAGATCATCACAGAGGGCTTGCCAGGCTTCCTTTATTTTCAGGAATTCCTCTGTGTCTTTCACCAGTGTGATGCGCATCGCGTGATCCCGTTTATCCCAGTCTACCAATAACAGCTTCTTTCGATCTTGTCTTTATGAGCGGGGGTTTCCGTTGGCAGAGGCCGAACCCAATGTTCATTGAAAAGCTTTGCCGTGCTGTCGGCATACTCACGCTCCCATCTTCTCCCCTTTATGCCAAAGAGTATCTGGGTTACGCCCCCCAAATGGATCGCCTGCTTACCCAATTGCTTGGCAAACGCCGCCAGGGGGAGGCCATAGGCGCCCGCACCGATGATGCAGATGTCGAAATCAACTTTTACCATCTCATCGCACATGTGGCGATAGGCATCGAACCAGGTTGAAAAATCCACCGGTGAGCCGGCAATGGATTGTACGGTCTTGAGAGTTTTCAATTCGAAATCAGGCAGCACATCAGGAGAAGGAAAGAGCAGGTGCCGCTTTTCCGCATACTGCTTTTTTATTGACTCGACGAAGGGGTGAACGACCAGCACTTTCCGACCGGCCAGTCTGCTGCTCCAGGGATTGGTGAAGCGGAACGGTTCAAGACAGTCCAGGTCAACCAGTTCGGCATCCCGACACCAGGTATTGCAGATCACATCTTCATATGGATTGAACCAGATCCCCATGGCATCGACCTGCGGCAGGTGCTCCAGGTACAATTCCGCGAAGGCGTCAAGGGATGCGTCATCGACCGGAAAGAAACCGGCGGGGTTGGACATGGCAGATTTGATCTTCCCGCTGTAGCCCCTTTTTTTATTGTTCCTTTTTTCCAGATAGAAGCGCAGGCAGGATAATTCCACCGAGCCGAGCCGGGCTACCAGTAACGGCTCATTCCTGGAGATCAGTTCCACAATGCGGTCATGACCTTCCTGCCCGAAACGGATAACACGGAGGTATCCTCCTCCGCGAAATTTGATCAGGTCCTCTTTGGTGATGGTCACGAGATGCAGATTCTGCAGCGTATCGAGAAGACGATTGATGCGAAGAAGTTCCCGTTTTATGCAATCATTGAAAAAGCTCACGGTTTCCTTGGTCCCTGCATCCCCAGTTAACGGGTTAATTGGATCAAGCTGCGTATCATCGGGCACCCGGCCTGGCCAGACCCAGAAAGGCCCTTTTGTACAAGTTGAACAGGTCCCGTCGAAACAGACAGGGAAAGAAGACAACGGATGCTCCCTGGGCGAGCAGGTATGAAAAAACAGCGCCCATGATCCCGAATTTCCTGATCAGGACCAGGTTGGCAATTATGCTGATCAGCGCCGCCAGGAAGGTGCCGATCAGATTGGCGATACGAACGTTATCGTTGACCACCCATAAGGTCTGGGCCATCCCCTGGAAGATGAAGACAATCACAAAGACGAGGGCGCTCAGTACGGCTGCCGATGACCGGAATTCGGCACCGTACAGGAGCCCCACGATCCAGGGAGATGCCACTGCGGTCAGTCCGGCCCCGATGAATGCCACTATAGCAAAGAAACGGAATATTATCACCAGTGCATCCTGATACTCCGCTTCACTGCGGTTTTTTTTCCGGGCAACGAACGGCGCCAGGCTGGCGACCAGGGTGGCCGGGATGACGTTCCATATCTGCACCAGGGTCAGAGCCGCCGCATAAATGCCGAGCTCCTGTTCTCCGAGCATTTCTTTGAGCATGATCTGGTCGATTCTCATGTAGGCGGTTATCATGACTCCACTGGCCATAAACGGCCAGCAGAGGTGCAGGAGCTTTTTTGCCTGAACCATGTCGGCTTGCCAACGATCATCGGTCGGAAAGCGACGGTAGCCCACGATCAAGGCAACCGCCAGGGCGGCCGATTCCAGGCAGATCACTCCGGCAAAGGCGATCAGCGGGGCCTTGATGAGCAGCAAATAAATTCGTATGCCGTTGGAGAAGAGATAAGAGACGAGCTTCGCCAGAACCGTCCGTTTGCTCTGGCTCTGGCTCTCAAACCAGAGGTCAACCGTGTCGGAGGCCTGGAAGACCAGCATGGCGCCGACTATGGCGGCCAGCAGGCAGAGTTGTCGGTCGTCCGGATGGAGCAGATACATCAGGGTTATGGCGGCCAGCCAGCAGATGACGCCGCTGACAATCCGGAGCCTGAGTGACGTGCCGAGAATAACGGCAGTCTCTCCCTGATTTCGGGCAATGTCCCGAATGATGAAGCCGTCTGCTTCGAGACCGGCGATGACCTGAAAAAAGGCGATGAAGGCGATGATGTAGGCAAGCTCCCCAAAGCGGGCCGGGCCGAGATAGCGGGCGACCCAGGCGCCGACGGTCACCCCGATCAGCATCCGGAGGATCCGGTCGAACAACAGCCAGCCGGTGTTGCCGACCGCCCTTTGGAGATGGGGGCTTCCTTCCAGCCATTCCCGGATGATGCCGGGCAGGTATCTGGTCCAGATTGCATTCATCGGAGCGTGGTCATCCTTCCAGCACCTGCAGATATCTATTCCTGAACTGCTCGACCAGGTATTCCGCTCGTAATGCTCCGGCCCTTTTCGGCTCATTCAGTTCGGCGATGATGGCGTCCGCCAGGGCTTGACGATTTCCGTAGGGGACAAGCCTGCCGTATTCCCCGCTGTTCAGAATCTCCCGGATTCCGTCCACATCGGTCCCGACCACCCGGGTTCCGGCCGCCAGGGCTTCAATGACGGTGATGCCGAATCCCTCGAAGATCGAGGGGACAACAACACAGTGGGCCTGATTGTACAGCGTATTCAGCTGATCATCCGGAACGAAGCCGAGGAACGTGACATTCCGCTCCAGACCCAGCTGCCTGACAAGAGACTTCATCTTTTCCAGGTGGCTCCCTTTCCCCCCGACAAGGAGTTGAACATCCGGAAACGTCCGCACAACCAGGGGCATGCTGCGGATAAGAAAATCGATGCCCTTCCGTTTGGCAATGCGACCTATATAGAGGATACTTTTTGACTGTTTCGGCAGGTTTTCGAAATGGAATTTTCCGCTATCCACTGCGCAATGAATGACGGTAATTTTCTCCATAGGGATATCATAACGTTCGATCAGCACCCGTTTTGTATCTTCACAGTCACAAATGATCTTATCGGCGAGGCGGTATGTTCTTCGTTCAAACGGCAGGAATATGCGTTTCCAGAACTGCGCTTTGATGTGGGTATATTGCTGCCAGTAAGTGTGATGACAGGTGACAAGCACCGGTATGGGAAGTTTCCGGATGAGAAGGACCCCGCCCGGGCCGGCATGGATATTCAGCTTGTCCAGGCGGTATTCAGAGATAATCTGATTTCCCTTTAAAAACAGCCAGATTGATACACCTACCTGTTTGAAAAGATGAATCATCCAGCTCTTGATACGTATGTGACCCGGCAATGCATTATCAGCAGGAGAAAAAAATAAAATATCGGAGCCTTTCAACTCACGATACATGGTATACGTCAGGCTGCCGATGCCGCCGATCAGCGGAAAAAAATCATAGGTAATGACCCCTGTTCTAATAACTCACCTCTGAGGGAATCGTAATCGGCTGCTGTTGTTTCACCAATAATCACGTGAACTTCTTGCTACCGGTCCTTCCGGATGCCGGGAGAATGGTCGGTTGTTCCGGGGTATTCCAGCTTTTTCACTCGATATTGAACATCTTCCATCAGGCGACGGTTTACGGCCAGGAGATCCGCAAGGAATGCGGTCAGTATGGTCTGGAAACCGACGCCCAGGAGTATCGATGATAAAATCAACGACTGCACATGCCCGGCGCCATCTTCGGTAACATAATAGTACAGGAATCTGACTGCTCCGACCGACCCCAGCAATAAAGCCGTCAACCCCACCGACATAAAGAATCTGAAGGCCTTGTAAACCACAAAAATTCTGACGATCGTGATCAGAGACTTTCTGATGTAGGAGGTATTGCTTCTTACCAGCCGCGATGGGCGCAACGCACGATTGACCCGGACCGGAACCGAGGTAATGGCAATGTTCTTCTGACCCGCCTGGATGATGGTTTCCAGTGTATAGGTGTAGTCGTTGAACACATTGAAGCTCATGGCCGCTTCGCGGGTCATGGCCCGGAATCCGCTTGGTGCGTCGGGAATGTTGGTCTTGCTGACAAAGCGCACTGCGTAACTGCCGGCTTTTTGCAAGGCCTTCTTTACCAGCGAAAATGACTCGATTTCATTGATGGGGCGGGCACCGATAACTACATCGGCCCTGCCTGCCAGGATAGGAGCGACCAGCGCCGGAATATCGGCAGCCATGTATTGGTTGTCGGCATCAGTGTTGATAATGACGTCTGCGCCCAGTTTGATGCAGCTGTCCAGTCCGGCCAGAAAGGCCCGTGCCAGACCCTGATTTTTGGTGAAGCTGACGACGTGGTTCACACCGTTTTTCAGGGCCACCTCGGCAGTTCCATCTGTGCTGCCGTCATTGATGACCAGCCATTCCACACTGTCGAACCCCGGCACATCACGAGGAAGATCTTTCAGGGTAACGGGCAGCGACTCTGCCTCATTGAAACATGGTATCTGGATAATCAGTTTCATATGCATTCCTTGATAATAGCCGGCACGTATCGGGTCCAAGGCTGGTTCTTTTCGCTCGATTGATATCCTTCAAGATAATTGCATAACGTATGATCTGCTAACTATATGATAAAAAAGTTTTTTTATCATTCGTTTTTCAATTATTGATCAATTTAAACCGGCATTCATTTTACAGCAACTAAAGATGACTGACGGGGTTTTTTGTGGCCCGGAAAAGGTTTGTCTGTTAAAATTCAGGGGAAATCTTATGTCTATTAAAGTCGAGAGCTCGGGACCAATGAGCATACAATCTGATAAAATCCGAACACTGACAGTCTCTATCGGGTTATCCGTTGTGGTGCACCTGCTTGTACTGATGTCGCTGGGAAGGTTCGGGAACTACAATTTTACCCCGCCGGTCAACCCTCTGCGGGCCGTAATGGTAGACTTGACAAAGCCAGGTGCTGACGCCGCACCGGTCACGGATTCTAACAGCCGGAAGACCAGCCTTGCAGACAACGTTGCGGAAGATGTAACCGATGACAGGGATCTAACCCAGGTACAGGGCGAGGAGGCTGGCATGCCTCCGGCAGTACCGGAAAAAGGCCCGGTCGAAGCGAAAACAGTTGAGCCTGCTGTATTCAGCAAGGAAAAGAGTGACAGTATTATCCGGATCAGCGAACCGGCAACAGCCCCGCAAGCGACCGCCTCACGGCACGTTGCGTCAGCAACTGCACTCCTCCCCCCGTTGAGAACCGCCGGCGAGTTTATGTTATCAAAAAGTGAAAAACTCTCCTATCTGATCACCCTGCTGGGCGTCCCGGTGGGAAGCGTGGAACTGGAAGCAAAAAACAAAAATGGCGAGGTATGGATAACCCTGAGAACCAGGTCAAATGCTGCCCTGTCGAGCGTATACCCTGTCGATGATATCATGGAGACCAGACACATCGGCGGCAACTTCATCATTACCAAAATCAGACAGCAGGAAGGTACTTTCAGCAGAGACATCGGCTTTACTATCTTCCTGAGGGATAAGCGCGTATTCTGGATCGATCGCACTCGGAATCGATACTCGAATGAGACCATACCAAACAGCGAAGTGCTCGATACCCTGTCCTCATTCTATTACCTCAGGAACCGGCCGTTACAGGTTGGCAAAACAGAACTGCTGCATATCTACGACGGTGATACCTATGCGCCTGTGCCGGTTGAAATTTTGCGTCAGGAGGAGGTCCGCCTTCGCAATCTAAAGAAGGTGGATTGCCTGCTGTTACGTCATGTCAAGCAGGATGGCGGGATTTTCAGGAGAACAGGCGATATGATGATCTGGCTCACCAACGATGAAAACAGGGTGCCGGTGAAGGTGGAAACGTCCACCCCGTTGGGGAATGTGACCATCGAGCTGGTATCGGCTGAAACGCAGAAATCAGTAAATCCAGCCAGTTCCGGGCCAGAACGAATAAACCATCCTCTCTAACTGAGAAACCGGTAGCTACTCATCGAGAAAGTCTCTGATGAAAACTAACGTAACTGCATCGTTAAGAAGCAGGGTATTTTTTTTGACCCGTCGCATGTAACGGCTTTGTTAAATACTGCGGCCTGTTTTTACTGTTTTTCCGTGCTCCGGCAATGCACGTTCAATTTTAGCCATTATAATCACTATATTACCTGGCACATGATTCGTGAATCTCCTTGGCATGATAGTTGTAAATACTATAACAGGGTACTCTAACAAGTGCCTCCTTCATGCAATGCCGGGCGGTTCACCGTCCGGCTTTTTTTTATTCTGAAACGCTGTCTGTTCCGGCAGCGGGGTTTCTCACTCATGATCCTTGAATGAAGGATTTTTTTCCCCGAAATTCTGCCGGTACCATTCCTTTATTAGCTGCAACATGTGACGGCTTTGTTAAATACGGCGGTTTTGTGAGACGGCATTCCTTGTACCCCTGCAAGAATGGCTTTCGTTTTATTCAACACAATCAGTCTGTTATCACCTGAAATATCCCGGTTTTCTCCCGGCATGATAGTTGCGCTGGTAGTTTAGTGCAAGCCTACAGGTGTGCACTTTCAGAGAAGTGCCAAAAAAAGGAGCCGTTATGCGTAAGAAAATTATTATTGCATTACTGATCTTGTCAGCCGTCACCGTCACCTTCGGACTCAATCAGGCCAATGCCGGATTGCCAGGACCGCCGGGTCTTCCCGCACCTCCCAATGTAAATGTCCACGTTAATGGCTACCTGCCGGCGCCGCCAGGGGTAAACGTCATGATTGACTCAGGCCGTCCATATTATGTGGAAAGAGACCGCCGAGTCTATATAGAGAGAGAAAGGCCCGCCAAGCACTATAAAAAATATAAGAAATACAAAAAACATCATGAGGACAACGGTCGTGGTCATGGACACGACAAGCACTGAGATCTGGATTGCGGCACTCTGAGTTGAGTGCTGCTTTCCTCATATTACCAGTAAGGGATTGGGCACTGCCTGAACTCTTACATTTCACGGAAGGAGTATAAAATGCGAAAAATACGTTACGGATTGATTGCGATGTTCATGCTGTTGCTATCGGTGACGTCTGCCACTGCCGGGATCAGCATCGGCATCGGGTTACCCACCGTGAGCATCGGCATCAGCCTGCCGGTGTACCCGGAACTCGTCCTGGTACCGGGCTACCCAGTCTACTACGCTCCCCGGATGGATGCCAACTATTTCTTTTACGATGGCATGTACTGGGTTTACGAAGGCGATAACTGGTATGCCAGTTCCTGGTACAACGGCCCATGGGGAATTGTGCAGCCGTATGATGTTCCGCTGTTCATCCTTCGTGTCCCCGTAAGCTATTACCGGCAGCCGCCAATGTACTTTCGCGAATGGCAGTCGAATGCGCCGCCGCGCTGGGGCCAGCACTGGGGGCGTGATTGGGAACAGCGTCGAAGTGGATGGAACCGTTGGAATCGCGGCTCTGCTCCGGCACCCGCACCGCTGCCCGTCTACCAGCGGCAGTATATGGGAGACAGGTATCCTCGCGTGGAACAGCAGCACACGCTGCGCAGCCAGCAATACCGTTACCAGCCGCGAGACAAGGTAATCCAGCAGCACTTTAAGCAGGTGGAACAAAAAGCTCCCGCCCCTGCACAGCGGGGAAGGCAGGAAGCGGCACCGGTGAGAAGTCCAGGCCAGAACGAGCAGAGGCAGCAAAGTGATCAGAGGCTGCAGCAACAGAAGCAGCAGAATGACCAGAGGCAGCAACAGCTGAAACAGCAGAGTGATCAGAGGCTGCAGCAACAGAAGCAGCAGAATGACCAGAGGCAGCAACAGCTGAAACAGCAGAATGATCAGAGACCACAGCAACAGAAGCAACAGAATGATCAGAGACAGCAACAGCAACACCAGAAGCAGCAACAGCAGCCGCCAGCTGCCCAGCATCAGCAGCAGCCGCCAGCTGCGCAACAGAAACAACAGCCACCGGCTACCCAGCATCAGCAGCCAGCAGCTGAACAGCATCAGCAGCAGGAGCCTAATCGGGAGCGCGGCCAGGGGCAGAACAAAGATGATGAACGAGGCCGTGGACACGAAAGATAACCGGGATGCGACGGTTGGTTAGATAACCCCCTCCCCCTTAGTGTACCCTCTGGGCTTAAAGGGGAGGAGGAGCTGATTTCAAAAGCAAAGCGGACAGTCTTGATACGTAACTTCCACTTCGGATCCCTGCTGACCGAAGCATGATCGAGGGGCTATCCATGCAGACATTGATCGATCTATTCAAAACGTTTGAATCGCTGGGTGAAAAAACCGCCTTTGTGAACCGCACCGGAATACGAAGGCAGGTGGTTTCCTACGGGGATTTTTACGATCTGGCACTAAGAATGGCAAACCTCCTGGAGCAAAACGGGGTAGCAGCCGGAGATAAGGTGCTCATCTGGGGGCCCAACTCTTCCTGGTGGGCAATCGCCTATTGGGGCATCATCATCCGCGGCGCAATCGCAGTTCCGGTGGATTTCATGTCCGATCTAGGGCGCGCGGATTCCATCCGTAGCCTCACCAAAGCCAAAGTCGTCCTGCAGAGCCGCTTCAAACCCGAGCGGATGGCCACAGACACCTCGATATTGCTGGAAGACCTGCAATACCTGCTGGAAGGCATCCAGCCTATCTGCGAGATTGCAATCCCTGCAGCCGAGGATACGGCGCAGCTCATCTATACTTCCGGTACTACCGGCAATCCGAAAGGGGTCATCCTGACCCACAAAAACCTGGTCGCCAACATGACCCAGATAAACCAGCAGGTACCGATCATCACCCCCGAGTTCAGCTTCCTCTCGCTGCTCCCGTTATCCCACATGTTCGAGCAGATGGGCGGCTTTTTCACCCCGCTCTACCGCGGCGCTGCTATCGTCTATCTGCGCACCCTCAAGCCCTCTGCAATCATGGAGGCGCTGAGCGAGGAGGACATCCATGTTATCATGTCCGTCCCCCGCCTCATGCAATTGCTGAAAACGACCATCGAGCGGGAGCTTGAGGACAAACACCTCTCCGGTCTGTTCCTGAGGTTGACGCAACTCGCGATCAAGCTTCCACACGGGGTGCGGCGGCTCATTTTTTACCCGGTACAGAAAAAGTTCGGCCGAAACTTCACGGTCTTCGTCTCTGGCGGCGCCCCCCTTGATCCGGAGGTTTTCACATTCTGGAGCAGCATGGGATTCACTGTTCTGGAGGGGTATGGACTTACCGAAACCTCGCCCGTGCTCTGTGTCAACACCATGGAGCGTCAAGTGGCGGGTTCGGTCGGGCCGCCTCTGCCGGGGGTTCAGGTGAAGATCGCGGAGAAGGAGGTCCTGGCGCGCGGGGACAACGTCTTTCCCGGCTACTACGAGAACGAGCAGGCCAGTCGCGACGCCTTCTCGGGTGACGGCTGGTTTCGGACCGGCGACCTGGGGGAGATTGACGCGGACGGCTGGCTGACCATCAAGGGGAGGGAGAAGGATCTGATCGTTACCGGTTCGGGGGTCAATGTCTATCCCGACGAACTGGAAGCGGTGCTGAACAAGACTGCCGGGGTAAAGGAGTCCTGCGTCATCGGCGTCGAGAGGGGCGCGAGTGAAGAGGTGCATGCCGTGCTGCTCCCGGATGGAAGCGGGATTTCTCCTGAAGAGATCATCGCTCAGGCAAACAAGAACCTGGATAGCCTGCACCAGATTACCGGCTACACCCTCTGGAACGAGCCGGAATTTCCCAAAACCACGACTCTCAAGATCAAGAAGTTTGCAGTTAAGGAGGAGATAAAAAAGGGATCGGAGGAAGGCGATGCAGCCGTCAGCCGGGACAGCCTCCTCAACCTGCTCGCCAGGGTGACCGGTACCAGCGCCGCGCAGATCCGCGAGGAATCCCTGCTGGTGGCCGACCTGGGCCTTACCTCCATCGACCGGCTGGAGCTGGTCAATTTCCTGGAGCAGGAATACCGTCTCGATATCGAGGACTCCCAGATCGGTCCGCAGACACGGGTCTCGGACCTGCGCCAGATCATCGCGAAACGGGAAAAGCTGACCCGGCACGACCATTTTCGGTTCTGGACCAATGCCCGCTTCTTCAGGGGGGTGCGGATGGTCTGGGACACCGTTTTCCATTACCCCCTGTTCCGAAGCTTCGTCTCGCTCGATGTGAGGGGGATTGACAAGCTGGAAAAGCTGGATGGGCCGGTTTTTTTCGTGGCCAACCATGTAAGTTACCTGGATCATCCTGCCGTCATGTGTGCCCTTCCGCCGAAGATTCGCTATAAAAGCGCTACCGCCGCCTGGGAAGAGTTTTTCTTCGGAGAGTATCATGGTATCAGCAAGATTTTGAGGCGCTTGACCTACGAGTATGGTACCGTGCTGTTCAATCTCTTTCCTCTTCCCCAGTCACAGGGGTTCAGCGGCTCGCTGAAATACATGGGCAGGCTTGCCGATGCCGGCTTTAACATCCTGATTTTCCCTGAGGGTGGGCATTCAAGGGACTTTAAATTGCAGCCCTTCCAGTTGGGACTGGGTATCATGGTCAAGGAGTTGGGGATTCCGGTGGTTCCGATAAAAATCAGCGGTACGGAACAGGTACTTCCGCACGATGCCACGTTTCCAAAACGAGGCAAGGTGACGGTAACCTTTGGAGATCCGCTTCGCTTTCGCTACGAGGAGCCGGCTGAGATCGTGGAAAAGACGCGTCAGGCGGTGGAGAAACTTTGAAAAACGGGCTGAAGGCTGAAGGCTGAAGGTAGAAGGCTGAAGGTAGAAGGCTGAAGTAAAACAGGTTTTCCTAACAACCTTCAGCCTTCAACCTTCAGCCTAATTATGGAGGTTACACCGCATGAACGCCGGAACGATATCGCTTTCCTACCGCCGCTACGCCTTGGGACTGCTTCTGGCGGTGAACCTGCTTAACTACATCGACCGGCAGGTGCTCTTCGCGGTATTTCCCCTGATCAAGATCGATCTGAGCCTCTCCGATACGGCACTGGGGTTCCTCGGGAGCGCCTTCATGCTCAGCTACCTGCTCTTCGCCCCGCTCTTCGGCTGGCTCGGCGACCACTGGAGCCGGACCAGACTTGCGTCCGGAGGCCTGGTTGTCTGGAGTCTGGCCACTGCCTTGGCCGGTTATGCACCTGGATACAGGACCCTGCTGGCCGCCCGTGCCACCGTCGGAGTGGGTGAAGCGAGTTTCGGAACAGTATCGCCCGGACTCATCGCCGACTTCTTCCCGAAAGAGCGCCGTGGTCAGATTCTGTCCTGGTTCTATGTCGCCATTCCGGTCGGCAGTGCCCTGGGTTATCTCCTTGGTGGTGTGCTGGGGCAGAGGTACGGCTGGCATGCCGCATTTCTGCTGGTCGGCGTGCCGGGTCTGCTCTTGGCCATTCCGATCGCACTGTTGCGCACCCCGCCTCGCGGCGGCGATGATGCATCAGCGCAGCCCTCAAAAGGAAAAACAACGGCCGGATATTCAGCCTTGTTCAGAAACCGCTCGTTTGTCTGCAATACGCTCGCCATGGCGGCCATGACCTTTGCCATTGGAGGGCTGGCCCAGTGGATACCCTCGTTCCTGTACCGCGTCCATTCTCTTGATGTGGCCAAAGGGAATACGATGTTCGGCGCGACCACGGTGCTGGCGGGGATACTGGGCACCCTGGCCGGCGGCTGGCTCGGCGACCGCTGGCAGAAACGGAGCGGCAAGGGCTATCTGCTGATCTCCGGGTGGGGGTTCCTGATCGGCACCCCCTTCGCAGCCTGGGCCATTCTCGCACCGGGTTTGACCGCGTGCATGTCGGCGATTTTTATTGCTGAATTTTTTCTTTTTCTCAACACCGGGCCGCTCAATACCGTTATCATCAATGTCACCGACCCGGCTGTACGCGCCATGGCCTTTGCGGTCAACATCTTCTTCATCCACGCCCTGGGCGACGCAGTTTCTCCGTCCATCCTCGGCTGGCTGTCCGACCAGTGGGGTCTGCGCAGCGCCCTTCTGATCACCCCGCTTGCCATGGTGATGGCCGGTTTGCTCTGTTTCTTCTGCGGCAGGTTCGTGGTGCGGGATATGGCTCTGGTTGAGAGTTGAGAGTTGAGGGATGAGGGATGAGGGAAGTTCTCAACCTTCAACCTTCAACCCTCAACTCTCAACAAGTTAATTGAAGTCTTCAGCCTGACTACCTGATAAGTTACAAAATTTCACATAAACAAGGATCACACCATGAAAATTATTCAGCTGCTGATTGTCTCCATTGGCCTTTTCTTTCTCTGCTCGTGTACTGTTTTCTACCCTAAGCAATCGGCTACGGCTCCGGTGATGCAGTCACCCAAGCCTCTGACCCTGCCGGTCGGTAAAAACTGGCAGGTAATCGAGGAAGCACCGAAACTGACCAACGAACGGGAGCGCCTTCCCTTCCAGACGGAGCAGTCGGTACAACCCGAAGGGACAACAAAGCCGGTATCACCTGAGGACAACCGCAAAATAGAAACGCAGCACTGATAGACAGAACTTAACAAATAACCAAGGCAACATGCGCGCGAGGATTCTGGCAGCTGTTCAACGCATCCCTCAACATGTGGTGGTTCTGTCAAATATTGAGGTTGTGCAATGCTTTCATACGTGCCTGAAGTCCCCTGCAATCACCCTAATACTCTGAAATTAAAAACGAATCAAAATTCCGTAGTTTTACAGGTTGTTGGCTGATTACTTGCTTTCTAATTTCATGAAACTGGCCATCTCTCCCAACGTCAACGTGTGATACGACAGGCATAACCTAAAGGAGACATCCGCATGAAGTATCTGAGACTAATGATCATCGCCTGCCTCGTCCTGCTGCCCGTACACGGCATGGCTGCGGATGACGGCTACGGCTACCCGATCCCGGGATCGTACGAAGCGACCATCATGGGGACCCCGGCAGCCCTCATGCCCAAACTGCCCGCACACATTCGTACCCGCCATCTTGTACTCAATGTCTTCCCGGAGCGGGAAAAGCCGCCAATCTTCTTCTATGATGAGGGGCTGCAATGCACCTTCGCCTACCAGAAACACAAGGCGCCGCTGGTTTTTCTGATCGGCGGTGCGGGAGCAAGCGACCAGGCTGATAAACTCATGACCATGATGAAAACCTTTTACCAGGCCGGCTTCCACGTCATCACCCTGCCGTCGCCGACCCATGCCAATTTCATCATCTCCGCCTCTCAAAGCCGCGTCCCCGGCGATCTGACCGAGGACGCGGCTGACCTGTACCGGGCAATGGAGACCGCCTGGAATCAGGTAAAAGATGACATCGAGGTGTCTGAGTTCCTTCTGGGCGGCTACAGCCTGGGAGCAGTCCAGTCCGCCTTCATTGCCAAGCTGGACGAGGAGCGGAAAGTCTTCAACTTCCGCAAGGTGCTCATGATCAACCCCCCGGTAGACCTCTACAGTTCGGCCACCAGTATCGAGGAGCTGCTGAAGCAGATCCCCGGAGGGGCCAAGAAGCAAGGCATCTTCTTCAACAGGATGCTGTCCAAGTTCGGCCAATTCTACCGCTATGGCAATTTCGTCGC
This sequence comes from Desulfuromonadales bacterium, assembly GCA_016650295.1. Lineage (GTDB taxonomy): Bacteria > Desulfobacterota > Desulfuromonadia > Geobacterales > Pseudopelobacteraceae > CAIPTY01. Next base: position 2,796 of record JAENWA010000001.1, on the reverse strand, counting down.
CATCAACGAGGATTTTCTCTACTCGATCTACACAGAGAAACTTTTCACCAAACCGGAAACCGCCGGTCTGATCGGTCTCACCTATCGCATCGGTCTGGCCGGCATGATCTTTACCTCAGACGTGATGACCAACAGCGGCTACGTCGTGCCGAAGAACAGGGTGCTGAGTCACACCGATTCTCTCTTTGACTATTTCCTGGTCTCCACCCACCTGAGCTTCTATGACTATATCAACGAATACTTCTATCCCCACTTCCTGAAGCTGCGACCGGGGCTCACCAAGAAGGAACTGATCGACTCGGAGAGCATCAGGAGCATCGAGGGGTATCTGAAGTCGTCGGCCAAGTTCGGCGTGATGACCAACGAAAATGACTTCCTCCTGACCAAGGCGGAGCTTGACTACCTGAGGCAGCTCTTCGGCGAACGGGTCAAGATCTATCCGCGCGGCGGCCATCTGGGCAACCTGGAGTACAAGGACAACCTGGCCTACATGGTAGAGTTCTTCAAAAAATAAGGAGTGCACCATGATCACCGTTAACCGATACCGAACCTGCACTGCAATCCTCGCCCTGATGCTGTCGTTGTTACTTAGCGGGTGCGCCACGACCATGGTCAACAGCGAGCCCGAAGTGCCGGCCATGCACACCATAGCCGAGTTCAAGGATCAGCGATTCGCCGATGTGTCGGACCCCTGGGAAGGTTTCAACCACAGCATGTACCGGTTCAACTACTACTTTGACAAATACCTCTTCCTCCCCGTGGTGAGCGGCTACGAATTCGTTGCCCCAACCTTCGTCCAGGACAGGGTCTCCGGTTTCTACAACAACATCGGGGAGGTCAGGAACCTCACCAACAGCATGTTCCAGCTCAAAGGGAAAGAGTCCCTGACAACGCTTGCCCGATTCGTAACCAACAGCACCGTGGGCCTGGCCGGCATGTTTGATCCGGCCACCACATTCGGCCTGGAACGGCACCAACAGGATTTCGGCAAGACCATGGGCTACTGGGGGGCAGATTCCGGGCCCTACCTTGTGCTGCCGATCTTCGGCCCCTCGTCCCTGCGTGACACGGGAGGGCTTGTTGTGGATACCGGCATCACGTACGGAATCTATTCCGCCATCGATCCATTTGGAAGCACCGACAACGCCTTCCTCTACGGTGCGGGGGTAAGCTCCCTGGGGGCCATCGATTCGCGGCATCAGAAGAGTTTCCGTTACTTTGAAAGCGGTTATCCCTTTGAGTACTACATGGTCCGCTTCATCTACCACGAGCAGCGAGAAATAGAGTCCCAAAAGCCTCTTCCAGCGGGTTTGCCTGAACCGGCACAATAGCAAAGCTGAATCAGCGGTGTCCGGTTTCGCTTTGATGCAATTGGCTGACCGGACACTTCCGGATCAATGCAGGTTTTATTTCTCTGTGATCCGGGGACAATCACCCTGAGAGAGTTTTTGCGTTTTTCGTAATTTTCTGCTATGTTTTCCAACTTCAATTCTCATTATCCCTTGGTTTTTTGAGGTTGCGTCTGAAGATACCTTTGGGCAGGAAAACCGCATGAAAATTCTTGTAACAGGCGCCGCCGGTTTTATCGGTTTTCATCTGTCGCAACGCCTGCTGGCGCAGGGCAACCATGTGACGGGCCTGGACAACCTGAATGCTTACTATGACGTCAGCCTCAAACAGGCCCGCCTGAAGCTGCTGGAGGCGCAGGCGGGGTTCCGTTTTGTGCGGGCTGCACTGGAAGACCGGCCAGCCATGGAGAGCCTGTTTTCCGCCGAACGTTTCGACATGGTTGTCAACCTGGCCGCCCAGGCCGGAGTGCGTTATTCATTGCAGAACCCCCACGCGTATATCGACAGCAACATCGTCGGCTTTCTGAATGTGCTGGAGGGCTGCCGCCACAACGCAGTCAAACACCTGATATACGCCTCTTCCAGTTCGGTCTACGGCGCCAATACCACGGTGCCCTTCTCGGTGCATGATGCTGCCGACCACCCTGTTTCACTGTATGCCGCCACAAAAAAATCCAATGAACTGATGGCCCATACCTATGCCCACCTCTTCGGTCTGCCGGTTACCGGACTCCGTTTTTTTACCGTGTATGGTCCCTGGGGCCGGCCGGACATGGCCTACTTCTCGTTTACCAAGGCAATAATGGACGGCAGGCCGATCGATGTCTTCAATCATGGCCGCATGCAACGCGACTTCACCTATATCGATGATATCGTCGAAGGGGTGGTCAGGATCATGGGGCATATTCCCCGGCCCGATCCAGCCTGGGATGCAGATCACCCCGACCCGGCTTCCGGCAGCGCTCCTTATCGTCTGTACAACATCGGCAACAACCAGCCGGTCGAGTTGGGCCATTTTATTGAGGTGCTGGAGGAGTGTCTGGGTAGAAAGGTTCTCAAAAACATGCTCCCGATCCAGGCCGGCGAGGTACTGATCACCTGCGCCGATGTTGATGACCTGATGCGGGAGGTCGGATTCAGGCCGGCCACATCGATACAGGATGGCCTGCGGCGCTTCGTTGAATGGTATCGGGGATACTACAAGGACTGATTGTTGAGGATTTTCTTCCTCAGGCGTTATATGATTTCTTGTTTAATTTTACAGACAACTGAACAATCGAAGAGGAGCATCTGCATGAAAAAGGCACTTATTACCGGCATCACCGGGCAGGACGGTTCCTACCTGGCGGAACTGCTGCTGTCAAAAGGATACGAGGTTCACGGCATGATCCGCCGTTCTTCGTCTTTCAATACCGGCCGCATCAACCACATCTATCGCGACCCGCAT